>DATMRU010000021.1:0-11060 GCA_035565935.1 Roseomonas sp.
CTGCGGCCGGGGCCTGGTGTCGAGGACGCACAGCGTGCCGAGCGGCAGCCCCTCCGCGGTTTCCAGCAGCGCGCCCGCATAGAAGCGGAGGCCGGGCCCGGCGGTGACCAGCGGATTGCAGCCGAAGCGGGGGTCCTCCAGGAGGTCCGGGATGACCAGTTCGCCCGGCTGCAGCATGACCCGGGCACAGGTGGAATTGTCGAGTGGCATCTCCCGCACGCCCAGGCCGACCTCGGCCTTGAACCACTGTCGGTTCCCGGCGATCAGGTTCACCGCGGCGATGGGAGCTTCGAGCAGGTCGGCGGCAAGGCGGGCAAGGTCGTCGAAGCCCGGCTCCGGCGGGGTGTCGAGGATGGCGTAGCGGTCGAGGGCCGCGAGGCGCTCGGCTTCGGTCCAAGGGCGCCCTTCGTCCCGCGCGGTCACCTGGGGCAAGCTTCCTCGGGAGCCCCATGGACCGGCTCCCCGGGCTGCCCGATTGGCCGGAGCGGGTCCGCCTTGGTCAGCAGCCGCAGGCTGGCCCGGACCATCTCACTGGCCGTCTGATACCGCCCGGACGCCACCGGAGCCTCGATGAAGCGGCGCAATTCCGGGGCCAGGGAAACGGTCATCACATCGGCAGAGGGCATGAGGCCATCTCTAACAAAGCGGAATCGAGGATGAAATCCTCATACCGGGCGGCCGGCAGGAGGGGCGTTGCTCGCGCGGTGCCAACGCTTCAAGGCTGTACGGGTTGAGCGCCTGGAATATCGGCTCCGAACGGAGGACCCCGCAATGGCCGGTTTCTGCTCGAGTGCCCTGATTTCGAAGTCCTGCGGATTTCGTCATCCGGACACTCGCCTTTGTTTTCAGTGGCCTGCTGGTCCGCTTCGTCCGTGGCAAGTGCAGCGAACTTCGCGGGCATGACACTAGCCCCGCTCGCCGCCCACCGTGTTGACCAGCGCCGTCACCGTCTCGCCCGGGTGCAGCGCCAGGCGCTGCACCGCCTCCCGTGTGACGCGGGCGAGCAGGGTGCTGGGGCCGAGACCGAGGCGCAGGAAGCATTCGCGCTCGCCGGCGGGCTCGATGGCCTGCAGCACGGCGGGCAGCGCATTATCGGTGGAGAGCGCCTGAGGGGCGCCGCGCGCCACTATGACGTCACGCGCCCGCACCCGCAGCCGGACGTGGTGGCCGGGCGGCGCATCCCCGGCGGCCGGCACGAGCAGCGCGCCGCCGGGGAAGGCGAGGCGGGACAGGCCGTGCTCCTGCCCCTCGACCCGGCAGGTCAGCACCACGCCGGCGTCGCGCCGGGCGGCGAGCAGCGGTAGGTCGGTGCGGGTGGTCAGCGCCTCCAGCGGGCCGGCGGCCTGCACGCGGCCGCCCTCCAGCAGCACCAGCGTATCGGCCAGGCGGTCGGCCTCCTCGATGGCGTGGGTGACGTAGAGCATCGGCAGCCGGCCAGTGTCGCGCAGGGCTTCCAGGAAGGGCAGGATCTCGGTGCGGCGCGGCATGTCGAGCGCGGCCAGCGGTTCGTCGAGCAGCAGCAGGGCGGGGCGGGCGAGCAGGGCGCGGCCGAGCGCGACACGCTGCTTCTCGCCGCCGGACAGGCGGCCGGGGCGGCGTGCCAGCAGCGGGGCGAGGCCGAGTAGCGCCACCACCTCCTCGAAGCCCGGCCCCTCAGCGCCGCGCGGTGCCCGCCGCAGGCCGTAGCGCAGATTGCCCTCCACCGAGCGGTGCGGGAAGAGCCGGCCCTCCTGGAAGACGACGGCGCAGCGCCGCGCCTCGGGCGGCAGGAAGCAGCCGGCGGCGGTGTCGGTCAGCGCCCGTCCGTCCAGCGCGATGCGGCCCTCGGCCGGCCGCAGCAGCCCGGCCACCGCCGCCAGGATGCTCGACTTGCCGCTGCCGGAGGCGCCGAACAGCACCGTCACGCCCGGTGCCGGGGCGGCGAAGGCGGCCTCCAGGCTGAAGCCGGCGGCGCCGGGGAAACGGTGCCGCAGCGCCACTTCCAGCATCAGCCGCGCCCCAGGCGGCGGGCCAGCCAGCGTGCCAGCACATCCGAGGCCAGCAGGCCCAGGATGGCGAGGACGAAGGAGATGGCCGCCAGCCGCGCCGCCACCACCTCGCCACCGGGACTCTGCGTGGCGCTGTAGATGGCCAGCGGCAGGGTCTGCGTTTCCCCCGGGACGTTGGAGGCGAAGGTGATGACGGCGCCGAACTCGCCCAGCCCGGCGGCGAAGGCCACCACCCCGCCGGCGAGGATGCCGGGCGCCATCAGCGGCAGGGTGACGGTGAGGAAGCGGTCCAGCCGGCCGGCACCGAGGGTGGCGGCGGCATCCTCCAGGCCGTGGTCGAGCCCCTCCAGCGAAAGCCGGATGGCGCGGACGATCAGTGGGAAGGTCATCACGCCCGTGGCCAGGGCGGCGCCCTCGCTGGTGAAGGCGAGGCGGATGCCGAACCACTCGAACAAGGGCGCACCAAGTGGGCCGCGCAGGCCGAAGAGCAACAGCAGCGCCCAGCCGGTGACCACCGGTGGCACCACCAGCGGCAGGTGCACGATGGCATCCAGCAGGGTGCGGCCGGGAAAGCGGCCGCGCGCCAGCAGCAGCGCCATGAGAGTGGCCAGCGGTAGCGACACGGCGACCGCGCGCAGCGAGACGGTCAGCGACAGGCGGACGGCCTGCCATTCCTCGGGCGTCAGCGTCATGCGGGGAAAAAAGTCCGGGGGAAGGAATTCCCCCGGGCCCCCATCTTCTTTTTGTCAGTTTGGCGTTGTGCTGGCCGCGAGCACTGGGACTTGAAGAAAGAAGATGGGGGGCCTGGGGGGAATTCTTTCCCCCCAGCCTTTTCGGCAGCCCGCACCCTCAGCCCGCCAGGATGAAGCCGAACTTCCGCCAGCGTGGGGCGGCTCCGGGGCCAGTCAGGAAGTCCAGCAGCGCATCGGCCTGGGGCTTTCCCTTGGCGAGGCGGGTCAGGGCGAAGGGATAGGTGATCGTCGGGTGGCTGTCGGCGGGGAAGGTGCCGACCACCGCCACCTTCGCCACGCGCGCGTCGGTGCCATAGACGATGCCGAGCGGCGTCTCGCCGCGCTCGACCAGCAGCAGGGCGGCGCGCACGTTGTCGGCGCGGGCGAGGCGGGACTCCACCGCCTGCCACAGCCCGAGCGAGGTCAGCGCCTGCCTGGCATAGATGCCGGCGGGGACATGCGCCGGATCGCCCACCGCCAGCCGCCCATCCGGGCCGAGGCGGGCAAGGAGATCGGTGCCCTTGCCCAGCTCGACCGGCTCCGCCTGATCGGGCGGGGCCACCAGCACGAGGCTGTTGCCGAGGGTGGCGCGGCGGGTCTCGGGCATGATGAGGTTTCGCTGCGCCAGGTAGTCCATCCACTGCTCGTCGGCGGAGGCGAAGAGATCGGCTGGAGCGCCCTGCTCGATCTGCCGCGCCAGGGTGGAGGAGGAGGCGAAGGACATGCGCGGCGCGGGGTGGCCGGCCGCCTGCCAGGCCTCGGCCTGCGCGCGCATCGCATCCTGCAGGCTGGCGGCTGCGAAGATCGTGAGAGGCGCCTGCGCGCGCGCGGGGCGGGGCAGGGCGGGGGCCGCCACGGGCGCGGAGAGCAGGGCGGCGAGCAGGGTGCGGCGTTGCATGGCTGGGGACGTTATGTTCCTGCGGATATAACGGCAAGCCTGGAATCACCCGCCACCTCGTGCTTTGCTTCCCCGATGGCGGAGGCTCGGGAACGGCTGGTGGCGCATCTGCGCGTGACGGTCGGGGAGAATGCCCGGCTCGGCCCGGGCAAGGCGGACCTGCTGGAGGCCGTGGGGCAGGAAGGCTCGATCAGCGCCGCCGGTCGGCGACTCGGCATGTCCTACGCGCGCGCCTGGCGGCTGCTCAGCGAGCTGGAGGTGGGCTTCGGCCGGCCACTGGTGCAGGCCTCGCGCGGCGGTGGCGGCGGCGGCGGGGCGCGGCTGACGCCGCTCGGCGCGGAGGTGCTGGCGGCCTATCGCCGGATGCAGGTGCAGGCCGAGGCCGCGGTGGCGGCGGAGGTGGAGAGGCTGCGCGCCCTGCTCGCACAGCCGGCCGCGGAGGAAGCGCCGGCCTTCCATGAAGGGGAGACCGGAACGCCGGATCAGTAGCCGCGGGTGAGGTAAAGGTAGCCGAGCTGGCCCTGCAGCGTCGGACTGGATCGTCGGCCACGGGGCGCATCATCTTGGCGCCACGCGGATGAGCCTGACTCCGAAGGAAGGCGTGGTGGATCGGAACTGCCGCATCCACGGACTCAGCAACGGCTTCTATGCCGGCAGCTCGACCTTCCCGACCGCCGGCATGTCGAACCCGATGCTGACCTCGCTGGCCATCGGCCTGCGCCTGGAGCGGCACCTGCAGAGCAAGCTGCCCTTCATGCCGGACCCGGACGCCGGCATGGCCCCGCGCCGGCCGCGCGCGTTCGAGGAAAGCCCGGCGCCGGTGATGGCCCAGGGGCTTTGCCGTCTCCACCACCGGCTTCGGCGACGTCACCCTCATTGGCAGCACCAGTGGCGAGCTGATCTCGGTGGCCATGATGATCGTCGGGATCACCCTGTTCCTGCGTCTGGCGCAGGCCGTGTTCCGCCCGGGGGGCAAGGTGCGCTACCCCTGCCCGCAATGCGGGCTCCAGCGGCACGATTCCGATGCCGTGCACTGCAAGGCGTGCGGCCATGTGCTGAACATCCCCAATGACGAGGGGTGAGGATGGCCAGCGGCGCAGGGGTCTGATCCGCCCCAACGGACGGCGGTCCAGGGAGGGCGGCGCCCTCCCCGGGAGGTCAGCGCTTGCGCCGCCCGCCCTTCTTCTTCGCCGGATCGTACCCGCCGCCGCCCGGTCCGAGCGGCTTCGGCTTCCAGTCCTTCTTGGGGGCGGCCGGCTGCATGGAGCGCCCGGCGCGGTTCGGCTCCAGCGGCGTGTCGAGGCCGAGTTCGAGGGCTTCCAGGCGCTTGATCTCGTCGCGCAACCGGGCGGCGGTCTCGAATTCGAGGTCGGCGGCGGCGGCGCGCATCTTGCGCTCCAGCTCGGCGATCGAGGCGCGCAGGTCCTTGCCGACGAATTCGGCGGGGCCGGCCTCCTCGGCGCCGGTGGGGGCGACAGTGACGTAGTCCTGCTCATAGACGGATTGCAGGACGTCACTGATCTGCCGCTGGATGGTCTGCGGCGTGATGCCATGCGCCGCGTTCCATTCCTGCTGCTTGGTGCGGCGGCGCTCGGTTTCCTCCAGCGCGTGGCGCAGGCTGTTGGTCATGCGGTCGGCGTAGAGCACCACGCGGCCCTCGGCGTTGCGCGCGGCGCGGCCGATAGTCTGGATCAGCGAGGTGGTGGAGCGCAGGAAGCCTTCCTTGTCGGCATCGAGAATGGCGACCAGGGCGCATTCGGGGATGTCCAGCCCCTCGCGCAGCAGGTTGATGCCGACCAGCACGTCGAAGACGCCCTTGCGCAGGTCGCGGATGATCTCGATGCGCTCCAGCGTGTCCACGTCGGAGTGCAGGTAGCGGACCTTGATGCCGGCCTCGGTCATGTACTCGGTGAGGTCCTCGGCCATGCGCTTGGTGAGGGTGGTCACCAGCACGCGGCCGCCCTTGGCCATGACGTCGCGACATTCGGCGAGCAGATCATCCACCTGGCCCTCGACAGGGCGGATCTCGCAGACCGGATCGGTCAGGCCGGTGGGGCGGATCACCTGCTCGGCGAAGGTGCCGCCGGTGCGCTCCATCTCCCAGGAGCCCGGCGTGGCGCTGACGAAGAGCGTGTCAGGGCGGAAGCTTTCCCACTCCTCGAATTTCAGCGGGCGGTTATCCATGCAGGAGGGCAGGCGGAAGCCGAACTCGGCGAGGATCGACTTGCGCGCGAAGTCGCCGCGATACATGCCCCCGATCTGCGGCACGGTGACGTGACTCTCATCGACGATGAGGAGGGCGTTCTCGGGCAGATACTCGAAGAGCGTCGGCGGCGGCTGGCCGGGGCCGCGGCCCGAAAGGTAGCGCGAGTAGTTCTCGATGCCTTTGCAGGAGCCGGTGGTCTCCATCATCTCCAGATCGAAGGTGGTGCGCTGCTCCAGGCGCTGCGCCTCCAGCAGCTTGCCCTCGGCGTTCAGCTTCTCCAGCTGCTGCTTCAGTTCGACGCGGATGTCGCGGATCGCCTGGAGAAGGGTGGGGCGGGGCGTGACGTAGTGGCTGTTGGCGTAGATGGCGATGTTCTCCATCTCGCCGGCGATCTCGCCCGTGAGGGGATCGAATTCGCGGAGGCTGTCGATCTCGTCGCCAAAGAGGGAGACGCGCCAGGCGCGGTCCTCCAGGTGGGAGGGCCAGACATCCACCGTCTCGCCGCGCACGCGGAAGGTGCCGCGCTGGAAGCCGGCGTCGTTGCGGCGGTACTGCTGCTCCACCAGGGCCTTGAGCAGCTGGTCGCGCTGGATGCGCCCACCGAGCTGCAGCTTGATGACCATGTTGGAATAGAGCTCGACCGAGCCGATGCCGTAGATGCAGGAGACGGAGGCGACGATGATGACGTCGTTGCGCTCCAGCAGCGCCTGGGTGGCGCTGTGCCGCATGCGGTCGATCTGCTCGTTGATCTGCGCGTCCTTCTCGATATAGGTGTCGGAGCGCGGGACATAGGCTTCCGGCTGGTAGTAGTCGTAGTAGCTGACGAAGTACTCCACCGCGTTATCGGGGAAGAAGGACTTCATCTCGCCATAGAGCTGCGCCGCCAGGGTCTTGTTCGGCGCCAGGATCAGCGTCGGCCGCTGCACCGACTCGATGACCTTGGCCATGGTGAAGGTCTTGCCGGAGCCGGTGACGCCGAGCAGCACCTGATCCCGCTCGCCCTGCTTCAGCCCCTCTACCAGTTGCGCGATGGCGGTAGGCTGGTCGCCCGCCGGCTCATAGGGCGAGACGACCTGCAGCCGCCGGGTCGGCGGCGGGGCGGGGCGCTTGGTCGGCAGGAAGGGCGTGGCGGCGGGGGTGATCAGGTTCATGCGGTGCTTACCGGAAGGCGGAGCCCGGATGTGGGGTGGCAGGTGTGGAAACGCCAGCGGCGGGATCGTGTTCCCGCAGGATGGCGCGGCTAGCGGCGGCAGGCTGCGGCAGCCGGCGCGTTGTTAGGGCATTTTTTCGTGAAGTGGTCACCTTCTTTAAGAGTTATTTACGATTGGCGGCCATGATCCCCGGTATCGAATGGATCACGCCTCGCCCCGGAGCGGCACAGAATGTGCGATTTTCCTGACCATGCCGGCCTGACTGAGCAGGATATTGTCGAGATCACCACCCGGACCCGTGCCCTGCCCGGCCATTGGAGCGTGTTCCCGCACGTTAACTTTTCCGGCGAGGTGACGCTGCTGCTGAACCCGGTGCGCTGGGAGGAGGAGGACAGGGCCATCCTGCTCCAGCGCGACTCGGAGGGCATCAAGGTGCTGCTGAGCGAGGGCGACGACGTGGTGCTGCAGGGCATCGTGCCCGATGCGGCGGGCGCGGTGGAGATCGCCGCGCGCGCCGCCGGCCTCGGGGTCACCAGCCGCTCGTGGGTGGCCTGAGGCGAGGTCCGGCGCGCAGGGAAAGGCCCGTCGCGCCGGAACCGGGTCAGATCGCTGCTTCGGCCATGATGCGCGAGACGTCGCCGCCCCAGACCGTGGCGCAGCGGCGCAGCCAGCGGTCGGCCTGGGTCTCGCCGCTCTCCAGCATGGCCTCCAGCGGTGCCAGATAGCGCTCCTCGCCCAGGCCGCGGGAGCGCAGCCCGTCGCGCGCAATGGCCACCGCCTCGCGGCCCCATTCGCGCAGCGGTCGGCCATGGAAGGGGATGGTCAGGGCACCCTCCGGCACCGCCGTCCGCAGGGCCTGCAGCTCGGGGACCGTCCAGCCCCGCACCAGGGCGAGCGCCGCCTTCTGCGCCGCGTCGTCATAGAGCAGACCGATCCAGAAGGCGGGCAGGGCGAGCATCATCTCGGGGCTGCCGGCATCGGCGCCGCGCATCTCCAGAAAGCGCTTCAGGCGTACATCGGTGAAGACGGTGGTGACGTGGTCGGCCCAGTCGCCCATGCTGGCGGTGACGCCGGGATGCCCGGGCAGGCCGCTCATCATGAACTGCCGGAAGGTGATGCCGGTGGCGTCGATCCACTTCCCCTCGCGCATAATGAAATACATGGGCACGTCGAGCACATGCTCGGCGAAGCGCTCGAAGCCGAAGCCGGGTTCGAAGGCCACGGCGGGGATGCCGGTGCGGTCGGGGTCGGTCTCGGTCCAGACGCGGCCGCGCAGCGTGCGAAGCCCGTTGGGGCGGCCCTCCAGGAAGGGGGAATTGGCGAAGAGGGCGGTGGCCAGCGGCTGCAGCGCCAGGCTGACGCGCAGCTTCTCCACCATGTCGGCCTCGTCGCCGAAGTCGAGGTTCACCTGCACGGTGCAGGTGCGCAGCATCATGTCGAGCCCCATGCGCCCGACGCGGGGCATGTAGTTGCGCATGATGGTGTAGCGGCCCTTGGGCATCCAGGGCATCTGCTCCCGCGTCGCCAGCGGGTGGAAGCCGAGCGGGGCGAAGCCGAGATCGAGCGGCCCGGCCACGGCGCGCACCTCGGCGATGTGGTTCTCCAACTCGGCGGCGACGGCGTGCAGCTCGGCCAGGGGGGCGCCCGACAACTCGAACTGCCCGCCCGGCTCCAGGCTGATCGAGGCCTCGCCGCGCTTCAGCCCGATAGGCTTGCCGTCGTCCAGGATGGGCGCCCAGCCATGCGCCTGCAGCCCCTCCAGCATGGCGCGGATGCCACGCGGCTCGTAGGGCGGCGGCGAGAGGTCACCGCGGCGGAAGCCGAATTTCTCGTGCTCCACGCCGATCCGCCAGGCGGAACGGGGCTTGCTGCCTTTGGCGAACCACTCGGCCAGCTGCCGCACGGATGTGATCGGCGTGAGATCGGCCTCGCCGGGATTGGACATCGTAACCTTCCGTGCGCACCCGCACGGGCGGTGGCCCGGCGCGGTTCAGGGACTCAGGTGGGAGCGGCCCAGTCCCCCGCCAATGCTTGGAGCACGGCGAGGCCCGCAACCGCTGCCGTCTCCGCCCGCAGAATCCGGGGGCCGAGCGCGGCCGGTGAAACAAAGGGGCGCCGGCGCACCGCGTCAAGCTCCGGCCCTGTGAAACCGCCCTCGGGCCCGACCAGAAGTCCGATCGGCAGCGACCGCCCGGCGAGAACCACGCTGACGGGTGGTGCTTTGCCGCGGGCATCGCCAACCAGCAGGGGGGCGCCGTCCCAGGCATCCAGCGCGGCGTGCAGGTCGAGCGGCGGGGCGATCTCGGGCAGGTCGAGCCGCTCGCACTGCTCGGCGGCTTCGCGGGCGATGCTGGCGAGCCGCTCGCCATTCACCCGCCCCACCACGCAGCGGGTGGTGAAGACCGGCTGGATTCGCCGGACGCCCAGCTCGGTGGCCTTCTCGACGATCCAATCCATCGCGTCCCGCTTCACGGGGGCGAGCAGCAGGCGCAGGTCGGGGCCGGGCTGCTGCGGGCGGGTCCGCGTCTCGGGGAGGAAGGTGGCGCGGTCCTTGCGAAGCGCGCCGATGCGGGCCTGCCACTCGCCGTCCCGGCCGTTGAACAGCAGGACCGCGTCGCCCTCGCGCTTGCGCATCACCTGGCCGAGGTAGTGGCCCTGGCCGGGCAGGGCGGGGGCCTCGGCCCCTTCGCTGAGATCGGCCTCGACATAGAGGCGTGGGATGGACATCGGGCACTCCGACAGGGCTAATGGAGGGGTGATTCCGCATACCGATATCCGCGCGCGCGGCTGGGTCGCGCAACTCCCCGAGGGCTGGCGTCCCTATGCCCTGCTGATGCGGCTCGACCGGCCGATCGGCTCCTGGCTGCTCTTCCTCCCCGCCCTCTGGGCCTTCGCCATGGCCGCGCCGGGCTGGGCGGAGGGGGTGCGGCTCATCCTGCTCTTCGGCCTCGGCTCCGTCGTGATGCGCGGCGCCGGCTGCGTGGTGAACGACCTCTGGGACCGCGACCTCGACCGCAAGGTGACGCGCACCGCCGGGCGGCCGCTGGCTTCTGGCGCGGTGCGGCCGAGGCAGGCGCTGGCCTTCATCGGCGTGCTCATGCTGATCGGGCTGGCCATCCTGCTGCAACTCGACCCGCTCTGCTGGCTGCTGGGCGTGATCTCGCTGGTGCCCATCGTGCTCTATCCCCTGGCCAAGCGGGTGACAGACTTCCCGCAGGCGGTGCTCGGCCTGACCTTCTCCTGGGGCGCGCCGATGGGCTACGCAGCGGCAACCGGGCGGCTGGATGGCGCGGCGCTGGCGCTCTATGCCGCCGCCTTCCTCTGGATCCTGGGCTACGACACCATCTACGCCCATCAGGACCGCGAGGACGACGCGCTGGTCGGCGTGCGCAGCACCGCCCGCCGCTTCGGGGAGCGCACCCGACCCTTCCTGGCCTTCTGCTATGCCGGCATGGTGGCGCTGATGCTGGTGGCCGGCGCGCTGGGCGGGGCGGGGCCGTGGTTCTGGCCCGCCATGCTGGCGCCGGCGGCCGTGCTGGCCTGGCAGATCGGGCGGCTCGACATCCATGACCCGGTGCTGTGCCTGAGGCTGTTCCAGCGCAACCGCGAGGTGGGCCTGCTGGTGGCCCTGGCCTTCCTGGCGGGACGCCTTTGAAGGACGCGGCCGGCTTCATCGCCGCCCATACGGCGCTGGCCCGTCCCGCCCTGGTGCCGGAGATCGAGCTCCACCTCGCGACCGAGATCACCCCGATCTGGCAGGCGACCGAGGAATGGCTGGCCGAGCGGGATATCGAGCCTCCCTTCTGGGCCTTCGCCTGGCCGGGCAGCCAGGCCCTGGCACGGCTGATCCTGGACGGCGCCATTCCGGTGGCGGGCCGGCGGGTGCTGGATTTCGCGGCCGGTGGCGGGCTGGCCGCCATCGCCGCAGCACGGGCCGGCGCGGCGCGGGTGGAGGCGGCGGAGATCGATCCGCTGGCCATCGCCGCGACCCGGCTGAACGCCGCACATAATGGCGTGGCGGTGGAGGCCACGGCGGCCGATGTAGTCGGCCAGCCCCGCCGCTGGGACACGGTGCTGGCCGGCGAT
>DATMRU010000022.1:0-4111 GCA_035565935.1 Roseomonas sp.
ATCAGGCCGATGGCAGTGGCGGAAAAGCCCTCCCGCCCGCCACGGAGCGTCAGCAGCGAGCCTTGCAGCGTGTTGCCCATCTGCAGCAGCGCATAGCCGGCCAACAGGGTGATGACGGTGGCGAGGGTCGTGACGAGCGGGGATCGCAAGGTGCTGCTCCGGTCGGCGAGGCCATGCACGGCCCGCTCCGGTCGCAGCCGGCCATGCGAGGGACAAGGCGCGTGATGAGCCACCCGGCCGGGTGGCCCGGGACAGCGCGGCGCTGCCGCCCCGCCCCTGCCCGGCTCACATGCCGAGGGCCCGGCGGTAGAGGTCGAGCAGCGTCTCCTGCTCCTCCACCTCGGCTGGCTCCTGCTTGCGGATGCGGATGATCTGGCGGATCACCTTCACCTCGAACCCGGCGGACTTGGCCTCGGCGAAGATGTCCTTGATGTCGTCGGCCAGAGCCTTGCGCTCCTCCTCCAGCCGCTCGACCCGCTCGATGATCGAGCGCAGCCGGTCGGCGGCGATGCCGCCGACCTCGGTGTCCTGGTCCTGGGTTTCCGCCGCGTCGGACATCGGGATACTCCAAAATCAACTGGTCCTGCCGCGGGAGGCGCCCGCCGGCACAGGGCGCGCGGTATAGCCCGGCCGGGGAGTCGCGGCAAAGCCGGGGCGAGGGTTAATGCCCCGGATTGCTCGCGGCGAACTTGGCCTTCTGTTCGGCCGTCGCCTCCTTCTGATGCTTCGCCTGCCACTCCTTGTAGGGCATGCCGTAGATGATCTCGCGCGCCTCCGGGTCCGGCAGGGCGATGCCCTGGGCCTCGGCGGCCTCGCGGTACCAGCGGCTGAGGCAGTTGCGGCAGAAGCCGGCCAGGTTCATCAGGTCGATGTTCTGCACATCGCTGCGCTCGCGCAGGTGCTCCACCAGGCGGCGGAAGGCGGCGGCCTCCAGCTCGGTGCGGGTGGCGGGGTCGATCTCGGTGGTCATGGGTCTGGCCCTCCTTCAGCCGGCAAGGTGGGGCCTCGACCACCCCGCTGCCAAGCACCCCCCCTGCCCGCGCCCGCCCGCGGCCCCATATCGGGCAGGACACTTCCCGCCTCGCCGGGGTTGCCTGCCTGCCCATTCCCTTCTGAGAGAACCTCCGCGCATGTTCCGCTATTCCGTTCTCGACCTCGCGCCCGTGCCTCAGGGTGCCGAGCCTGCCACCGCCTTCCACAACGCGCGCGACCTGGCGCAGCATGCCGAGGCCTGGGGTTATCACCGCTTCTGGCTGGCCGAGCACCACAACATGCCGGGCATCGCCAGCGCCGCGACGGCGGTGGTGATCGGCCATGTCGCCGCCGGCACGCAGACCATCCGGGTCGGCGCGGGCGGCATCATGCTGCCCAACCACGCGCCGTTGATGGTGGCCGAGCAGTTCGGCACGCTGAACGCCCTCTTCCCCGGCCGCATCGACCTCGGCCTCGGTCGGGCCCCCGGCACCGACATGCGCACCGCCCGCGCCCTGCGCCGCAACCTGTCGGGCGATGCCGACAGCTTCCCGCATGACGTCGTCGAGTTGCAGAGCTGGTTCGCGCCGGTGCAACCGGGCCAGGCGGTGCAGGCCGTGCCGGGCGGCGGCATGGAGATCCCGATCTGGCTGCTGGGCTCCAGCCTCTACAGCGCGCAGCTGGCGGCGGCACTGGGTCTGCCCTTCGCCTTCGCCTCGCATTTCGCGCCGCAGATGATGATGCAGGCGCTGGAGATCTATCGGGAAGGCTTCCGCCCCTCGGCCAGACTGGAAAAGCCCTATGCCATGGCCGGGCTGAACGTCTTCGCCGCCGAGACGGATGCCGAGGCGCAGCGGCTCTTCACCTCGTTGCAGCAGCAGTTCCTGAACCTGCGGCGCGGCACCCCAGGCAAGCTGCCGCCTCCGGCCGAGGATGTGGCTGCCTTGCAGCAGCAGGCCCGGCTGGCCGGGGTGGACCAGAGCCTGGCCTGCTCCGCCGTCGGCGCGCCGGAGACGGTGCGGCGGGAGATCGCCCGCTTCGTCGAGCAGACCGGGGTGGACGAGGTGATGATCACCGGGCAGATCTTCGATCATGGTGCACGGTTGCGCAGTTTCGAACTGGCCGCCGAGGCCTGCCGCACGCTGATCGCGGGGCGGGCGGCAGCCTGAGAAGGCCCTTCGGCCGCCCCCTGCCTGAGAGGAGGGGCGGCCACCCGGGCCATGCTAGGGTGATTCTTTACTTCCCCCTGGAATCACGAGAACCGCATGCCTCGTCCCGACGACATCCTCGATTTCTGGTTCGCTGATGGGCGCACGGTGGCGCGGCCCGCATGGTTCCAGCGCGATGCCGTCTTCGATGCCGCCATCCGTGATCGGTTCGGCGCCCTGGTGGCGCCGGCGCGCGAGGGTGCGCTCGACGGCTGGGCCTCCGACCCCGAGGGCAGCCTGGCCTTGCTGCTGCTGCTGGACCAGTTCCCCCGCAACCTGTTCCGAGGGCAGGGCGAGGCTTTCGCCAGCGACGCCCACGCCCGCGCCATCGCCCGCCGGGCGGTGTTGGAGCAACGGCAGGACCTTGCCCTGCCGGCCACGGCGCGGGTGTTCCTCTACCTGCCCTTCGAGCATTCCGAGGCCATGGCCGACCAGGATCTTTCCGTCACTCTCTTCGAGGGGCTGCGCGACGAGCCGACGCATCGGGCGCCGGGCGGCAGCATCGACTATGCCTGGCGGCACTGGCGGGTGATCCGCCGCTTCGGTCGTTTTCCGCACCGGAATGCCGTTCTCGGGCGGTCGGATACCCCGGCCGAGGCACTCTACCTTGCCGAACCCGGAGCCGGCTTCTGACGGGCGCACCAAACCGGACGGGCGCTGGTTGCGCGTCGCAACGCACCCTTCGGATCACATGCGTGTGCAGCTTGCAGGGGAGAGTGAGCCCAATTCGCAGTGAGGCCCTCGGAAATGACAAACTTTCTTCTTGAGAGATGATTCGATGCAACCTTCTGGCCCCCTGCCGGGAGGCCTTGTGCGGCGCAGAAAGCTGAATGTTTGCCCTAAAAACAGTCTCGTATTGGATGTTGTTTTTCTGAAATCTTAAAATCACGGGGTGAATGTGGCACTTCTGCCACAGCAGGGCAGCGCCTTTGAAGCGGCCTGGCAACCCGGGTGTAAGAGCCAATGTTGTGTCCACGCCCGACCAATAGGGTTGCTAAGGAAACACGCAGATGTCGCTTCGTCGCATTCTTCTCGCCGCCACGGTCCTTGCCACGCCGAGTGCTGCCTTCGCGCAGAGCTCCTCCTGGTACTCGCCCACGAGCTGGCTTCCGACCGCAGCGGCTGAACCCGTGACCGGCGTGTATCTCGGCGCCGGCGCCGGCTGGAACCACGCCGACGCGCGCGGCCTGACCTCCCAGGGCGCCGCCGCCGACTACTTCGGCAGCTTGGGTCGCAACAACCAGGGCAGGCTCGGCTTCGAGGAAGGCGGCGTCGGCGTCCTCTCACTCGGCTACGGCTTCGGCAACGGCTTCCGGACCGAGATCGAGGGCAACTATCGCTACAACGATGTCGATCGCCTGGGTGGCTTCCAGGGGCCGGGCGCCGGCATCGGCTTTGGCAACATCAACGGCGCGCTGCAGCAGTACGGCGTGATGGCCAACCTGTTCTACGACTTCCAGCTGCCGCGCTGGTTCCCCAATATGCCGGTCGCCGTGGTGCCCTATATCGGTGGCGGTGTCGGCTATATGTGGACCGATCTGAACGCCAAGGGCACCCGCCTGGGCGGCGGCGACCGTCTCTACATCGACGACTCCACCGGCCAGTTCGCGTGGCAGGGCATCGCCGGCCTTTCCTTCCCGATCACGTCGGTGCCGGGCCTCTCGATCACCGCCGAGTATCGCTACACCGGCGTGTTGCAGAGCAAGTTCGACGGCAGCGTGACCAACGCGGCCGGCTTCGTGAATCGCGGCAAGTTCGAGGTTGACCAGGGCAGCAACCACTCCGCCCTGATCGGCATCCGCTACGCCTTCAACCAGCCGGTGCCGCCCGCGCCGGTTCCGGTCGTGGCGCCCGCGCCGGCCGCCGCTCCGGCGCCCGCTCGCACCTACCTGGTGTTCTTCGACTTCGACCGCGCCGACCTGACGGACCGC
>DATMRU010000023.1:0-132895 GCA_035565935.1 Roseomonas sp.
CTCGGCGCGGCGGCGCTCAATGTGGCCATTCACCAGCGTCGCCATGCCCGCACTGTCATAGCCGCGGTATTCCAGCCGCCGCAAAGCCTCCAACAGCCGCGGCGCCGCCGCCTGCCAACCCACTGCTCCCACGATGCCACACATGGTCGCCTTCCCCTCGCGATGCCCGGCGCCTGTCACCGCACGAGAAAGCAACTGGCGCTCCGCAGGGTCCTGACAGGGCTGCGGAAAACGGCCCGCATAATTGCCATGGCGGCCCAAGCGACTAGCTTTCCCGCTCTCGCGGCTCCCCGGGCCAATCACCGCAGAAAGGGTGATGGGCTGGGCCTGCCCGGATCAGATTCTCTCTCTGCATCTTGAGGCGTTAGGCTCTCGCCTCCGAAGCTCTATTGCGGATTACTCCGTTCCGTCAGGACGCCGTCTGGCGAGAGCGGCTTCTGTGTTCCTCTCACCCTTCCGGAGCGCAGTGCGACTTGCTCAGGTCAGTTCCACTACCGGAGCCCCGTGCCGCATCTCGCCAATCTCTGCCGCCTGGCCATACCCCTCACGGCGGAGCCGCGCCAGCAGGTCCGGCGCCGCCTCGGGGGCGACGGCGATGAGCAGCCCACCGCTGGTCTGCGGATCACAGAGCAGGCCGCGTTGCCATTCCGGCAGTGCCGTCGGCAGGCCTACCGCGTCACCGTAACTCGCCCAGTTGCGCGTGGCGGCGCCGGTGCTGAAGCCGCCGCGGGCCAATTCCTCCACGCCTTCCAGTAGCGGCAGCGCATCGAGCCGGAGTTGCGCGCCGAGGCCGGAGCCGCGGCACATTTCCAGCGTGTGGCCGAGCAGCCCGAAGCCGGTGACGTCGGTCACCGCATGCACGCCGGACAGGTCGGGCAGGGTGGCGCCCACCTGGTTGAGCTGCGTGGTCGATGCCAGCATCACGCGGTACAGGTCCGGGGACAGTGCACCGCGCTTCAGCGCCGCGCTGAAGATGCCGACGCCGAGGCCCTTGGTCAGCACCAGCCGGTCGCCCGCCCGGGCGCCGCTGTTGCGCAGGATCCGGTCAGGATGCACCAGGCCGAGGGCGACGAGGCCATAGATCGGCTCCGGGCTGTCGATCGAATGCCCGCCCGCCACCGGGATGCCGGCGTCGGCGCAGACCGAGGCGCCACCGGCCAGGATGCGCCGCACCACTTCCGGCGCGAGCTTGCCGAGCGGCATGCCGAGAATGGCCAGCGCCAGGATCGGCGTGCCGCCCATGGCATAGACGTCCGACAGCGCATTGGTGGCGGCGATGCGGCCGAAATCCCAGGGGTCGTCCACCACGGGCGTGAAGAAGTCAGTCGTGGCGACCAGCGCCTGCTCGTCGTTCAGCCGGTAGACCGCCGCGTCGTCGCCCGTCTCCGTCCCCACCAGAAGCGCCGGGAAGACACGTGCGGCCGCCGTCTTCGCCAGCAGCGCCTGCAGAACCGAAGGCGCCAGCTTGCAGCCGCAGCCGCCGCCATGGGCAAGCGCGGTGAGGGGGATCTCGACATCGGCCATGAATCTTGTCCTCTTGCGGTCAGGCAGGCGCTGATCTGGATGCGGGATGGCATGGTGAGCAGGGAAGCGGAGCAGGACGGGAATGAAACTCTGGCCCGGGGGTTGCGCGCCCTGCCACAGGTGCAGCGATTGCTGGAAATGCCCGACGCGCAGCCGCTGATCCGGGAGTTTTCGCGGCCCGCGGTAACCGCGGCCTTGCGCGCCACGCTCGATCACGTCCGCGCGACGTTGCGGGGCGGCGGCGTGGCGCCGGAACCTGTTGCCCTGATCGCGGAGGTGCATCGTCGCCTCCTTGAGGGGCGCCGCCCCGTGCTGCGTCGTGTCATCAACGCCTCGGGCATCGTGCTGCACACCAATCTCGGGCGCGCGCCCCTGGCCGCGGAGGCGGTGGAAGCGGCCGCCGAAGCGGCGCGCGGCTATTCCAACCTGGAATTCGATCTGGTGGCGGGCGGTCGTGGTGCGCGCGGCCAGGGTGTCGAGCCGCTCCTGTGCGCGCTGACCAGCGCCGAGGCGGCACTCGCGGTGAACAACAATGCTGCCGCCGTGCTGCTGGCGCTGAGCGCGCTGGCGGGTGGCGGCGAGGTGATCGTCTCGCGAGGGGAGCTGGTGGAGATCGGCGGCGGCTTCCGTATTCCCGATGTCATCCGCCAGGGCGGTGCGAGGCTCGTCGAGGTCGGCAGCACCAACAAGACGCGGCTGGCCGATTATCGTGCCGCCATCACTGGCGAGACGCGCATGCTGCTCAAGGTGCACCGCAGCAACTTCCGCGTCCTCGGCTTCACCGCCGAGGCTTCGGTCGGCGAGCTGGCGGCCCTGGCGCGCGAGCATGGGCTGCTGGTGATGGAGGATCTCGGCAGCGGCACCCTGGCCGACCTCCGTCCGCTGGGCCATCGCCACGAGCCCACCGTGCCGGAAGCCCTGGCGGCAGGCGCCGATCTCGTCGCCTTCAGCGGCGACAAGCTGCTCGGTGGCCCGCAGGCTGGTGTGCTGGTCGGCCGGCGCACGGCCATCGATCCCTTGCGCCGCCATCCGCTGTTGCGGGCGCTGCGGTTGGACAAGATGACCCTGGCCGCCCTGGAGGCGACGCTGCGCCTGCATCGTGACGCGCCGTCGCGCCTCCCCGTCCTGCGCATGCTGGGCCAGAGGGAAGCCGATCTGCAGGGCCGCGCCGAGCGGCTGGCCGCGTTGTTGGACGGCGTGGCGGAGGCGGAGGTCGTGCCGAGCGAGGGCTACGCCGGCGGCGGCGCCCTGCCCGGCGAGGGTGTCGCCAGCCGAGCTGTCAGCCTCGCCATTCCCGGCTTGACTGCAGAAGAGGCTGCGCGCCGGTTGCGGAACCATCATCCGGCCGTGGTGGGCCGCATCGCCGGCGGGCGGCTCCTGCTGGACATGCTGGCCGTCAGTGAGGCCGAACTGCCGGAGATCGCCGCCGCCGTGCAGCAGGCGAGGGCGGGCGCATGAGCCGCCTGCTGCTCGGCGCCATCGGCCATGTGGACCATGGCAAGACCGCCCTGGTGCGTGCCCTGACCGGCATGGATACCGACCGCCTGCCGGAGGAGAAGCAGCGCGGCATCTCCATCGCGCTGGGCTTCGCGCATTTCACGCTCGGCGCCGATCCGGGGACGGTGGTGGACATCATCGACATGCCCGGCCATGAGCGCTTCGTCCGCACCATGGTCTCGGGCGCCACCGGCATCAACGCGGTGCTGCTGGTGGTGGCCGCCAATGAAGGCATCAAGCCGCAGACCGTGGAGCATGTGGACATCGCCGCCCTGCTGGGGCTGAAGCGTGCCGTCATCGCCATCAGCAAGGCGGACCTGGTGGCGCCGGAGATCGCGGCGGCGGTGGCGCGGGAGGCCGCCGCCCTCGCGGCCCGCGCGGGCTTTCAGGGGCCGCCGCCGGTCCTCACCGCCGCCACGACGGGGGAAGGGATCGCGGAACTCCGGGCGGCGATCAGCGCCGTGCTGCAGGAGGCCGAGCCGGTGAAGGCCGATGGGCTTCCCTATCTGCCGATCGACCGCGCCTTCAGCATCGCCGGCCATGGCACCGTGGTGACGGGTACGCTGCGGGGCGGCCCGCTCTCGCCCAGCGACGAGATCGAACTGGCGCCCGGCGGCATGGAACTGCGGGTGCGCGGCCTACAGGTGCATGGCGCGCGTGTGGCGGTGGCGCAGCCCGGCCAGCGCGTGGCGGTCAACCTGCGCGGCGCCGAGACGGCGCAGGTGCCGCGCGGTGCGGCGCTCGTCACCCGGGGTGCGCTGCCGCCTTCCACCTGGCTCAGCGTGGCACTGCGCGCGGTGGAGAGCGCACCGCCGCTGCGCACCACCACCCGGCTGCGCCTCCTGCTCGGCACGCAGGAGGTCGAGGCACGGCTGCGCCTGCTGGACCGTGAGGTGCTGGAGCCGGGCGAGAGCGCCCTGGCGCAGCTGCATTGCGCCGCGCCGATTGCCGTCCCAGCGCGGGAGCGCTTCGTGCTGCGCATCGCCTCGCCGGCGCGGACCGTGGCCGGCGGGGAGATTCTGGAAGCCGAGACAGCCCGGTTGCGGCGCCACGCGCCGGCGGTGCTGGAACGACTCGCCGCCCTGGCGGGCGCCACCCTGCCGCAGGTGGTGGCGCAGGAAGTGGCGCGGGCGGGCGCCGCGGGGGTGGCGCTGGGGCGGCTCGCACGGCTCTCGGCGCTGTCGCCGGCGCGGCTGGCCGAGGTGTTGCAGGCGCTGCCGGTGATCGTCACCCGCGGAGGTGTGGCCGTGACGCGGGAGGCCTTCGAGGTGGCGATGGCGCGGCTGCTGCGCCTGCTCGCCGCGCAGGCCGAGAGTGTGCCGCGCGACAAGCTGCGTGCCCTCCTGCCGGAAGCGGGCGAGGCGGTGCTGGAGGAGGTGGTGGCCCGCCTCGTCGCCGCGGGCACGCTGCGGCAGGAAGGCGGCGCGGTGCGGGTGCCCCGTCCGGCGCAGGAGCAGGCGCACGCGCGGCAGGAGGCCGCCTTGGCCGCGCGCTTGGCCGAGGCCCTGCGCCAGGGCGGCCTGAGCCCGCCCGACGCCAGTTCTATCGCGCCCGATCCGCAGGCGCGGCGCGTGCTGGAGAAGCTGGTGCGCGCCGGCATCATCGTGCGCGCCCCCGATCGGGTGCAGAAGCGGGAGGTGCTGTTCCACCGCGATGCCGTGGCGGCCGCGCAACGCCTGCTGGCGCCCCTGTTGGCGCAGCCGCCCGGGTTGCTGGTCAAGGAGGCGGGGGCGGCGCTCGGCATCTCGCGCAAGTACAGCGTGCCGCTGCTTGAGCATTTCGACGCCATCCATTTTACCCGTCGCATCGAGGATCGTCGCGTGCTGGCGCATCCGGGCTGAGCCGGTGTAGGGAAGGGGATGGAGGCGATCGGGGTCTGGTGGCCCTCCTGGTCTTCAAAACCAGTGGCCCGTTCAGAGCGGGTGGTGGGTTCGATTCCCATCCGCCTCCGCCATAAAAGAAAGGTCGGGGGAAGGAATTCCCCCGAACCCCCATCTTCTTTCTGTCAGTTTGGCGCGGCGCTTCCCGCCAGCGCGGGAAACTTGAAGAAAAGAGAAGGGGGCCTGGGGGAATTCATTCCCCCAGCCTTTCACCGCCGGAACCACCGCTTCGGCAGGTTGCGCGGCTGGGTGAACCGGAAGCTGACATCCGGCCGGTTCGCCGACTCATCCCCCGCTGCCATGATGGAGACGCGGAGCGTGGCGCTGCCCGCCAGTGTGGCGAGGCCCGCCAGGGTGGACAGCATCGGCGAGCGGCCACGCGCCAGCGAGACGGCGTAGAGCCCCATCGGCAGCAGCGTGCCCAGGCCGGTCGCGCCCAGCTTCTCCACCTTGCCCCATTCGCCGTTGAGTGCCGGCGCGACGCCTGTCCTGCGATAGGTGTTGTGCGAGACACAGGTGGCGGCAAGTTCCGCAGCCAGGGCCAGCAGCGCCACCTTGTCCAGCGTGCGACCCATCCGCCCGGTATTGCCCAGGGCGAGCGCGGCGGCGCCGGCGGCGAGGGAGGAACTGCCGAAGCGCACCGCCATGCTCTGCGGCGCGGCGGCCCAGAGCGGGGTGGAGGTTGCGGAGAGCAGGGCCGCCGTATAGGTCGTCATCCCCGCGCCCGCCACGGCGGCGGGAAGCTGGGTGGCGCGCGCGGTGCGGCGCAGCCAGGGGAAGCGTGGCATCCAGCGCGCTGCCTCGGCCGCCAGGGTGCCGAGCGCCGAGAAGGCGCTGAAGCTCACCAGGATCCAGCTGCCGAGGGACATCGGCGACGTGCCCTTGACGAGGCGCAGCATGTTGTAGAAGCGCTGCGGCGTGTGCAGGTCGTAGATCAGCAGGCTGGTGCCGAGGGTCGGCGCCAGCATGGAGAGGAAGCGCCCGCGCCGCACCACCGGCGCCGCCTCGTGCCCGCGGGCCCGATCGGCGATGGCGGAGAGCAGCGCCGCCGCGCCGGACAGGCCGCCGATGAAGATATAGGCCCCCACCACCCAGTTGTTGAACGGCGCGGCCTTGAGCTGCGGGCGGCCGTAATAGGTTGGCCCATCCCAATGGGCACTCCGGCCCGGGGCGGAGGCCTGGGAGGCCGAGGGCGGCACCCTGGGCTGCTCCTGCGGGCCAAGTTCGCTGGCGAGGCGCTCGGACATCGGCTTCTCCTCAGTCGCGGCCCGAGAGAATGGCGAAGGCGGCGAGCGCCAGCCCGGCCATGGCGGCGAGGCCCGTGCCCAGACTGGGCGCGACTCGGTTCGCAGCGCGCGTCGGCGCCGGCGGAAGGTTGTAGGTCTCCGGCCGGTCGGTCAGCAGGAAGAAGGCGTTGAGGTGGCCGAGATCGCCGGTCGCGCCGGGGCTGCCCGGCGCGCCGTAGAGATAGGCATTCGCCGCGCCCAGCTCATGCAGCTGCGCGACCCGCTTCTCCGCGCGCTCCTGCAGGTCCTCCAATTCACCGAACTGGATGCTGTCGGTCGGGCAGGCCTTGGCGCAGGCCGGCTCCAACCCGCCCTTCAGCCGGTCATAGCAGAGAGTGCATTTGTGCGCCTTGCCGTCGAGTTCGCTGAGGTCCACCACACCGAAGGGGCAGGCGGGCACGCAATAGCCGCAGCCGTTGCAGATGTCCTGCTGCACCACGACGGTGTCGAACTCCGTGCGGAACAGGGCACCGGTGGGGCAGGCCTCCAGGCAGGGCGCGTTGTGGCAGTGCTTGCACACGTCGCTCATCATCAGCCAGCCGCTCTGGAAGGGCGCCTGCGTGTTGTCGCGCACGCCGCAGGCGCCGGCCTTCTCGATGAAGTTCACGTGCCGCCAGGAATTGGCGGAGAGCGCGCCGGTGTTGTCGTAGCTCTGCCCCGTCAGCCCGATATTGTCGGCGGGCAGGTTGTTCCATTCCTTGCAGGCCACTTCGCAGGCCTTGCAACCGATGCAGAGCGTGGTGTCGGTGAAGAAACCGTAAGACTTGCCGGGCTCGATGCGCACGCCCGCGGTCAGCTCGGACTCGTTCGGGATCATTCTGTCGAGGCGGGATTGCGGTTCTTCCGCGGCGCGGGCGGGCATGTCCATGGCGGGTTTCCTCAGGCGGCGGGCATCTCGGAGCGTTCCACCGAATGGGCGACGAAGCCGATCAGATTCCTTGCCGGCGTGTAATGCACGCGCACCCGCGCCTGATGGTGCTGCAGCGGCGGAAGCTGGTCCGGCTCCACCGCCGCCCTGTGGCTGAGCAGGAACAGATGCGAGACGCCATCATCATCCGTGAGTTGGAAGCGGCCTTCCTGCACGATGGTGACGACACCTTCCATGGTTCTCATCGCGACCGGCCCGGAGAGTTGCATGCGCAGCAAAGGGAAAGCCATGCGGCGTCCGAAGTTGCACAACCCCGACCGGCGGGGTCGGCGAGGGCAGCGCAGGCCTGGGTATGATGCCAGGATCGTGAAGCGCGGCCGCGGGGCGGCCCGGTTGCCGGCCTGCAACCGCCTGTGCCCTTCTTCGCTTAGGCGGGAGACGCGGTGCTTCTCCGGAACGCTCCTCCGGGGCCGCCGCGCGATGCGCAGGAGGAGGAAGCCGATGAAGAAGATACGTCGCGACCTTGCCGGCCGTGTCTCCGGTTTCCTGCGCGACTGGTCCCTGCCGCGGCAGCTCGCCGGCCAGAGCGTGATGTCCGAGGCGGCGAAGAGCCATACCTCCAGGGCACTGCGCCCGCGCCTGGAGGAGGCGGACACGGTGGGAACCAGCATCTGCCCCTTCTGCGCCGTCGGCTGCGCGCAGCTCGTCTATGCCAAGAATGGCAAGCCCATCCATATCGAGGGCGATCCGCGCAGCCCGGTGAACCAGGGCACCCTCTGCCCGAAGGGCGCCGGCACGTTGGGCGTGCTGCTCAGCCCCGAGCGCATCAACCACGTGCTCTACCGCGCCCCCTATTCGGACCATTGGGAGCAGAAGCCGCTGGACTGGGCGATGGAGCGCATCGCCTTCCTCACCAAGCGGACACGCGACGAGACCTTCGCCGAAACCCTGCCGGATGGCCGGGTGATCAACCAGACGCTGGGGCTGGGCTCCCTCGGCGGCGCCACGCTGGACAATGAGGAAAACTACCTCATCAAGAAGCTGTTCGGCGGTGGCCTCGGCATGGTGAACATCGAGAACCAGGCCAGAATCTGACACTCCTCCTCGGTGCCCAGTTTGGGCACCTCCTTCGGTCGCGGCGCCGCCACCATGTCCCTCTGGGACCTGGCGAATTCCGACTGCATCGTGGTGATGGGCTCCAACATGGCGGAGAACCACCCGATCGCCTTCCGCTTCGTGGTGGAGGCGAAGCAGCGCGGCGCGACCGTGATTCACGTGGACCCGCGCTTCACGCGCACCTCGGCGCTGGCCGATATCCACGCGCCGATCCGCTCGGGCTCCGACATCGCCTTCCTCGGCGGGATCATCCGCCACATCCTGGAGAACGACCTCTGGTTCCGCGACTTCGCGCTGAACTACACAAACCTCGCGCATATCATCGAGGATGGATACGAGGACGCGGAACAGGGCGACGGCATCTTCTCCGGCTTCGAGGAGGCGAGCGGCACCTACAAGCACGACACCTGGCAGTACAAGGGCAAGGTAGTGCCTTCCTCCATCGCCGAGCACCGCGTGCAGACGAAGGGGAAGGGAGACGGCGAATCCCAGGGCATGTCGGACAGCCCGCCGCCCGAGGACCGCATGCTGCAGCACCCGAACTGCGTCTACCAGATCATGCGCCGGCACTATGCCCGCTACACGCCGGAAATGGTCGAGCGCGTCACCGGCTGCCCGAAGGAGACCTTCCTGAAGGTGGCCGATGCGCTGGCGCGCAACTCCGGCCGCGACCGCACCGGCGCCTTCTGCTACGCGGTGGGCTGGACGCACCACACGGTGGGCGTGCAGATCATCCGCGCTGCCACCATCATCCAGGGCCTGCTCGGCAATGTCGGGCGCCCCGGCGGCGGCATCCTGGCGCTGCGCGGGCACACCAGCATCCAGGGCAGCACGGATATCCCGACGCTCTACAACATGCTGCCGACCTATCTGCCGCAGCCCAACGTCTTCCACGAGCATGCCACCTTCGAGCAGTTCCTGAAGGTCGAGACGCCCGAGACCGGCTGGTGGCACAACCTGCCAAAATACATGATCAGCCTGCTGAAGGCCTGGTACGGCGAGGAATCCCGCGCTGACAATGAATGGGGCTACCAGTTCGTCCCCAAGCTGACCGGCGATGTCTCGCAGCTGCCGATGACGCTGGCGATGAATGACGGCCTGATCAAGGGCCAGTTCATGCTGGGGCAGAATCCGGCGGTGGGCGCCGTCAACTCCGAGCTGGTGGAGCGCGGCTTCGCCCGTCTGGAATGGATGGTGGTGCGCGACTTCGCCCTGACCGAGACAGCGAATTTCTGGAAGAACGGCCATCGCGTCCGCAAGGGCGAGGTGCGGCCGGAGGAGATCGGCACCGAAGTCTTCTTCCTGCCCACGGCGCTGGCTGGGGAGAAGGACGGCACCGTCACCAACACCAGCCGCCTCGTGCAGTGGCACGACGTGGTCTGCGAGGCACCGGGCGACAGCCGCTCCGACCTCTGGTTCATCTATCACCTCGGCCGGCGGCTGAAGGAGCTCTATGCCGACAGCAAGGCGCCGCGCGACCGCGCCATCCAGGCGCTGACCTGGGATTATCCGCTGCGCGGCCCGCGCCAGGAGCCGGATGCCGAGGCCGTGCTGCGCGAGATCAACGGCTATACCGTGGCCGACCGCAAGCAGATCGATTCCTTCCAGAAGCTCAAGGACGACGGCTCCACCGCCTGCGGCGGCTGGATGTATTGCGGCGTCTATCCAGCGGAGGGCGTCAACAAGTCCCGCTCCCGCGTCCCGGACAAGCCGGGCGGCCCCGGCAGCCATGCGGACTGGGCCTTCGCCTGGCCGGCCAACCGGCGCACGCTCTACAACCGCGCCTCCGCCGACCCGGAAGGCCGGCCCTGGTCCGAGCGCAAGAAGATGATCTGGTGGAACGA
This sequence comes from Roseomonas sp., assembly GCA_035565935.1. Classification (GTDB taxonomy): domain Bacteria; phylum Pseudomonadota; class Alphaproteobacteria; order Acetobacterales; family Acetobacteraceae; genus Pseudoroseomonas. The sequence goes on from DATMRU010000023.1 coordinate 10,016, forward strand.
GGCGAAAGGCGAATGGACCGGCACCGACGTGCCGGACTTCACCAAGGATCTGCGCCCCGACTACCGACCGGACTGGAGCAAGCATCCGAAGGGCATGGAGGCCCTCAGCGGTGCCGATCCCTTCATCATGGAGGCCGACGGCAAGTGCATGCTCTTCGTGCCTTCCGGCCTGAAGGACGGGCCTTTGCCGACGCATTACGAGCCCATCGAGAGCCCGGTCCGCAACCCGCTCTACGGCCGCCAGATGAATCCCGCGGCGCATCTCTGGCAGCGCCCCGGCAACGAACTGCACGCGCCGGAGGACCCGAACTACCCCTATATCCTCACCACCTACCGCCTGACGGAGCTGCATTGCGGCGGCATCATCAGCCGGGTGGCGCCGCATACGGCGGAGCTGCAGCCCGAGGCCTTCGTCGAGATCCCGCCCGAACTGGCGCGCGCGCTGGGCATCCGCCACCTGGACTGGACGGTGCTCTCAACGCTACGCGGCGCGATCGAGGTGCGTGCCCTGGTCACCGAGCGCATCCGGCCCTTCACCGTCGCCGGCCGCACCGTGTACCAGGTGGGCATGCCCTGGGTCTTCGGCTGGGAAGGCTATGCGCGGGGCGACGTGGCCAATGTGCTGCTGGCCATCACGGGTGACGCGAATACCAGCATCCACAGCACCAAGGCGATCACCTGCAATCTGCGCCCCGGCCGGCTGGTGCGTCCGGTGAGGGCCGCGGAATGAGCGACGAATCGGCGGGCCGCCGCGCGCTGGACGCGCTCTCCAAGGCACTGGAGAAGAAGCCGCACAAGGACGACCATGCCCTGACCGCCGCTACCGAGGGTCTCTGCGCCTGGCGGGATGGCCTCATCGCGCGGCAGCGTGGCGGCGAGGCGAGCCCGGAGCTCCGCGAGCGGCTGACCCGGCTCAATTCGGTCATCAGCGTGGTGGTGGGCAGCCACTTCCCCCTGGGGGGGACTCCTTGGGAAGAATTGCAGAAGGCGCGCGACTGGCTGGCCGAGTTGCTGGAGGCGGCCTGAGGCAAAAGGCTGGGGGAATTCATTCCCCCAGGCCCCCATCTTTTTTCTTCGAGTTTCCCGCGCCTGCGGCCTGTACGGCGCCAACTGATAAAAGAAAGAAGGGGGTTTGGGGGAATTCATTCCCCCAAGCTTCTGCCCGCCCGCTACCATGCGCCCCCTCGTTTCAAGGAGGGACTGCGTGCGCGCCAATTTCGTGGATGCCGGTGAAGCCCTGGCCCAGGTGATGCAGCGGCTGCGGCGGCAGGATGACCTGCCCGTCACCATCAACGTGCAGCCCGACGTGACGCCGGAGGAACTGCCCGGTCACCTGGCTGGCCATGCCATCGCCATCATTGACCACACGGCGCTGCCCACCGCCATCGCGAAGCGGATTCCCAGCCTGAAGCATGTCGTCTTCCTGGGGACCGGCGCGCGCTCCTACATGAACCCGGAGGAGCTGGAAGCGGAATGCGGCATCCAGGTCCATATCATCAAGGGCTATGGCGACACGGCCGTGGCCGAGATGGCCTTCACCCTGATGTGGACCGCCGCCAAGGGCATCGCCCGGATGGACCGCGAGATGCGCGCGGGCAACTGGCTGCGCACGGATGGCATCGAGCTGACTGGCAAGACGGTGGGGCTGCTCGGCTATGGCGGCATTGCCGCCGAAATGGCGCGGCTCTGCCGTGGCGCAGGCATGAAGGTGCTGGCCTGGAACCGCTCGCCGAAATCCGCGGAGGGCGTGGAGTTCGTCGAGCTCGACCGGCTGCTGGCGGAAAGCGATGTGCTCTCCGTCCATCTGCTGCTCAATGACGAGACACGCGGATTCCTCTCGGCCGAGCGGCTGGCGAAACTGAAACCATCGGCGATCCTGGTGAACACGGCCCGCGGTGCGGTGGTGGACGAGGCGGCGATGATCGCGGCCCTGCGCGAGGGGCGCCTGGCCCATGCCGCGCTGGACGTGTTCGAGGTCGAGCCGCTGCCGGCAGGGCATCCGCTGACCACGCTGCCGAATGTGACGCTTTCGGCCCATTCCGCCTTTCGTACGCCGGAAGCGAGCGACAACCTGATCGAGGCGGCGCTGAATCATTGCCGCCGGATCGTGGCAGAAGCCGGCTGACCCTTTTGCGCGTCGCGCTGCTGTGGCAGGAGAAGCCCGCGGCGCGGACGTGGCGAAACGGTAGACGCAGCAGACTTAAAATCTGCTTCCCCTTTGGGGAGTGCGGGTTCGAGACCCGCCGTCCGCACCAGCGCCGCCCGGCCACGAGGGCCGGGAAGGCCTGATGCGCATCGCGGCCGAGGCCGCGGCCAGCTCAGTCCGCCAGATGCAGGCGGCCGAATTCCGGCATGTCCCGCTCGATCACGGAGCGGGCAAACAGTCCGCCCCCAACCAGGGCGGCGACGACAGTGACAAAGAGAATAGCGGACATGGGTAAGCCCCTTGATCCTTTGGGTCCGCCGCAATGCTGCGGCTGCGAAGGAGAATATAGGGAGCCGGTGCTCGCCCAAGCGTTGCGTTTTTCGCGGGTGCAGCATGGAGGGGTGCATGGCTCCCCTGTCATGTGCACGGCGCAGGCCTCGCGGAAATGCGAGGGGCGAGAGGCCCCGCTTAGCGCACCAGGCGCCGCGCCAGTCGCTTGGCTGTCTCGTCGCGTGGCGGGTCAAGCAGGCGTGAGAGGGCAAAGGGCCCGTGCCGCACCCGCGCCCGCCAATCGCTGAACGCCGCGAAGCCGGCAAAGCCGTGATAGCGGCCGAAGCCCGAGGCGCCGACACCGCCGAAGGGAAGGGCGGTGAATGCGGCATGCTCGACGCAGCGGTCCTCCACCAGCGCGCCGGCGCGGGTCTGCGCCGCGATGGCGGCCGCCTCCGCGCGCCGGGCGCCGAACAGATAGATCGCCAGTGGCGCCGGCCGCACCCGCACCCAGGCGATGGCCGCCGCAAGATCCCTGACTGCTCGCACCGCGAGGGAAGGGCCGAAGATCTCGCCTTCTTCCCGATCCGTAACCAACGTGATGCCGCCGGGCAGCATTTCGCCCCCTTCCGCCAGGGCCGCCTGTCGCGCGCGCTGCGACGGCAGCACGGCGCTGTCCACCGGTACGGCACAGGCGCGGCAGGCGGCGGCGAAGGCTTCCGCGCTGTGGCCAACCAGCAGCACCGTGTCGGGTGCTACGCAGGTCTGCCCCGCATTCATTGCCTTCCCGGCCAGGATGGCCCCGGCCGCGCGCCGCAGATCGGCCCCCGGCAGCACGATGGCGGGGCACTTGCCGCCTAGCTCGAGCGTCAGCGGCGTCAGGTTTCCGGCCGCGGCGCGCATCACCGCCCGGCCGGTCTCGGTGCCGCCGGTGAAGACCAGATGGTCCCAGGGCTGTGCGGCGAAATCGGCGGCCACCGCCGCGTCGCCCTGCACGGTGCGCGCCACGCGTGGCCCAAGCGCCTCCGCGACCACCGCCTCCAGCAGGGCGGCGGTGCGTGGCGTATGCTCGCTCGGCTTCAGGGCCACGCGGTTGCCGGCGGCCAGCGCCTCGGCCAGGGGCCAGAGGCCGAGCTGGACCGGATAGTTCCAGGGCGCCATGACGCCCACCACGCCTTTGGGCACCGGCTCCACCCAGGCTAGGCTCGGCTGGAAGGGGAGAGGCGCCAGCACCAGGCGCGGGCGTGCCCACCACCACAGCCAGCGTCGCGCCCGTCGCGCCGCCTGCGCCACCAGCAGAACATCGGCCAGCAGCGTCTCCTCGGTGGAGCGGCCGCCATAATCCGCATCCGCCGCCGCGACGAAATCCTCCGCCCGTCGCACCACCACGCGGGCGAGGGTGGCCAGCAGCGCCCGCCGTTCCCGCAAGGAGAGCCGGGTTCCCTCGGCGCGCAGGGCAGCCAAGGCGGCGGCGGATTCGCTCAAGGCGCGATGCTCCGGAAAAGATCGGGGGAAAGAATTCCCCCGAACCCCCATCTTCTTTCTGTCAGTTTGCGACTGCGCGTTCCGCCCGCGCGGGAAACTCGAAGAAAAAAGATGGGGGTCTGGGGGAATTCCTTCCCCCAGCCTTTTTTCTTCAAGATGCTCCCTTCCAGAGCAGCCGCAGCTTCTCGCCCTTGCTCAGCCGGACCCGCCGGCGAGGCGGCGCGAAGCCCTGCGCGCGCATTTTCTCCAGCAGCAGCGCATAGCCTTGCAGCATGATGCGGGCGGGCTTCAGCGCGGCATGGCTCTGTGGCGGCACCAGGGCCTGGGCCGCGGCAAAGGCCGTCACGGCGCGTTCCGCGAGGCGCTCCGCCACCCGCGCCAGGCGTGGATCGGCGACCAGCTCCGCCGCCGGGGCCTCGGCGAGCCCTTCCGCCGCCAGCCAGTCCTGCGGCAGGTAGATACGGTCGCGCAGCGCATCCTCGTCGATGTCGCGCAGCACATTCACCAGCTGGAAGGCATGGCCCAGGGCGATGCCGAAGGGCTCGGCCTCCGGGGCGCCGAAGATGCGCACTGCCAGGGCGCCGACGCTGCCCGCCACCTGCCGGCAATAGACTTCCAGCTCCGCCTCTTCGGCGATGCGGCGCGAGGGTCCGGCATCGGCCTCCATACCATCGATCATGGCATGGCACTCGGCCACCGGCAGCGCGAAGGCCGCCTGTGCCCAGGCCAGTTCGCGCGAGAGGGCGCAGTCCGGCACTTCCAGCTTGCGCCGCCATTCGGCCAGGGCGGCGCGCTTCTCGGCCTCGGGCATGGCTCCGTCGGCGATGTCGTCCACCGCGCGGCAGAAGGCATAGACGGCGTAGAGGCTGCGCCGCGCCGGGCCCTGGGTCGCCGCCATGCCGCGCGCGAAGGAGGAGCGCGCCCGCAGCACCTTCTCCTGCACCACCGCCGTGTCCGACCCGCCGAGGCGGGGAGCGGCCAGCAGGGCGCGGGCGAAATCGGCGCGGGCCAAAGCGATACGCCGCGCCAGCGGATCGGCGCCGCGCAGCCGCGCCAGCAGTCGGCGGGCCAGATGCAGCGTCACCGCCGCTTCCAGCGCCATACGGCGGCTGCGCAGGCGGCGCGGCAGGCTGGCGGCGCGTTCCAGCAGCGCCTCCACCCGGTCCAGCGCCGTCTCCAGCAGCGCGGGGCGGGCGGCGGGCTCGGCGAAGAAGCGCGCCTCGCCGCCCGCCAGCGCCAGCCAGGACTGCGGCAGATAGACGCGGTCCAGCCGGGCGCGGTCCTCGCCGGCATCCTGCAGGTGGTTGAGAATCTGCAAGGCCGTGCAGAGCGCATCCGCCGCCGCCAGGGCCTCGGCATCCGTCTCGTCATGCAGGCGCAGCAGCATGCGGCCCACTGGCACGGCGGAATTGGCGCAATAGCCCTCCAGCGCCGCCCAATCGGCATAGCGGGACTGCATGGCGTCCTGCCGGAAGGCGATCAGCATCTGCCGCGCCTCCGCCGTTCCGACGCCGCTCTCCCGGAGGGTGCGGACCACGGCGATCGGGCTCGCCGGCTCATCCAGCGCCGCCTCCAGCCGATCGAGCCGCGCCAGCTTCTCGGCCGGCGAAAGCGTAGGGTGGTCGGCGATGTCGTCGGCGGCGCGGACGAAGCCGTAGAAGGCCAGCACCTTGCCGCGCTGCGCCGGGGCCAGCAGCCAGGAAGCGACGGGGAAGTTCTCCGAGCCGGGGCCGCGCGTCGGCGGGCCCGCCAGCACCTCGGCGGCGGAGAGGGAGGGGTCCGCGGCGCTCATGCCGAACCCGTCCGCGGGCCGCCATAGGCGCGACCCTTCCAGGCCGGCCGCGCGCCCAGCAGGCCGCCCAGCAGCGCCGTCCATTGAAGGGCCAGGGCCACCGCCACGGTGGCGGGATGCAGCGGCACGCTCCACCATCGTTCCCGCATGCGCCAGGTGATCACCCCGCGCAGGCCGAGCGAGAGCAGCACCGCCAGTACCGCCGCCGGATGCGGCAGCAGCAGCCATGGCAGCAGGTGCCCACCGGCGAGCAGCAGGGTCCAGACCGGCAGGCCGAGCGGCGTCGCCATGCCCTCCCGCGCGTTCTTCAGGAAGCCGGTCCAGGCCTCGCCGAAGCCGGCATACATGCGGCAGGCGGCCAGCCGACTGCCATCCACCACCTCGGTGCGGAAGCCCTGGGCGCGCAGGCGGCGGGCGAGCGCGATGGCCTCGTGCAGGATGCCGGGCGCCGCCGCATGGCCGCCGGCGCGGCGATAGGCCATGGCCTCCACCAGCATCAGCTGGCCGCAGGCGGCGGCGAGGGACGGCCGTTGCGTCTCGGCGCGGCCACCGCCGGGCAGGTAGCCCAGCATGAGGAAGTTGATGGCCGGCACGGTGAGCCCTTCGCCCAGGCTGCCCAGGATCTGCTTCGGCACGCCGGTGACCAGGGCAAGCTCGTGGTCCTCGGCATGGGCGGCCATGGCGGCGGCGGCCTGTGGCCTGAGCCGGACATCGGCATCGATGAACAGCAGGTGGGTGCCGCGCGCCGCCTCGGCGAGCCGGGCGCAGGCATGCACCTTGCCGGTCCAGCCGGGGGGCAGGGGCGGCGCGGTGAGCAGGCCGAGCCGCTCATCCTCCGCCGCCAGCGCCGCGACGAGGGCGCCGGTGCCGTCGCGGCTGCCGTCGTCCACCACCAGCACCTCCACGGCGACGTCCCGGCTGGCCAGGGCGGCGCGCAGGCAGGCCTCGATATTGGCGGCCTCGTCGCGCGCCGGGATCAGGATGGAAACCATGGTCGGGCCCGGCGGCCGGCCCTGCGCCCGCGGCAGGCGGCGCAGATTGTTCGTTCCCAGGGCCACCGGCAGGGCCGAAAGCGCGAACGCCACCCAAGGCAGCAGGGCCGAAGTCAGGCTCATTTCCTGCCCCCTACGACGCCGCGGCGTGGCTGCCAAGCCGGATCACTCACGCGCCTCATGCCGCGGGTCGAAGTGGCGGCCGGCCAGCCGGGCGCGCAGATGCCGCCAGTGATCGTAGATGCCGCCCATGCCTTCCCTCCCTTGCTCCACCACCCGGAACCGTGCGGGGTCGCGCCAGATGGCCTCCTCGGCGAGGCGGTCCATCACCCCGCCGAGCGCTGCGGCGAATGCTTCCGCCCGCGCCTCACGGGGCATGGCCTGCAATGCGGCGCCGCGCAAGGGCGGGCCGAAAGCGGCCAGCATCTCCGGCTTGCGCTCGGACCAGAAAGGATAGTCCAGGGCGAGGGGAAGATAGCAGGCCTGTGGCGCCAGCTCAGGCAGGCGCGCGAGGCCGGGAGCGATTGGCACCGGCCGCTCGCGCGGGTCGGAGAACCGGCCGGGGGCGTTCATCCAGAGCATGTCGGCGCGCTCCGGTGCCAGCACGCGCGTGGCGATGCGCAGGAAGGCCACCGCGCCGCGCGGGCTCGACGGCTCGACACCGAAGACGCCGAGCCGCCGCATGAAGCGGTAGCGGTCCAGTGTCGCCGTCTCCATCGGGACGAAGGCCCGCCGGCCGGCGAAGAGCCGGCGCGAGAGCAGCATGAAGGCGACGCCGTCCCACCAGGAGGGGTGATTGGCGAAGACCACCAGAGGCAGACCGGGCGGCATCTCCGGGAAGCCCCAGGGCGGCATCCGCAGGGCGTGCATGTGGCGGCGGAAGAAGCGGGTGAAGGCGACGTCGTAGAAGGCGAGGTGGGGCGGCGAATAGGCCGCGAGCGGGTCCATGATGGCCCAGCTTAGCGCCCGAGGAGGGCGCTGCCCTCCCCAAACCCCTCCCGCTGGGGTGGCCGTGCCACCCCAGACCCCGCTGTTATCGGCCGCCGCGCCAGGGGCGCGCCGGAGGGCATGACCCTCCGGCGACTGTCGGCATAGGGAAGGCCGCCTCTGTGGGGACTTACCGCAGGGCTACTCACTGATGGCGGGGTCCGGGGTGACACTGTCACCCCGGCGGGGGTTCCCAGGGGGCGGCGCCCCCTGGGCCCCGGCTGATCATGCGGGTGCATCATTCCGCCGCCAGTGCCACCCCCCGTTGCCCGGCGCGCTCGGCTTCGGCACTCATGCCGCAGCCCCCAAGGTCGCGGTCCAGCGCATCGGCGGCGATCCAGCCCGACATCATCACCATCGGCATGCCCGGCCCGGGATGGGCGGCCCCGCCGGCGAGGTAGAGGCCCTTCACCGCGCGCGAGCGATTGCCCGGCTTGAAGGCGCCAGTGAAGCGGCCATGGCTGGCGAGGCCGTAGATGGCGCCGTCCAGCACCTTGTAGCGCTCGTGGATCTCCTGTGGCGTGAGGTGCCGCTCCACCACGATGCGGCTTTCGATGTCCTCCATCCCGGCGGTGCGCTTCAGCTTCTCCAAGATGGTGCGGCGGTATTCCGGCAGCATCTTCGACCAGTCCTGGCCGGGACGGAGATGTGGCGTGTGCACGAGGACGTAGAGCGCCTCGCCCCCGTCGGGTGCGACGGAGGGGTCGGTGGCGGCGGGGGCGGCGAGATAGGCGGTCGGGTCCGGCGCCGGGATGCCCTTGCGGTAGATGGCGTCGAACTCCTCCTCGGCGTCGCGCGAGAAGACGAAGTCATGATGCGCCAGGTGCTCGTAGCGCCGGTTGAGGCCGAGATAGAGCACCACGCCGGAGCAGGCCGGTTCGTACTTCTTCCGGCTGTACTTCCGTGCCGGGGCGCCGCCGACCAGCTCGCCATAGGTGCGGATGGCGTCCATGTTGGAGATGACCGCATCGCAGGGGATGCGCTCCCCGCCCGCCCGCACCGCCCGGGCGGCGCCGTTCTCGATCTCGAGCCCCGTCACCTCCACGCCCGGGCGCAGATCGGCGCCGAGATCGGCGGCCAGCTTCGCCAGCCCTTCGGCCACGGCGCGGGTGCCACCCTTCGGGTACCAGATGCCCTCGGCGGCCTGCATATCGCCGATGCCGCAGAGCACGGCGGGCGCCAGATAGGGCGAGGAGCCGACATATTGCGTGTAGTGGTCGAGCATCTGCGCCAGCCGCGCATCCGGCACGTGCCCGCGGATGACCCTGGCGACCGTCTGGCCCATGCGCAGGGCCAGCACGTCCCGCATGGTGTTGGGGTCGAGATTGGCGCGGAAGTCCAGCGTGTCGGTGATGCCCTCCACCGGCTTCCAGAAGAAGAATTTCTCCGAGATGTCGTGCAGCTTGCGAGCAACTTCCTGGAAGCGGCGATAGCCTGCGCCGTTGCTCTCCTTACCCTTGCCAGGAGCGAAGCGGTCCATCGCTTCCGCCATGGCGGGTACGTCCTGCATCAGGTCGATGCGCGTGCCGTCCTCGAAGAAGCAGCGCCATTGCGGGTCGAGCCGGATCATCGGCAGTTCCGCCTGCTGGTCGCGCCCGGCCTCGGCGAAGATCCGGCGCAGCACGCGCGGCATGGTCAGGATGGTCGGGCCCATGTCGAAGCGGAAGCCGCTGTTGGCGCCTGGCGTCCCGGTGGGCAGGTTCAGCACCGTCGCCTTGCCGCCGAGCCAGGGGTTCTTGTCGAAAAGCGTGACCCGGTGCCCGCGCGCCGATGCCACCGCCGCCGCGGCGAGGCCGCCGAGGCCGCCGCCGATTACCACCACTTGCGACGCGCTCATGCGACCATTTCCTTCCCCTTGCCGGTCTCTCCCGGCGCGCCAAGCCCCGGCAGCGTGGTCTCGATCCCCTCCAGCCCGAGGTCGCGCAGCAGCAGGTTGGCGCTGATCCGCGCGCCCTCATAGATGACGGGGAGGCCGCTGCCCGGATGGGTGCCACCACCCACGAGGTAGAGCCCTTCCGTGTCGCTGAACCGGTTGCCTGGGCGGAAGTTCAGCATCTGCCGCAGGTCGTGCGCCAGATTGAAGGTGGCGCCGTAGCCGACGCTGAAACCGTCCCGCCAGTCGGCGGGCGTGACCATGCGCTCGTACCGGACGCGCGATTCGAGGTCGGGCAGGCCAAGTCGCGCCAGCCGCCGCAGTGCCTCCGCGCGGAAGGCAGGGGCGGCGGCGCGCCAGTCGGTGCCGCCGCGCAGATTGGGCACGGGGGCCAGCAGATAGAGGCTGCTGTGCCCCTCCGGCGCCATGGAAGGGTCGGTCGTTACGGGGTTGTGCAGATAGAAGGAGGGCTCGGCGGGCAGCAGCCCGGCCTCGATCTCGCGCAGATTGCGCCGGTAGTCCTCCGCCAGCAGCACGGTGTGGTGGGCGAGCTGCGGAAAGCGCCCCTCGACCCCGAGATAGAGCATGAAAGTCGAGCAGGAATAGCGTGCCGCCGCGATGCGCCGGTCCGACCAGCGGCGGCGCAGCGCGTCGGGGATCAGCTTCGGCGCGGCATGGGCGAAATCGGCGTTCATCATCACGGCATCGGCGGGGAGAAAGCTGTCGCCCAGCTCGACGCCGATGGCACGGCGGCCAGCGAAGGCGATGCGCTCCACCGCGCTGCCGAGCCGGATCTCGGCGCCGCACCGTTCCGCGACCCGGGCCATGGCGGCGGCCACGGCGCCGCAGCCGCCGCGCGGGTGAAAGACGCCGTGTTCGTATTCCAGGAAGGAGAGGATGGTGAAGAGGCTGGGGCAGCGGAACGGGCTCATCCCCAGGTACTTGGTCTGAAAGGAGAAGAGCAGTCGCGTGCGCGGGTCGCGGAAGAAGCGCCGCAGCTCGGCCTCCACGGAGAGATGCGGCCGCAGGTGCGGCAGGGCGCGCAGCATGTCGCGCCCCAGGAGGTCGGCGGCGGAGCCGAAGCCACGCTCCAGTATCGGCCGGAAGGCCTCCAGCTTGGCCCGGTTACGCGCCAGGAAGGGCCGCAGATTGCGTGCATCCGCAGGGTCCAGCCGGGCGATCTCGGCTTCCATCCGCGCCAGGTCGGGCGTGGCGTCGAGCACCGGCCCGGCACCGCCGCCGAAGATCACGCGATACTGCGGATCGAGCCGCGTCAGCGCCACCTCGTCGCGCAGCGCGGCGCCGCAACAGGCGAAGATCTCCTCCAGGATGCGAGGATAGAGGAAGAAGGTGGGGCCGAGGTCGAAGCGATAGCCCTCGGCCGTGTCGAGGCTACGGCTGCGGCCGCCGACCACCCGGTCCTTCTCCAGCACCGTGACCCGCAGGCCGCGTGCCGCCAGCAGCATGGCCGCGGCGAGGCCCCCTGGCCCGGCGCCGATGATGATGACGTGGCGCCGCGACTGGCGGAGGGCGGGTGCGGTTAGCGGAAGGGTCATGCCGGCTTTGCGATCGACCTGTCGGGTTCTCTGGACAGGTGCGGTCGCGGCGCGGCTTGCCAAGGGTGGCGGCGCGAGACCGCCACACCGGAGTGGTTCAGGCGGCGCGGGCCGGCGCGCCCGCGCGGTCGTCGTAGCCGCGCGGATGCGCCTCCCGCCAAGCCCAGGCGGTGCGCACGATGTCGTCCAGCGCGGCGTAGCGCGGGGTCCAGCCGGTTTCCCGGCGCAGGCGCTCGTTGGAAGCCACCAGCACCGCCGGGTCGCCCGCTCGGCGCGGGCCGATGCTGTGCGGCACCGGGCGGCCGCCGATGCGGGCCACCGCGTCCAGCACTTGGCGCACCGAATGGCCTTGGCCATTGCCGACGTTGTAGCGGACGCTGGGGCCGTCCTTCAGCCCGTCCAGCACCCGCAGATGGGCGTCGGCCAAGTCGGTCACATGCACGTAATCGCGGATGCAGGTGCCATCGGGGGTGGGGTAGTCGGTGCCGAAGACCGTCAGCTCCGGCCCCAGGCCCAGGGCGGCATTGATCGCCAGCGGGATCAGGTGGGTTTCGGGGTTGTGGTCCTCGCCTAGGCGGCCCTTGGGGTCGGCGCCGGCGGCGTTGAAGTAGCGCAGCGCGGCGGAGCGCAGGCCGTGCACCTTGTCCGCCCATTCCAGCCCGGCCTCGGCCATTCGCTTGGATTCGCCATAGGCCGAGGTGGGGGCGAGGCGCGCGGCCTCGTCGATCGGCGTGGTCTCCGGATTGCCGAACAGCGCCGCCGTGGAGGAGAGCACGAAGCGCTTGCAGCCGGCCTTCACTGCCGCATCGGCGACGGCCAGGGTGTTGCAGAGATTCTCGGACAGGTAGCGCAGCGGATCGCGCATGCTTTCGCCCACCAGGGAGAGCGCGGCGAAGTGCAGCACCCCGTCGAAGCGCCAGCCGGCAAAGACCTCGGAGAGCCGTCGGCGATCGGCGACGTCGGCGACCACAAGTTCAACACCATCGGGCACGGCGCCCCGATGACCCTGGCGCAGGTCGTCCACCACCACGACCTCGTCGCCACGCTCCTGCAGGGCGAGCACGACATGGCTGCCGACATATCCGGCTCCGCCCGTCACCAGGAAACGCGCCATCGCTGATCCTTCGTTGCTGATGCTTCGCGGAGCAAGTTGCGAAGCCTTTGCTGCGTTGCAGTAGGTCTAGAAAAGTGAAGTGGATATCTCGGCCGTGGATGATGCCACAGTGAATTTGCTGCGTCAGCGAAAACAACCTCCTGGCGAAATCAATCCACCCGGAGAACTTGCAGGCGAGATGTGGCAACGGCAGGGCCGTGGCCGGCCTCTCACATCACTTCTTAACGATCACAGGGCCAGTTCGATCAGGGCCGGCACATGGTCGCTCGCCTGGGTCCAGCCTCGCGCCGCCTTCAGCACCGTGGAGCCGCGCAGCCCGCCGGCGAGGTCCTGGCTGACCCAGATGTGGTCCAGCCGGCGGCCGCGGTCCGCTGCGGCCCAGTCCTTCGCGCGGTAGGACCACCACGTGTAGAGCTTCTCCGAAGTGGGGACGAAGTGCCGCAGCGCGTCGTGCCAGGCACCGGCCGCCTGCCAAGCCTCCAGGGCCGCCACCTCGACCGGCGTGTGGGAGACCACGCCCAGCATCTGCCGGTGGCTCCAGACGTCATGCTCCAGAGGGGCGATGTTCAGGTCGCCCAGCATCACCGCGCGCCGGGCGGGGCCGCGCGCCCGGTCCCAGGCGGCAGCTTCGGCCAGGAAATCGAGCTTGTGGGCGAATTTGGGGTTGGCCTCCCGGTCGGGCAGGTCGCCGCCGGCCGGGACGTAGAAATTGTGCAGGTCGAGGCCGCCCGGCACGTCCAGCGCCACGCCAAGATGGCGGCAGTCACCCTTCTCGCACCAGTCCGGGTCGCCCTCGCGCGCCTGGAGGGGAATGCGCGACAGGATGGCGACGCCGTTATAGCCCTTCATGCCGCGCACGGCGCGGTGCGGAAAACCGAGCGCCTCGATGCCGTCATGGGGGAAGAGGTCATCGGGGCACTTCGTCTCCTGAAGGCAGAGCACGTCAGGCGCGAGCTCGCGTATCAGGTCCTTCAGCAGGGGCAGACGGAGGCGGACGGAGTTGATGTTCCAGGTGACGATGCGGAGCGCAGGCATGGCGGGGAGGGATAGGGCCGATCGGCCCGGCAGGCCAGAGGTGTCATGCCCTTAAAACGCGCCTTGGCGGCGCCCCAAAAAGGCGGCGCCCGGTCAGGGGGGTGACCGGGCGCCTTGGGGGGTACATTCCTGGAGGGAATGGTCGGGATAGGCCATGGGGAGTGGCCACCCACTACCAAAATGGCACTTATCCACCAAAAGATAAGGGTTTTTCGAGCAAAATCAAAAACGTTTGAATGAAAAATCGTGAGGGCCGACTCGCCTATTCCGCCGCCAGGGGCGTGGCCATGCGAGTCGCTCCGCTGACGCTCCTATGGCGCCGGGCGGCCTCCCCGAACACCTCGAAAAGGCGGCGGGAGAGCGCATCCTCAGCCCAATCATATTCGGGGTGCCACTGCACTCCAAGTGCAAAGCCGCGCGCATCGGCCACCCGTGCGGCCTCGATGGTGCCGTCCGGCGCCCAGGCCTCCGCCACCAGGCGCGGCGCGAGCCCCGCCACGCCCTGGTTGTGCAGCGAGTTCACCGGCACGGCCGCCGGGGACCAGTCCAGCCCGGCCCAGTGGCGGGCCAGCTCGCCCTCCGGCGCCACGCGGACCGCATGCGCCTTGCCGGTGCGCACCTTTGGCAGCGCCTGGTCGGAGGGGGTGGAGTGGTCCATACGCCCCGGCAGGTCCTGGATGCGCTGGTCCAGCGTGCCGCCGAGCGCCACGTTCAGCTCCTGGAAGCCGCGGCAGATGGCCAACACCGGCACTCCGTCCGCCAGGGCGCCGCGAATCAGCGGCATGGTGGTGGCATCCCGCGCCGGATCCTCCGGCGTGCCCTCCAGGTGCGGCGGCCCGGCATAGAGGTCGGGCTGGACATTGGAGCGGCTGCCCGTCAGCAGCAGCCCGTCCAGTTGCGGCAGGATCTCGGCCGCCACCGCGTCGCCCGCGGCCGGGACCAGGATCGGCACGCCGCCAACCGGGCCGAGGACCACACGGATGTAGTGGTCCGAAACGGCGTGGTTGGGCATGGCGAAGGCCCCGAAGGCCTTCATGCAGCAGGGGATGCCAATGAGCGGGCGCATGCGGGAAAGGTCGCGCCTCAAAGCGGCGCGATCAAGACCCGATTCGCGTCTCTTTGTGGCGTCAGCCCTGCGTCAGTGTTGGTTCTCCTGCTCGAAGAAGCGCGGATCGTTGAAGGCGAACAGCAGCTTGTCGAACTTCAGCCCAGTCTCGATGGCACTGAGCGCCACGCGGGTCTGCCGGCCCTGGCTGTCCACCACGACCCATTGCCGCAGCTCCAGCGGATTCTCGGCGAAGATCAGCGTCAGCTGCCCCTCGGCGGGCGCTTCGCGCCGCCGCAGGGTAACGCCGATGAAGCCGCCCTGGCGCTCCACCCCGACCACCTCGATGTCGCCGCCGAAGCGGATCTGCGGCCGCAGCAGCAGCCCGAGCGGCGTGGAGTTCACCGGCACCACGGTGGGCTGCTTCATCTCCCGGTCGTAGTAGAGGAACTGGCCATTGGAGGCGACGAGGAGCAGCGGCTCCGGCGGGTTATAGTCGAAGCGCATCTGGCCGGGGCGGGAGATGTAGGCGGTGCCCTCGGCCGTGCCGCCATTCTGCGCCACCTGCAGGAAATGCGCCCGCAAGGTGGTGATGCTGTTGAGATAGGCCTCCACCCGCGCCAGCAAGGCTGCCTGCGGGTTCGGGCTCTGGGCGGCGGCGGCATGGGGCAGGAAGGGTAGGGCGGCAGCGGCCGCGAGCAGCGTGCGTCGGAACATGCCGCCTATCTGGTCCTCGGCGGGCCGGAAAGGAAGGAGAAAGGCCGGGGGAAAGAATTCCCCCGGACCCCCATCTTCTTTTTGTCAGTTTAGAGCTGCGCTGGCCGCCAGAGTGGGAAACTCGAAGAAAAAGATGGGGGTCGGGGGACTGTCCGAGGCAGCGCCTCGGACCCCTCGAACTTTTTCCGCCGTGATCGCCAACGGCATGGCGCCCGTCCTGCCGCCGGCCCATGGTTCCGTCCTCCGCCGATCTGCCCTATGAGCCCCGCATGCGAATCCTGGCACTCGATGGCGCCTTGGCGCGGGCCTCGGCGGCGGTCTGGGCGGAGGGGCGGGTGCTCGCCGCCGCTGCCGCGGAGGGGCCGCGCGGCCAGGCCGTGGCCCTGCCGCCGATGGTGGCGCGCGTCCTGGCCGAGGCGGGCCTCTCCGCCACGGCGCTGGACGCGGTGGCGGCGGTGGTCGGGCCGGGCGGCTTCACCGGGCTGCGCGCCGCCCTGGCCCTGGCCCAGGGCGTGGCATTGGCGATCGGACGCCCCGCCATCGGCGTGACCACGGGCGAGGCGCTCGCCGCCGCCCTGCCTGAGGCGCTGCGCGCCCGCCATGCGGTCTGGTCGGTAATCGACACCAAACGGGGGCGGGTGCTGCTGGAACGCTTCGCGCCGGGCGCCGGGGCGCCGCTAGGGCCACCGGAACCCTTCGCGCTGGCCGATCTGCCAGCGCCGGAGGGGCCGGTGGCGCTGGTGGGCGACATGGCGGCGGAGGCGGCCGCGACGCTTGCCGCACGGGGCGTCGCGGCGGTGCTGACGGAAAGCCGCCTGCCAGAGGCCGCCGCGGTGGCGGCAGTGGCGGCGCTGCGCCTGGAAGGCCGGCTGCCGCCGCGCACGGCGCTGCCGCTCTATGTCGAGGCGCCCGCCGTGCGCTTGCCCGGTGCCTGAACTGCGCCCGATCGCGCTGGAGGAGGCGCCTGTCCTGGCGGCGCTGCACGCCGGCGCCTTTCCGTCAGCGGAAGCCTGGGGCGCCGAGGCACTGCGCCTGATGCTGGAGATGCCGGGCAGCTTCGGACTGCACAGCCCCGGCGAGGGCTTCATCCTGGCGCGCGTGGCGGCGGACGAAGCGGAAGTGCTGACGCTGGCGGTGGCGCCGGCGGCCCGCCGCCAGGGCCTGGGGCGGGGCCTGCTGGAGGCGGCGCTCGAACTCGCCGCCGCTGCCGGTGCGCGGCAGATCTTCCTGGAGGTCTCGGTCGGCAACGAGGCGGCGCGCGCGCTCTACGCGGCGGCCGGTTTCGCCGAGATCGGCCGCCGTCGGCGCTACTACGCCGATGGCAGCGACGCCCTGGTGCTCAGCCGCCGCCTTTGCGGATCCTGACCTGCAGGCTGCCGTCCGGCATCTCCTCCTGCTGCAGCACGACATGGCCCTGCTCGGCGGCGGTGCGCGGAACATTGCGCCTGGGCTCGTCGCCCCGCAGTTTTACCAGCAGAATTTGCCCAGCCTGCAGGCGGTCGAGCGCCAAGCGGGTGCGGACGAAGGTCATCGGGCAAGTTTCGCCTGTTATGTCGAGGGTCTGGTGGAAGAGATTTTCTTCCGTGGCTGTATTTTCCATCGTTTGACCTGAGACTGGAATTTCAGAGAGATTGGATATTGCGAGCCGGTCGCGATTGGCGATATGATTTGGATAAGTCAAGGCGATCTACACGTCGGGGCTGTACCGGGTGGTCTTTATGAGGCTTGGGGATGTCCGAAGAACAGGGCGGGCGTGAACTTCTGGGGCTGACGGCGCAGATTGTTGCCGCTCATGTCTCCAACAACTCGGTTCCCTTGGCTGATGTGCCGACACTGATCGAGCAGGTGCACCGCACGCTCTCGGGGCTGGGCACCGCCCCCGTTGCCGTACCGGCACCGGTCGAGCGCCCGCAGCCTGCCGTTCCGGTCAAGAAGTCGGTGCACGACGACTACTTGATCTGCCTCGAGGACGGCAAAAAACTGAAGATGCTGAAGCGTCATCTCAAGACCGCCTACGACATGACGCCCGAACAGTATCGCGAGCGCTGGGGCCTGCCGCCCGACTATCCGATGGTGGCGCCGAACTATGCCCGCCACCGTTCCTCGCTGGCCAAGAAGATCGGCCTGGGCACCAAGCCGCGGCCGGCCCGGGCCCGCCGCGCCGCCGCGACCGCCTGAGCCCGGCCTCTACCCTGGCAGGCGGCCGGAGCCGCCGTTTGCCTTGCCTTGCGCGGCCGAAGATGGCAAGCCAGCCGCAGTCCGCCCCGCTGGACTGTCCTGGCGTGCCTGGCTCCCGCCGGGGCTTCCGGATGCGCCGTATGGCGCGCCTGGGCGTCGTGTCATAATGCGTGTGGGCGGGAAGGGCCTTCCCCTTCCTCGCCGGCACAGGAGAGCACCCGACCACCCCCATGGACACGCGCACCGACACGCCCCGCTCCACTCCCGACGCCGCGCCCGACCCACTGCGGATCGAGCGCCTTTGCGTCGAGCGCGGCCTGAAGATGACCGGGCAGCGCCGGCTGATCGCGCGCGTATTATCGGAGGCGGTGGACCACCCGGATGTGGAGGAGCTCTACCGCCGGGCCCTGGCCCTCGATGCCCGTGTCTCCATCGCCACGGTCTATCGCACCGTGCGCCTGCTGGAAGAGAAGGGCATCCTGGAGCGGCACGATTTCGGCGGCGGCCGCGCGCGCTACGAGGCCACCGACCACGGCCACCATTATCACCTGATCGACGTGGACAGCGGCAAGGTCATCGAATTCTCCGACGAGCAGCATGAGGCGCTGGCCAGGGCGATCGCCGCCCGCCTGGGCTACGAGCTGATCGGGCACCGGCTGGAGCTGTTCGGCCGGCGGCCCGCCGGCGAGCCCGGCAGTGCAGCGCCGCGCCGGGCGCCACGGCGCCGCGGAGGGGATGCCGCATGAGCCACGATGCGGCGGCGGGCTTCGGCGAACTGCGCATGGGCAATCTCGGCGTCCGTATCGCGATTGATGCAGCCGAAGTCGAGGCCGCGCAGGCGCTGCGCTACCGTGTCTTCTACGGCGAGATGGGCGCTCATCCGGATGCCGCGACCGCCACGGCGGAACGCGACCGCGACGCCTTCGATGACGTCGCCGACCACCTCCTGGTGCTCGACTACGATCTGGGCGAGGGGCCGGCCCGGGTGGTCGGCACCTACCGGCTGATCCGTCGCGCCGCGGCGGAGCGCATTGGCGGCTTCTATTCCGCTTCGGAATACGACATCGGGCCCTTGCTCGCGCAGCCCGGCAATGTGCTGGAGCTGGGCCGCTCCTGCGTGGACGCGCGCTACCGCCATCGCGCCGCCATGCAGCTCCTCTGGTCCGGCATCGCCGCCTATGTCTCGAAGCACCAGATCGCGCTGATGTTCGGCTGCGCTAGCCTGCCCGGTACCGACCTGGAGCGGCTGGCCGTCCCGCTGACCTATCTGCACGCGCATCACCTGGCGCCGCCCGAGCTGCGCCCGCGCGCGGTTCCCGAGCGCTATGTGCCCATGGACCGGCTGGACCCGGCCAGCGTCGATCCGCGCACTGCCCTGGCGGATTTGCCGCCGCTGGTGAAGGGCTATCTCCGACTCGGCGGTTTCGTGGGGGACGGCGCCGTGATCGACAGCCAGTTCAACACCACCGATGTTTGCGTGGTGGTGAAGACCGAACTGGTCACCGAGAAGTATACCCGCCACTACGAGCGCAAGATCGGCGGGCGCGACTGAACGGCGGCGGATGTCACGCCTGCGACACCGGCGTGACATTGTCCTGTCGTTACGGCTCAGCTATCCGCCTATCTCATGCAGGCCCAGATCCCGATGGACGTATCGCCGTCCCCGCACCGGCGCCTCCCGCCCTGGCAGCGCTCCCCGGCGGGCAGCTTCGGCGACGTGCTGGGCGCGGGGGCCCGCCCCCTGGCCGGCCGGATGCGGGCGGTGCGTCGCCTCATCGCCGTGCTGCTCTGGACGCTGCTCTGCATTCCCGTGCAGACGGTGCTGCTGGCCCTGCCGGGCAATGGGAAGCGCCATTTCGCCCGCTTCTATCACAGCGTGCTCTGTCGGCTGATCGGCCTGCGGGTGCAGGTGGTGGGCGAGGTGTGCCGGGAGGCGCCGGCGCTTTTCCTGTCGAACCATTCTTCCTGGCTCGACATCCTGGTGCTGGGCGGCGTGCTGGAGGCGCCCTTCGTCGCCAAGGCGGAGGTCGGCACCTGGCCGCTGGTCCGCACGGTGGCGCGGCTCGGCCGCACTGTCTTCGTCAGCCGCAGCCGTGGCCGCACGGGCGAGGAGGCCGATGTGATGCGCCAGCGCCTGCGCGCCGGCGACAGCCTGATCCTCTTCCCGGAAGGCACCAGCAATGACGGCACGCGGGTGCTGCCCTTCCGCTCCTCCTTTCTGGTGGTGGCCGATGCGGCGGTGCGGGTGCAACCGGTCTCGGTGGTCTATGACCGCCTCGGCGGGCTTCCGGCCTGCCGGCGGGACCGGCCGCATTTCGCGTGGTATGGAGATATGGATATCGGCACACACTTCTGGCGCATGGCGCGCTGCCCGGGCGGGCGCGTGACGGTGCTGCTGCATGAGCCGGTGGACCCGCGCAGCTTTGCCAATCGCAAGCTGTTGACCCAGGCGGTGGAGGCGGTGGTGGCCGAAGGGGCCGCGAATCTGCGGCAGAACCGTGAGGCCAAGCCATTAGCGCCACAACGGCGCTGAAGTAACCAGGAAGGAAAAGGCTGGGATGCCGCCCGTTTTGGGGCGGGAAACTCCCTCCACAGCGCAGGCGCACCCTTTTGGGTGATGAAAGCCGGGCTCAGCCTGCCCGGTGCCGCCCTGGGGAAGCCGCTTGCCTCAGTCGGTGGGGGCGAGGCTCTTGATCAGGTCGAAGACGCGCTTGCGCACGGAAGGCTCGGTGATGCGGTAATAAGCCCGCACCAGCTCCAGCGTCTCCCGCTTGTGCAGCGTGTCGTCCTCGAAGCCTTCCTGATGCTCGGCGAAGCCGTTCAGGCGGCTGCGCAGCGCGGTGCCGCCGCCCATCGCGTCCGGCATGTCGTCAAAAAAGAAGCCGATCGGCACATCGAGAACACGGGCCAGATCGAAAAGGCGGCTGGCACCGATCCGGTTCACGCCGCGCTCGTATTTCTGGACCTGCTGGAACGTCAGGCCGAGCGCCTCGCCCAGCTTTTCCTGGCTCATCCCGAGCAGAGTGCGACGCAGTCGCACCCGGCTTCCGACGTGAACGTCGATTGGGCTGGGCCGATGTTCCCGCTCGCTCCGTTCCGCCACATCATCGCTGGGCATGCTGAAACCTCCGCAATGTGCAGGACCGCACTTGGCTGCCATGGGACGGCCTGTGCTTTCGCGGTGGCGTCTACCCGGCTGACCTTCGCCTTGCATCTAGGGCAAGGGAGTAAGGGGGCGGCAAGGTTTTGTCAACTCTTTCGAGAATTCTCAATTTAGAGACCGTCTGGCCTCATTTTGCGGCCTTTGCGGGGAATGTCGGCGCGGCAACGCAACCAGAAGGATCAGAAACGCTGCACCCAACGCGCCGCTATTCCCGATTCGCGCGAAAACCGTCGGCGGCCACGCCGCCGGTAGCGGGGCCAGGAGGCTGCCCATCTCCCCCAGCCCGAGCCGGGCCACGGTGCGGCCCCGGGCGTCGAACACGGCCGAGATTCCCGTCTGCGCGGCGCGGGCGAGCGGCAGGCCTTCCTCCACCGCGCGCATGCGGGCGGCGGCGAGATGCTGATAGGGGCCGGCGGAGAAGCCGAACCAGGCATCGTTGGTGATGTTCAGCAGCCAGTCCGGCCGCTGCGCCGGCACTACAGCGCCGGGAAAGATGACCTCGTAGCAGATCAGTGGGCTGAAGGGCGGCAGGCCCGCCGGGGCCATCAGCACCGGGCCGGGACCGGCGCCGAAATCCACCCCGCCCTGCACGACGCGGATCGGGATCAGCCCGCGCAGCGGCATGTACTCGCCGAAAGGCACCAGATGCGCCTTGTCATAGACGCCCTGCAACTGGCCCTCAGCATCCACTGCCGAGAGGCTGTTGTAGAGATAGGCGAGCCGCCCGTCGGGCCCCCATTCCGCCCGGACCGAGCCGGCCAGCAGCATGCCACCCGCGGGCAGGGTGCGCGCCGCGTAGTCGCGCGCCGCCGCATCGGAGGGCAGCAGGAAGGGGCTCGCCGTCTCCGGCCAGATCGCCACCAGCCGCTGGTCGGCCGGCGCGCGCGCAGCGCCCTGCTGAGTCAGCTCCAGGTAGCGGCGGAAGATCGGCCAGCGCTGGTCCTCGCGCCACTTCGCCTCCTGCTGCACATTGCCCTGGACCAGCAGCAGCGTGACGGGCTGCGGCGGTGGCTCGGCGGGCGCCAGTCGCGCGGCGCCGAGCCCGGCGAGCACCACCAGCGCTGCCACGCCTCCTATCACTGCCCGCCGGCCCAGCCAGGGCAGGCCGGCCAGCAGAAGGGTGATCAGGGACAGGCCGTAAACCCCGACCCAGGCGGCCGGCTGGAGCGGCAGGGCATCGAAGGCCCAGACCGAGCCCATCAGGTTCCAGGGGAAGCCGGTGAACAGCAGGCCGCGCAGCCATTCCATCACCACCCAGGCGCCGGCGAGCGCCAGCCAGCGTGGCCAGCCCGGCGCCGCGAGCCAAGCCAACGCCGCCGCCACGGCGATATAGACGGCCAGCGGCAGCGCCAGTCCGGGCACCGCGATCGGCACCAGCCAGCCCCAGCGCCAGGGGTCGGTCAGCAGCGCATAGCTGATCCAGTAGAGGCCGACGATGTGGTGGCCCCAGCCCCAGGCAAGCCCGAGCAGCGCGGCCCGCCGCCAGCTCGCCGCACCGTCCAGCAGGGCGAGCAGGCCGGGAATCGCCAGCAGCAGCACCGGCACCGCATAGAGCGGCGGCATAGCCAGCGCGCCGAGCGCGCCGAGGCCAAAGGCGGTGAGCAGGGCCCGGCGGCCGGTGAGGCGGGAGATCTTGGCAAGCACGCGGGTGAGGACCTGTGGCAGGAGGGGGCAGCCCGGAGGGGTTAGACGAAAGGAATGGGGCGGGGGAGGGGCTTCGCAAAAAAGGCCGGGGGAAAGAATTCCCCCGGACCCCCATCTTCTCTTTGCCAGTTTTGGTGCGCGCTGACCGCAGGCATGGGAAACGCGAGAAAAAAGGTGGGATCGGGGGGCGAGGCAGTGCCTCGGACCCCCAGATTTTTTACTCGGCCGCCGCTCGGGTGGTCGCCGGGCCGGCATTCGTCCCCGGCCGCCGTACGCGCAGCCGCCGGATGCGGCGCGCATCGGCGTCCAGTACGCGGAACTCCAGCCCGGAGGGGTGTGAGACCAGCTCGCCTTTGGCCGGCACCCGGCCGGCCAGCGTGAAGACCAGCCCGCCCACCGTGTCGATGTCCTGCTCGCGCTCGTCCTCGGTCAGCACCTCGCCGAGGCGCTCTTCGAAGACGTCGATCGGGGTGCGGGCATCGAGGTCGATCAGCCCGTCCGGCCGCTCGACGAATTGCGGCGGGCGATCCTCGTCATGCTCGTCCGAGATGTCGCCGGTGATGGTCTCGACCAGATCCTCGATCGTCACGAGACCATCAATGCCGCCATATTCGTCCACCACCAGCGCCAGGTGCATGCGCTGCTGGCGCATCTGCAGCAGCAGATCCAGCACGGGCACGGAGGGCACGACGAAGAGCGGCCGGCGCAGCACCGCCGCCATGCTGAATGGCCCCTCGCGGCCGACACTGGCGAAGACGTCCTTGATGTGGACCATGCCGACGATGTCGTCGAGCTGCTCGCGATAGACCGGGAAGCGGCTGTGGCCCTCGCGCTGGATGAGGCGAATGGCCTGCTCCAGCGTCAGGTCTTCCGGCATGGCGACGATGTCGGCGCGCGGCACCATCACATCGCTGGCGGTCTTGCCGCGCAGCTTGAGCACGTTGCGCAGCATAGTGCGCTCCTGCGCGTCCAGCTCGGGGCGTGGTGGCCCCTCGTGCTCGTGGTGCTCCTCGGGGTCGCGGCCCTCGACCAGCGCCTCCATCTGGTCGCGCACCGTCTCCGCGGTGCGGCGCCGGAGCAGGCCATGCAGGCGCCAGAGGATGCCTTCCCGGGCCTCACGCGTCTCGCTCATGTCACGCCCCGCCAGGGGTTGGGCATGCCGAGCCGGCGCAGGATGCGGGCCTCCGCGCGCTCCATCCGGCGTGCCTCGCCGGCCTGGAGGTGGTCATGCCCGCCAAGATGGAGCGTGCCATGCGCCACCAGATGCGCCAGATGGGCGGCGGTTCGGCGGCCAGCGCCGCGGGCCTCGCGCCGCACCACGCCGAGCGCCAGGGCGATGTCGCCCAGATGGCCGAAGCCTTCGCCGGGAAAGGAGAGCACATTGGTCGGCTTGACCTTGCCCCGGTGCCGCCCGTTCAGGCGCTTCACGGCACGGTCGTCCGTCAGCAGCACGGTCATGCTGCCAGCGGGCGCGCCGATCGGGGCACTGTCGAGGGGGAAACCGTCGCTGAGCATCTCGGCCCAGGCGGCTTCGGCGGCACGGCGCGCCAATGCCTCGGCGCGCGGCACCGCCGCGCGCCAGGCCGGGGCGTCGATCACGACGACAACCTCCGGCGTGGGATGCCCGGCCACACTATTGCGGCCGGGCGACAGACTTCCCGGTTCCATCATTCTCCTTCCTGCCGCGCGGGGGGAGTCCCGTCACGGCGCCGTCCGGCCATGCCGCCCGTCCTGGGGGCAGGCCCACCGGCCGATTGATCGGCCCGGTTATACGCGGCGACGATGCGCGCCACCAGCGGATGCCGCACCACATCGGCCTCGGCGAAGCGCGAGAGGCCGATGCCCTCCACCCCGTCGAGGATGGCGAGCGCCTCCGCCAGCCCGGATTTCTGGCCGGGCGGCAGGTCTACCTGGGTGGGGTCGCCGGTGATTACCATGCGCGTGCCCTCGCCCATGCGGGTGAGGAACATCTTGATCTGGGCGGGCGTGGTGTTCTGCGCCTCGTCCAGGATGGCATAGCAATGCGCGAGCGTGCGGCCGCGCATGAAGGCCAACGGCGCGATCTCGATCTCGCCCGAGGTGATACGCCGCTGCACCTGGTCGGCCGGCATCATGTCGTGCAGTGCGTCGTAGAGCGGGCGGAGATAGGGATCGACCTTCTCCTTCATGTCGCCGGGCAGGAAGCCCAGCCGCTCGCCCGCCTCCACCGCCGGGCGCGAGAGCACGATGCGGTCCACCCGTCCGGCCAGCAGCAGGGCCACGCCTTGGGCCACGGCGAGGTAGGTCTTGCCGGTGCCGGCCGGGCCGATGCCGAAGACCATGTCCTGGCGCGCGAGCTGGTCCATATAGGCGGCCTGGGCGTGGCTGCGGGGGGCGATGGCCCCCTTGCGGGTGCGGATCGCCGGCAGGTCGGCCAGCGGCAGGCGCGGCTCGTCCCCGCTGGGGGCCGGCGGGGCGCCCTCGGCCAGGCGCAAGGCTGCCTCTACCTCGGCCATGCCGACGGACTCCCCGCGCTCCAGCCGCTTCCACAGGCCCCGCAGGGCCATCTCCGCGATGCTCGTCCCCTCGGCGGAGCCGATGATGGAGAGCCGGTTGCCCCGGCTGGCCAGCCGCACCCCCAGCCGCTGCTCGATGCGGGCCAGGTGGCGGTCATGCTCCCCGAAGAGCAACGGCAGCAGCGCGTTGTCCTCGAATTGCAGCGTGACGGTCCGGGCCTCGGAGACGGTTTCGGCCGCGAGCGGCCGGCTCAGGGTGCGGGGATCGGCGCGCAGCGCGATGGAGGCGGTGTTGCTCAAGCGCAGGCAAGCTCCTTCTCGTCGAGCAAGGTTGCGGAGAGAGAATTGGGGTGCGCGGCGGTGATTCGCACCCTCACCACCTGTCCTGCGAGGCTTTCCGGGCCAATCGCATGGATGGGTTGCAGCCAGGGCGTGCGCCCCGCCACCTGACCGGCATGCCGGCCCGCCCCGGTCATCAGCACCTCGCACACGCGGCCGACGCAAGCGCGGTTGAAATCGTCCTGCTGGCGGCGGAGCAGCGCCTGCAGCTCCTGCAGCCGCTCGTCCTTCACGGCCTCGGCCACCTGAAAGGGCTGGCCGGCGGCGGGGGTGCCGGGGCGCGGCGAGTACTTGAAGCTGTAGGCCAGGGCGAAGCCGACCTTCTCCACCAGCCGCATCGTGGCGGCATGATCCTCAGCCGTCTCGCCGGGATGGCCGACAATGAAGTCGGAGGAAAGCGCCAGATCCGGCCGCGCCTCGCGGAGCTTATCGGCGAGGCGGTAGAACAGCTCCGCCTTGTGGCCGCGGTTCATCGCCGCCAGCACCTTATCCGAGCCGCTCTGCACGGGGAGGTGCAGGAAAGGCATCAGCTGCGGCACGGCACCATGCGCGCGGATCAGGTCATCATCCATGTCGCGCGGATGACTGGTGGTGTAGCGGATCCGCGCCAGCCCCTCGATCTCGGCCAGGGCGTAGATCAGCCGCGCCAAGCCCCAGGTGGAGCCATCCGATGCCTCGCCGTGCCAGGCATTCACGTTCTGGCCGAGCAGGGCGATCTCCCGCGCGCCCCCCGCCACCAGACGCCTGGCCTCGGCGATGATGGCGGCGGCCGGCCGGCTGAACTCCGCCCCGCGCGTGTAAGGCACCACGCAGAAGGAGCAGAACTTGTCGCAGCCCTCCTGGATGGTCAGGAAGGCGACCGGCCCCTGGCTGCCCTGTGGCTCCGGCAGGTGGTCGAACTTCTGCTCGACCGGGAAGTCGGTCTCGATCTGGGCGCCCGCGGCGCGGCTGGCACGGGCCACCATCTCCGGCAGGCGGTGATAGGTCTGCGGGCCCAACACCAGGTCCACCCAGGGGGCACGGGCGGTGATCTCGGCGCCCTCGGCCTGGGCGACGCAACCCGCCACCGCCAGCACCATCTTCTGGCCCGCCGCCTCCTTTTCCTGCTTCAGCAGGCGCAGGCGGCCGAGGTCGGAGAACACCTTCTCCGAGGCCTTCTCGCGGATATGGCAGGTGTTGAGGATGACCATGTCGGCCTCCTCCGGCGTCTCGGCGGGGCCATAGCCGAGCGGCGCCAGGACATCGGCCATGCGGCCGCTGTCATAGACGTTCATCTGGCAGCCCCAGGTGCGGATGTAGAGCCGCTTGCGAGGGGTGCCGCGCGGATCGGGCGCGGTGGCTTCGGACGAGATGGGGCGATCCTGGGAAGGCAGGGAAGAGGAGCTCATGACGCGGAGGGGACCCGGGGCTGCGGTACCCGGCGGCACAGGCCAGCCGGGGCCACCCCGATGGGGGGCGGCGTCGCGGGCGGATGTGCGGGGCGCGTGGCCGCTGGTCAAGCGGTCAGACCCCCCGAGACCGCGGAATCCGTCTGCGATCCAGGGCGCATCATATAGGGTCATGCTTGCGGATGCGGCGCCCGCGGGTCAAGGCAAACCGGTCCGATGCAACATGACGTTTCAGGCATGCCTGCCCCGGCGCCTCCGCTCTCGACGCCGCCGCCCCGCCGCGCCCATATCTCCCCTCCATGCCCGAGCCGCTCGCCCTCTACGTGCACTGGCCCTTCTGCGCGGCCAAATGCCCCTATTGCGACTTCAACAGCCATGTGCGCGAGCGCGTGGACGCCGCCCGCTTCGGTGCCGCCCTGCGGCGGGAAATGGCCTTCGAAGCCGAACGGTTGGAGGCGGAAGGGCAGGGCGGCCGGCCGCTGGCCTCGATCTTCTTCGGCGGCGGCACGCCGAGCCTGATGCCGCCCGAGGTGGTCGCCGACATTATTGCCGACGCCACCCGCCTCTTCCCGCCCACCGCCGATATCGAGATCACTCTGGAGGCCAACCCCACCAGCGTGGAGGTGGCGCGGCTGGCCGAGGTCCGGGCCGCCGGGGTGAATCGGGCCAGCCTGGGCGTGCAATCGCTCGATCCGGAGGCGCTGCGCTTCCTCGGCCGCCGGCACGACGTCGGCCAGGCCATCGCCGCGCTGGAGGCGGCGCGCGGGCTCTTCCCGCGCCTGTCCTTCGACCTGATCTACGCCCGCCCCGGCCAGCAGGAGGCCGCCTGGCGCGCCGAGCTGCGCCAAGCGCTTGCGCTCGCCGCCGACCATCTCTCGCTCTACCAGCTCACCATCGAGCCCGGCACGCGCTTCGCCACCGAATACGCCCGCGGCGCCTTCGCGCTGCCGGACGACGAGGCCGCCGCCGCGCTCTATTTCGCCACCGGCGAGGAGGCCGCCCGCTTCGGCCTGCAGCCCTATGAGGTCTCGAACTATGCCCAGCCCGGGGCGGAGAGCCGGCACAACCTCGCCTATTGGCGCTATGGCGACTACATCGGCATCGGCGCCGGGGCGCACCAGCGTCTGCTGCTGAAGGAGGGGCTGGTGGCCGCCCGTCGCCATCGCGGCCCGGAGGAATGGCTGGCCCGGGTCGAGGCCGAGGGCCATGCCATCACCAGCACCGAGACCCTGGCTCCCACCGACCGCGCCCGCGAGGCCATGCTGATGGGGCTGCGCCTCAGCGAGGGCGTGCATCCCGATCGCCTGCTGGCCCGCACCGGCGTTGCGCTCGCCGAGGCGGTGGACCCGGCCATCCTCGCCGCCTGCCTGGACGAGGACTATCTGCGCTGGACCCCGGACGGTCATCTGGCCGCGACCTGGGAGGGCCGACTGCGGCTCGATCTGCTGCTGCCGGCGCTGCTGCGCTGACGCCGCGCACTGCCTCTGGCAAAAAGTTGCGCGCCGCGACCTGAACGGGGGCTGCTGATCCGGGTTTTGGACTCGCCACCGGACGGGGTGGCCCGTAACCGAGGAAGGCCGGCCATGGCGGACAAGAAGAAGAGCGACTACCAGCCGAGCACCCAGCAGAAGGCGCAGGGCGGCAACAACAAGAGCAGCGGCAAGGGCGGCGGCAAGAGCCAGCCCGGCGGCGCTCAGGACGACATGGTGGGCAATGCCCGGCTGCGGGGCGAAGATCCTTCGCCCGACAATCGCAAGCGCGGCCAGACGGGCTGAACCGGTTGACCGGCGGGAGGCGGGGCGAGGCGCCTTTCGGGCGGGCGAGGGAATGGCGGCGGCCGCGCCGCCCTCTTTCCGTCCGGGCAATCGTGAACATATAACGAACAAAGCCCGGGAACCCGCCTGCGATGGACCTCCGCGCCAAACTCGCCTTGCTGGCCGATGCGGCCAAGTACGATGCCTCCTGCGCCTCCTCCGGCACGGAGAAGCGCGATTCCCGCGCCGGCGGCCTCGGCAGCACGGAGGGGATGGGCATCTGCCACGCCTATGCGCCCGATGGCCGCTGCATCTCCTTGCTGAAGGTGCTGCTGACCAACTCGTGCATCTTCGACTGCGCCTATTGCATCAACCGCAAATCCTCCGACGTGTGGCGCGCCCGCTTCACCGTGGAAGAGTTGGTCCGACTGACGCTCGCCTTCTACCGGCGCAACTACATCGAGGGATTGTTCCTGTCCTCCGGCATCATCCGCTCCTCCGACTACACAATGGAGCAACTGATCCGCGTCGCCCGCACGCTGCGCGAGGCGCATGGATTCCTCGGCTACATCCACCTCAAGACCATTCCCGACGCTGCGCCGGAACTATTGGCCGAGGCAGGGCGCTGGGCTGACCGGCTCTCGATCAATATCGAGTTGCCGCAGGTGCGTAGCCTGAAGGAGCTGGCGCCGGAAAAGGACCTGGCCGGCATCCATGGCGCCATGGGCAGTCTCTCCGGCCATATCGCCGAGGCGAAGGAGGCCGCCCGCACCCCGAGCCGCGCCGCCCCACCGCGCTTCGCCCCGGCGGGGCAGTCCACGCAGATGATCGTCGGCGCCGATGACAGCGACGACCGCCACATCCTCGGCACCAGTGACGCGCTCTACAGGAAGTACGGGCTGAAGCGGGTCTATTACTCCGGCTTCTCGCCGATCCCGGACGCTTCCGCCAAGCTGCCGCCGGCGCCGCCGCCCCTGCTGCGCGAGCACCGGCTCTACCAGGCCGACTGGCTGCTGCGCTTCTACGGCTTCGACACGCAAGAGATCCTGGCGGGCGGGGAGGGCGGCATGCTGGACCTGGAGCTGGACCCAAAACTGGCCTGGGCGCTGAAGCACCGCGCCATCTTCCCCCTCGACCTGAACCGCGCCCCACGCGAGGCGCTGCTGCGGGTGCCCGGCCTCGGCGCGCGCAACGTGGACCGCATCCTGGCGGCGCGGCGGCAGTCCTCCGTCCGGCTGGCCGATCTCGCCCGTCTGCGGGTGCCGCTGCGCAAGGTCGCGCCCTTCATCCTGGCGCCCGACCATCGCCCGGCGTGCGGGCAGCTCGATTCCGCGGGGCTGCGGCGGCAGGTCCTGGCCCCCAGCGCCTTCGCTCAGGCCGCGAAGCCGCGGCAACTGGCGCTCGATGTTTAGCGTCACCCTGGAGAGCCCCGCCGATTTCGTCGGCTGGCGCGAGGCCGCGCGCGGGCTGCTGACCGCCGGCATCCCGCCCGAGGCGGTGTCCTGGCACAGCCCGGCCGAGCCGCCGGGGCTTTTCGCCGGAGCGCCGCCGCCCGCCGCCGCGGGCCGGAGCCGCATCCCCGCCGTCCCCCGCGACTTCCTCGACATCGCTGCGTGCGCTGTCCGGCACAGCGACCCCGAGCGTTTCGCGCTGCTCTATGGCCTGCTCTGGGATGCGCGGGCCGCGCCCGGCCTGCTGCGCACCCCCACCGAGCCGCGCATGGTCCGGCTGGAGGCCATGGCCCGCGCGGTGCGGCGCGACGCCCATAAGATGCATGCCTTCCTCCGCTTCCGCGAGATCGGGACGGAGGCCGGGCCACGCTCGGTCGCCTGGTACGAGCCGGAGCACCATATCGTCGAGGCCGAGGCGGGTTTCTTCCAGCGCCGCTTCGCCGCGCTGCGCTGGTCCATCCTGACGCCACGCCGCTGCGCCCACTGGGATGGCGAGGCGCTGCACTTTACCGAGGGCGCCCGCCGCGGCGATGCCCCCGCCGCCGACGCCGCCGAGGATCTCTGGCTCACCTATTTCGCCAGCATCTTCAATCCCGCGCGCCTGAAACCCGCGGCCATGCGCGCCGAGATGCCGAAGAAGTACTGGAAGAACCTGCCGGAGGCCCGGATCATCCCGGCGCTGATGCAGGGCGCCTCCGGCCGCGTGCGCGCCATGCTTGGGCAGGAGCCGGGGGCCGCCGGGCGACGGAGCCGATACGGCGAATGATCCGCCTTCCACAGCCGCCCGGGAGCGAACCGTGCCACCTTCGCATCTGCTCACCCTTCGAGCCATGGCCTACAACAATGCCTGGGCCAACCACCGCCTGCTGACCGCCTGTGCCGGGCTGAGCCAGGCCGAGTTCGAGGCGCCGCGCACCGGCTTCTTCCCGTCGATCCAGACCACTCTGAACCACATCCTGGTCATCGACCGCTTCTATGTGGATGCGCTGGAGGGTGGCAGGCTCGGCCCCGCCGCCTGGGCGGAGCCCGTCCCATGCCCGACCGTGGCGGAACTACATTCAGCC
This sequence comes from Roseomonas sp., assembly GCA_035565935.1. Classification (GTDB taxonomy): domain Bacteria; phylum Pseudomonadota; class Alphaproteobacteria; order Acetobacterales; family Acetobacteraceae; genus Pseudoroseomonas. The sequence continues at coordinate 40,504 of DATMRU010000023.1, forward strand.
CAGGCCGCGATGGACCGCCGGCTGATCGCCTGGTGCGAGGCGATGGACGAGGCCGCACCGGCGCGGATCATCCAGGTGCATCGTGGCGAGCGCATCCAGCGCGAGCGCGCCGACCGGCTGCTGCTGCATCTGTTCCAGCACCAGATCCACCATCGCGGGCAGGCGCATGCCATGCTCAGCGGCACCTCCGTCCCGCCGCCGCAACTCGACGAGTTCTATGCCGAGGGCGAGGCGCCGCTGCGCGCGGCGGAATTCGCGGAACTGGGCTGGACGGAAGCCACCGTCTGGGGATGAAAAAAGTCTGGGGGAAGGAATTCCCCCAGACCCCCATCTTCTTTCTTCGAGTTTCCTGCGCTGGCGGAAAGCGTGGTGCCAAACTGACAAAAAGAAGAAGGGGGTTCGGGGGAATTCATTCCCCCGACCTTCACTCCGCCGGCAGCCAGACCCGGAAGGTGGCGCCCGCCCCCTCCTGGCTCTCGATCTGCAACTGGCCCCGGTGGCGGTTGACGATGTGCTTGACGATGGCGAGCCCCAGCCCCGTGCCGCCTCCCTGGCGGGAGCGCGCCTTGTCCACCCGGTAGAAGCGTTCCGTCAGGCGCGGGATGTGCTCGCGGGCGATGCCCGGCCCGTCATCGGTCACGCTCATGGTGACGCCGGGGCGGCCGCCGGGAGCGCGGCTGACGGCGAGCTTCACCTCGCCGCCCGTATTGCCGTGCCGCACTGCGTTCTCCAGGAGGTTGCGCAGCACCTGCGCCAGCTGCTCGCCATCGGCTGGCGCGGCGATCGCTCCCTCCTCCAGCGCCAAGCTGAGTGTCACGGAGCGGCCGGCGAGGATCGGCGCCATCCCCTCCGCCTCGCGGCGGGCCAGCTCGGCCAGATCCACACGGCCGGTCGGCGGCTGGTGCTCGGCCAGTTCGATGCGCGAGAGGCCGAGCAGATCCTCGATCAGCCGCCGCATCCGCTCCGACTGCTCGGCCATGATGCCAAGAAAGCGGGCGCGCGCCTCCGGGTCGTTCTCCGCCGGGCCGCGCAGCGTCTCGATGAAGCCCATCAGGCTGGCCAGCGGCGTGCGCAGCTCGTGGCTGGCATTGGCCACGAAGTCGGCGCGCATCCGCTCGACGGCGCGCTCGCGCGTCCGGTCGGAAAGCTGCACGATCAGGCGCCCGCCATCCGCCAGCGGCGGGTCGAGCGGGATCACCTGCGCCGCCAGCTCGCGCGGCACCGGCACGGGCAGCACCAGATCCACCACCTGGCGCGTGCCCTCGGCGAGGGCGCGGTCCACCGCACCCGCCAGGGCCGGGTGGCGCAGCAGCGCGGCGGCATCTCCGGCGAGCGGGCCCGCCTCGGTCTGGCGCGCGCCGAACAGGGCCCGGGCGGCGGCATTGGCGCGCAGGGCGGCCCGGTCGGCGCCGAGCACCAGCAAGGGGTCGGGCAGGCTTTCCAGGATGGCCGCATCGGCCCGCCGCATGCGCCCCACCAGTTCGCCCCGTTCGGCCAGATTGCGGGCGAGGCGGGCGACACCGTCGGAGATCTCGGCCAGCGCCGAGAGGAGGGGCGGGGGCGGTGGTGCCCGCCAGTCGCCCTCGCCCTCGGCGGCATGGCGCAGCACGGCGGCGAGCCGGGCGAGGCTGCCGATCCAGAGGCGGGACACCGCCAGCGCTGCCGCTGCCGTGGCCAGCAGGCAGAGCAGCGCCGGGGCGGGCGCCAGCTGGCCGCTCAGTGCCAGCAGGGCGAAGAGCGCCGCCGGCACGCCGCCGATGAGGGTGGCCGAGCCGAGCCAGCGGCGCAGCGCCGGCTTGTCCTCCTCCATTCAAGCCCCCCTGACTGAGCCTCCCGGGCGGTGGCTCAGAAGCCCAGCTCGCCCGGCAGCTCCGCCGGCGCGACGGTGGCCGGCGGAGCGCCGGGCGAAAGGGCATAGACGGCCAGGGCGCGCTGGACCTTGCCGCCCTCGTTCAGCCGCAGGGCGCCATCGGCGCCCAGCACCACCTCGCCGACCGGCATGCGCGGCGGGCTGTCCGGCGTCGCGCCGCTCATGGCACGGGCGGCGAGGGCGGCGGCGTCATAGGCCACGCCCGCGACGCGCACCGGCTTCTCGCCGAAGGCTGCCTGGTAGCGGCTCTCGAACTGGTTGTGCGCCGCCGGGTCGGGGCCGGGGAACCAGGCGCCGGCCAGCGCCGGCTGTTGCGTCAGGCTGTCGTCATAGGCCCAGAGCGCGAGGCCCCCCAGCCGCAGCGGAGGCACCGCCGCGCCAGCGCTGACCAGCCCGCCGACGAAGTCGCGCGCGCGCGCGCCGCTCTCGCCGAGCAGCAGCATCTCGACGCCGGATCCGCTGCCGCCCTCGGACGAGCTGGCGCCGATCCCCTGTGCCACCTCGCGGGCCGCCAGCGCGGGCGCGGCGGCGGCGGGGTAGAGCTCGACAACGGGGGCGGGAAGGTCCAGATCCCGCGCGGCGCCGCGCAGGGCCGAGGCCATCTGCCGGCCGAGCGCCCCGTCCGGCGCGGCAAGGCCGAAGCGCCGCACGCCCTGCGCCTGGGCGGCGGCGACCACGCGGCGTACCTGCTGCTCCGGCGTCAGGCCGAGCGGCCAGACCTCGGGCCCGGCCTGGTTGGCGTCATTGGTGAAGGGCAGCACCGGCACGCCGGCGGCGCGGGCGGGCGCCGCCACGGCCGCTGTCTCCTGTGCCGTCAGCGGTCCGACCAGGATGCGCGCCCCCTCGGCCATGGCATTGCGCGCAGCGGCGGCGGCGCCGGTGGGCGTGCCGCCGGTGTCGCGCGGGATGAATTCGAAGCCCGGCCCGCCCTGCTCGAACAGGGCGAGCTGCGCCGCGTTCAGCAGCGGCTGGCCGAGCGAAGCGTTCGGTCCCGAGAGCGGCAGCAGCAGGGCCACCTTGGCGCGGGCCGGTTGCGGCGGCAGGGCCGGGCCGCCGGCCTGCGGCGAGGGATAATAGCTCGGCCCCGAGACTTGCGGCGCGCAGGCCGCGAGGCCCACAACGGCACCGAGCAGCACGGCGGCCGAAAGGCCGCGCCGGGAGAACGGGAGCGCCAATGGAGCCGCCTTTGCAGCAGGACGAGACCGGGACCACGGAAGCGACAAATGAAACCTCCCCTCCCCCGGGCAGCAAGCCGGGGCTGACACTGGTGGCGACGCCGATCGGCAATCTCGGCGACCTCGCGCCCCGCGCCCTGGCCACGCTGCGCGCGGCCGACGCGGTGCTTTGCGAGGATACCAGGGTAACAGCCCCCATGCTGGCGCGACATGGCGTTTCGGCGAAGCTGCTGCCGCTGCATGAGCACAATGAGGAGGCGGCGACCCCACGCCTCGTCGCGCGGATGACCGCCGGTGAACGTCTCGCGCTGGTTTCGGATGCAGGCACGCCGCTGATGAGCGACCCCGGCTACCAGCTCGTGCGCGCCGCCATCGCCGAGGGCATCGCGGTCTCCGCCATCCCCGGGCCGAATGCGGCGGTGATGGCGCTGACCCTCTCCGGCCTGCCGCCGCATCCCTTCCTGTTCCAGGGCTTCCTGCCGCCGCGCGAGGCCGCGCGCGCCGCCGCGCTGGCGAAGCTGCGCGCCGCCGAGCGCGCCGGCCTTTCCGCCACGCTGATCTTCTACGAGGCGCCGCACCGGCTGGCCGAGACGCTGGCCGCCATGGCCGCGGCGCTCGGCCCGCGGCCGGCCGCAGTGGCACGCGAGCTGACCAAGCGCTTCGAGGAGGTGCGGCGCGGCACGCTGGAGGAACTGGCGACGCATTATCAGGCGAATCCGGCGCGCGGCGAGATCGTGCTGGTGGTCGGCCCGCCGGGCGAGGAGCCGCCGGAGGCCGAAGCCTCGCTGGACGCCCGGTTGCAGGCGGCGCTGGCGGCGGGGGAGAGCCTGCGGGATGCCGCCGCTCTGGTGGCCGCTGCCACCGGCCTGCCGCGCAAGCAGGTCTATGCGCGGGCGCTGCAGCTGCGCGGTAACGGATAGTTGCCCTGGGCCGGGCCGCCCTCTACCTATCGCCGGATGGACGGAGGCAGGGCAGGCCCGCCGCATAGCCAGGGGAGAGCGGGACCGGCATGGCCGACGCGCAGATCATCGACGCGCCAATCATCATCTTCGCCTTTGACCGGCCGAACTACCTGCAGCGTTTCTGCGCCTCGCTGAAGGCGCAGGAGGGCGTCCGGCTGGACGAGCGACGCATCTATCTGTTGCAGGACGGGCCGGTCTCCCGCCGTTCCGGTGTGCGCTACGCCGAGGACGCGGCTATGGCCGAGAGCGTGGCCACCTTCCGCGCCGCCTTCCCGCAGGGGCAGGTTCTGGCCAGCGCGGAGAATCTCGGCATCGCCCTCAACATCCGTCGTGGCGAGGCGCATGCCTTCGAGACGCTGAAGGCCGAGACCGCCTATTTCTTCGAGGACGACCTGGAACTCGGCCCCGCCTATCTGCTGATGATGGAGCGGCTGCGGATGGCGCTCGCGCCCTTCCCGGAGGTCGGCTACTTCGCCGCCTATGGCGACCATCGCGCCACGCCGGACCCGAACCGGGTGCACCTCGTGCCGCTCGACCACCACTGGGGCTTCGGCCTGCGCCGCGGTGCCTGGCAGCGTATCCAGGACTGGCTGCAACCATACTTCGCCATCCTGGAGCGGACCGACTATCCGAATCGCAACCACCTCGCGGTCTATCGCTTCCTGCAGCGCGAGGAGATGGCGATCGACAAATCCTCGCAGGATGCGCTGAAGGCGCTGGCCAGTGCCCGGCTCGGCATCGCCCGGGTGATGACCGACATGTGCTTCGCCCGCTACATCGGCGAGAAGGGAGCCTCCTTCAGCGAGCGCCGCTTCCGCGAGATGGGCTATGACCGCATGATGGCGGTGGAGCGCGGCGACCTGCCGATCGAACCGCCCACCGTGGAGCGCATCACCGCCATCCTGAAGCAGCAGCAGGCGCATTTCCGCCGCTTCCGGGCGGAGGAGTTCGACGGTTTCCTGGAGCGCTACGCGGCCCGGCACTGGGACCCGGACCGGCTGGCGACGCGGGAGGACATCGAGCAGCTCTACCGCCTGTTGCTCGACCGCCTGCCCGAGGGGGAGCAGATCTACGAGCAGTATGCCGGCCGCTGCTCGGTGCGGCGGCTGCGCGACATCATGCAGAACAGCCGGGAATATCGCGGGCGCAATTTCCGCGAGTAAGGCGGGAAGGGGGCGGCGAGCGCGCCCGGCTATGCGGCTTTTTTGTCCCGCGAAGGCCCCGCCGGGGCCCGGCCGGTGCTACAAGCCTGCGGCAGCATGACCGATTCCGACCTCCTCGCCCTCGCCGCCCGGCTCGCCCAGCAGGCCGCCGCCGCCATCCTCACCGTGCGCGACGCCGGCTTCGCAGTGGAGCACAAGGATGACATGAGCCCCGTCACCGCCGCCGACCGGCTGGCGGAGGCGATCATCACCGAGGGCCTGCGCGCGGCGGCGCCGGAAATCCCGGTGGTGGCGGAGGAGGAGGTTTCGGGCGGTGCCCTGCTCGCCGCCGCGCCGCGCTACTGGCTGGTGGACCCGCTCGACGGCACGCGCGAATTCGCTGCCGGCCGGGCGGAGTTCACGGTGAATATCGGGCTTGTCGAGAATGGCCGGCCGAAGCTCGGCGCCGTCGCCATCCCCGCCACGCGCGAGCTGTTCACCGGCATCCTCGGCCAGGGCGCCTGGAAAGAGGATGCCGGCGGGCGGCGCGCCATCCACGCGCGCCGCGTGCCCGAAGAGGGCCTCGTGGTCCTGGCCAGCCGCCACTACAAGGACGACCCGCGCCTGCCCCGCTTCCTGGAGGGCAAGCGGGTGCAGCGCATCGTCAACATGGGCTCGGCGGTGAAGTTCTGCCGTCTGGCCGAAGGGCAGGGGGACCTCTACCCGCGCTTCGGCCGCACCATGGAATGGGACACGGCGGCGCCCGAGGCGGTTCTGCTGGCCGCCGGCGGGCGCTGCACCGATTTCGACGGCGCGCCGCTGGCCTATGGCAAGCCGGGCTGGGAGAACCCGCCCTTTCTCTGCTACGGCGCCGCATGACCGAGAGCCTCGCGCCCCGGGACCTGCCGCGTGCCGCCGCCCTGCTGCGCGGCGGCGGGCTGGTCGCCTTCCCGACCGAGACGGTCTATGGCCTGGGCGCCGACGCCAGCAATGCGGAGGCCGTGGCGCGCATTTATGCCGCCAAGGGCCGGCCTCGCTTCAACCCGCTGATCAGCCATTTCCCCGAGGCCGAGGCCGCCTTTGCCGAGGTGGTGGCGGATGAGCGCGCCCGCCTGCTGGCCGCCCGCTTCTGGCCGGGCCCGCTGACGCTCGTGCTGCCGCGCGCGGCGCGGAGCCGCATCGCCCTGCTGACCGGTGCCGGGCTGCCCTCGCTCGCCGTGCGGGTGCCGGCGCATCCGCTGGCGCGGGCGCTGCTGCGCGAGGCGGGGGTGCCGGTCGCCGCGCCCTCCGCCAATCGTTCGGGCTTTGTCTCGCCCACCACCGCCGCGCATGTGCTGCAGGGTCTCGACGGGCGAATCGACGCGGTGGTCGATGGCGGCGCCTGCCCGGTGGGGCTGGAGAGCACGGTGCTGGACCTCACCGGGCCCGTCCCGCTGCTGCTGCGCCCCGGCGGCGTGCCGGAGGAGGCTTTGGCCGCGCTGCTCGGCCCGATCGGCCGGCCCGAGGCGGTGGCAGAGGCGGCCGGAGGGCTGAAGGCGCCGGGCATGATGTCCTCGCATTATGCGCCGGGCCTACCGGTGCGACTCGGCGCCACCACCGTACGACCGGACGAGGCGCTGCTGGCCTTCGGCGCGCCGCTGCCCGGTGCCGGCGCCACTTGGCAGCTCAGCGAAGGGGGGAATCTGGTGGAGGCCGCGGCCCGGCTCTTCGCCGGGCTGCGCTGGCTGGACGAGCAGGGGCGCCGGCTCGGCCTCGCCGGCATCGCCGCCATGCCGGTACCGCCCGAGGGGCTGGGCGCCGCCATCAACGACCGGCTGACCCGCGCCGCCGCGCCCCGCCCCGCGGCTTGACGCGCCGGAACGGGGCCGGATAACGCCGCCTTGGTTGAGCAGGAGGGTGCCGCCGGCCCGCAGATGGATTCGTCGCCGCAGCCGCTGACCACGCCGATCGTCATCTATGCCTTCAATCGGCCAGACTATCTGGAGCGCCTCTGCCTGTCGCTGCGGGCGCAGCAGGGCGTCATCCTCGATGAGACGAAGCTGCACCTGCTGCAGGATGGCGCCGTCTCGCCCCGCTCCGGCCTGCGCTTCGCCGAACAGGACGCGATCGAGGCCAATATCGCCACCTTCCGCCGCATCTTCCCGGGCGGCCAGGTGCATGCCGCGCCGGACAACCTCGGCATCGCGATGAACCTGCAGCGCGGCGAATCGCTGGTCTTCGAGACGCTCAAGGCCGAGGTCGGCTATTTCTTCGAGGAGGACCTGGAGCTCGGGCCCTTCTACCTCGCCATGCTGGAGACGATCCGCGCGCAGCTGCCCGAGCATCCGCAGCTCGGCTATTTCGCCGCCTATGGTAACCACCGCCTCGCCAGCGACCCGGCGCAGCCGAAATTCATCCCGCTGGAGCATCACTGGGGCTTCGGCCTGACCCGCCGCTGCTGGCAGGCGATGCAGCCCTGGCTGGCGCCCTTCCACGAGATCTGGCGCGAGTGCGACTATCAGGCGCGGCCGCACCTGCGGCTGGTCGAGGTCTATCTGGGCAAGGCGGTGGGTAGCACGCAGTCCTCGCAGGACGTCTCCAAGACCCTGGCCTGCGCCGATCTCGGCTTCGGCCGCATCAACACCGATGTCTGCTATGCCCGCTACATCGGCAAGCAGGGACAATCCTTCCACGAGGCGAGCTTCGCGCGGCACGGCTTCGAGAGAACCGAGGTGGCGGCAGCGCTGCCGCCGGAGCCGCCGCGCCTGACCGCCGCGCAGCTTGCCGGCTTCATCGCGGCCAAGCGCGCGCAGCATGCGCGGATCCGTCAGGAGCAGCTGGAGCCGCGGCTGGCCGAGATGCGCAGATACCTCTTCAACCCCGACCGCCTCGCTACGCGCGAGGATGTCGAGGAGATCTGGCGGGTGCTGATGGACCGCCTGCCGGAGGACGAGGAGTACTACGCGCGCAATGTCGGCCAGCGCACGGTGCGGCAGATCCGCAGCGGCCTGCTGCGTGGGCGCGAGGCGCGGGCCAAGAGCTTCTTCCTCAAAGTGCCGTGAGGCATGCCGGCGGCTTCCGGCCGCCGCCTATGCTCACGCCCCAGCCCGCCCTCGGCGGGCACTCCGGGCGATTTTCCCATGCGCCTTTTCGCTCGCCTGCCTTCTCTCGCCCTTTTCTTGCTGGCCCTGCTGGCCACCGGCTGCGCCGGGCCTTCGGCGCAGCGCGCCAGCCTGGCCGGGCTACGGGCCGGGCTGGAGCCGGACTGCGTCGCGGCCGGGGCGGCGGTGCATATCGGGCAGCGCCGCTTCCTGACAGTGGCGCATCTGGTGGACGGCACGCAGCCCTTGCTGCACCACTGCAGCCCGGGCGCGGCGCCGCCGCGCATCCAGCTCGCTGGCCATGACCTGCCGGCCGAGCTGATGCGGGCGGGGCAGGCCGATCTCGCGGCCGGCTTCGGCACCTATTACATCGGCGGGCGGGACGTGGCGCTGTTGCGCACGGGGCCGCTGCCGCCCGGGCATCCGGCGCTGGTGCTCTGCCCGGATTCGCCGCAGCCCGGCGAGCCGGTCTGGGTGGTGACGCCGCGCCGCGAGGTCATCGGCCGGATCACCGCCCTGGTGCGCGAGGCGAATCCGTTACACGGCGGCTATGCCGAGCTGTCGCTGCCGCTGGAGCCCGGCGAATCGGGCGGCGCGGTAATCGACGCACGGCATGACTGCCTCCTCGGGCTGGTCAGCCATCGCGAGACGGTGGCGGGGCAGGTGCATACCCGAATCGTCCCGGCCCCGGTGCTGCGCGCCTTCCTGGGCGAGTGAGGGGAGGGCGCGGTCCCGCTCTCCTGCCTTCGCGGCGGCCCCGGGGTGGCGGGGTGGCCCGGCGGGGCCTACATGCTGGCCAGCCCGGCTCCCATTCTCGCCCCGTTTTCCTCTCCAGGCCCGCCACAGGTAATCCTCGCCCGCATGACCCGCCTCGACCGCTACCTGTTCCGCCAGCTCGGCATCGCGCTGCTGGCCGTCACCGTGGGGCTTGCCGCCCTGATCTGGCTGACCCAGAGCCTGCGCTTCATCGAGCTGGTGCTGGACCGGGGCCTTTCGCTGGCGGTCTTCATCGAGCTGACCGGGCTGCTGCTGCCGAGCTTCTTCGCGGTGATCCTGCCGATCACCACCTTCGTGGTCACGCTCTTCACCTATGTCCGGCTGAACGCCGACCGCGAACTGGTGGTGATGCGCGCCGCCGGCCTGTCGGACTGGACGCTCTCCCGCCCGGCAATTCTGCTGGCCGGGATCGCCACCGTGGTGGGCCTTGGCCTGCAGCTCTGGCTGGTGCCGGTGAGCCATTCTGCCTTCCGCGCCTGGCAGTTCGAGATCCGCAACGAGATGGCCGCCATCCTGCTGCAGGAGGGCGTGTTCAGCAGCCTGGGCGATGAGCTGACGGTCTATGCGCGCCGCCGCAACCCCGACGGCACGCTGCGCGGCATCCTGGTGCACGACACCCGCGAGCCAGGCGCCCCTGTGACCATCATGGCGCAGGAAGGCCGGCTGGTCTCCAGCCCGAACGGCCCGCGCGTGGTGCTGCTGAACGGCGTGCGGCAGCAGCTCGAGCCCGCCACGGCGAGCCATCCGGCGCGGCTTTCCACCCTGTCCTTCGCCGAGAACAGCCTCGACCTCGCCACCACCTCGCGCTCCTCTCCGGAGACGGCGCGCAATCGCGACTCGCGCGAGCGCTTCGTTTCCGAGCTGCTCCATCCCGACCCCGCGGAGAACCTGCCGGAGCGCGACATCCGCAAGTTCCGCGCCGAGGCGCACCAGCGTCTCGCCTCGCCCTTCACGGCGCTCTCCTTCGCCATGGTCGGGCTGGCGACGGCGCTGGGCAGCAGCTTCCGCCGTTATGGCGACTGGCGGCCGGCGGTGGTGGGCGTCGGGCTGGTGGTCGGGCTGCTGGCGATCGGCCTTTCCATCGGCAATCTGGCGGCGCGCGACAATCACTTCATTCCATTGATCTGGCTGCAGGCGATCGGCCCGATGGTGGTGGCGGCCTGGATGCTCTCGGGCAGTCCGGGCCTGCCGCGCCGCCGCCCCGGCGCCTCGGAGGGCTGAGCCGGTGCCGGCCTTCTCCCCCACGCTCTCGCTCTACATCGCCCGCCGCTTCGCCGGCATGGTGCTGGCCATGACGGCGGCGCTAACCGCGCTGGTGGCGCTGTTCGACTTCATCGAGCTGCTGCGCCGCGCCGCCACCCGCGCCGATGTGGGCTTCTTCCTGGTTGCCTCCATCGCCTCGCTGCGTCTGCCCTTCATGGTGATGCAGATCCTGCCCTTCGCCATCCTGCTGGGGGGCATTCTGGCCTTCTGGCGTCTGTCGCGTGCCTCGGAGCTGGTGGTGGCGCGCGCGGCGGGCATCTCCGCCTGGAGCTTCCTGCTCGGGCCGGTGGCGGTGGCGGTCTGCCTTGGCACGCTGGCGGTCACCGTGCTGTCGCCGCTTTCGGCCGCCATGCTCTCGCGCGCCGAGCGGCTGGATGCCACCTATCTGCGCAATACCGCCGGTCTCAGCTCGCTGGCTGGCGGGCGGCTCTGGCTGCGTCAGGCGGATTCCAGCCTGGAGCCGGGCGGCGTCGCCATCATGGCCGGGGTGCCAGAGATCGGGCCGAAGGGCTTCGTCCTGCGCGACGTTTCGCTCTGGCGGATTTCCGCCAATGACCGCCCGCTGGCGCGGGTGGAGGCGCCGGAGGCCCAGCTGCGGCCCGGGGTTTGGGAACTGGAGGATGCGGTGACTTTCGGTGCCAACCGGCTGCCTTCCGCGCCGGAACCGCTGCGCCTGCCCACCGTGCTGACACCCGACCGTATCGAGGAGAGCTTCGCCAGCCCCGACACGCTCTCCTTCTGGGCGCTGCCGGACTTCATCCGGGTGCTGGAAAGCTCCGGCTTCTCCGCCGTGCGGCACCGGCTGCAGTTCCAGTCGCTGCTGTCGCTCCCGCTGCTCGCGGCCGCCATGGCGCTGCTGGCAGCCGGATTCTCCATGCGCCACGCGCGGCGCGGCGGCGTGGCGCAGATGATGGGCGCCGGAGTCGCGGCCGGCTTCATGCTCTTCCTGCTGGACAAAGTGGTGGAGGAGTTCGGCCAGGCGGGCACCCTGCCGGTGGCGCTGGCCGCCTGGGTGCCCTCCGTGGCCGGTCTGCTGCTGGCCCTGACCCTGCTGCTCTATGTGGAGGACGGCTGATACCGGCCCGCATAAGTCTTGACTTTTGCGGGCCGGTATCAGGCGCGCAGGGTCGGTGTGGCGGCTGCGCGCCAAAGAACAGCCATACCGGTCAGCATTTATGCTGGCCGGTATGAGCGCCCCGCCCCGGCCAAGCCCTCTCGCCGCCGCCCGACGAAGCGGCTATGCAGGCGGCATGGACCGAGCCATGCGCGAGGCCGGGGCAAGCCCGGCGGGGAACAAGACGGCCGGATGGCGCGCCCTGCTGCTGGGCAGCGCCGCCCTGCTCGCGATGACGTTGCCGGCCGCGCGCGCTGCCGCGCAGGCCGCCGCGGGGCCATCCGCCCAGCCCAGCGCCGCGACGCCACCCGCGATGCCGCCCGCCAATCCGGCGGCGCAGCCTCCCGCCGCCGCGACCCGGCCTGACAACAACGCCCCCGTCACCTTCACCGCCGAATCCGTCGAGTACGACCGCGAGCGCAACCTGGTCATCGCCAGCGGCGCGGTGGAGGCTTGGCAGAACGAGCGCATCCTGCGCGCCGACCGCTTCACCTACGACCGCAACACCGGCATCGCCACCGCCGAGGGGCATGTGCAGCTGCTGCAGCCGGACGGGCAGGTGCTCTTCGCCGACCGCGCCGAGCTGACCGGCAACATGCGCGACGGCGTGCTGGAGGGCCTCTCGGCGCGGCTGGCGCAGAACGGCCGTCTGGTGGCCAATGGCGCCCGCCGCACCGACGGGTCGATCCTCGACCTGTCGCGGGTGCTCTATTCCTCCTGCGACCTTTGCGCCGAGGATCCGACCGCGCCGCCGCTCTGGGAGCTGCGCGCCCGCTACGCCACGCATGACCAGGCGGAGAAGCGCCTGCGCTACCGCGACGCCTCGCTGCTGCTGGGCGGCGTGCCGGTGCTCTACACGCCCTATCTCTCGCATCCCGACCCCTCGGCCCCGCGCGCCTCCGGCTTCCTGACGCCAACGATCGGCACCTCGAGCTTCCTCGGCGGCTTCATCGAGACGCCCTACTACTGGGCGATCGACGAGAGCCAGGACCTGACCCTCTCGCCCACCCTCTCCACCAAGCAGGATCCGGCGCTCGGCTGGGCCTATCGCCGCCGCTTCAATGCGGGCGAGATCTCGGCCAGCGGCTCCTTCGGCCAGCGCGACGGTACGCGGGACGAGGAGGGCTGGGGCGCGCATATCTTCAGCCGCGGCCAGTTCTCGATCGACGAGCACTGGCGCACCGGCTTCAGCCTCAACCGCGCCAGCAGCGAGGCCTATCTGCGCGCCTGGCGCTACCCGACGCAGCGCGCGCTCTCCTCGGACGCCTATGCCGAGGGCTTCTGGGGCACGGAAGGCTATTTCCGCATCGACGCGCGCGGCTACCAGGGCCTCTCCGAGGTGGACGACATCTCACAGATCCCGTTGGTGCTGCCGAATGTCTTCGGCGACTACTACGCGGGCCGCGACAGCCTCGGCGGCTACTTCACCATGGATGCCGGCGCCTTCGCGGTGTTCCGCGACGAGGGCACCGACACCCGCCGCCTGGCCTCCCGCCTGACCTACACGCTGCCGCGCATCGACCGCTGGGGCCAGGTCTGGACGCTGCGGATGCAGGCCGATGGCATGGGCTATTGGGCGGATGAGCTCAACCTCGCGCCCAACTATGCCTCGGAAGGCTCGGTGAAGGACGCGCGCGGCAATGTGCGGGTGGCCCTCGACTGGCGCCTGCCGATGCTGCGCAGCGCCGGCGAATACGGCAGCCAGATCCTGGAGCCACGGGTGCAGATCGTCACCGGTCCCTCGATGGGCCGGCAGACCCTGGTGCCGAACGAGGATAGCCTGGAGTTCGAGTTCACCGACGCCAACCTTTTCGACCTCAACCGCTTCCCCGGCCGCGACCGGCAGGAAGGCGGCACGCGGGTGGACGCGGCCTTCCGCGGGGCCTGGCTCTTCCCCAATGGCGGGCAGCTCGAGGGGCTGGTCGGCCGCTCCTTCCGCGCCAGCCGGGAAGAGGTCTTCGCGGAGGGCTCCGGCCTGGAGGACCGCGCCTCCGACTGGGTCGGGCGGGTGCGACTCTCTCCGGTTCCCTGGCTCGACCTGACGGCGCGCACCCGGCTCGACAAGGACGGGCTGACACCACGGCTGGTCGAAGGGCAGGGGCGGGTCAGCCTGGGCCGGGCCAGCCTGGGCGCCAGCTATCTCTACACCGTCCCCTCCACCGCGCTGACGACGCAGCGCGAGCGCCGCGAGGTGGCTGGCAGCGTCAGCGCGCAGGTCACCCGCTACTGGCGGGCCGGCGCCTTCGGCCGCTACGATCTGGAACTGGACCGCGCCGTCGCCGCCGGCGTCAACCTCACCTACGAGGACGAGTGCCTGATCTTCGACACGCGCTTCGCCCGCACCTATGCCGACCCGACCAGCAACGCGTCCTACTATACCTCGGACACGGTCCTGCTGTTCCGACTGTCCTTCAAGACGGTGGGCGATTTCGGCTTCCGGGCGATCTGACCACGCGCCGCTCCACCCCTTTGCGATTCGGGCTGGCGGCGCCGCGCCGCACGGCCTAGGAAACCCGCTATGCGACTCGCCTCCGCTTCCTCTCGCGCTCCGCATCCGGCCCGGCTGACCCGCCGGCTGTCCGCCCGGTTAACCCCTGGGCTGGCCTGCGCCCTGGCCCTCGCGCTGCCATTGGCCCTTCCGGCCAGCCTGGCCGCCGCGCCGGCCTCGGCTCAGGGTCAGGCGGGCGACAGCAACCACATCGTCGCGGTGGTGAACGGGGACATCGTCACCGCCAACGAGGTGACCGAGCGCGCGCGCCTCTTCGCGCTGAACGCCGGCCTGCGCGCGGCGCCCGAGATCGTTGAGCGCCTGCGCCCGCAGGTGACGCGCCTGCTGGTGGACGAGCGGCTGCGTCTGCAGGAGGTGCAGCGCCGCCGCATTCCGGTGGCGGATGCCGATATCGCCGCCGCGGTCGCCGAGATCGAGCAGCGCAACGGCATGCCGCCGGGTGGGCTCGCGGCGCAGCTCCGTGCTGCCGGGGTGCAGCCGCGCGCCCTCTACGACCAGATCCGCACCCAGATCGGCTGGTCCCGCCTGGTGCGCCAGCAGCTCGGCGCGCAGGCGCAGGTCGAGCCGGTGCGGGTCGATGAGTATCTCGCCGCCCGCAAGGCGCGCATCGGCGAGCCGGAATACCTCGTCTCCGAGATCTTCATCCCGGTGGACGACCCGACCTCCGAGCCGGAGGTGCGCCGCTTCGTCGAGGACGTGACGGGCCAGCTGCGGAAGGGCGTACCCTTCCCCGCCGCCGCCACCCAGTTCAGCCAGAGCCAGACGGCGCTGCAGGGTGGCGACATGGGCTGGACCCGGCCGGACGAATTCGACCCCGCGGTGGCCGACGTGCTGCAGCGCATGCCGGTCGGCGCCATCGCCAACCCGGTGCGCGTGCCCGGCGGCTTCCAGATCATCGCCCTGCGCCAGAAGCGCGAGACGGGGCGCGACATGGCCACGATGGTCACGCTGCGCCAGGCTTTCTTCCCCTTCACCAGCGCCCTGGACCCGCAGGCGCCGACGGCGCAGCAGGTGCAGGCGGTGGAGCGGGCCCGCGCGCTGGAGGGCAAGGGCTGCCCGACCATCGAGGCGGCCGCCCGTGGCTCCGACCGCCCCGCCGACCCGGGCGGCGAACTGCGGCTGGAAGCGGTGCAGCCGGCGCCGCTGCGCAACATCATCGCCGGGCTGCCGATCGGCCGCGCCAGCCAGCCGCTGGTCACGCCCGATGGCGTGCTGGTGATCGCCGTCTGCTCGAAGGAAGCCCGCAACCTGGCGGAGATGACGCCGGAGCAGGCGCGCGTCCAGATCCTGCGCGACCGCATCGAGCTGGCCTCGCGCCAGCTCCAGCGCGACCTGCGCCGCCGCGCGCAGATCGACATGCGGAGCTGAGCCGGCCATCGCCACGCCACTTCCCTCGCTGGCCGAGACTATCGCGCGGCACGGGCTGGCCGCACGCAAGTCGCTCGGCCAGCACTTCCTGCTGGACGCCGCCCTCTGCGCCCGCATCGCCGCGCTGGCCGCGCCGCTGGAAGGGCGGCATGTGCTGGAAGTCGGCCCCGGCCCTGGCGGCCTGACCCGCGCGCTGCTCGACAGCCCCGCCGCCGCGGTGGTGGCGGTGGAACTGGACCGCCGCGCCATTGCCGCGCTGGAGGAACTGGCCGCCGCCCATCCAGGCCGGCTGCGCGTCGTGGAAGGCGATGCGCTGAAGATCGAGGCCGAGAGCCTGCTGCCGGCGCCCCGCAAGGTGGTGGCCAACCTGCCCTACAATGTGGGCACGCCGCTGCTGATCGGCTGGCTGCGCCAGGCCGCGCTGTTCGAGAGCCTGACCCTGATGTTCCAGCAGGAGGTGGCCGAACGCATCGTCGCCGCCCCCGACACAGAGCATTACGGGCGCCTCGCCGTGCTCTCCCAGTGGCGCTGCGCCTGTCGCATGGCGCTGCGCCTGCCGCCGGGCGCCTTCAGCCCGCCGCCCAAGGTCTGGTCCGCCGTCGTCCACCTCGTGCCGCACCCGGAAACGCCGGACCCGGCCCTGCTGGCGGCGCTGGAGCGCGTCACCGCCGCCGCCTTCGGCCAGCGCCGCAAGATGCTGCGCTCCAGCCTGAAATCCCTCGGCGGCGCCGAGGCGCTGCTGGAAGAGGCCGGCATCGAAGGCACGCGGCGCGCAGAGACGCTGAGCGTCGCCGAGTTCGACCGGATGGCGCGGATCGTTCTGGCGCGGGGCTGATGGGGAAAAGGAAGGTCGGGGGAAGGAATTCCCCCGAACCCCCATCTTTTTTCTGTGCGAGGGGCAGCCCTCAGTAGGTCGCGCGGCCGCCGGAAACGTCGAACACCGCGCCAGTGCTGAAGGAACACTCCGCGCTGGCGAGCCAGCAGATGAGCGAAGTCACCTCCGCGATGGCGCCGAAGCGGCCGACCGGAATCTTGGACAGCATGAAATCAATGTGCTGCTGGGTCATTTGGTCGAAAATCGGCGTCCGCACGGCGGCGGGGGTCACGCAGTTCACCCGGATTTCCGTTTTGGCGAGCTCCTTGCCGAGCGACTTGGTCAGGCCGATCACGCCGGCCTTCGAGGCGCTGTAGGCAGCGGCGTTCGGGTTCCCCTCCTTGCCGGCGATCGAGGCGATATTGACGATCCGCCCGTAGCCGTTGCGCTCCATCGGGGCCACGGCGGCACGGTTGCAGTAGAACAGGCCGTTCAGGTTGACGTTGATTACCCGCTGCCAAGCCTCCGTGGGATAGTCGCGCACCGTGGCGTTGGGGCCGGTGATGCCAGCGCTGGCCACCAGCACGTCAAGCCTGCCGCCCAGCGCCTCGAGGCTTGCCGCCATGGCGCGCTCCACCTGCCCGGCATCGGCGATGTCCAGCACCTGGGTGTCGGCGGCGCCGCTCGATGCCTTGGCGGCCGCCAGGGTCTCCGCGTTCAGGTCCCACAGGCTGACCTTCGCGCCTTCCGCCGCCAGCCGGGTGGCCACATCCAGCCCGATGCCGGATGCGGCACCGGTCACGATGGCGGTGCGCCCCTCGAAACGACCCTGCATCGCCACGCTTCGACCCTCCCTTTCGGACTTCCTCGGGCGGCAGGATGACAGAGCCGGCTGGTCGTGAGTAGGGCGCAACCTCTTTCCCCACAGCGTGGCAGAAGGGGCGAAGGCACCGCGTCCGGCGGGAATCTGACCTGTCCTCAGAGATGAGTTCCCATCGGCCGCCGTCGCCGGGGCTGCTTCAGCCCCGGCCTGCGCGCTTCATCTGTGCTGAAAAACTAACAAAAAAGAAGAAGAGGGGGCGGGGGAGAATTCCTTCTCCCCCGGCTCGCCCCCGCTGGATCGCGGGACAAGCCCGGATTCCCGCGGCCTTTGCACGCTTCCGCGCCTCTTCCGGCCTGCCCCTGGCGCCCAGGCGGCAGGGTGGTATCGTTTTGTCATCTGGAACCGTGCACGGAACCTGGCATGCCCGATATTCTCTTCGTCAAGCCGACCTTGCCCCGCGCCGGTGCGCTGGTGCTGCCCCTGGCCGAGGGCTTCACGCTTAGCGGCCTGGCCAAGGCGGCGGACGAGGCGACCGGCGGCGCCGTCAGCCGCGGTCTGGAGGCGGCCGGCTTCAAGGGCAAGAAGGGGCAGAGCTGCACGCTCTGGGCGCCGGGCGGGCATCTCTCGCGTGTCGTCGCGGTGGGTCTTGGCGTCACGCCGGACGAGCGCGGCGCCGAAGCGGCCGGCGGCGCCGCCTGGCCGCTGGTCTCCGGCGAGCCGGAGGCCATGATCGCGGCCGAGGGGCTGAACGCGGCGCTGGCTGCCGCGCTGGCCTTTGGGGCGCGGCTGCGCAGCTATCGCTTCGACCGGTACCGCACCAAGGAGAGCGCCGAGGACAAGCCGAAGCTGGTCCGCCTGACCATCGCGAGCGCCGAGCCGGAGGCCGCCCGCGCCGCGCATGCGCCGCTCTCCGCCGTGGCGGATGGCGTCTTCCTGGCGCGTGACCTGGTCAGCGAGCCGCCCAACATCCTCTTCCCGGAGGAGATGGCGGAGCGCTGCAAGGGGCTGGAGAAGCTTGGCGTCTCCGTCGAGATCCTGGGGCCCAGGGAGCTGAAGGAGCTGGGTTTCGGCGCGTTGCTCGGCGTCGCGCAGGGCAGCGCCCGCGAGCCGCGCGTGGTCGTCATGCAGTGGAAGGGCGCCGCGAAGGGCGGCAAGGACAACGGCAAGTCGGGGCCGGTAGCCTTCATCGGCAAAGGCGTGACCTTCGACACCGGCGGCATCTCGATCAAGCCGGCGGCCGGCATGGAGGACATGAAGTTCGATATGGCCGGAGCCGGGGCGGTGATCGGTGCCATGGCCGCGCTGGCCGGGCGCAAGGCGAAGGTGGATGCGGTCGGGCTGGTCGGGCTGGTGGAGAACATGCCTTCCGGTACGGCGCAACGGCCCGGCGACGTGGTGAAGTCGCTCTCCGGCCAGACGGTCGAGGTCATCAACACCGATGCCGAGGGGCGGCTCGTCCTGGCCGACGTGCTCTGGTACGCGCGCGAGCGCTTCAAGCCGCGCTTCATGATCGACCTGGCGACGCTCACCGGCGCCATCATCGTCGCGCTCGGGCACGAGCATGCCGGCCTGTTCAGCAATGACGACGAGCTGTCGCAGCAGCTCACCGCGGTCGGCAACACAGTGGGCGAGGCGGTGTGGCGGATGCCGCTGGGCGAGGCCTATGACAAGGCGCTCAAGTCCGAGATCGCCGACATGAAGAACGTCGGTGGCCGCCCTGGCGGCTCGGTGACGGCGGCGCAGTTCATCCAGCGCTTCATCGATACGCGCGAGGGGCATGTGCCCTGGGCGCATCTCGACATCGCCGGCACCGCCTGGGCTACCAAGGACAGCGCCATCGTGCCGAAGGGCGCCACCGCCTTCGGGGTGCGCCTGCTCGACCGGCTGGTGGCGGAGCACTACGAGGGCTGAGGGCATGGCTGGGCGCCGGGAGAGGCGCCCTCTCCGTCGGGGAGGGCAGGGCAGGGCGGTGCCGACCGGCGCGAGCCGGAACCCGCTGGCCCGGGCCTGACCCGATGCGCCTGCGCCTGCGCGCCCATCTCGGCCCCAAGGCCGCCGCGCGGCCGCGCCTGCTGCCCTGGCGCTCGGGCCATCCGGCGCCGCTTCCCGACATGCGCTTCGCCGTCGGCACCGCGCGCTGGCGGGAAGGGCTCGTCGTCGCTCCGGGGCCGGACTGGGAGAAGGCCGGCGCGGCCGCGGTGGCGACGCTGCCCGAAGGCACGCGGCGCGCCGTGCTGGACGCCCGCGCGCTGCGGCCGGAGGAAGCAGTGGCGATGGCCATGGGCGTGCTGATGCATGCGCCGCGCGGCTTCCACCTGGATCTGTGGCATGCCGACATCGCCAGCCTGGCGCCGCTCTGCCGCGATCTGCGGGCGGTACTGAAGGGGGTGGCGCTGGCGCGCAGGCTGACCGCCGCCCCTGCCAACCTGCTGACGCCGAAAGCCTTCGCTCGCCGGCTGCGGCGGCTGGAGCGGCATGGCATCGCGGTGCAGGTGCTCGGGCGCCGGCGCCTGCGGGCGGCGGGCTTCGGCGCGCTGCTCGCGGTGGGGCAGGGCTCCGCCAATCCGCCGCGGCTGGTGGTGCTGCGCTGGCGCGGGCGGATCGCGGCGCCGCCGCTGGTGCTGGTGGGCAAGGGCATCACCTTCGATACCGGCGGGCTCTCCCTCAAGCCGGCGGAGGGTATGGAGGCGATGCGGACCGACATGGCCGGCGCCGCCGCCTGTGCCGGGGCGATGCTGGCGCTCGCCCTGCGCAGTAGCCCCGCGCCGGTGGCCGCGGTGCTCCCCCTGGCGGAGAATGCCATCGGCGGCAGCGCCTATCGCCCGGGCGACGTGATCACCACCCTCTCCGGCCGGACGGTGGAGGTGGTGGACACCGATGCCGAGGGCCGGCTGGTCCTGGCCGATGCCTTGACCTATGCGGTGCGGGCCTTCCGCCCCGAGGCGGTGGTGGACCTCGCCACGCTGACCGGCGCGGTGATCACCGCGCTTGGCCACCATCGCGCCGGGCTTTTCGGCAACGATCCGCCGCTGGCTGCGGCACTCTGCGCTGCCGGAGAAGCCGTGGAGGAACCTCTCTGGCCGCTGCCGGTCAGCGAGGCCCACCGGCGCGACCTGGAAAGCGACATCGCCGACCTCCGGCAATGCACCACGGGCCGCCTGCAGCCGGATGCCAGCCATGCCGCCGCCTTCCTGGGCGAGTTCCTGGGGGAGAACCCGCCGGCCTGGGCGCATCTGGACATGGCAGGCATGGTGGAGGAGCCTGCGGACCGGCTGCCCGGCGCCGCTCCGACTTCGGGCGGCTTCGGCGTGCGGCTGCTGGACGCGCTGGTGGCCAGCCGCTTCGAGGACCCGCACCGCCGATGAGCATCCCCGCCGAGGCGCCCCCGGCCAGCGGATTCGCGCCGCTGGTCCCGGAACTGGACGTCACCGACCTCGCCCGCAGCCTCGATTTCTGGACCCGGTTGCTGGGCTTCCGCATCGCCTATCAGCGGCCGGCGGAGGGCTTCGCCTATCTGGAGCGCGAGGGGCCGGGCGCACTGACCGTGCAGGTCATGCTCTGCCGCCGCAATGGCAAGTGGGAGCCGGCACCCCTGGAGGCACCTTTCGGCCGGGGCATCAACTTCCAGATCGCGACGCGCGGGCTGGCGCCCATCCTGGCGGCGCTGGAAGCGGCCGGTTGGCCCCTGTTCCGCCCGGTGGAGGAGGCGTGGTATCGCACCGGCGCGACGGAGGACGGCCAGCGGCAGTTCCTGGTGCAGGACCCGGACGGCTACCTGTTGCGCTTCACGGAAAGCCTGGGTAGGCGGCCCCGAGCGGAGGACCTGTGAGCGAGATCGGCTTCTATCACCTGACCCGCACGCCGATGGAACAGGCGCTGCCGAAGCTGCTCGGCCGCGTGCTGGGGCAGGGCGCGCGCGCCGTGGTGCGGGTGGGCGACCCGGCGCGGCTGGCCAGCCTGGATGCCTCGCTCTGGCTCTCCGCCGATCCGGACTGGCTGCCGCATGGCTCGGCGCAGAGTATCGGCCATCCCGAGTTGCAGCCGATCTGGCTCACCACCGAGGACGAGGCGCCGAACGGGGCGCGTTTCCTCTTCCTGGTGGATGGCGCCGACAGCGCCCGCCTGGGCGAGTATGACCGCGTGCTCGACCTGTTCGATGGGCAGGATGAGGCCGCTGTGGCCGCCGCGCGCCGGCGCTGGTCGGCGGCGAAGGCGGCGGGCCACAGCCTGACCTATTGGCAGCAGGGGCCGCGCGGCTGGGAGCGCAAGGCCTGAGGCGGCCTGCGCGCACGTTGGACTTGGGCGATACTGCTCCTGTTCTCTTGATCCGCAGCTTACGATTGCCGGAGCAGCAAGGTTGAGCCACGGGATGCCGCGCTTCATTACTCTGTCATGCAAAGCCAGGAACAGATTCTGAGTAGGGCACGTGCTTTTCTTGCGCGCTCCCTGGGAGAGGCCGCGGCATGCGCCTGCCTCGAAGGGAAGGCTCTGCGCGGCGGCACAGAAGCTTCCTCGGTGGTGATGGTGACAGCCCGCTATCATGACCGCACCGGCCGCCCGGCCATGCAGCGCTTTGTCGTGAAGCATCTGCGGGGGCGGGCGGCGCGTGAGGGCATGATCTACGAATCCCTGTTGCCGAACCATGCCGGCCGGCTGGCGCCGCGAATGTTGGGCCGCCTGCCGCTTGAGGCGGATGGCTCACTTCTGTTCATTGAGGCGATCCGGCGCGCCCAGGCTTGGCCCTGGCGTGATCTGAGGTTGGGGGAGGACCTGCTGCGGCGCCTCGCCGCCCTGCATGCCGGCAGCCCGCCAGCGGTGCAGGCCATGCCGGACTGGGATTATATGGCGGAGCTCCAGACCATGGCGGAGGCGGCCTATGCCGCGCTCGACGCCTGCCGCCTGCATCCCGATCTCGCCGTGCTGGCGCGTGAGCGGCGCAGGGTTGAGCGCATCGTGCTCGGCCTGCCCGCGCTGCGCGCCGGCCTTCTTGCCGAGCAGCCTTTCGGCATCCGGCTGTTGCATGGTGACATGCATGCGGGCAACGCGCTGGCCTGCCGGCGCGGGCGCGGTGTCGAACCGGTGCTCATCGACTGGGGCCGCGCGCGGCTGGGCTCGCCTTTCGAAGATGTCAGTTCCTGGCTGCAATCACTGCGTTTCTGGGAGCCGCAGGTGCAGCGGTTCCACGACAGCCTGCTGAAGGCCTATCTTTCGGGGCTCGGCCTGCCGCAGCGCCTGACGACGCAGGTGCGCGCCGCCTATTGGGTAGCGGCGGCCTGCAACGCCCTGGCCGGTGCGCTGCTCTATCACCTGCATATGGCCCGTGACCCTTACCAGGGAACGGTGCGGCGTGCGGCGGCCTTCCACGCGGCACGGGACTGGCTACGGGTGCTGCGTCGTGCCGCCGCCTGGGCCTGCTGACGGGAGAAAGATTGGGGGAGGAATTCCCCTGGGGCTTTTCGCGAGCACGGGAACTGGCAGAAAAAAGAAGGGGGCCTGGGGGAATTCCTTCCCCCAGCCTTTTTCTTACCTTTCTTCCTTCCACACCGCATGCGGCGCGCGCCACAGGACCGGGTCGCGCATCGCTTCGGCCAGCGCGTCGGAGACCAGCTCCAGCAGCTTCTCGCCTTTCTCGGCGGTGGCGGCGCGCGGGTCGCCCATCACGCCGGTGCCGGGCGCGCGCTCGGCGAAGGACCAGAAGCGCTGGAAGGGGCCGGAGCGCGTGGTCGAGGGGTCGGAGAGCGCGCCGGCGATCTTGTCCCGCCGCACCTCTTCCGGATGCAGGGCCAGCCAGAAGCTGGTCTCCGCCTCGCAGGCGTGCTGCACGCCGGGCTGGGTGTCGAGCAGATCGCCCAGCTTCGAGCCAGCGACGTGGAAGACCGTCGTGGCGACCACCGGCATGTCAAACTCCAGGCACAGTTCGCGCGCGGCGACGGCCAGCGGGTCGATATTGCCGCCATGGCTGTTCACCAGGAACAGCCTGTGGAAGCCCTGCGCCTTGATGGAGCGGCAGACGCAGGCCAGCACGGCGCGGAAGGTGGCATAGTCCAGCGTGATGGTGCCGCCATAGGGCAGGTGGTGCTCCGACATGCCCTGCCACATCGGCGGCAGCACCACGGCCGGCAGGTCGGCCGCCTTCTGTGCCGCGCGGATGCAGCAGGCATGGCCGATCATGCTGTCGGTCCAGACCGGCAGATGCGGCCCGTGCTGCTCCAGCGAGGCGACCGGCAGCACCACCAGCGCATTCCGCTCCGCCAGGGCGCGCAGTTCAGGGGCGGTCAGCCGGTCCCAGCGCACCGCGTTTTCCGTCGCTTCGGTCATCGGGCTCATCCTTCGCTTGCGTCGAAGAGCGAACGGAACCACGCGGCGCGGGCGGCGTGAAGAGCGCGCGGCTCAGCCTGCCGGGCCGAAGAGCCGGCGGATGCCGCCCCGCAGATGCGCCGCCATGGCTCCATGCGCCGCCGCCGAATCGCCCGCCTCGATGGCGGTGAGGATGCGCTCGTGCTCCGTACGCATCTCAGCCAGGCGGTCGGGCGGTGAAAGGGCGCAGAGCTCGCGCGTCAGGCGGATGCTGAAGCGGGTATGCTCCGAGAGGGCCGCCAGGGTGGCCAGGAAGAACCGGTTGCCGCTGGCCTGGGCGATGGCGAGATGGAGGGCGATGTCCTCCTCGATGCCGGGCCGGCCTGCCGCGGTCTCCGCCTCCAGAACCGCATAGGCCCGGCGCAGGGCGGCGAGGGCTTCAGGCTCGCGGCGCGCGGCGGCATGCGCCGCCATCTCGCTCTCCAGGCTGCAGCGGAACTCCAGAAAGCTGCGCACGTCCGGGATGCTGCTCAGCGGGCCATAGGCGAGGTTGAGCGGTGGCGGGGCGGCATGGCGGACAAAGGTGCCGGAACCCCTGCGCGCCTCGATGCGCCCTTCCGCCTGCAGCCGGGCCAGCGCCTGCCGCAGCACCGGGCGGGAGACCGCGAAGCGCTCCGCCAGGGCGTGCTCGCCGGGCAGACGGGTGCCCTGCGGGAAGGCATCACTGCCCAGCATCTCCAGCAGGCGGGCATAGACGGATTCGCTGAGGGGGCGGCTGGCATCGGGCGTGGTCATGCGGGACAGGTCGGGCGAGGAAACGAGGAGCGGCACGGTGGGGCCGCTCAGGACCGCAGGCGCGCCGGATTGCCGAAGGCGGTGGCGCCGGCGGGGACATCCCGGGTGACGACGCTCCCGGCGCCGATCAGCGCGTCATCCCCGATGGTCACACCCGGCAGGATGATGGCGCCGCCGCCGATCCAGACATTGCGCCCGATCCGGATCGGCCGGCCGAATTCCAGGCCGGAGGCGCGCCCCTCGGCATCGCGCGGATGGTCGGCGGCGAGGATCTGCACACCGGGCCCGATCTGCGTGCGGTCGCCGATGGTGACCGGCACGACGTCGAGGATCACGCAGTTGAAGTTCAGGAAGACGCCGGCGCCGAGGCTGATGTTGAAGCCGTAGTCGCAGTGGAAGGGCGGCCGGATCACCGCGCCATCGCCGACGGCGGCGAGGCGTTCGGCCAAGACCGCCCGCCGCTCGGCGGGAGAACTCGCCAGCATGGCGTTGTAGCGGGCCATCCAATGGCGGGCGGCCGCCATGTCCGCTTGCAGTTCGGGGTCGCCGGCGTCGTAGAGTTCGCCGGCCAGCATCTTTTCCTTTTCCGTCCGTACCATGCGGCGCTCCTCCCGTTGCGGCGGACCGTCGGCGGTCCGGCCGGAGGGAGCCTGCCTGAGATGTAAAATCTGTCAACGAAAATGACGAAACTAACGACAGAATGCGCTGTATCAGAAAATCTGTTTGACAATTCGCGCGACTGCCCGAAGCTGCCGCGGTCCGCAGCGGCGGCGCCCCGAAGGCCGGCATCCAGACCGGCCCGGCGCCACAGCCCGGCCGCTTTGCGAAGGAGGAGACATCGCCGTGAAGAAAGCCGCGCTGGGCTTGGCCCTCGCCCTGCTGATGCCCTGGCTGCCGGCCGCCCGTGCCCAGGCGCCCGACCGGCCCGTGCGCATTGTGGTCCCCTTTGCGCCGGGCGGCACCAGCGACATCGTCGCGCGCCTGCTGGCCCATGGCGCGGCGCCCTACCTGCCCGCCGGCGTGCTGGTGGAGAACCGGCCCGGTGCCGCCGGCAACATCGGCACGGCCGAGGTGGCCCGCGCCGTGCCGGACGGTACCACGCTGATCCAGTGCACCATCGGCACCTGCGGCTCCAACCCCTCGCTCTATGCCAATCCCGGCTATGACCTGACGCGCGACTTCACACCGGTGATCCTGACCGGCGCGGTGCGCAACGTCATGTCGGTGCGGAACGGCCTGCCGGCGAAGGATCTGAAGGCGGTGCTGGATCTCGCCCGCAAGTCCGACGGGCTGACCTTCGGCTCCTCCGGCGTCGGCGCCTCCAACCATCTGGCGCCGGAACTGCTGCGGGAAAAGCTGGGGCTGAAATGGGTGCACGTGCCCTATCGCGGCAGCGGACCGGCCATCACCGACCTGATCGCCGGGCGCATCGACGTCTTCTTCGACAACCTGCCCTCGATCCTGCCGCATATCCGCGCCGGGTCGGTGCGGCCGGTCGCCGCCGTCTCGGCCGAGCGCATCCCCGAACTGCCCGATGTGCCGACCTTCGCCGAGCAAGGCATTCCCGGCATCGTCATCGACAGCTGGTTCGGCTTCCTGGCGCCCGCCGGCACGCCGCCAGGCCGGGTCGCCGCGCTGAACGCCGCCTTCAACAAGGCGCTGGAGGACCCGACCGTGCGCCAGCGCCTGCAGGAGGCCGCCGTGGTGCCGCTGGGCGGCCCGCCGGAGCGCATGGGCGAGCAGGTGAAGAGCGAGACGGCCCGCTGGGGCGAGGTCATCCGCGCCAACAATATCCGCGCCGAGTGAGGTTCCATGTCCCGCATCACCCGCCTCCGCACCATCCGCATCACCGAACGGCCCAACCTGATCTGGGTCGAAATCGAGACCGACGAGGGGCTTACCGGGCTCGGTGAATCCTTCCGCGGCGCTCAGGCCGTGGAGGCGGTGCTGCACGAGCAGGTGGCGCCAGCGCTGATCGGCCGCGATGCCCGCCGGATCGAGGCGGTCTCGCGCCAGCTCATGACGCCCTATCTCGGCTTCCACAGCGCCAGCGCCGAGGTGCGCGCGGCGAGCGCGGTGGACATCGCGCTCTGGGATCTCGCCGGGCAGCGGCACGGCATTCCCGTGCATGAGGCGCTGGGCGGCGCGGTGCGCGGCGAGATCCGCGCCTACAACACCTGTGCCGGCTATGCCTACAACACGCAGGGCACGGCGCGGCGCGACATCGGCGCGGCGGATGTGGCGGCTGGCCCCTACGACGACCAGGTTGCCTTCATGCGCGATGCCGGCGCCCTGGCCGAGAGCCTGCTCTCGGAGGGCTATGCCGCCATGAAGATCTGGCCCTTCGACATCTACGCGCCCGCCACCGGCGGCCACATGATCAGCCTGGAGGACCTCAAGGCGGGGCTGGAGCCCTTCCGCAAGATCCGCGCCGCCGTCGGCAACCGCATCGAGGTGATGGCCGAACTGCACAGCATGTGGGGCACCCAGGCCGCCATCCGCATCTGCCGCGCGCTGGAAGACTACGGCGTGTTCTGGGCCGAGGACCCGATCGCCAAGATGGACGATGCCCAGGCGCTGGCCGACCTGCGCCGGCAGACCCGCACGCCGATCTGCGGCAGCGAGACGCTGGGCGGCGCCGTGCCCTTCCGCACCCTGCTGGCGGCCGATGCGATTGACGTGGTGATGCTCGACCTCGCTTGGTGCGGCGGGCTGACCGAGGGCCGCAAGATTGCCGCTCTCGCGGAGGCGCATGCCAAGCCGCTGGCGCCGCATGACTGCACCGGGCCGGTGACGCTGATGGCGGGGCTGCACTTGGCGCTGCACGCGCCGACCGCGATCTTCCAGGAGGTCGTCCGCGCCACCCTCGCCACCTGGTACCGGGATCTGGTGACGGAGTTGCCGGTGCTGAAGGCCGGCATGGTGCAGGCGCCCGAGGCGCCGGGCCTAGGTACCGCGCTGCGGGCGGAGGTGAAGCAGCGCGCCGATGCGGTGATCCGCGAGAGCGGGGGCTAAAAAAGGCTGGGGGAAGGAATTCCCCCAGGCCCCCATCTTCTTTTTGCCAGTTAAAGGCTTCGAAAAACTCGAAGAAAAAAGATGGGGGTTCGGGGGAATTCTTTCCCCCGACCTTTTTCTAGAGCTGCGCTTCCAGCGGCAGCCAGCGCACCAGCTCCGCCATCGCCCGCCGTCCCCAGGAGGCTTCCGGCTCGTGGCCGGTGCTGCCGAGGTCGTCGGTCCAGCGCAGATCGCCCTGCTCAGTCAGGGAAAGCCGGTAGCTGCGGCGCAGGTCGGTCAGGCGGCGGTACTCGCGATCCAGCAGCGTGGCCAGGCCGGGGTGGCGGGCGAAGGCGCCCATCTCGGTGTTCAGGTTGGCGGAGCGCGGATCGAGGTTGAAGGTGCCGACGAAGACCAGCGCGCGGTCGATCATGATCGCCTTGGTGTGCAGGCTGGCGCCGCGCGAGCCGAAGACACCCTTGCCGCTGCGCCCGCTACGCTTCAGCTCGTAGAGCTCGATGCCGAGTTCCAGCAACTTCCGGCGGTAGCGGGAATAGCCGCTGTGCACCGCCACCACATCCGTCGCGGCGAGCGAGTTGGTGACGACGCGGATGCGTACGCCGCGCCGGACCATCTCCCCCAGCGCCGCCATGCCGGCCTCGCCGGGGACGAAATAGGGCGAGATCAGTACCGCTTCCTGCTGTGCCTCGCGCAGCACGGTATTGATCGCCGCCGCCATGCCGCCGGGCACGTTGCGGCCCTTCGCCTTGGCAGGTGGATCGGCGAGCACGCGCACGGTGTCGTCCGCCGGCAGCAGGTGGTAGTCCTGCGCCAGCATCTGCGCGCGGGTGGCGGCCAGGGCCTTGAGATAGGGGCGCGCCTTCTCCGAGGCCGGGATTTCCTCCAGCTCCTCGCGGAAGGCAGTCAGCGCCTTCGGGCTGACGCCGGCGGCCTGGCGGAACTGGTCCATCGGCCGGGCAAGGCTGCTGGCCCAGTAGGTGTCGAAGACGCGCTGCGCCTGGGTGCTGGCCTCGCCGGCGATCAGAAGGTCGAGGTCGCGGAAGTTGAAGTCGCCGGCGCCGTCGAAATAGGCGTCGGCGATGTTGCGGCCCCCGACCAGCGCCAGCCGGCCATCCACCACCCAGTTCTTGTTGTGCATCCGGTGGTTCAGGTGCCAGCCGCCGAGCGCGAATTCCAGCCCCATGCCGAACTGGCCGAGCCAGCGCAGCCGGGCGGTGTTGAACAGTCGCATCTCGACCTGGGGATGCGCCGCCAGCAGGGTCATGCGCCGGTCGATGCCGAGGGCGTAGCTGTCGTCCAGCAGCATGCGCACCCGCACGCCGCGATCGGCGGCTCGGAGCACCTCGCGCGCCAGCAGGCCGCCGGTAATATCGTCCGACCAGTGGTAGTATTGCAGGTCGAGGCTGCGGCCGGCGGCGCGGGCGCTGAAGGCGCGCACCATGAAGGCCTCCAGCCCGGTGGGGAGCAGGGCCACGCCGGTGGCATGGCCGTGCAGCAGCGATTCGACCACGTCGTCCAGCTCCGAGCGGGGGGGCGCCGCGCCCGCGACGATGGCCGGCTGCGGCGGGGAGCGGAGCAGCGTGCCGCTCATGCGGCGGCCGCGATCTCGCTGGGCGGCGCGCCCTGCGCCGCGGTCAGCGAGAGCCGCGCCTTCAGCGGGAGATGGTCGGAGGCGACGCGCGCCAGGGGCGTATTGTGGACCTGCACATCCCGCACAACGCCGCGCGGCCAGCCGAAGATGCGGTCCAGCGCGAAGACCGGCATGCGGGAGGGGAAGCTTGCCGGCCCGAAGGCGACGCTGCCGAAGAGGGACTCCAGCGGCCGCAGCGAGGAGCGGCGGCCGGGCCGCCACTCGTTGAGGTCGCCCAGCATCAGGGTCGGCATGCTGGCGCCGCGCCCGATCGCCTCCAGGATGGTGGCGGCCTGGCGCAGCCGGCAGCGCCGCAGCAGGCCGAAATGCGCGGCGACGATGCGCAGCTTGCCAGCCGGCAACTCCAGCTCGGCGATGACGGCGCCACGCGGCTCGGCCCCCGGCAGGGTCAGGCGCTGCACCTCGAGCGCCGTGCCGCGCCGCACCAGCAGCGCGTTGCCGTGCCAGCCATGCCCATCCGGCAGGCGGGAGACCGGCAGCAGGGAGAGGCCGCACTCCTGCAGCGCATTGGTGTCGAGCAGGCCGGTCCGGCGCCCGAAGCGGCGGTCGGCCTCCTGCACGGCCAGGATGTCCGGCTGGATCTCGGCGATCACCGCCGCGATGCGGGCGGGGTCGAAGCGGCGGTCGGTGCCGACGCATTTGTGCACGTTGTAGGAGGCGACGAGGATCTCGTCTGCCGCGGTCTCGGGCGCCGGCATGAGCGGCACCGAGGGCAGGATGGAAAGCCCGTGCGGCCCGCGAAGCTCCGACAGCCGGCTCGCCAGGGTGCGCTTGGCTGGCCGCCCGCCACCTCCGCGAGAGGTGCCGGGGGGTGTCATGCTGCGCTCCGGGGAAACACGCGATACTCGCTCCGCCAGGTTGAAGAGGGGCGGCACGGCGGGCCGCCCGCTCCTCTCAACCTAGGCAAGCCCGCCAGGGTTTCCAAGCGCAAGCACGGGCGTGGCGCCCTGCTCAGCTCAGGCCGAGCAAGGAGCGGGCGAAGTCCCGCGCGGCGAAGGGCCGCAGGTCGGCCGCCTTCTCGCCGACACCCACCGCATGCACGGGCAGGCCGAATTCCTGTGCCAGCGCCACCACGATACCGCCCTTGGCCGAGCCGTCCAGCTTGGTCACCACGAGGCCGGTGACCTGCACCATCTCGGAGAAGACCTTGCATTGCTGGGTTGCGTTCTGCCCGGTGGTGGCATCCAGCACCAGCAGCACCGAATGCGGCGCAGTGGGATCGACGCGCTGCATGACGCGCACCACCTTGCGCAGTTCCTCCATCAGGGCGGTTTTGTTGTGCAGGCGCCCGGCCGTGTCCACCAGCAGCACCTCGGTGCCCTGGGCCTGTGCCTGCTTCAGCGCGTCGAAGGCCAGGGCGGCGGCATCCGCCCCCTCCTTGGCAGGGGCGAAGACCTCGCAGCCCGTGCGCTCACCCCAGATCTGAAGCTGCTCCACGGCGGCGGCACGGAAGGTGTCGCCGGCAACGAAGCCGACGCTGCGCCCTTCCTCGCGCCATTGCTGGCCGAGCTTGGCGATGGTGGTGGTCTTGCCGGTGCCATTGACGCCGACCACCAGCACCACATGCGGGCGCTTCTCGTTGTCCAGCTCCAGCGGCTGGGCCACCGGCTCCAGGATGGTGGCGATCTCGGTGG
This sequence comes from Roseomonas sp., assembly GCA_035565935.1. Lineage (GTDB taxonomy): Bacteria > Pseudomonadota > Alphaproteobacteria > Acetobacterales > Acetobacteraceae > Pseudoroseomonas. Next base: position 70,793 of record DATMRU010000023.1, read on the forward strand.
CCAGCGCCTCCTTCACCTCCTGGTCCGTCACCTCCTTGCCGAAGCGGCTGCGGCGGAAGGCGGTGACGATGCGGTCGGCCACCGCCACGCCGAGATCGGCGGTGATCAGCGCCTCCTCCAGTTCCTCCAGCGCGGCGTCATCCAGCTTGCGCTTGTTGAACAGGCCGGTGATGCCGTCCGTCAGGCGGGCGGTGGAGCGCGAGAGGCCTGCCCGCAGCCGGCCGAACCAACCACCGCGTGCGGCCGGCTCCTCCAGCGGGGCCTCCGGCACCGCTTCCGGCTCGGCGGGCAGGAAGGCCGTGACGGCGGGCGGCAATTCCTTGCTCCGCTCGGGCGCGGGGGGCTCCGGCGGCTCGGCGGGCGGTGACTCGGGCACTGGCGGCGGGGCGGGCACCTCCGGCGGCGCCACGGGAGCGGCCGGCGGGGTCAGCGGCGGCGTCTCCGGTGGTGGTGCAGCGGGGGTGGGGGGCGCGACGGGGATCGGCTGCTCGGCGGGCGGCGGCTGCCAGCCGGGCGGGGCCGGGGGCGCCTGGCTCGGCGCGGGCGGCGGGGCCGGCTGCTCGGGCAGTTCTTCGCGCGACGGCGCCTCCGGGAATGCCCCCGGCGACACTTCGGGCGGCGGCATGGGGCCGGCGGGCGGGCCCGGCGGCGGCACCTCGGTGGGCACCTGCGGCAGATCGCCGGGCGGCAGGCCGGCGGAAGGCGGCGGCGAGCGCACCTCCGGGGGCGCGACCGGCGTGGTCCGGGGCGGCAGCGGTGCCGCTGGCGGCTGGTCGGGGCTGCGGGTCTCGGGCGGGGCGGGGGCGGTGACTGCGGGCTGCGCCGCCTCTGGTGGCGGTGGTGCGCCGGGCTCTGCGGGCGGCGCCTCCTCCTGGAGCTCGGTCTCCGGCGGCGGGGCGGCCTCCTCGGCGGGCTTTTCCTTTTCGCGGCCGGTCAGCTTGGCCCAGAGATCGCGCAGTGCCATGGCGTCAGGCCGCCTCGGCCAGCAGGCCGTCCGGCCCGGCGTCACATACCCGCGCGCGGATGATGCGGCCCTGGGAGCCGGGGGCCGTCGCGGTGGTCAGGCGAAGCGGGGCGAAATGCTCGGTATGGCCGCGGTCGGGGGCTTCCAGCAGCACGGTTTCCTCCTGGCCCCGGCGGGCCTGCTCCAGCCGGGCGTTGTAGAAGCGGGCGGCGGCCTCGGCGCCGGCGGCGCGCAGCCGGGCGGCACGCTCGCGGCGCAGCGGCACGGGCAGTTGCGGCATCCGCGCCGCCGGGGTGCCGGGGCGCTCGGAATAGGGGAAGACATGCAGGAAGGTCAGCCCCGCCTCCGCCACCAGATCCAGCATCTGGCGGAAATGGTCTTCCGTCTCGGTCGGGAAGCCGGCGATCAGGTCGGCGCCGAAGGCGATGTCCGGCCGCAGCGCGCGGGCGTGGGCGGCGCAGGCGAGCGCGTCGGCCCGCAGATGGCGGCGCTTCATCCGCTTCAGGATCAGGTCGGCGCCGTGCTGGAGGGAAAGGTGCAGATGCGGCATCAGCCGCTCCTCCTCCCCGATCAGCCGCCACAGGTCGGCGTCGATCTCCACCGGGTCGAGCGAGGAAAGGCGCAGGCGTGGCAGTTCCGGAACCAGGGCGAGCAGGCGGCGGACCATTTGGCCGAGCGTCGGCTGGCCCGGCAGGTCGGGACCGTAGCTGGTGATGTCCACACCCGTCAGCACCACTTCGCGGTAGCCGCTTTCCACCAGGGCGCGCACCTGTTCGACGATGGCGCCGATCGGCACCGAGCGCGAGGGACCGCGCCCATAGGGGATGACGCAGAAGGTGCAGCGGTGGTCGCAGCCCTGCTGCACCTGCACGAAGGCGCGGGCGCGGCCGGCGAAGTCGGTCACCAGATGCGCCGCCGTCTCGGTCGCCGCCATGATGTCCGTCACGGGGGCGGGCGGGGCCTCCAGCGCCCAGGCCTCGGGCTTCAGCTTCTCCGCATTGCCGATGACGCGGGCGACGCCGGGCAGGGCAGTCCATTTCTCCGGTGCGATCTGCGCGGCGCAGCCGGTGACGAGGATGCGTGCCCCCGGGTTCTCCCGCGCCGCGCGGCGGATCGCCTGGCGCGCCTGCCGCTCCGCCTCGGCGGTGACGGCGCAGGTATTGACCAGGATGGTGTCGCGATGCCCGGCCCTGAGCGCGAGGTCGCGCATCGCCGCGCTCTCATAGGTGTTGAGCCGGCAGCCGAAGGTCAGCACCCGGACCGGACCTTCCGCATCGGCCTCGGGGAGCGGCGCGGCGTCCTGCGTCGCGCTCATGCCGGGAAGGCCTCGGGGTCGAGGCTGCCGAGGAAGGCAGTGGCCACCGGCCCGGCCATCAGCACGGCGCCGTCCGGCCGCCATTCCAGTTCCAGCGTGCCGCCGGGCAGGTCGATCCGCGCCCGCCGCCCGGTCAGGCCGCGCCGATGGGCATTGACCAGGGTGGCGCAGGCGCCGGAGCCGCAGGCGAGCGTCGGCCCCGCCCCGCGCTCCCAGATGGCGAGGCGGATATGGTCCGGCGCCAGCACCTGGGCGAAGCCGATATTCGCGCGGTCCGGGAAGAGGGGGTGGCGCTCCAGCTCTGGCCCCAGTTCGCGCCAGGGCAGGGCACCGAGATCCTCGACGAAGAAGGTGGCGTGCGGATTGCCCATGGAGCAGGCGGCGGCATCCCCGACCGGCCCGAGGCTGAGCGGCAGATGCGTGGTGTCCATGGCCCGCACCAGCGGCACCTCCTGCCATTCGAGGCGCGGGTGGCCCATATCGACGCGGATGATGCCGCCCGGCAGGCGCTCGGCGGGCAGGTCGCCGCTGATGGTGCGGACCAGCACGCGGTCCCGCCCTGTCTCGGCCATCAGCAGGGAGGCGACGCAGCGCGTGGCATTGCCGCAGGCGCCGGCCTCGGAGCCGTCCGGATTGTGGATGCGCATGAAGACGTCGGCGCCGGCCTCGGGCCGCTCCAGCGTGATGAACTGGTCGCAGCCGACGCCGCGGTGCCGGTCGGCGATGGCGGCGATGCGGGCGGGCGTCAAGGGCAGGGCGGCGGCGCGCGCGTCCACCACGACGAAGTCGTTGCCCAGGCCATGCATCTTCCGGAAGGCGATCATGCCCCGCCATATGCCCCGCCCGGGCCGGATAATGAAGGGGTGGAGGGCCCGGAAGGCAGCAGGACGCCGCTGTTCCCCTTGCCGCGGCGCGGCACGGCGGGTATAGGGCCCCTCCTTCCCGCGCGTCCGGGCCTGTAGGGCATGCCCGGCCGTGGTTCCGTGCCCGTCTCACGGCGGGTGCTCCAGACTCAGGAGACCGAAATGCCCAAGATGAAGACCAAGTCGAGCGTGAAGAAGCGCTTCACCCTCACCGCCTCGGGCATGGTGAAGGCGGGCGTCGGCAACAAGCGCCACATGCTGACCGCCAAGACCAACAAGATGAAGCGGCAGAACCGCGGGACCTTCGTGCTGGACAAGCAGGATGGCGACACGGTGAAGCAGTGGATGCCCTACGGGTCGAGCCGGTAAAGGAGAGTCTGAACCATGGCTCGTGTTAAGCGCGGCGTCACCGCCCACGCCCGTCACAAGAAGGTCCTCAAGCTCGCCAAGGGCTATGTCGGCCGTTCCTCCACGAATTACCGCCCCGCGCTGGAGCGGGTCGAGAAGGCGCTGCAATACGCCTATCGCGACCGCCGCAACAAGAAGCGCGACTTCCGCGGCCTCTGGATCCAGCGCATCAACGCGGCCGTGCGCGAGCACGGGCTGACCTACTCGAAGTTCATCGCCGGCATCAAGGCGGCGGGGATCGAGCTGGACCGCAAGGTGCTGGCCGCCATCGCCTTCGAGGACGCCGCCTCCTTTGGCGCCCTGGTCGAGAAGGCCAAGGCGGCGCTGCCGGAGGGTCAGGCCCAGGCCTGATCTCCGCCCCTTTCCGGGGCTGAAGACACCAAGCCGCCGCCGCCCGGGGGAAGCACCCTGGGCGTCCGGCGGCTTTTTTCATATCCGGGCTTCGATGGACGGGACCGAGACGATGACGGATGACCTCGCCAGCCTGCAGGCCGAAACCGAGGCCGCGCTGAACGCCGCCGGCGACCTGCGCGCGCTGGAGGCGGTGCGGGTGGGCACGCTGGGCAAAAGCGGCACCCTGACCGCACTGCTGAAGGGGCTGGGCCAGGTGCCCGCCGAGCAGCGCAAGGAGCGCGGCGCGGCGCTCAACCGGCTGAAGGGCGCGCTGGAAGCCGCTATCGAATCCCGCCGTGTGGATCTGGAGGCCGCCGCCCTGGAGGCCCGCCTCGCCGCCGAGCGGATGGACGTGACCCTGCCGCCACGGCCCTTCCCGCCAGCCGGGCCGGAGGCCGGGGCGATCCACCCGATCGGCCGCACCGTCGAGGAACTGACCGCCATCTTCGGCGCCATGGGTTTCGGCGTGGCCGAGGGCCCGGATATCGAAGGCGACTGGTTCAACTTCGGCGCCCTGAACATCCCCGACCACCACCCTGCCCGGCAGGACCACGACACCTTCTACCTGCCGGGCGGCCCGGATGGTCGTCGCCCGGTGCTGCGCACCCACACCTCGCCGGTGCAGATCCGCACCATGCTCGCGCAGGAACCGCCGATCCGCGTCATCGTTCCCGGCCGCACCTACCGCGCCGACCATGACGCCACCCACTCGCCGATGTTCCATCAGGTCGAGGGGCTGGTGATCGACCGCGGCATCACCCTGGCCCACCTGAAGGGCTGCCTGATCGACTTCCTGCGGGCCTTCTTCGGCATCTCCGACCTGCCGGTGCGCTTCCGCGCCAGCTACTTCCCCTTCACCGAGCCCTCGATGGAAGTGGATATCGGCTGGAACCGGAAGACGGGCGAACTCGGCAAGGGCGGCGACTGGCTGGAGATCCTGGGCAGCGGCATGGTCCATCCGAAGGTGCTGGCCAATTGCGGCATCGACCCGCGCGAGTGGCAGGGCTTCGCCTTCGGCATGGGGATTGAGCGCATCACCATGCTGAAGCACGGCATCCCCGACCTGCGCCCCTTCTACGAGAGCGACGTGCGCTGGCTCCGGCACTACGGCGCCCCCGTGCTCTCCCCCGCCAATCTGGTCGAAGGCGTCTGAGGCCATGAAGTTCTCTCTCAGCTGGCTGAAGCAGCATCTGGAGACCGAGGCGACCCTCGATCAGATCACCGCCGCCCTGAACACCATCGGGCTGGAGGTCGAGGATGTGGAGGACCGTGGCGCGGCGCTGGCGCCCTTCCGCATCGCCCATGTGATCGAGGCGGTGCAGCACCCGAATGCCGACCGCCTGCGCGCCTGCAAGGTCGATGTGGGCGACGGCGTGATCCGCTCCGTCGTCTGCGGCGCGCCGAATGCGCGCACCGGCATGAAGGCGGTGCTCGGCCTGCCGGGGGCTTACATCCCGGGTACCGGCATCACGCTGAAGGTCGGTGAAATCCGGGGCGTGAAGAGCGAGGCCATGATGTGCTCCGCCCGCGAGCTCGGCCTCGGCGAGGACCATGAGGGCATCATCGACCTGCCGGAGGATGCGCCGGTGGGCGTGCCCTACGCCACCTGGGCCGGGCTCGATGATCCGGTGGTGGAAATCTCCGTCACGCCGAACCGGGGCGATGCGCTCGCCATCCGCGGCATCGCGCGCGACCTCGCGGCCGCCGGGCTCGGCACGCTGAAGCCCTTCGCGCCGGCCAAAGTCGAGGGTGTCTATCCCTCGCCGCTGCGCTGGGCGGTCGAGGACCGGGAGGCCTGCCCCTGGGTGCTGGGCCGTGCCGTGCGGGGCGTGAAGAACGGGCCTTCGCCCAAATGGCTGCAGGACCGGCTGGTCTCCATCGGCCTGCGCCCGATCAACGCGCTGGTCGATATCACCAACTTCTTCACCTATGACCTTGGTCGCCCGCTGCACGTCTTCGACGTGAAGAAGGTGAAGGGCGACACGCTCTTCCTGCGCCGCGGCCGGGAGGGTGAGAGCTTCCTGGCGCTGAACGGCAAGGAGATCGCCGTCACGCCGGAGGATCTCGTCATCGCCGACAGCGAGGCGGTGGAATCGCTCGCCGGCATCATGGGCGGCGAGCATTCCGGATCGGACGAGAACACCACCGAGGTGTTCATCGAATGCGCGCTCTTTGACCCGGTGCGTGTTGCGCTCTCCGGCCGCCGGCATGACCTGCGCTCCGATGCCCGCGCCCGCTTCGAGCGCGGAATCGATCCCGCGCTGCTGCCCGCCGCGCTGGAGGCCGCCACCGCGATGGTGATCGAGCTCTGCGGCGGCGAGCCCTCCGAGGTGACCGAGGGCGGCGCCGAGCCCGCCTGGCAGCGGCAGGCCAGCCTGCGCTTCGAGCGCATCGCGGCCCTCGGCGGTGCCGAGATCGCGCCGGATGCGGCGGTCGGCATCCTGGAGCGCCTCGGCTTCGGCGTGGTGGCACGGGATGCGGAGAAGGTGACGGTTTCCGTCCCCTCCTGGCGCAATGACATCGTCAGCACCGGCGCGCTGACCCAGGCCCCCGGCCTGCCGGCCGAGAAGGCCCGGGCCGCCGCCGAGGGCTGCGCCGCCATCGAGCCGGAATGCGACCTTCTGGAGGAGGTGCTGCGCATCCACGGGCTGGACCGCATCCCGCCCGCCTCGCTGCCGGTCGCCTCGCCGGTGCCGCTGCCGGCGCTGACGCCGAAGCAGACCCGCGCCGTGCTGGCCCGCCGGGTGATGGCCGCGCGCGGCATGCTGGACTGCGTCAGCTTCGGCTTCCTCGATGGCAAGCTGGCGGCGCGCTTCGGCGAGACACCCGCGGCGCTGCGGCTCGACAACCCGATCGCCACCGATCTCGACCAGATGCGCCCGACGCCAGTGGTGAGCCTGCTGCTGGCCGCCGCACGCAACGCGGCGCGCGGCTGGCCGGATGTGGCGCTCTCCGAGCTGGGCGCGGCCTATCGGGATATCACGCCGGAGGGGCAGCAGGCGGTCGCCGCAGGCGTGCGCATCGGCGCCACCCCGCGCCACTGGGCGGCGCCTGCCCGCCCGGTGGACGCGATGGATGCCAAGGGCGACGCCCTGGCCGTGCTGGCGGCGCTCGGCGTGCCGATGGCGGCGCTCTCCGTCACTACGGATGCGCCAGGTTTCTACCATCCTGGCCGTTCCGGCGTGGTGCGGCAGGGGCCGAAGACGGTGCTGGCCACCTTCGGCGAGATCCATCCGCGGCTGCGTGAGGAGCTGGGCCTGCCCGGCGCGGCGGTCGGTTTCGAGGTCTTCCTCGACGCCGTGGCCGAGCCGAAGAAGCGCAAGAAGGGCGCGCCCGATCTGCCGGCCTTCCAGCCGCTGAAGCGCGACTTCGCCTTTCTGGTGGACGAGGCCGTGCCCGCGGAGGCCCTGCTGCGTGCCGCGCGCGGGGCCGAGCGCAACCTGATCACCGACGTCGCGCTGTTCGACCGCTATGCCGGCGACAAGCTGCCGGAGGGCAAGGTGTCGCTGGCGATCGAGGTGACGCTGCAGCCGCGCGAGCGCAGCCTGACCGATGCCGAGATCGAGGCGGTGGGGGCGAAGATCGTCGCCGCCGTCACCAAGGCGACGGGCGCGATGCTGCGGGGGTGAGGGAAAGGTCAGGAGTGTGGCTCGCGGCACCACCTCGGGCCGCCCTCCTGAAACACCCGTCTTTCGGGTGCTGACTGGCTGCTGTGCCAGCAGGGAAAGTCGCTCAACGGGGCGGCCGACCGCTTCCCGCTGGCCGTGATCATCGTCCCTCTGTGGAGGGGTACGAGGGGGCGGCGTCCCTGTCCCTCTCTTTTCCGCCCGCACGGACGGGCAAAGGTGCCGCGGGGAGCCTTGCTGCCGGCCATGCAGAGGCGATGACGAAAGACAAGGATTTCGAGATATTTCTTGCGACGGCACCGGGGCTGGAGCCCGTGCTTTGCGCCGAAGTGCGCGGCAAGGGATTCAAGCAGCCGAAGCCCGTTCCCGGCGGTGTGGTCACCAAAGGAGGCTGGCCGGAGGTCTGGCGGGCCAACCTGTGGATCCGCGGGGCCGGGCGTGTCCTGGCACGTATCGACTCGTTTCGCGTCCTTCATCTCGCGCAGCTCGATGGCCGCGCGCGCCGCGTGCCGTGGGGCAGCGTCCTGTGCCCCGATGTGCCGTTCCGGGTCGAGGCGTCCTGCACGGCATCGCGCATCTATCACAGCGGTGCCGCGGCCGAGCGGATCGAAACCGCCATCCGGGAAACCCTCGGCGCGCCCCATTCGCCGGAGGCCGAGATCGTCGTGAGGGCGCGCATCGAGCACGACATCTGCACCCTCAGTGTCGATACCTCGGGCGAGCCGCTGCACAAGCGCGGGTACAAGGAAGCCGTCAATGCGGCGCCGATGCGGGAGACCATGGCATCGCTCTTCCTGCGGCAATGCGGCTACGACGGCACCGAGCCGGTGGTCGATCCGATGTGCGGGTCGGGAACCTTCGTCATAGAGGCGGCAGAGATCGCCGCGCGGCTCAACCCGGGCCGTTCCCGTCATTTCGCCTTCGAGAAACTCGCGACCTTCGACGCGGACGCCTGGCAGCGCATGCGCGAGGTGCGGAGCAGGCGCACACCGGCGGCCCGCTTCTACGGCAGCGACCGGGATGCCGGAGCCATCGCCATGAGCCGCGCGAATGCCGAGCGCGCGGGCGTCGCCGGCTGCACCGAATTCCGCCAGAGCGCGGTCAGCGAGGTTCTTGCGCCCGCCGGGCCGCCGGGGCTTGTCATCGTCAATCCGCCCTACGGCACCCGCATCGGCGAGAGAGACAAGCTGTTCCCCTTGTACCGCGCGCTCGGGCAGGTGCTGATGAGCCGCTTCACGGGCTGGCGTGTCGGGCTCATCACGAGCGAGCCCAGGCTGGCCTATGCAACTGGCCTACCCTTTCTCCCGCCTGGTGCCCCGGTCCCGCATGGGGGGCTGCGTGTGTCCCTGTTCCAGACCGGTCTTCTGGCCTGATGCCCCGCGGGATGCGAGGCGCATCGCCAAACTGATAGAAAAAAGATGAGGGTGGTCTGGAGGGAGAATTCTTTCTCCCTCCAGCACTGCAACTCAGAACTGCGGCATCGGCGGCAGCGGGGGCATCGGCGTCTTGAACCACTTCTCATGGATGCGGTTCAGTTCGCCATTCGCGACAATCTTGGCGATGAAGTCGTTGCACCAGTCGCGCAGCGCCGTGTCCTGCTTGCGGAAGGCCATGCCGTTGGCCTGGGCGCGCAGGGTGAATTTCGGCTCGATCTGCAGGTCCGGGTAGTTTTCCTTCAGCTGGGCCAGCACGGTGTTGCTGGCGCCGATCGCCTGCACCTGGCCGGAGATGATGGACTGGGTGGTGGTGGCGTCGTCGTCGAAGCGCATGATGCGCGTCTCCTTAGGCGCCACGGCGGAGACCGCGGAATCCTGCGTGCTGGCCCGTGCCACGCCGACGCGCACGCCCTTCAGGTCCTCCGGTCCGGAGATCTTGGTGGACTTCGGCGCCAGGATATAGGTGGTCAGCGCGCTGTAGGGGTTGGAGAACAGCACCTGCTTGGAGCGTTCCTCGGTGATGCCGAAGGTCGCCACCAGCAGGTCCACCTTGTTGGTCAGCAGGAAGGGGATGCGGTTCGGCCCGGTGACCGGCACCAGCTCCAGCTTGACGCCCATCTCCTTGGCCAGCAGCGCCGCGACGTCGTCGTCATAGCCGGCGGGGTTCTGGTTGGCGTCGGTGCCGCCGAAGGGCGGGTAGTCCGTCAGCACGCCGACCATGATGGTGCCGCGCTTCTTGATCTCCTCGGGCGTCGCGGCGGCGGCGGGGCGGACCATGGCCGGCAGCAGCGCGGCGCCGAGCGCCAGCGCGCCAAGGCCGCGGCGCGAGAGGCGGTGATGGGTCATTCCTGTGTCCTCCTGGGCTTTGTGGGTCAGCGTCGGGCCACGGCAAGGCGCTGTTCCATGCGCCTGCTATAGGCCGAGAGCGGCCAGCAGATGACGAAATAGGCCAGCCCCACCAGGCCGAAGATGGTGAAGGGCTGGAACACCGCATTGTTGATCACCTGCGCCGCGCGGGTGATCTCGACGAAGCCGATGATGGAAGCGAGGGAGGTCGCCTTGATCAGCTGCACCAGGAAGCCGACGGTCGGTGGGATGGCGACGCGCAGCGCCTGCGGCAGCACGATCAGCCGCATCTGCCGCCAGTATTTCAGGCCGAGCGCGGCGGAGGCCTCCCATTGCCCCTTCGGTACCGTCTCGATGGCGCCGCGCCAGATCTCGCCCAGGAAGGCGCTGGCATGGAGGGAGAGGCCAAGCGCCGCGGCGCCCCAGGGATCGACGCTGATGCCGAAGATGCCCGGCACGAAGAAGGCCAGGAAGAGCTGCATCAGCAGCGGTGTGCCCTGGAACAGCTTGATATAGCCGAAAGCGATCCAGCGCAGGGCGGTGATGGTGCCGCTGCGCATCAGCGCCACCAGCAGCCCGCCCACCGCACCGCCGGCAAAGGCGGCGAGGGAGAGCAGCAGCGTCCAGCGCAGCGCCGCCAGGATGAACAGGATGTCGCCGGAGCCGAGGCTGCGCATGGTCCGGCTCCCTCAGCGTGACGCCGGCTGGCGCAGGAAGGCGCGCTCGATCCAGGCAAAGATCGCCCAGAACATCACCGAGAGCGCGAGATAGAGACCGGTGACGACGAAATACACCTCGAAGGAGCGGAAGGTGCGCGCCTGGATGTCGTTGGCGGCGGCGGTCAGCTCGCTCGCCGCGATGGTCGAGCAGACCGAGGAGTTCAGCATCAGCAGGATGAACTGGCTGGTCAGGGAGGGATAGATCGCCTGCAGCGCCGGCTTCAGCACGATCAGGCGGAAGATCTGCAGCGGCTTCAGGCCGAGCGCGCGGCCGGCCTCGATCTGGCCGTGATGGATGCTCTCGATGCCGGCGCGGATGATCTCGATGCCATAGGCGCTGACATTGACCACCAGCGCCAGCAGCGAGGCTTGGTCCGCCTCCAGCCGCAGCCCGATCACCGGCAGGCCGAAGAAGATGACGAAGAGCTGGATCAGGAAGGGGGTGTTGCGGATCAGCTCGATATAGGCGTCGATCAGCCAGCGCAGCGGACGCGGCCCGCTGGTCTTCGCCAGCGCGCCGAAGATCGCCACCACCAGCCCGATCGCCATGGCGGCGGCGGAGAGCCACACGGTACGCAACAGGCCGGCCATCAACTCGTCCCAGGCGTCGAAGACGGCGCTGAACTCGAAGACGTAGTTCATGGCAGGCCCATGCGCATACTTCCCTGACGCGTCCGGCCCGGCGCTTCGACGGCCGGTGCCTCGATTCTTCCCGCCGCATGGGATGCGGCAGGGCCGAGGCTGGCGCGGATCATGTCACCTGACAAGGGCGGGACGAATGACGTTCCGGACAGCTGCCGCTCAGCGGCGGCCGAACATCCGTTCGAACTCGGCCTTGCCGAAGCGCAGCCAGGTCGGCCGTCCATGCGAGCAGGTGGAGGCGCGCGGAGTGGCCTCCATCTGCCGCAGCAGGGCGGACATCTCCGCCGGGTTCAGCCGCCGCCCGGCCCGGATCGAGCCGTGGCAGGCGAGCCGCGCCACGGCGGCATCGAGCTTCCGCTCCAGGGCGGTGGTCTCCTCCCACTCGGCCAACTCGGCGCAGAGGTCGCGCAACAGGGGCGCCGGGTCGGGATTGCCGAGCAGGGCGGGAAGCGCCCGCACCAGCACCGCGCCGGCGCCGAAATCCTCCACCTCCAGGCCGAGGCGGGCCAGGGTGGGAGCGGCGTCGAGAAGGCGCTGCGTCTCCGGCCCGGGGAGTTCCACCACGGCGGGCAGCAGCAGGGGCTGGCTGCGCACGGCGCCTTCGAGAAGTTGCGCCTTCAGTGCCTCATGCGTCAGCCGCTCATGCGCGGCGTGCTGGTCCACCAGGATCAGCGCGCCATCGGGCGCTTCGGCCAGGATGTAGGTTTCCAGCAACTGCGCCACCGGGCGGCCCAGCGGGCCTTCCCCGGCGAGCTCGGGAAGCGGCGGCGGGGCAGGGGCGGGGTCCGGCCGGGGCTGCGGCATGGGTAGGCGCAGGCCGGGTTGCCAGCCGAGGGGGCGGGACGGGGCCGGTGCGGTGAGCGGCGCGGTTCCCTCGGCGAAGCCCGGGCCCGTCGGTGGCGGCGGGGCCATGGCCTCCCAATCGGCGGGCGCAGGCGGCGGGGGCGGCGCGGCGGTCGGGCCGGCACCGACAGCCAAGGCGCGGCGCAGCGCCGAGATCAGCGCTCCGCGCACCGCGCCGGCATCCCGGAAGCGCAACTCGGTCTTCATCGGGTGGACGTTCACGTCCACCAGCTCGGGCGGCAGGTCCAGGAACAGCGCTGCCACCGGATGCCGCCCGGCGGCGATGAGGTCGCGATAGGCAACGCGGAGCGCGGCGCGCAGCAGCGGATCGCGCACCGGGCGGCGATTGACGACGAGGTGCTGCTCGGCGGCGGTGGCGCGGGTCAGGGTGGGGAGCGCCGCCATGCCGTCGAGGTCGAGATCGCTCCAGGCGCCGGTCACCGGCACTGCCGCCTTGGCGAAATCCGGCCCCAGCAGGGCGGCGAGGCGGGTGGCGCGATCGGCCGGCGCCAGGCTCAGCACCGTGCGGCCCTCCACCTCCATGCGGAAGGCCACCTCGGGCCAGGCGAGCGCCAGGCGGCGCACCGCCTCGACGGCATGCCCGGCCTCGGTGGGCGGGGACTTGAGGAACTTGCGGCGCGCGGGGGTGGCGAAGAACAGGTCCCGCACCTCCACCCGGGTGCCCGGCGCGCCGGAGGCCGGGCGGATCTCGCCCTTCACGCCGCCCTCGACGGCGAGGGCATGGGCCTCGCCGCCGGGCAGGCGGCTGGTCAGCGTCAGCCGGGCGACGGCGGCGATGGAGGGCAGCGCCTCGCCGCGGAAGCCGAGCGTGGCGATGCGGAAGAGCGTCTCCTCTTCCGGCAGCTTCGAGGTGGCGTGGCGCTCCACGGCGAGGGCGAGGTCGGCGGGGGACATGCCGCTGCCGTCGTCCTCGACCAGGATGCGCGTGATGCCGCCGCCTTCCAGCGTGACGGCGATGCGCCGCGCCCCGGCATCCAGCGCGTTCTCCACCAGTTCCTTCACCGCGGCGGCGGGGCGCTCGACCACCTCGCCGGCCGCGATGCGGTCGGCCGTGGTGGCGGAAAGCAGGCGGATGCGGTCCATGCCGACCCTCTAGCGCCCGCCGGGGGCGGCGGGGAAGGGGCGCGGCGCCGCCGGGCCGGCGCGGCCCTTCCGCCGGGGCGCGCGGCGGTTGATAATCCGCCGCCCCGTTCCGCAGGAAAGCGCCCCATGTCCGCCACGGCCGAGCCCGCGCGCCCCTCGACCTCCGCCTGCTTGACCCCCGCCCAGGTGCTGATGCGGCGCCTCCATGGCGAGGATGTCTTCGCCGGCTTCACGCCGGACCTGCCGCTCGACCTGCAGGGCTGGAACAGCGACCATCCGGCCTTCGTCACCGTGTTGGAGGAGGTGCGGCCGAGCCTCGTCCTCGATCTGGGTGTCTGGAAGGGTGCCTCGGTCGTCTTCCTCTGCGACACCATGGCCCGGCTGGGCCTGCCGGGGGCGGTGATCGCCGTGGACACCTTCCTCGGCAGCCCCGAGCACTGGAACCGCGAGCGGCCGGACAACATCTTCGCCTCGCTGCGCCTGCGGCACGGGATGCCCGGGCTCTACTGGCAGTTCCTCAGCAACATGGCGCATCGCGGGCTGCAGGACCGCGTGGTGCCGCTGGCGCAGACCAGCGAGAACGCGGCGGTGATCCTGCGGCGGCTGAAGCTGGCGCCGGAGCTGATCCATATCGACGCCGCGCATGAATACGAGGCGGTGCTGCGCGATGCCCGGCTCTACTGGAGCCTGCTGGCGCCCGGCGGCGTGCTGATCGGCGACGACTATGGCTGGGGAAAGGTCGGCGAGGCGGCGGAGGCCTTCGCCGCCGAGGTGGGCCAGCCGCTCACGGTACGGGCGCCGAAATGGATCCTGCGCAAGCCGGGCAAGCGCAAGGCGGCCTGAGCCAGCCGGAAGGAAGTGGAGCCGGGGGGGGCGCCGGCAACTCGACCTCCCCCCTGTCGCCGGGGCCGGAGGACGGATTACCCTCCGCGCATGCCGTCTCCCTCTGTTACCTTTCGCCGCCTCGCTCCCGCCGATCTTTCTCTGCTGCGGAAGCTGAATGCCCTGTTTGGCGAGGCTTTCGGCGACGAGGAGACCTATGGCGGCGAGCCGCCCTCAGACGCCTACCTGAAAGGGCTGCTGGCCAAGGAGCATGTCATCATCGTCGTGGCCCTGGCGGCGGAGGAGGTGCTGGGCGGTCTGGTCGCCTATGAGCTCGACAAATTCGAGCGGCGCCGGCGCGAGGTCTATATCTACGACCTGGCCGTCGCTGCGGCGCACCGGCGGCAAGGAATCGCGACCGGGCTGATCGGGCATCTGCGCGAGATCGCCGGGCGGCGCGGCGCCTGGGTCGTCTTTGTCCAGGCCGACTACGGCGACGACCCGGCCATCGCGCTTTACGAGAAGCTGGGGTGCCGCGAGGAAGTGCTGCATTTCGACATCGGGGTCGTCGGGCCGGGGCCGGGCTAGGTCGTTCCGCTCCCTTCGGCGGAGGCGTGGTTCCCGCCACCACGCCTCCGCGGGTGGCGGTCCTGGATCGCGTGTCCCCTCTAGGCCTCCAGCCCCTGGAGCTGACGGATGCGCTGGATCAGCCCGGTGGTCGAGGGGTCATGCGCGCCGACGCGGCCATCGGGCTCCAACTCGGGCAGGATGGACTTGGCGAGCTGCTTGCCCAATTCCACGCCCCACTGGTCGAAGGCGTCTATGTCCCACAGAGCGCCGAGGCAGAAGACCTTGTGCTCGTAGAGCGCCACGAGCTGGCCAAGGGTATAGGCGTCGAGCCGGTCGAGCAGCAGCGTGGTGCTGGGCCGGTCGCCGGGGAAGAGCCGGTGCGGCAGCAGGCGCTCGATCTCGTCGGGCGGGGTGCCGGCCTTGCGCATCTCGGCCGTCACCTCCTCCGCCGTGCGGCCCCGCAGCAGCGCCTCGGCCTGGGCCAGGCCATTGGAGAGCAGCAGCCGGTGGTTCTCGGCATAGGGGTGGTTCGGGTTGGCCACCAGCACGAAATCGGCCGGCACCGGCGTGGTGCCCTGGTGCAGCAGCTGCATGAAGGAGTGCTGCGCATTGGTGCCGGGCTCGCCGAAGATCACCGGCCCGGTATCGTGCTCCACCGGCTGGCCGGCCAGCGTCACCCGCTTGCCCAGGCTCTCCATCTCCAGCTGCTGAAGGTGGGCGGGGAAGCGCGAAAGGCGGTGGTCATAGGGCAGGATGGCATGCGCCTTCAGGCCGAGGCCGTTGACGTGCCAGACCGTGATCAGCGCCAGCAGCAGCGGCAGGTTCTCTTCCGGCGGGGCGGTCAGGAAGTGCTCGTCCATCGCCCGCGCACCGGCGAGCAGCTGGGAAAAATTGTCCCAGCCGCAGCCGAGGGCGATGGAAAGCCCGATCGCCGACCACAGCGAGAAGCGCCCGCCCACCCAGTCGCGGAAGCCGAAGACGCGATCCGCCGGCACGCCGAAGGCCGCCGTCGCCTCGTGGTTGGTGGAGAGGGCCACCATGTGCCGCCGCGCGCCGACCTCGCCCAGATTCCGCTCCAGCCAGCCGCGCACCACATGCGCATTGGCCATGGTCTCGGCGGTCGTGAAGGTCTTGGAGGCGACCAGCATCAGGGTGCGGTGCGGGTTCAGCCGGGGCCGGATGGCCTCCCAGTTGTGCGCGTCGGCATTGGCCAGGTAGAGCGGCCGCATCGGCGAGCGCACCGTCCAGAGCGCGCGGCTGGCCATGAAGGGGCCGAGATCGGAGCCGCCGATGCCGATATTCACCACATCGGTGAAGGATTCGCCGGTGGCGCCGCGGATGTCGCCGGTATGGACGGCATGCACGAAGCGCTGCATCGCCGCCAGCGTCTCCTCCACTGCGCCGCTGGCATCCTCGACGGTGCCGTCGGGGTGGCGGGCGACGAAGCCGGCGCTGCGCGGGGCGCGCAGGGCCATGTGCAGCACGGCGCGGCCCTCGGTCTGGTTGACCGGCTCGCCCGCCGCCATGGCGTCGCGCCGCGCCATCACCTCGGAGGTCTTGGCAAGGTCGAGCAGCGCCGCCAGGGCCTCGGCATCCACCGAGGTCTTGGAGAAGTCCATCTGGATATCGCAGGCTTGCCGGTGGAAGCGCTGGAAGCGCTCGGGGTCGGCCGCGAACAGGGCCCGGATGGCGCCGCTGCCGGGACGGCGGGCCAGCGCGGCCACCCGGGTCCAGGCGGCCTCTCGCGCGGAAGGCGTCATGCGGTGATCTCCCCCATCATCAACTCAGAGGCTAAAGCGTGGCAGTAATCGCTTAAAGCCCCTCGGGTTGCCCTGCCACCGTGACGGAAAGCTGCGCGGGCGCCAACAGGCGGCCGGCGAGCTTCACGGCCTGCTCGCGCGTGATTGCGGCGAGGCGCTCGGGGCGGCGGGCCAGCCAGTCGAGCGGCCGGCCATTGCGCCGCATCGCCAGGAGGGTGGCGGCGATGCGGCGGCTATCGGTGAATTGCAGCGGCTGGTTGCCGGTGAGGAAGGCGACCGCCTCTTCCATCTCCGCCGCTGTCGGGCCGGACTCCGCCATGCGCTTCCACTCGGCGCGCAGCAGGGTAAGGGTTTCGCCGACGCGGGCATTGGCGGTGGCGCAGGAGCCGACCAGCACGCTCTGCCCGAAGATCACGTCGAGCCCGGCGCCGATGCCGTAGGTCAGTCCGCGCTCCTCGCGGATGCTGTGGGTGAGGCGCGCGGTGAAGCCGCCGCCGGCCAGGATGCGCAGCACGACCTGCGCCGTCTCCCAGGCCGGATCATTCACCGGGATGCCGGGCTGGCCGAACAGGATCACCGATTGCGGCGAGGCCACCGGCACCACCTGGGTGCCGAAATGGCGGAATTCCGGCAAGGGGGGCGGCTCCTCCACCCTGCCCTCCGGCAGGCCGCCGAATAACTCCGGCAGCAGCCTGGACAGTTCCCCGGCGCTGATGGCGCCGGAGGCTGTGATCAGCAGTCCCGGAGCGCGGCGCAGATGCCGGCCGAGCGCCGCGCGCATCTGCTCGATGGTAAGGGCGGCAAGGCTTTCCTCGGTGCCGCTGGAGGGCCGGCCGGCCGGATGGTCGGGGAAGCCGGCGGCCCAGAAGGCGCGCGCGCCGCGGCCCTGCGGCCCTTCCAGCGACTGCCGCACGGCAGCGATGGCGCGGGCGCGCTGGCGGGCCACGGCATCCTCGTCGAAGCGCGATGCCGTCATCGCCAGCCGGGCGAGGCGCACCGCCTTCGGCAGGGCGGGCACCAGGGCGCGGAAGCCGCCCTGGAAGCTGTCGCGGTCGGCGGAGAAATCCAGGCCGATCGCCTCGTCGCGCAGGGCATCGGCGAAGGCGAGGGCATCAAGGTCGCCGGCGCCCTCGGTCATCAGGCCGGCGGCGAGGCGGGAGGCGCCCTCCTGGCCCTTCGGGTCCAGCGCGGCGCCGCCGGGCCAGGACCAGGTGATGCTGACCACCGGCACCGAATGGTCCTCGGCCAGCCAGGCCGTCAGGCCACCGCCCTCCACCACCTGGATGGGAAGCGAGAAGCCAGTGCCGCTCATGCCGCGCCTTCCGGTAGCAGCCAGCCGATCATCGAGGGATTGGCGAGCACGGCGCGGGCGGCCTCCTCCACCTGGGCGCGGGTGACGGCGCGGATGCGGGCCGGCCAGTACTCGACGGCATCCAGCGGCAGGCCGGCGGCCAGGCCGGAGCCCAGGATGCGCGGCGCGGCGCCGAGGCTGTCCAGCGCCAGCAGCGTGCCGGCGGTGATCTGGCGGATCGAGCGCTCGACTTCGGCGTCGGTCACGCCGTCATCGAGCAGGCGCCTGATCTCGGTGGTGACCGCCTGCTCCAGCCGGTCCGTGGAGGTGTCGCGGCGCGGCGTGGCGGAGATCTCCAGCGAGCCGGTGCCGATGGCGTCGCTGTCATAGGAACAATTGGCGGAGACGGCGAGGCCACCCTGCACCAGCGCCTTGTAGAGGCGCGAGCCCTGGCCGCCGCCGAGCAGGTGGGAGAGCACCTCCAGCGGATGCGCGTGGCGGCTGGCCTCGGTGCCTGGCGGCAGGGAAGGGGCGATCCAGCCGCGCAGGAAGGCCGACTCCCGCACCGTCGCCTCGCGCCGCACTAGCCGGTCCTCCAGGGGCGCCGGCGGGGCCGGCGCACGGCCGCGATGCGCCTTGAAGTAGGGGGCGGGGCGGCCCTGGATGCCGCCGTAATCCTCCTCGGCCAGCTTCGCCACCGCATCGCGCGAGACGGCGCCGGTGACCACCAGCGTCGCATTCGCCGGCGTGTAGTAGCGATGATAGAACTCCAGCATGTCGTCGCGCGAGAGGGCGGCGATCTCCTCCGGCCAGCCGATCAGCGGCCGGCCGCGCCAGTGCTGGCGGCCCCAGAAGCTGGCGTCCCAGGCCTCGCGGAAGCGGCCGCGCGGCGTGCTTTCCACGCGCTGGCGCCGCTCCTCCAGCACCACCTGGCGCTCGGCCTCCGCCTCATCGGCGGGGAAGCGGGCGGTGGCCATGCGGTCGGCCTCCATCCCCGCCACCAGCGGCAGGCGGCTGGCCTCGACATGCTGGAAATAGGCCGTGACGTCGCGGCTGGTGAAGGCATTGTCCTGCCCGCCCTCGCGCGCCACGCGGCGGGAGAAGACGCCGGAGGGCACATGCTCGCTGCCCTTGAACATCATGTGCTCGAGGAAGTGGGCAAGGCCGGACTTGCCGGCCGGGTCCTCCCCGGCGCCGACGCTGTAGAAAACGTAATGCGCGACCACCGGTGCCCGCCGATTCTCGGCGTGCACCACCGTCAGGCCATTCGGCAAGGTCCAGAGGTTGGCGCCGAAGAGCGGCTGCTCGCCGCCCGGGGATGGCGGGGCGGCGGGAGCGGGCTCGGCCGCGCTGCGTGCGGAGGGCAGCACGGCGAGCGCAGGCAGGGCGGCCGCGGCCGAGATGGCCGCGCGGCGGGACAGGGCGCACATGTCCGCATCAGATGGGCTTTCCGCCCTGCTGGCAACAGGGGCGCTCAGAACAGCCCCTGGAACAGGCCCTGCCGGCGCCGCTGGATGATGGGGGTCTCGCCCTCCTCGACGCTGCGGCCGAGCGCGGCGTTCTCGCGCAGGCGCTGGGCCTCGCGCTCCGGGTCGAGCACGGTGCCGGGCGGCGGCTGCTCGCGCCAGAACATCAGGCGGTCCACCAGGCTGCGGTCGGCCTGCTCCAGGTGGAGGCTTTCCTCGTCCACGCGCTGGCGGATGTCCGGGGGCACGCCGCCACCGGCCTGGGCGAGCAGCGCCGCCTCGCCGGCGGAGGGTGCGGAGGAGGCACCGACACCGAAGGCCGCGCCAGGGGCCACGGTCGCCTCGCCCGCCTCGCGGCCGCGCAGCTCCTGCGGGCGCGGCGTGCCGGGGCGGGGCGGCGGCAGCTCGCCCAGTACTGGCGGCAGGGAGAGCGGCGCGCGGGTGACGACGCTGAACTCGTCCGGCGCGCTGCGGGTGAAGCCAAGCGTGCGCGCCGTGTCGGAGCCGCAGCCGGCCAGCAGCAGTGCGCTGCCCAGCGCCGCAAAGGCCAGGGAGGGGACGGCGCGGCGCGCCCGAATCCGGGTGGGAAGCTGCCTCATGGCGTTTCCTTAGCGGTGCGGCGGGAACCGAACAAGGCATCAGCGATCAGCGCCGCGACACCCAGCACGATGGCCGCATCGGCGAGATTGAAGACGTACCAGTGCCAGTTGCCGGCCCAGGCATCCGCGAAATCCACCACCGCGCCGAAGCGCAGCCGGTCGATGACATTGCCGATGGCCCCTCCGACGATGCCACCGAGCGCCACCGCCGTCAGCCGGTTCTCGGCGCGGGCGATCCAGCGCAGCAGGAAGGCCGCCACGACCAGCGCCAGCACCGCCAGCAGCAGCCGGTGCCAGAGCGCCTGCCCGGCCAGCAGGCCGAAGGTGACGCCGCGGTTCCAGACCATGGTGAGGTCGAAGCCCACGCTCCCGAGATCGAGCAGCTTCACCTGCCCGACCTCCGGCAGGCGGAGCACCTCCAGCACCCACCACTTGCTGAGCTGGTCCGCCACCAGGATGCCGGCGGCGACCGGCAGGCCGAGCTTGAGGCTCATGCGGCGGCTTCGACCACGGCCTCGCAGCGGCGGCACAGCGTCGGATGCGCCGCCGAGCGGCCGACCTCCGGCAGCACGCGCCAGCAGCGCGCGCATTTCTCGCCGGGAGCATGGGCGAAGACGGCCGCCACGCCGGGCTGGCCTTCCAGGGCGGCGGCACCCTCCGGTGGCGTGGCGTCGGAGAGCGTCAGGTCCGAGGTGATGCACAGCTCGGCCCATGTCTCGGCCGGCAGCAGGCCGAGGGACTCGGACGGCAGGTGCAGCACCGGCGCGGCCTGGAGAGAGGAGCCGATCTCGCCGGCGCCGCGTGCCTTCTCCAGCACGCCGGTGACGGCGCGGCGGATGCTGCGCACCGTTTCCCATTTGGCGGCGAGGGCGTCATCGCGCCATTCGGCCGGGATCTCGGGGAAGCCCTGGAGATGGACCGAGCCGTCCTCGGAGGGGAAGCGGGCCAGCCAGGCTTCCTCGGCGGTGAAGGGGAGGACGGGGGCGAGCCAGGTGGTCAGGCAGCGGTGCAGCGCGTCCAGCACCGTGCGCGCGGCGCGGCGACGCGGGCTATCGGCGGCGTCGCAGTAGAGGCTGTCCTTGCGGATGTCGAAATAGAAGGCGGAGAGGTCCGTGGCGCAGAAGGCGTGGATCTCGGGATAGACGCCGTTCCAGTCGTAATCCGACACCGCCTTGCGCAGCCGGCCATCCAGCTCCGAGAGGCGGTGCAGCACCCAGCGCTCCAGCTCCGGCAATTCGGCATGGGGGAGCTTCTCTCCCTCCTCGAAGCCGGCGAGGTTGCCGAGCAACCAGCGCAGCGTGTTGCGGATGCGGCGATACAGCTCCGCCTGCTGGCCCAGGATGGTCTTGCCGATGCGCAGATCGTCGGCGGTGTCGGAATTCATCACCCAGAGGCGCAGGATGTCGGCGCCGTACTGCTTCGTCACCTCCTGCGGCGCAGTGACGTTGCCGAGCGACTTCGACATCTTCCGGCCGGTCTCGTCGAGGACGAAGCCGTGCGTCAGGATGGCCTTGAAGGGCGCGTAGCCGTTGGTGCCGATGCTCTCCAGCAGGGAGGAATGGAACCAGCCGCGATGCTGGTCCGAGCCTTCCAGATAGAGGTCGGCGGGCACGGGCAGGCCGCGCGGGCGCAGCACGAAGGCATGGGTGGAGCCGGACTCGAACCAGACATCCACGATGTCCATCACCTGCTCGTAATCGTCCGGGTTGCGGTCATTGCCCAGGAAGCGGGCCGCGGCGCCGGGCTTGTACCAGGCATCCGCCCCTTCCTCGCGGAAGGCGGCGTCGATCCGCTCCAGCACCGCCGGGTCGCGCAGCACCTCGCCCGTCCGCTTCTCGACGAAGACGGCGATCGGCACGCCCCAGGCGCGCTGGCGGCTGATGCACCAGTCCGGCCGGGCGGCGACCATGGAGCCGATGCGGTTGCGCCCCTGGTCCGGGACGAAATGCGTGGCGGCGATGGCTTCGAGCGACTTGGCGCGGATGCGGTTGTCGTCATCCATCGCGATGAACCACTGCGGGGTCGCGCGGAAGATGATCGGCTTCTTGGAACGCCAGCTGTGCGGGTAGCTGTGCGTGATGAAGCCCTTGCCGGCGAGGTGGCCCATCTCCTCCAGCGCCGCCCAGACCGGCTCATGCGCCTTGAAGACATGGATACCGGTGAAGCCCGGCGCCTGCACGGTGTAGGTGCCGTCATCGGCCACGCATTCCGGCACGGGGATGCCATGGGCCCGGGTGAGGTGGAAATCGTCCTCGCCATGGGCGGGCGCCATGTGGACGAGGCCCGTACCCGCCTCGGTGGTGACGAAATTGCCCTCCAGCAGCGGCACCTCGAAGGCGTAACCGATATTGTCTCCCTGGGCCGCCTTGCTCCAGCCGCGCAGCGGATGCGCCGCGATGGCGCCGGCCAGCTCGCTGCCCTTGAAGACGCGCTTCACGCTGAAGGCGGCGAGGCCGACCTCCTTGGCGAAGGCGCCCAGCAGCGCCTCGGCGACCACGAAGCGCTGGCCGACGCGCGGCAGCGCCCCCTCCTCGACGCCGTCCACCACCAGCAGCGCGTAGTCGATCTCGGCGCCATAGGCGAGCGCGCGGTTGGCCGGGATGGTCCAGGGCGTGGTGGTCCAGATCACCGCCTCGGCGCCGATCAGGTCCGCGCTGGCCGCCTTCAGGATGGGGAAGCCGGTGTAGAGGATGGCCGACTTGTGGTCGTGGTACTCGACCTCGGCCTCGGCCAGGGCGGTCTTCTCGACCGGGCTCCACATCACCGGGCGCAGGCCGCGGTAGAGCGAGCCGTTCATCAGGAACTTGCCGATCTCGGCGGCAATGGCGGCCTCGGAGGCGAAGTCCATGGTGGCGTAGCGCCCGGCCCAGTCGCCGGCGACGCCCAGGCGCTTGAACTCCTCGCGCTGCACGTCCAGCCAATGGCTGGCATAGGCGCGGCACTCGGCGCGGAACTCCAGCACGGGGACGGAATCCTTGTCCTGCCCGCCGTGCTTGCCCTTGGGGTTGCGGTACTCCTCCTCGACCTTCCACTCGATCGGCAGGCCGTGGCAGTCCCAGCCCGGGATGTAGTCGGCGTCCTTGCCGTCCATCTGGGCGGCGCGGTTGATGACGTCCTTCAGGATCTTGTTCAGCGCGTGGCCGATGTGCAGGGCGCCGTTGGCATAGGGCGGGCCGTCATGCAGGACGAATTTTGGCCGGCCGGCCGACTGGGCGCGCAGCCTCTGCCAGAGCCCGATCCGCTCCCACCGTTCCAGCCAGGCCGGCTCGCGCTTCGGCAGGTCGCCCTTCATGGGGAAGGGGGTCTGCGGCAGGAAGACGGTGCCGCGATAGTCGCGGGCTTCGGAACGAGGGGTGTCGGAAGGCACGTCGGTCATGGAGGGGGTGTCCGTGCCGCCCTGAGGGGCGGGATTGGGGCGGGGTTCAGGCGAAGGGGTGGGAAGGCGCGTCCATGGTCCCGGCCCTCCGGCGGGGGAGGACCGGGCGGCTAATTCGCACCCTTGCGCGGAACGGCTTGCCGGACATGGGCGGGTTTTGCGGCGGCGGGCGCCGGGGGTCAAGGCGGGCGTCGTGCCGCCCGCCGCTCAGGAGGCCTCCCCGAGGCGCCGCGCGGCCAGCACCGCCTCGGCGAAGGCCTGCGGCGCCTCCTGCGGCAGGTTGTGGCCGATGCCCGGAAGCCGCCGGTGCTCATAGGGGCCGGTGAAGTGCGGCGCATCCGCCGCGCTGCCCTCGGGCCGGGCCACGCCATCCGCGCCGCCGTCCAGGCTGACCGTCGGCACGGCGATCGGCGGCTGCGCGGCGAGGCGGCGCTCGATGTCCTCCAGGGCCGGGTCGCCCGGCACCAGGCCGTAGCGATGGCGGTAGGAGTGGACCACCACGGCGACAAAGTCGGGGTTGTCGAAGGCGGCGGCGCTGCGGGCGAAGCTGGCCTCGTCGAAGCGCCATTCCGGCGACCAGAGCCGCCAGAGCAGGCGGCAGAACTCGTGCCGGTGCGCCGCCAGCCCGGCCGCCCCGCGCTCGCCGTGGAGATAGTACTGGTACCAGTAGCGGAACTCCCGCTCCGGCGCCTGCGGCTCCCCGGCGCGGGTGATGTCCTGGATATTGTAACCATCCCCGGTGACCAGCCCGGCCACCCGCTCCGGCCAGAGCGCCCCCAGGATGCAGGCGGCCCGCCCGCCCCAGTCATAGCCGGCCAGCACCGCGCGGGGGATGCCGAGCGCCTCCATCAGCGCCAGCAGGTCGGCCCCCAGCGCCGCCTGCTGGCCGGAGCGCGGCGTATCGAGGGAGAGGAAGCGCGTCGGGCCATAGCCGCGCAGCCAGGGGGTGATGACCCGCGCGCCGGCCTCCACGAGGATCGGCGCCACGGCGTCATAGGCATGCGCGTCATAGGGAAAGCCGTGCAGCAGCATAACGGGCCAGCCCTCGGGCTCCCCCTGCTCCCGGTAGGCGACGCGCAGGACCCCCGCCTCGATCTGCTTCAGCATGATGGCGCTCCCCTGACTCAATGCTGTCAAAGTGGGGTGCGTGCCGCCGGGGCGCAAAGGCCAGGGAAGGAATTCCCTTCGAACGCGCCACGTTCGACTCCCGCCTTCCTTTTGTCAGCCTGGCGCCGGACGGCGGGGTGGAGGGGCGCGGATGCACATGTCCTAAAGACGGCATTGCAGACTATGAAGACATCATACAGTCATTCGACCCGTTGCGAATGCTTGCAAACGGAGGGCGCTATAGCCGGGGTTGGACTGGCTATTATCGTCCGCAGCATTGTCGTCGTCATTGTGCTCCGATAGTTTATTATAGGTGGGTGAGTTCGAGAGAAATCGACGATGCTGCCAAAGACCGCCATTTCCTCTGTCCTACAGCTTGCCGTGGCCGGGACCCTTGCCATGATGCCGGCTGCCGTCAGAGCGGAGGAACTGTCGCTCTCCGCCAAGCGGGAATTCTGGACGGCCGATCAGCTCTACGAGGACTTCCTCGCCGACTTCGGGGGAGATCCAAAATCCTGCTACATCGACTACGCACTCAGGGAAGGTCCGCCTCCGCCGGACGGTCCCGAGACGATGGGCAGCCACTGGAAGAAGGCGATCATCGCGATCGATGCCTCCGGCTCCATGGCGGGGCGCCTCGGTGGCGAACGGAAGATGGATGCGGCCAAAACAGCGGTGCGGAGGTTTCTCGATACGGTTCCGAAGGACGCGGAGGTCGGCCTTCTGGCGTTCGGCCATCGGGGGAACAACAGCGAGAGCGGCAAGGCCGAGTCCTGCGCGGGTGTGGAGTTGCTGTCAGTGCTCGCGACGGTGGATACGAAGAGAATTTCCGGCGTGCTCGACGGTGTGCGGGCGACAGGCTGGACGCCGTTGGCAGCGGCGATAACAAAGGCGGGGGAGAGTTTCACGCCCGCGTCTGGAGCGGGCGAGCAGGTTGTCTTCGTGGTTTCCGACGGGCTGGAGACGTGTGGTGGCGATCCTGTCGCGGCCGCCCGGGCGTTGCGCGAGTCCGACGTAAAGGCGGTCGTCAACATCATCGGCTTCAACATTCCCGAAAAGGATCGCAAAGCGCTTGAGGCGGTGGCCGATGCCGGAGGCGGTGCGTTCTCCCACGTTGCGAACAGGAAGGAACTGGAAGAAAGGCTTCGTGTAAGTAACGCGAATCTGGAGGAAAAGCTCAACTATGACACCGCTGCCCTCCGGGTGAAGAACGACAACAACACCAGCGCCCTGCAGGCGTCGAACCACGCCAACACCTGCGTGCTGGACATAACGAATAACGAATCGACCAGGTTCCTGGAGATTTCCAACCGGATGACCAGGGATGGTCAGACCGACTCTGAATCCGCGCGTGAGGCGTATCGGCGGTTGAGACAGCGCCATGACGAGCTGAAGGCGGAAATGCAGGCGTTCAGCGGTCGGGCGAAGGCCGAGATGAAGGCCATCAATGACCGCATCGACGAGCAGCGCGAACGCGTCAAGTCTGCTTATGATCGGAAGTGACGAGGGCAGGGCGATAGCGGGAGTCACAGAGTATCGCGTTCGTCAAGGTTCTTGCCTGGGCGGCTCGCAGTCCACCGGCTAACAGTCCTTGGCCACGCCAGCATCCGAGACTGCTCCCCAACCATTTCGCATTACTGACCAATTGGCTAAAGTCCGCAACGGGCTCGATCAAGCCATTCACGACGTCGGTCATTGATGCCCGCGGCGGGTCGAACCCGGCCCTTCATCTTCATGTCCTGAACATGCCATTCCTTGCGGGGCCAGGAACCGCTCGGCCGGCAGTCGCGTCCGGGGCCGTTGTCAGACCACCTCGGAAAATGGCGCCGGCAACTCCTCGCGCAGTGCCGCTGCCAGGAAGCGCAACGCACGCCGCAACGCCTCCCGGTCCGCTGCCGCGCCGAGGGAGACACGCACGGCATTAGGCGGCGGATCCGCCGCGGCGACCGCGAAAGCATCGCTCGGCACCACCGCCAGGCCGCCCTGGTGTCGGAGATGGGCCACGAAGTCGAGGCGGTTCCAGCGTGACGGCAAGCGGAGCCAGAGATGCAGGCCCTCTTCATGGGCGTCGAAAGACTGTGACGGCAGGATCTCTCGCGCCATCTTCTGGCGCGCGATGCTTTCGCGCCGGATCGCCGAGGCGACCGTACCGGCGGTGCCGTCATGGATCCAGGCCGCCAAGAGGCCGGTCAGCAGCGGCGATGGCATGAGCACATTCGCGCGCAGGGCAGAGCTCAGCCGCCCGGCGCAGCGCGCGTCGGGGGCCACGAGGTAGGCCACCCGCAAGGCCGGCGAGAGCACCTTCGACACCGTCGAGAGATAGAAGCCGATGTCCGGCGCGAGCGACGCGATCGCCGGCAGTGGATGGGATGGCAGCAGGCCATAGGCGTCATCCTCGACGATCCGCAGCTCGCACCGCCGCGCCGCTTCGGCAATGGCCCGACGCCGCGCGAGCGGCATCGTCACGGTGGTCGGGTTTTGGATGGTGGGGATGCAGTACAGCGCCTTCGGCCGAAGCTCCCGGCAGGCTGCCTCCACGGCTTCGGGCACCAGTCCCTCGGCATCGGCGGTGATGCCGACGAGCCGGATCCCAAGCTGCGCGGCGGCACTCCGGATGCCGGGGTAGGTGAGCGTGTCCGTCAGCACGACATCACCCGCCGAGGCCAGGGTGCCGAGGGTGGCGAGCAGTGCGGGCTGCGCACCCGCGCAGACCAGAACCCGCTCCGGGTCCAGCTTGCCGAGAACCGGCCGCAGCCAGTCGGCCCCGGCCTGGCGCTCCTCGGCCGTGCCGGAGCCGGAGCGGTAGGTCAGGAGCTGGGACGTCTGCCCGGAGGTGAGCAGGCGCGAAAGGCCCTGCTGCAGGAGATCCTGCAAGGGGGGATCCGCGGGGAGCGGCGGCAGGTTCATGCCAAGGTCGACCGGGCCCTCCTTCGGCCTGGGCTGGGCAGGGGACAGCGTGTGCGAACGGACGAAAGTGCCGCGCCCGACCGTCGCCTGGAGCAGACCGCGCCTGCGCGCCTCGGCATAGGCGCGGGTGGCGGTGGTGAGATCGACACCGAGAGCGTCGGCTAATGCGCGGTGAGTGGGCAGCCGCTCGCCCGCCCGCAACTCCCCGGCTGTGATGGCCGCCCCGATCGCGTCCGCGATGGCGAGATAGATCGGCCCCTCCATGGCTGCGATGGAGGGGGTCCAGCCCTGCTTTCCTGGCACCTTCATGTTGCGCATGAACCTTACAATGCGTATATTCGGCGTGTCGGCCGTCGCATTGTATGTATAGAATTCCGTATTGTATGGCAAATGGCGTCGGGCCCTCGGAACGGAGAAAGCCAGTGACCGAGAAATCCAGGATTGCCCTGGGCGTCCGCCGAGGCCTGGGGCTGCGCTGCCCGCACTGCGGCGAGGGCCGCCTCTTCGGCCGCTTCCTGAAGGTGAGCGAGCACTGCGAGGCCTGCGGGGCGGACAATACCCAATTCCCGGCGGATGACGCGCCCCCTTACCTGACGCTGTTCCTCGTCGGTCACCTGATCCTGCCCTTCATGTTCTGGATGGATAAGGCATGGGCCCCGGCTATGTGGGTCATGTTCGCCATCTGGCTGCCCCTGGTTACCGTCCTCACCGTGGCCACCTTGCCCTACATGAAGGGCGCCGTCGTCGGCTTCGCCTGGGCGACGGGCGTCACGCGCGAGAGTGCACGCCAGTAGACGCCGTTCGTAGACGCCATTCACGAAAGCGCCGCGCTCCCGGAGAGACGTGCCGGCAGTCTGCGCCCGCGCCCCGCAGCCGGGAACGGCATGCGAGACGCCCTGGGCGGCCGCTCTCCATGCTCTCTGGGGCAATCCCTTCCCTCAGCCCCTGACATTTTCCCCTGGCATCTCCCGGAGGACACGCATGCTCCGTCGCCACGCATTCATGGCCCTGATGATCCTGCCTGCGCTCGCCACCGGCAGGGCAAAGGCCGCCGAACTGCCGCGCCATCCCGTTCTGACCCTGGAAGCCGCGCAAAAGGTCCTCGCCGCAGCGGAGGCCGAGGCAAGGAAGCAAGGCTGGCCCGGCGCCATTGCGGTGGCGGATGCGGGCGGTGCGCTGCTCGCGATGGTGCGCATGGACGGCTCCGGTCCGGCCGCCGCCGAGATCGCGCCGGGAAAGGCGCGAACCGCCGCCATGTTCCGGCGCCCCACCAGCGCCTTTGAGGATGCCATCAATGGCCCGCGCCCGGCTGCGGTCACGGGAGGTTTCGTGATGATGGCCGGCGGCCTGCCGCTTGTGGCGGAAGGGCAGGTGGTGGGCGCCATCGGCGTCTCCGCGGATACGCCACAGCACGACGTGACGATCGCCGAGGCAGGCCGTGCCGCGCTACCGCGCTGAGGCGGCTGCCATGCAGGGCGCCATGAATCCTCCGCGCCCCGAAGAGGAGGCTTGGGGCGTTCGATGAAAGCTGGCAGGGCGATGGTCGGCTGGGCTGCCGCTGGCTGCCTTGCCTTCGGTGGCGTGCTTGCCGCGCCGTATTGCTTCAGCCAGGGCGAGTCGCATTGGGCTGCACGGCCGGGCGCCGCTGATGCTCCGGTCATGGCGTTGCTGCCCGATGCCGATCCGGCCGCCGGCGCCCGGCTCTTTCGGCGCTGCGCGGCCTGCCACACGATCGGCGACGGCACTCCGGATCTCAGTGGCCCGAACCTCTACGGCGTCCTCGGGGCTCCAGTCGGAGGGAATCGCCGTCGCTACGCTTACACGCGCGCGCTTCGGGCCGCAGGCGGCCGGTGGGATTTCAAGCGGATGGATGCCTGGCTGAAGAACCCACAGCATTTCGCACCGGGTACAAGCATGGCGTTCCCCGGTCTTCCGGCCTCGACGGACCGGGCGGATGTCATTGCTTATCTCAACAGCCAGGGATCGAACCTGCCCTTGCCGGTGCCACCGGAGCAGAGCGCGGCCCGCTAGCGCTGACTGTCACCCAGGGTGCCGCGAGGATGTGCGGAAGCAGCGCCTGCCCGCTTCCGGCCCGTCGCGGCGGTTCCTTCCAGCGCCTTCGCCCTGGCTGCCGGATCCGCGGAAAAAGAGGAAGCCCGGAGGGGGCTTCCCCAGCCTCATCCGAGCAGCCGCCGCGCCTCCGCCGCATCCGCCGCGATCTGGGCCTTCAGAGCCTCGATCCCCGCGAATTTCCGCTCCTCTCGCAGATAGTGCAGCAGGGCGACGCCGATCTCCTGCCCGTAGAGATCCTCGCTGAAGTCGAAGAGATGGGCCTCGACCCGGCTCTCGGTGCCGGCCACGGTCGGGCGCAGGCCAATATTGGCCACACCGGGCACGAGGCGCCCGTCCGGCAACTCGGCCTGGATGGCATAGACGCCGCGCGCCGGCTCCAGATGCCGCCCGAGCGGGATATTGGCGGTGGGGAAGCCGATGGTCCGGCCGCGCTTGTCGCCGTGGCTGACCGGCCCATGGATAGCCCACGGGCGGCCGAGGGCGCGCGCGGCGCGCTCGGGGTAGCCATCCTGTAGCAGCCGGCGGATGCGGGTGGAGGAGATCGGCCCTCCTTCGTCGCTCACCGGCGGCACCACGCTCAGCCCGATGCCCAGCCGCTCGGCGCGCTCCGCCAGGAAATTCACGTCACCGCCACGGCGGTGGCCGAAGGCGAAGTCGGTGCCGCAGGCAAGATGCTTCGCCTGCAGGGCGCCATGCAGCACCCGGGTGACGAAATCCTCGGCCGACATGGCGGCGAAGGCGGCATCGAAGGGCAGGGCGACCACGTGGTTCGCTCCCGCCGCGCACAGGGCCGCCGCCTTGGCGGGCGCGAGGGTCAGGCGGAAGGGCGGATCATCGGGCCGGAAATGCTCGCGCGGGTGCGGCTCGAAGGTCAGTGCCACCCGCGTCAGCTCGGGGCGGGCGGCATGCGCGGCACGCAGCACGGCATGGTGGCCGAGATGCACGCCGTCGAAATTGCCCAACGCGACAGTGGCACCCTGTGCCTCGGGCGGGATGGAGATCATCGCCGCGCCCCGCCGTTCAGCGCTCGGCCCGCCGCGCCCATTTCTCCACGGCGACGGGCGAGAATTCCTCCAGCGCGTCCAGCGCCGCCCCGGGGTCGGCGGCGAGGGTCACCATGTCGCGGTGCTTGGGGTGCAGGAAGCCTTCCGCCACCATGTGGTCGAAGACCGCGCCCAGGCGCTCCCAATACTGCGCGGTGTTGAGGAAGACGAGCCCCTTGTCGTGGATGCCGAGCTGCGTCCAGGTGAAGGCCTCCACCGCCTCCTCCAGCGTACCGATGCCGCCGGGCAGGACGATGAAGCCATCGGCCAGGTCGGCCATCATTGCCTTGCGCTCATGCATGGTGCCGACGACCCGGAGATCGGTGATGGCGCCATGGCCCAGCTCGCGCTGCATCAGCGTCTCGGGGATGATGCCGATCACCTCGGCCCCGGCGCGCATGGCGGCATCGGCTACGATGCCCATCAGCCCGACATGGCCGCCGCCATAGACGAGGCCGAGGCCGCGCGCGGCGATGGCGCCCCCCAACTCACGAGCGGCGGCGGCATAGGCCGGGTTGAGGCCGGGGTTGGAGCCGCAGAACACACAGACACGCTTCATGCAGATCGCTTCCTGGTGGTTTCGCGGCAGCCGGGAGGCCGGTGCCGCGCAGGCCTGGCCCCGGGCAGGCGGGCCAGCGGTCGCCGAGGACGGGAGCTTGCCGGCATGCTGCGCGCTCGTCCTCCGCTCGTTTTGTCCTGGCGGCAAGGCGCCGCTTCGCAGGGCTTAACGCCGGGCGGGCGGATGGACAAGCTGAACCGGTGGCGCGACAACTCGCGGCTTCACCTGCAAGGAAGGGAGGCCCTATGCCCGTCACCGAACTCGGCACCAGCGAGCGCCTGTTGGAAGAGCTGCGCGGCTGGGTGGAGCACGAGACCCCCACCACCGACGCCGCCGCCATCGACCGGTTGATGGACAAGGCCGAGGCCGAGCTGCGGGCCGTTGGCGCCGCTGTCGAGCGCATTCCGGGCGTGGAGGGCTTCGGCGGCCATCTGCTGGCCCGCACCCCCGGCGAGGGCCGTCCGGTGCTGGTGGCCGGGCATCTCGACACGGTGTGGGATCATGGCTCCCTGGCCGGGATCAATCCCTTCCGCGTCGAGGGCGAGAAGGCCTATGGCCCCGGCATCTATGACATGAAGGCGGGCAGCTTCTTCGCCTTCCATTCGGTGCGCGAGATCCTGCGGCAGAAGGTGAAAACCCGCAGCCCCATCACCCTGCTGCTGACCTCCGACGAAGAGGTGGGCAGCCCCACCAGCCGCGCCATCATCGAGCGCGAGGCGAAGCGCGCCTGCGCCGTGCTGATCCCCGAGCCGGCAGGCGGGGCGGAGAAGTGTTGCGTCACCGCGCGCAAGGGCGTCGGCCGCTTCGTGATCAAGGTGCAGGGCAAGAGCGCCCATGCCGGCGGCAATTGGGAGGAGGGTGCCAGTGCCATCGTCACCCTGGCCCGCATCATCACCCAGATCCACGCCCTGGTGGACCTGCCCGGTGGCACCACCACCAATTGCGCGCCGGTCTGGGGCGGCACCCGGCCCAACGTCATTCCTAACGAGGCCGGCTGCGAGGTGGATTTCCGCGTCGCCACCAGCGCCGACGGGAGGCGCGTCGAGGCGGCCGTGCAGGCTATGGCCGGGCCGCAGCCGGAAGGCACCAGCGTGACCATCACCGGCGGCATGAACCGCCCTCCAATGGAGGAGAGCCCCGGCGGCCTGGCCCTCTTCGAGCAGGCGCGGGCCATCGCCGGCCGGCTCGGCTATGTGCTGCCCAAGCAGCACCGCGGCGGCGGCTCGGACGGTAACTTCACCGCCGCGCTCGGCGTGCCGACGCTGGATGGGCTCGGCTGCTCCGGCGCGGGGGCGCATGCGGAGTTCGAGCACATTCTCTGGCGTGAGCTGGCGCCGCGCTGCGGCACGCTCTGCGAGCTGCTGGAGACGTTGGGGGATTGAGGAAGGCTGGGGGAAGGAATTCCCCCAGACCCCCATCTTTTTTCTTCGAGTTCCCGCGCCTGCGGCCAAGGCTGCCCCAAACCGACAGTAAGAAGAAGGGGATCGGACGCACTGCGCCCGATGGGGAATTCATTCCCCCGACCTTCTTTCTCGTGGCCGCTGCGATGCGCTAATCCGTGCCTGAACCGTCCCGCAGGAGCGCCGCATGGCCGAGGCCAACCACCTGACCCCGCTCCTGGAGCCGATGGTGCTGCTTGCCGCAGCCGTGGTCGCGGTGCCCCTCGCCAAACGGCTCGGGCTCGGCTCTGTGCTTGGTTACATCGCCGCGGGGGTGGTGATCGGCCCCTCGGTGCTCGGGCTCTTCGGCTCGCCGGAGCGGGTGGCGGGGGTGGCCGAGCTGGGCGTGGTCCTGCTGCTCTTCGTCATCGGGCTGGAGTTGAACCTGGGCCGCCTCTGGGCCCTGCGGCGGGACATCCTGGGTCTGGGGACCGCGCAGGTGCTCGGCTGCGGCGGGCTGATCGCGCTCGGGCTGATCGCGGCCATGGGCTGGAGCGTGCCGACCGCGATTGTTGCCGGGCTGGGCCTGGCGCTCTCCTCCACCGCGCTGGTCATGCCATTGCTGGAGGAGCGCGGCGAACTGCAGGCGCCGCAGGGCCAGACCGCCTTCGCGGTGCTGCTGCTGCAGGATCTCGCCATCGTGCCGCTGCTGGCGCTCGTCGCCTTCCTCTCGCCGCAGGAGCACGTCAGCGACGGCTCGCCCTGGACGGCGGCGGCGCTGGCGCTGGCTGCGGTGGCGGCGGTGGTGCTGGTGGGGCGCTTCCTGCTGAACCCGTTCTTCAGTCTGCTGGGGCGCGCCGGCGCCCGCGAGATCATGACCGCCGCCGCGCTGCTGGTGGTGCTCGGCGCCGCGGGGGTGATGGCGCTGGTGGGCCTCTCCATGGCCATGGGCGCCTTCCTGGCCGGGCTGCTGCTGTCGGAATCCAATTACCGCCACGAGCTTGAGGCGGATATCGAGCCCTTCCGGGGCCTGTTGCTCGGGCTGTTCTTCCTCTCCGTCGGGATGAGTGTGGACCTCGGCGTCATCATGGCGCAATGGGCCATGCTGCTGCTGGGCGTGGTGCTCGTGGTCGGGCTAAAGGTGCTGGCGACGCATTGGCTCGCCCGCGCCTTTGGCCACCCGCGCGGCACCGCGCTGCGCACCGCGCTGCTGCTGTCGCAGGCCGGCGAGTTCGGCTTCGTGCTCTACGCGACGGCCGCCGCCGCCGGCGTGATGCTGCCGGCGCAGGCGAGCCTGCTAGTGGTATTGGTCACGCTCTCCATGGCGGCGACGCCGCCGCTGGTGCGCTTCGGCCCGGCCTTCCTGCGGAGCTGCGGCCAGGACATCCCGGAGGAGGATTTCTCCGACGCCAAAGGCAATGTGCTGGTGATCGGCTTCGGCCGCTTCGGCCAGTTGGTGGCGCAGGTACTGCTGCGCCATGGCGTCAGCCTGACACTCCTTGATTCCGACGTGAACCGCATCGAGGAGGCGGGACGCTTCGGCGCCCGCGTGCATTACGGCGACGGCACGCGGCTCGACGTGCTGCGCGCTGCCGGCGCCGAGCGGGTGCGGATGATCCTGGTCTGCACCGACCGGCCGGAGGTGACCAGCCGCATCGTCGGCGTGGTGCAGGAGGCCTTTCCGGGGACGCCCTGTTTCGTCCGCGCCTGGGATCGCCGGCACGCGCTGGAGCTGCTGGCACGCGGCATCGACGGGCAGGTGCGGGACACGCTGGAATCCGCCCTGGCGCTGGGGCGGGAGGCGCTGGTCGGCCTCGGCGTGCCGCGCGACACGGCGGTGGCGGTGGAGGAGGATGTGCGCCAGCGCGACCGCGAGCGGTTGAAGGCGCAGCAACTCGGCGGGCTCTTCGTCGCCTCCGACCATTACAAGGTTCGGCCCGAGCCGCTGACGCCGCTGCGGCGGGAGAAGCAGCCGGGCTGAGGCGCGGGAGGGCAAAGGCCCGGCTCTTCCTCACGGTTGCCGTGGCCGCAAGGCGATGGCGGCTGCCGTCAGCAGCAAGGCGGCCCCGGCCACCTGCCTGGTCCCCAGATCCTCGCCGAACACCAGGGCACCCACCAGCAGCGCAATCACCGGGGATACGAAGGCGTAAAGGCCGGCCCGTGCCGAGCCCCAGTTCCGCATCAGGCGAAGGTAGATCGTATAGGCGGCGAAGGTTCCGAAGATCACCATGAAGAGCAGGCTCGCGAGCGGCACGGGCTGCAGCAGCGCGGCAAAGCTCGTGCCGCCGACCGGCTCGAGGAATGCCGCAAGGAGCGCCAGGCCGGCGCCGCCGGTGAGCGCCTGCGCGCCGGTCAGCTGCATCGGCGTCGCCGCCTCCAGCAGCGGGCGCGACAGCACGGAGCCGAGGCAGTAGCTGAAGCTTCCGAGGATGATGGCCAGCACGCCCCAGAGCTCGAGCGCGCCGCCCCGTAGGGCCAGGCGATCGAGGAACAAGGCGCCAAGCCCGGCCAGGCCCAGCAGCAGCGCGATGATGTGACGCCAGGATGACTTCTCCTCGCCACGCAGCAGGGCAAGGCTGTAGAGGCCGACGACGACCATCGTGAGGTTGACCAGCCCGGCAATGCCCGAGGCCACATACTGCATGCCCCAGAGGATCAAGGCATAGGTGCCGGTGTTCACCAGCAGGCCGGTCAGCAGGACTCTCGATCCCCCGGAACTGAACAACAGCCTGGATATGCCGGGCACTACGGGCAACAGCAGCAGCGCCACGATGGCGAAGCGCAATGCGGCGAAGAAGATGGGAGGCATCGTGCTGATGCCGATCTTGGAGACGGCCCAGGTGCACCCCCAGATCAGGCTCATGAGCAGGAAGAGAGCCGTATCGGTGCGGAGACTCTGGCGCCGCTGGAGGCAGGCGGCGCCCACAGGGCTGGCGACACATCCCGACATGATGGACCCTCTCGCTTCCTTCGTGCCGGTAACGCGGAAGAGCGGGGGACGAGGCGCTCAAAAGGGTTGATGCCGGGCATCAGATTTCCTGCTGGTCGCGGGGCAATGCGCCGCGGATACGGAATGCACTTTTTCCACGTGCCCCATAGGCCGCATTCGCCGCAGGTTTGCCGCGCCGCTTCGGGCCGCGCCGCTTCGGGCCGCGGCCGCAGGGAACCGCGCAATTCCTTCCGGACGGATGCGGGGGCGGGGCAGCGCTGCCGCCCCGGCCTCTCCCACGGCCGGACCCTTCCCTGAGGCCTATTTCGCGCTGCCGAGCAGCTTGCGGAAGTCGCCGTCCAGCCTGCTGAGAGCGCTATCGATGCGTTCGCGCCGCTCTTTGCTCCAGCCCTCCTGGGCCGCCAGGTCGTTCCTCGCCTCGCTGATCATGCGCGTCATCTCGGCCGGCTGCGGGCCGCCGCCGGTGGCGCGGTTGCGCACGATGGCGACGGGATCAAGGGTGGCGCGGAACTCGGCCTCGCTCATCGGCAGGGTGCCGTTCTCCACCTGCATCTCGTGCCGCAGGGTCTCGGCGTAGATCCGCTGCGCCTCGGCATAGGGAAAGTCGCTCGGGCGGATGTCGTTCGTCTTGGCGTAGCTGACCACCTCGGAGGCGAAGTGGTGGCCGACGCGGAAGGGCAGGCGGTGCTCGCGCATCAGTACGTCGGCCAGTTCCTGGGAGGCTGTCCAGTCGTTGTTCAACTCCTCCAGCGCGCGCTCGGGGTTGATGACCAGCGCGCCCAGCACCCGGTCGAAGGAAGCCAGCATGCGGGTGGCGCTGGCGAGGACGGCGGCATTGTCCCGCACGCTCTTGGCGTCGCTCATGCCGGGCGGGATGTTGTGCGCCTGGATGACGCGGCCGAGGCCCAGGGAGACGGTGCGCGAGGCCTCGGCGCGCGTGTCGTTCAGCAGGCCGGGATTGCGCTTCTGCGGCATCGCGCTCGAGACATAGGTGTTGCCATGGCCCTCGCGCAGCAGGATCCAGGGCCGGGGCTGGGCATACTGCGTCATCACGTCTTCGATGAAGGCGCCGACATGCAGGGCCATGCTCGTGACCACCGCGCCGATTTCGACCGGCATCTCGGTGGCGAGGATCTGCGCCGCGTCGTAGGCGTTGTCGACCTGCCCGGGGAAGCCGAGATACCGGGCCATGCGGTCGCGGTTCAGCGGCCAGCTGGTGCCGTTAAGCACGGTCGTGCCCATGGGCGAGAGGTCGAGCCGCGCGAAGGCCTCGTGCAGGCGCTGGGCATCGCGCCTGAGGCCCGCGACATGACCGAGAAGGTAGTGGCCATAGCTGTTGGGCTGGGCGGCGACGCCGTTGGTGTAGTTGGGCACGATGGTCCCGGCATTCGCCTCGGCCAGCCGCAGCATGGTCCCGGTCGTCTTGCGGAGCTGCTCGGCAAGCTTCAGCAGTTCATCGCGCAGCATGGCGGCGCGGACCGTTGCGAGCATGTCCTGGCTCGAGCGGCCGGCATGCAGCAGCGTCGCCTCAACGCCGGCGGCCTCGATCAGCAGCGGCTCGAAGGTGATGACGAGGGTGGGGCGCTTGCCGCCGGGCTGGTCGCCCGCCTCCAGCACCTTTTCAAGGCCCGCGGCGATGCGGGGGGCGAGGGTAGGGTCGAGCAGGCCTTCATCGGTGTTGATCACCGCGCTGGCCTTGTTGATCTCGCCCAGCCAGAAGAATTCGTCCCGCCGCGGCGCGGTCTGGGAAAGACCGGGAAGGGCGTATCCGCACATCAGCAGCGCTCCCAGGCAGATCCTGAATCTCGACACGGCTTGCTCCTTTGCTGCGGCCGACGGAGCCCCCCGCGGGCGCATACGTCACAAGGGGCGCTGGAACGGAAGCAGGATGCGGCCGTCCCGCCAAGGAGCGATTCCGGTGGGTTGTCGAAAGCAGAGCCGGAGAGCCTGGCGTGGAGGCCGGTCCGGTGGATGCGCTGGGGGCCGCGCCTCCGCCGATCCGGACGCCGCGCCCGGCCGGCCTGCGGCGGTCGGTCAGAACTCCAGGCAGATCTTCCCGAAATGCTGGCCGGATTCCTCGTGCCGGAAGGCATCGGCGATCGCTTCCAGAGGGAAGCTGCGGTCGATCACCGGGCGCAGACCGGTAGCGTCCAGCGCGCGCACGAAATCCTGTTGGTGGCGCCGACTGCCGACGATCAGTCCTTGCAGCCGGGCCTGCTTCGCCATCAGCGCGGCGGTCGGCACCTCGCCCTTGCGGCCGGTCAATACGCCGATCAGCGAGATATGGCCGCCGACCCGAACCGCCGTGATGGACTGGGCCAGCGTGCCGGGGCCGCCGACCTCGATGATGTGGTCCACGCCGCCCCCGCCGGTCCAGTCGCGCGCGCGGCTGCCCCAGTCCTCATGCTGGCGGTAGTTGATGGTGTGGTCCGCGCCGAGGCCGCGCAGGCGCTCCAGCTTGGCGTCGGAGGAGGAGGTGGCGATCACCGTCGCGCCCATCCGCTTGGCGATCTGCAGGGCGAAGATGGAGACGCCACCGGTGCCGAGCACCAGCACGACGTCACCGGCCTTCAGCCCGCCATCCACCACCAGGGCGCGCCAGGCGGTGAGGCCGGCGGTGGTGAGCGTGGCCGCCTCGGCATGGCTGTAGCCGAGCGGGGCGCGGGTGAACCAGGTTGCCGGGCGGACGACCACCTCGCGGGCATAGCCATCCACGCCGTCGCCGGGGACGGTGGAGAAGTCGCCGACGGTGGGCGGGCCGTCCTGCCAGCCGGGGAAGAAGCAGGAGACGACCTGATCGCCGGGCGCGAAGTCGCTGATACCGTCGCCCACCGCCTCCACCACGCCGGCGCCATCGGCCATGGGGATGCGGTTGTCGGCGGTGCGCATGCGGCCGCTGACCACGCCGAGATCGTGATAGTTAAGCGAGCTGGCATGCAACCGGACGCGGATCTCGCCTGGCCCGGGCGCGCCGGGATCGGGCATGTCGATCAACTCAAGCCGGTCCAGCCCACCTGGCGCGCGCACCACGATGCCTTTCATTCGCAGCCTCCTTTCCCATCCAGTGTGACCCGCGAGGGGAAATGGGAGGGCGCGGCCATCATTGCAGGGTAGGGCGGGCCCTCACGTATCGACGATGGGGGCGAAGCCGCCATAGATCACGCGCTTGCCGTCGAAGGGCATCTCGCCGAACTCCTTCATGCGCGGGTCCGCCCTCATGCGCTCGTGCACGGCGTCGCGCACCGCCTTGCTCGGATATTCGATCCAGCTGAAGACGACGATCTCGCCATCCTCCGCCTTCACCGCCCCGCGGAAATCCGTGACCTTGCCGTCCGGTACGTCGTCGCCCCAGCATTCCACCACGCGCGTGGCGCCGAATTCCTTGAACAGCACGGCCGCCGCGGCGGCGTGCTGCCGAAAGACTTCCTTGTTGGCGGCGGGCACGGCCAGCACGAAGCCTTCCACATACTGCATGTCCGTCTCTCCCTGCTTCTTCGGGCGCCCCGTGTAGGCCGCGCTCATCTTGACAATTTTGTTGATATCAACCTATATGGGCCATGTCAAAACGGATTCCCTTCACGACGACGCTGGAAGTGCGGGATGCCTGTCTCTGCCTGCATGCGCAGCGCGCCGCCCGCGCCCTGGCCCGCCGTTTCGACGAGGCGCTGCGGCCGGTGGGGCTGACCAACGGCCAGTTCTCGCTGCTGATGGCGCTGAACCGGCCGGAACCTCCGCCGCTGCGCCCGGTGGCGGAATTGCTGGCGATGGACCGCACGACCTTGACCGCCGCGCTGAAGCCGCTGGCCCGCGACGGGCTGGTGGCCATCGAGACGGACCCGGCCGACCGCCGCAGCCGCCGCCTGCGGCTGACGGAGGCTGGGCAGGAGGTGCTGGCCCGCGCGCTGCCGATCTGGTGTGCGCTGCACGGTGCGGTGGAGGCCGACCTGGCCGCAGCGCCGGCACTGCCATCGCCCGATGCGGTGCGCGCCGCTCTCCGCGCCCTGTCCTGAAAGGGGCGGGGCTCCCCGGCCCCTTACGCCCCCATGATCTGGTGGAAGAGCGGCACCGCCGCCGCAAGCCGCTCGATCCGGGCGCATTCGCGCGGGCTATGGGCGGTGTCCATCACTTCGGGCCCCAGGATCACGCAGGGGGCGACCTCCTGCAGTTCGCTGGCATCCGTGCCGAAGGGGCGGGTTTCCGCCTTGTGGCCGGTGACGGCCTCGGCGGCGCGGACGAATGGATGGTCGGCCGGGGTTTCCGGCGGCCGGCCCTGCCGGACGACCTTCAGCGCGATCCCGGCGCGTTCGGCGGCGGCCTCGACGGCCTGCACAACCGGGGTCGGGTCGATGCTGCGGCTGTAGCGGAACTTGATGCGCGCGGTGGCCTTGGGGACGGTCACGTTCACTGCCGCACCATGGTTGTCGAGGATCAGGTTGAAGTCACTGAAGGGCGGCTCGTAGGCGGCATCGTGCAGCGTGCTGTCGGTGCGCAGGCGCTCGGAAAGGGCCTTCATCTCGACCAGGAAGGGGATCAGCGCCCAGTTGGCATTGCGCCCGATGCCGAGCGAGGAATGCGCCTGCACCCCCTCGGCCACGGCGATGAAGTCGATATTGCTGCGGTGACCGCGCACCGGGAGCAGGCCGGTCGGCTCGGCGACGATGATGCCGCGCGGCGCGGCGCGGCGGGCCAGGGCGGAGCGTTCGGCGATCGCGCGGGCGCCCTGTTTGGTGGTCTCCTCGTCGGTGGTGATCAGCAGGGTGGCGGGGAGATGCGCCGGCAGGGTGCGGGCGGCGACGATGCAGGCGGCCAGCGGCCCCTTCATGTCGGCGGCGCCGAGCCCGTGCAGCACGCCATCGGCGTCGATGCGGCCGGAGAAGGGATCGGTCTCCCAGCCGGTATCGGGCACCGTGTCCATATGGCCGGAGAGCGCGACGCCGCCGGGCGGGCCGCGATGGGCGACGATCACCTGCTTCGCCACGCCGGCGGGGTCGGTGTAGTCCAGCCGCTCCAGCTCGAAGCCCTCCAGCGCGGTGGCGATGTGATCGGCCACGGCCCGGTTGGAGACGAAGGAGCGGCTGTCCAGCCGGACCAGCTCGCTGGCGAGTCGCGCCACGGCGTCGGTGTGTTCCATGGGGGATGCCTATCCCCCGTCCCGCCCTTTGGAGCAAGCGGAGCCGGGTGCCGCCCCGCTGCGCCGGGGCGTCAGGCGATGAGGATATCCTCCGTCGTGGCGTTCAGGAACGCCACCGCGCTGCTGGCGGCGGCCG
Source organism: Roseomonas sp. (assembly GCA_035565935.1). Lineage (GTDB taxonomy): Bacteria > Pseudomonadota > Alphaproteobacteria > Acetobacterales > Acetobacteraceae > Pseudoroseomonas. The sequence goes on from DATMRU010000023.1 coordinate 111,121, forward strand.
GCTGCCCGCCCGTGTCGAGCGCGGCGGCGACCAGCAGCAGGTCGCCGCCGCTCTCGCTCACCGCGAAATGGCCGGGCGAGGAAAGCTCGCCACGGATCAGGGCGTATTCGCCCTGGTTCAGGATCAGCGCCGGGGTGGACTGGGCGGGCGGCGGCTCGCCCAGTAGCACCGGCCCGGTGTGCAGCGCGCGCGTGCCCTGCGGGAAGACGTCCAGCGTCACCCGCTCGCCCGCTTCGTAGTCGGTAATGGCGCTGATCACGCCGGTGATGACGTCGCCCTGCGAGATCTGCCCGTCGAGATCTCCCTCGGCGGTGAGATAGGTGCTGCTCCAGGCGGTGAAGCTGTCCAGGCCGGCGCCGCCGGTCATGGTGATGCCGGCATCAACCTCAGGCGTCAGGCTGAAGGTGGTGCCGATGAGCTGGTCGTTGCCGCTGCCGCCATCGATCGTGGTCGCCAGGCCGGTGCCGTAGAGCGTGTCGTCTCCGTCGCCGCCGAAGCCGAAATTGTCGCGGTTGCCGGTGCCGCCGAGGCTCAGGACGTCGTTGCCGATGCCGCCATGGATGATGGTGCCGATGCTGGAGGCGTTGATGGTGTCGTCGCCCTCGTCGCCATAGACGACATTGTTGCGCCCGGGGCCGGAATCCGTGCCGACGACGTAGAAGTCGTCATTGCCCGTGCCCCCGAATGCGACGTTGCGGTCGCCGTAGATCGTGACGGAGTCGTTGCCCGCCCCAGCGAGGATGGTGTTGCCCCAGAGGCCGCCCGGTTCCGCCGTGGCGGTGATGATGTCGTCGCCACCGCGGCCCAGGACGAAGAGGAAATTGCCGGAGGCGGTGATCACGTTGGGCTCCGTGCTGCCCAGATGGAAATGGTCCGAGATATGGTCGAAGGCGGCATCGGTGACGTCGGAGACCAATTCCGTGGCGCCGGAAATCAGCTTTGCCAGTCGCATGACGAATCCTTCTCCGTAACCGCTGAGATCATGTGGCGCTCGCCCGACCCCCTGTTGGCTGCGCCACGGCCCATTCAGGCAATCCTAAGTTGTAGCCAGTAGCGCCCTGACTACACATCGGGGTGATGCCGCGCGGCGAGGCGGCTTGCCGGGCGGCGCGGGGCGCGGCAGGCTCACCGGCCATGCAAGACGCCGCCTATCTCGACCCTCGCACCGGCCGCACCTGGCCCCTTTCCGGACCCCGCTGGTGCGGTCCGGAGGGGCAACCGCTGCTGCTGACCGACCTCCCCGGCCTGACCCGCGCTGCGATCGTGACGGGGGAGCGCAGCCTCTGGCGCTACGCCGCGGCGCTGCCCTTCCAGCCTGAGGCGCGGATCAGCCTCGGGGAGGGCTGTACGCCGCTTGTGGCGGGGGAATGGGCGGGGGCGCCAGTGCGCTTCAAATGCGAGTGGTTCATGCCGAGCGGCAGCTTCAAGGACCGTGGCGCCTCGGTGATGCTCTCGCTGCTGCGGGCGCAGGGCATCACCCATGTGCTGGAGGATTCCTCCGGCAATGGTGGCGCGGCCATCGCCACCTATGCGGCGGCGGGCGGCATGAAGGCCAAGATCCTGGTGCCGAAATCGACCAGCCCGGCCAAGACGGTGCAGTCCCGCGCCGTGGGCGCGGAGATCGAGCTGATCCCCGGCAGCCGGCAGGACTGCGCCGACGCCGCGTTGGCCCAGGCCAAGGAGATCTTCTACGCCAGCCACAACTGGCATCCCTTCTTCCTGCACGGCACCAAGACACTCGCCTATGAGCTGTGGGAGGACCTGGGCTTCAAGGCGCCGGACAACGTCATCGTGCCCTGCGGCGCGGGCTCCAACGTGCTGGGCTGCGGCATCGGCTTCTCCGAGCTGCTGCGGGCCGGGGAGATCGTCCGCCTGCCGCGCATCTTCGCCGCCCAGCCGGCGTATTGCGGGCCGATCGCACGGGAATTCCTCGGCGAGGCGCCGGCCACGCTGCGCCCGACCATCGCGGAAGGCACCGCCATCGCCCAGCCGATCCGCACGCCGGAAGTGCTCTCCGTGCTGGAGGGGAGCCATGGCGGCGCGGTGCTGCTGGAGGAGAGCGAGATCGCCGAGGCGACGGCCGGGCTGGCGAAGCGTGGCCTCTATGTCGAGCCGACCAGCGCCCAGGCGGCGGCCGCCTTCGCCCGTCTGCTGGCGAGCGGAACCATCCGGCGCGAGGAGACCACCGTGGTGTTGCTGACCGGCAGCGGGCTGAAGGCCACGCAGCGCCACGCGGAGCTGCTGGGGCTCGCCCTGTGAGCAGCGCCGCCGGGAGCGCCCAGGGGAGCGCCCAGGGGAGCGCCCAGGGGAGCATGGGGCCGCGCATCGCCCTGCTGGGCTTCTCCATCGAGTGCAACCGCTTCGCCCCGGTGGCGCAACGGGAGGATTTCCGCTGCTGGCTGGAGGGCGAGGCGATCCTCGCCGATGCGCGTAGCCCCGCCCCGGTGGCCTTGGGCGAGATGCCGGGCTTCGTCGCCGCCATGGACCGCGAGGGACCCTGGCAGCCGCGCCCGATCCTGCTTGCCATGGCCGAGCCGAACGGGCCGGTGGACCACGCCGCCTTCGAGGGCATGATGGCGATTTGGCGCGCCGGGCTGGAGGCACTGCGCGGCCAGGTGGAGGGCGTCTATTGCGTGATGCACGGCGCCGGCCTGACCACGGCGCTCGATGACCCCGAAGGTGCGCTGCAGCGGCTGGTCAAGGAGGTGCTGGGGCCGGAGGTGCCGCTGGTCTGCTCCTACGACCTGCACGCCAATGTCTCTGAGGCGATGGTGGCGCAATGCGACGCCTTCGTCGGCTACCGCACCAACCCGCATGTGGACATGCGCGAGCGTGGTGCCGAATCCGCCGCGCTGCTGCGGCGGCTGCTGCGGGGGGAGCGGTTCCACCGCGCCTTTCGCCGCCTGCCGATCGTGGCGCCCACCGTCAGCCTGCTGACCGCCAAGGGACCCTTTGGCGAGGTGATCGAGTTCGGGCAGGAGCGGGCGAAGGTGCTGGGGCCGGAGAAGGTGGCGAATGTCTCGGTCATGGGCGGCTTCGCCTACGGCGACACGCCTTTCAATGGCTTCGCCATCATCGTCACCGGGCCGGACAGGCCGGCCTGCGAGGCCCTGGCCGGCGAACTGGCCAGGGATGCCTGGAGCAAGCGCGCCCGCTTCGTGGCGAAACTGACGTCGCTCAGCGAGGCGGTGCAGCGGGCGCTGACCACCGAGGTGCCGCTCGCTTTCGCCGATGTCGCCGACAATCCGGGCGGCGGGGGCGGCGGTAACACGATGTATATCCTGGAAGCCTTCCACAAGGCGGGCGTGCGGGATGCCATCTTCGGCGTGATCCACGACCCGGCGCTGGCCGCCGAGGCGCACCAGCTCGGACGGGGCGCGCGCTTCACTGCCCGCTTCAACCGCGCCACGAAGGACAGTTTCGCGCATCCTTTCGCGGCCGAAGCGGAGGTGCAGGCGCTTTCCGATGGCAAGGTGACGGGGCGGCGCGGCATCTTCGCCCGCACGGCGATGGATCTCGGCCCCACCGCGGCGCTGCGTCTGGGCGGCATCGTGGTGGTGGTGATCAGCCGGCGGACGCAATGCGCCGACCCCGCCTTCCTGGAGCATCTCGGCCTCGATATCGGCGTGGCGCGCTGCGTGGTGGTGAAGTCGCGCGGGCATTTCCGCGCCGGCTTCGACGAGTTCTTCACCCCGGGGCGGATTGTCGAGGTGGATGCGCCGGGGCTGACCTCGCCCATGCTGGACCGCTTCAACTGGACCAGGCTGCCCCGCCCGGTGCTGCCGCTAGACCCGGAGACGACCTGGAACCCGGCCTGAAGGCCCCAGATCTTCAGGGGAGTTCCCGCCTCAGGCCAGATGATCGAGCGGGAGGCGGCCTTCCGCCTTGACGGTCTGGATCGCGAAATTGCTGCGGACATCGCGGACCCCGGGCAGCTTGAGCAATGTCCTGAGCAGCAGGCGTTCATAGGCGGCGAGATCGGGCACGACGACCTGCAGGAGGAAGTCCGCCTCGCCCGACACGAGGTGGCACGAGACGATCTCGGGGACGGCCTGCACGGCGTCGCGGAACCGCTCCGCCGCCTCGTCCCGGTGGCGTTCAACCTTGATGCCGACGAAGACGGTGAGGCCCAGGCCCAGCGCGCCGCGCTCCAGCCGTGCGTGGTAGCCCGCGATGACGCCCGCCTGCTCCAGGAGCCTGACGCGCCGCAGGCAGGGCGAGGGAGAGAGCCCCACTTCCTCGGCAAGCTGGACATTGGTCAGCCGGGCCTCGCGCTGGAGCGCGGCCAGGATGCGCCTGTCGATAGCGTCCAACGCGACCCTTGGCATGAATTCACCCCATGCAAGCCCAGAGTGGCGGATCGTGCCAAATCCTTCGCATTTCCCGGCGCAACTCGCAAGGACATGCCCACGCCTTCGACCTAGCCTCCTGCCGATCACGGGGGGTCACGACATGGTCGATCTACCGGTTTTCATCGGAGCGCTTGCCGTCGCCTATCTCCTGCCGGGCCCGGATATGATCCTGCTGCTGCAAACCGGAACGGCGGATGGCCGACGCCATGCCCTCGCCGTGGCGGCGGGGCTTGCCATGGCGCGCGGCACGCATGTCGTCCTGGCAGCGCTCGGGCTCGGGGCGCTGCTCCGGACGGCACCCCTGGCCTTCGATCTCGTCCGCTTCATCGGCGCGCCCTACCTCGTCTGGTTGGGCATCGCCATTCTGCGCGCGCCCTCCCTCCTGCCGGAGGGAGGCCGCCGGCCTGAAGGGAAGGCTCCGTCCTCCTTCGGAGTGGCAATCCGGCGCGGCCTGCTGACCAACCTGCTCAATCCCAAGCCGCTGCTTTTCTGCTCGGTGCTGCTGCCCCAGTTCATCCGGCCGGCGCAGGGTAGCGTGCCGGAGCAGTTCATGCTGCTGGGGGTGATCCTCGTCGGTGTCGGGCTGGCTTTCGATGCCGCCTTTGCGTTGGCGGGCACGGCGCTCGGCCGGTGGCTGCGGTGCCATCCCCGGCTGCAGCGGCTGCAGAAATGGGGCTTCGCCGCGCTGCTGATCGGCTTCGGTCTCCGGCTGGCCTTCGCTCCCCAGCCGGCCTGATCCAGGCCGGATGATGGCCTCGGAGCGCGTCTGGCGGAGCCGGTCCTCGTGTCCTGATTCCGAAGTCCGGTGGACTTCGTCATCCGGACCCTAGCGCCACTCCTCGAGGACGAAGCTGTCCGGGCTGTCATAGCCTTGCCCCTCCGGCCGCGTCATGGCAACGCCGGAGATCTCGGTGCGGTAGCCGGCCGCCTTCATCAGCGCATAGGCGGCACGGCGCGCATGGGTCACGCTGGCCTGCACCCGCTGCGCCCCCCGCTGTGCTGCCAGCGCCTCGGCGGCGGCGAGCAACTCCCGGAAGCGCGCCTCGTCCCCCGGCCGCACGGCGGCGAACTTGATGGCCAGTGTCCCGCTGCCGGCCTCGCTGCCGGCGCCGGTGTGGCAGAGGGCAAAGCCGGTGATCTCCCCGCCCGATTGCAGCAGGATGGTGTCTCCAAGGCGCTGGTCGGCGGCGAAGCGGATCTCCCGGCCGAGATCGAGCCCTTCGAAGATCGCGCCGGTGATCCGCCGGCACGCCGCGAGCGCCGCTGCCTGCCGGTCAGGGGACTGCTGCGAGAACAACGCCGGCATCACCGCGGGCGTGCCGGGTTCCACTGGCTTGGCCATCACCGCGATGAGGTGCCGCGACAGGAAGCCGGCGCCTTCATAGAGGCGCAGGTGCCGCGGGCTGGCGGGTTGGGTGTAGAGCGCGGTGAGGCGTGCCCCCTGCGCCTCGGCCGCCGCCAGGGCAGGGGGGAGGAGCTGGCGGGCCAGGCCACCGTTCCAGCGATCTGGGCGCACGCTGAGAGGGCCGAGCACCGCTACGCTGCCCCAGTTCGCGACGATGACGCTGCCGAGGATCTCGCCCCCCGCCTCGGCGACGAGACAGCCAGCCGGGTTCGTTTGCCAGCGCGGGCGGAGAAAATCGGCGTCGCCGAGGAATTGCGTCGGGTCCGGCAGGCCGAACTCGGTGCTGAAGGCGAGGCGCATCACGCGGTCCGCCGCATCAAGGTCCTGCGCCGTCATGGGGCGGATGATCGTCTCCATGGGAATCGGGCCTCCGCTACAGGCAATGCAGCTCCTGCCGGCCGGCATCCGCGCGGCGCCGGCAGGTGATCCAGTGCGGATGTAGAACGGGTTGCTCCGGCCCGGCAATCGAAACGGCGGAGTGGCAGCCGCCCCCTGGACCGGGGCGCGTGCCTCGCTTACCGGGCGTCCGGGTATTCCCGCCCCGGCCGCGCCTTGTAGGTCGGCAGGGACCAGCCGCGCAGGATGGCCGCCGCCCGCACCAGGAAGGCGGCCGCCATGCCCGCGCAGACGGCGATGCCGCGGTCCGCCCCCAGCAGCGACAGGGCCACGAAGCCCGCCGCGCCCAGGGCGGCTGCCGTGGCATAGATCTCCTTCCGCAGGATCAGCGGCAATTCGCCGCAGACCACATCCCGCAGGGCGCCACCGAAGGTGGCGGTGATCATGCCGAGCAGGATGGCGGCCCAGGGGCTGGCGCCGTCGTTCAGCGCCGCCTCCGCGCCCAGTACGCTGAAGAGCGCCATGCCCACCGCATCGGCCCAGATCAGCGGCACGAAACGCCGCTCCAGCCGGTGCGCGGCGAAGAAGAGGGCCAGCGCCACCACGGCCACCATCAGCGCGAGGCCAGGCGTGTCGAGCCACAGGACGGGGCGACCCAGCAACACGTCCCGCACCGTGCCGCCGCCGAAGGCGGTGGTGGCGGCGATCAGCACGAAGCCCACAGGGTCGAGCTGCTTGCGCGAGGCGGTCAGCGCACCGGAGGCGGCGAAGGCGGCTGAACCGATCCAGTTCAGCGCCTCCAGCAGCAAGGCGAAGGATGAGGGCAAGCTATTCGGCGGGCAGGGGGCGGGCCGTCTTCTCCGCGAGCGCCGTGCCACGCGCGCTGCCCATGCAGAGCAGCGAAAGCGCCAGCAGCCCGGCCACCAGTGGCAGCACGAGATGCGGGTAGCCGGCATCGAGCAGCATCCCGAAGGGCACCGGCGTCAGCGCGCCGCCCAGCGGCAGGCCGGAGGAGATGAAGCCGAAGACCTTGCCGATCTGCCCGGGCGGGGCGGCATCCTTCACCATCACGTCGCGCGGGGTGCGGCTGGCGCCGAGCGCGAAACCGGCGCCGAGCGCCAGGGCGACGGCGGCATAGCCCGGCACGGGGATGATGCCGAGCATCAGCAGCAGCGTGATGGAGACCAGCGTCAGGCCGATCACGAAGGTGGCGTGCCGGGTGGAGCGGTCGGCGAACCAGCCGCCGACCAGCACGCCGCTGGTATTGCCGAGCATGTAGCCCGTCAGCGCCATCGAGCCGACCGCGACCGGGATGCCCCACATCTGGTCCAGCACGGTGATCAGGAAGGCCTGGATGCCCGAGCCGGCCATGGAGGAGAGCAGAAAGAAGGCGAAGAACAGCAGCATGGTGCGGGAGAACAGCACCGCCGCACCAATGCCCTCCTCCTTGCCCTTGGGCTTGGCCTGGTCATTCAGGATGCGGCTCTGCAACACGATCGCGCCCACCACGGGCACGCCGAGCAGGCCGAGCAGAAGCAGCGATTCGCGCCAACCGATGGCCACCGCCAGCACGGCGATCACCGGTGGGGCCAGGGCGAAGCCCAGATTGCCGGTGAGGGTGTGCATGGCGAAGGCCCGCCCCATGCGCGACTTGTTGATGCTGCCGGCGAGGATGGCGTAGTCGGCGGGATGGATGACGCTGTTGCCGATGCCGGACAGGATCGCCAGTCCCAGGATGACCCAGTAGTTCGGCGCGAAGGCCATGGCCGAGATGGAGAGCGCCATCAGCAGTGTGCCGCCGATCAGGTAAGGGCGGGCGCCGTGCCGGTCCACCAGGAAGCCGACCGGCGTCTGCAGCAGCGCCGTGACCGCGCTCATCAGCGCGACAGACAGGCCGAGCGCGGCATAGGAGACGCCGAAATCGTCGCGCCAGATCGGGAAGAGCGGCGCCAGGCACAGCATGTAGAAATGCGACAGGAAGTGACCGGTGCCGATCAGGCCAATGATGCGCCAGTCGCGGCTGGGCGGGGGATCAGCGGCGAGGCCGACAGGCGCCATGGGACGTTCCTCCTGCGAAGCAAAGCGGAACGCTGCGCCGGCCCCGGCGCGCCTGTCAAACGTCGTGGCGGCAGGGCCGGGTTGCACCGGCGGCTGCTTCCACCGGGAAGGAGGCCGGGGCGGTGTACCCGGCAAAGAGGGGCGGGCCGCCCCTCCCGTCAGGCTCAGACCTCGTCGTCGAAGCCGCTGTCGTCGAAGCCCGAATCGTCCTGGAAGCCGGAATCATCAGGCACGGCGTCATTGCCGAACTGGCCCTGCTCCGGCACGGCATCCTGCTGCGCGCCCGGATCGGTCCAGGGGCTGGCGGCCTGCACGGCCTCCTGGCCGAAGCTGCCGGCCATGTCGCCAGCGGCGGCCGTCGCCGCCTCGGCAGCACCGCCGGAGAACATGTCCATCAGCATGTTGCCGAGCACCATGCCACCGGCCACGCCGGCCGCGGTGGTGAGCGCCGAGCCAAGGAAGCCGGAGCCACGCCCGGCCTGCATCATGCCGGGGTTCATGCCATAGGGCGGCATCATCGGCTGCGGGCGGGGCGTCATCGGTACCGGGCGGTTGTTGCCGCCGCCGAACATGCCGCCGAACAGGCCCCCGCGGCTCTGCTGCTGTGCTGCCTGCGCCTGGCGCTGGGTGTTCTCCAGCTGCCATTCCAGCTCCTGGATGCGGTTCTGCGCCTGCACCAGGGCGTGCTCCTGCACGAAGGCAGTCTGCGTCAGGCGATAGCGCGCCTCGGGGTAGCGCGCGAAGAGTTCGGCGATCAGCCGGTCCGCCTCCGGATCCACCGGCGGCAGGGGCGGGCGGGACTGGGTGGCCGGCACGCTGCCGCCGCCCCAGGGGGAGGCCGATGGCTGCGGGGCAGAAACCCCCGCCATGCGCTCCACGAAGGCGGTGATGATGCGGCGTTCTTCTTCGGTCATGTCCGATCCCCGGTGGGGCCTTTCTCGAACAGGGTGTCGTCCGTCCGCGCCCGGACCGGGCGCGGCCAAGCACTTGGACTGCCGCCGCGGTGCTTTCAAGAGAAAAATTACATAACGTCCATGTTTGGCGGGTCCATAGCCCGGTGATCAGGCGCCATCCGAAAGCCCCAGCCGGCGCCACTCGATCACCGGGCAGCGGTCCATCACCGCCACCAGCCCGGCGGCGCGGGCGCGCTCGGCGGCGGCGGTGTCAATGACGCCAAGCTGCATCCAGACGGTCCTCGCGCCGAGCCGGATGGCCTCGTCCACCACCTTTCCCGCTTCCTCGCTGCGGCGGAAGATGTCCACCATCTCTAGCGGGCCAGCCTCCTCCAGGCTGGCGGCGACGGTGCTGCCGTGCAGGCGCTGGCCCGTGAGGCCCGGGTTCACCGGCGTGACGTCGAAGCCGCGCCCGACCAGGAAAGCGGTGACGCCATTCGAGGGGCGCATCGGGTTGGCCGAGGCGCCGACCACGGCGATGCGCCGCGTGTTCAGCAGCACCTTGCGGATGGTGTCATCGTCGAGGCCGTCAATCGCCATGGCGGGGCATTTCCTCAGTTGTCACGATCGCGGTGGAGGATGCGGAGGCTGTGGCGCTCCAGCTTCAGGTCGTAGAGCGTGCCATCCGCGCCACGGGCATCGTCCACTTCCCATACGCCATCGTCGAGGCTGACGGTGTTGAAGCCGGTGAAGCCCTGTCCGCGCAGGGCCTGGTCGATCGCCGCCTGCTCCTGGCCGGTGGCGTGGCGGTCGCCTTCGCTGGCGTCGATGACGGTCAGGTCGTCCGGGGTCAGGCGGATGTCGCGTGCGTCGTTATTGCCGCGGCTGGCATTGTCCACCTCCCAGAGGCCGTCATCCATCTCGATCTTGCCCCAGCCGACAAAGCCCTGCCCCCGCAGCGCCGATTCGACGCGGACCCGCTCATCCGCCGAGGGCGAACGGGCCAGCGCGCAGCTGGTGGCGAGGAGGGCGAGAACCAGGGTGGAGGCGGCGAGGCGGGGCGTCATGCGCGGCGAGCTCCTTGCGGTGAACCTGTCCTCCCCCGAACGCGGTGGGGGAGGGCAAGGTTCCGGTGCGGCTGGCCGCCTCAGTAGATCACCACGCCGCGAATGCTCTCGCCGCGCGTCATCAGGTCGAAGCCCTCGTTGATCTTCTCGAGCGGCATGGTGTGGGTGATCAGGTCGTCGATGTTGATCTTCCCGTCCATGTACCAGTCGACGATCTTCGGCACGTCAGTGCGGCCGCGGGCGCCGCCGAAGGCCGAGCCGATCCAGCGCCGGCCGGTCACGAGCTGGAAGGGGCGGGTGCTGATCTCCTTGCCCGCCTCGGCCACGCCGATGATGGTGGAGACGCCCCAGCCCTTGTGGCAGCACTCCAGCGCCTGGCGCATCAGCGTGGTGTTGCCGACGCATTCGAAGCTGTAGTCGGCGCCGCCATTGGTCAGCTCGACGAGATGGGCCACCAGGTCGCCCTTGATCTCCTTCGGGTTGACGAAGTGGGTCATGCCGAACTTGCGGGCCATCGCCTCGCGCGCCGGGTTGATGTCCACGCCGACGATCATGTTGGCGCCGACCATCTTCGCGCCCTGAATGACGTTCAGCCCGATGCCGCCGAGGCCGAAGACGACGACATTGGTGCCGGCCTCCACCTTGGCCGTGAAGATCACCGCGCCGATGCCTGTCGTGACGCCGCAGCCGATGTAGCAGACCTTGTCGAATGGCGCGTCCTCACGGATCTTCGCCACGGCGATCTCGGGCAGGACCGTGTAGTTCGAGAAGGTCGAGGTGCCCATGTAGTGGTGGATGGGCTTGCCCTGGCAGGAGAAGCGGCTGGTGCCGTCCGGCATCTGGCCGCGACCTTGGGTCACCCGGATCTTCTGGCACAGGTTGGTCTTGCGGCTGAGGCAGTACTCGCATTCCCGGCATTCCGGCGTGTAGAGCGGGATGACGTGGTCGCCCTTTCTCAGCGACTTCACCCCCGGCCCGACATCGACGACGATGCCCGCGCCCTCATGGCCGAGGATCGAGGGGAAGATGCCCTCCGGGTCGGCGCCGGAGAGGGTGTACTTATCGGTGTGGCAGAGGCCGGTGGCCTTCACCTCCACCAGCACCTCGCCCTCGCGCGGGCCCTCCAGATCGACCTCCTCGATCGAGAGCGGCTTGCCGGCTTCCCAGGCAATGGCGGCTCGGGTCTTCATCGGGGCATTCTCCTTGGAAAGCTGCGACGCCTGGCGTTCGTCGCACTTCTTGCCCGGGCGCGAAAGGTGGTCATCTTCTTCCCATGCAGATCCCCTTCCTGAGCCGCCACCCCCGCGTGGCGCTGCTCCGCCTTTCCGGCCTCATCGCCGCCCGCGGCGGCATCGGGCCGGGCGGGCCGCTGAACATCGAGACCATCGGGCCGGTGCTGGAGCGGGCCTTCACGCTGAAGCGCGCGGCGGCCGTGGTGCTGGCCATCAACTCGCCCGGCGGCTCGCCGGTGCAGTCCAGCCTGATCGCGCAGCGCATCCGCCAGCTCGCCGAGAAGCACAAGCTGCCGGTGATCGCCTGCGTGGAGGACGCCGCCGCCTCGGGCGGCTATTGGCTGGCCTGCGCGGCGGACGAGATCGTCGCCGATCCCTCCAGCATCGTCGGCTCCATCGGCGTCATCTCCGCCAGCTTCGGGGTGGAGGAACTGGCGGCGAAGCTCGGCATCGAGCGGCGGCTCGTCACGGCCGGCGACCAGAAATCCTTCCTCGACCCCTTCCGCCCGGTGCAGCCCTGGGAGCGCGAGCGGCTGGAGCAGTTGCTCGGCGCCCTGCACACCGAGTTCAAGGCCTGGGTGCGGGCGCGGCGGGGCGAGCGGCTGAAGGGGCCGCAGGCCGATCTGTTCAACGGCCGCTTCTGGACCGGGCGGGAGGCCCTGCCGCTCGGGCTGGTGGACCGGCTGGGCGATGCGCGCGGCGAGATCCGCCGGCGCTTCGGGGAAAAGGCACGGATCGTGCCCTTTGGCGCCAAGCGGCCGCCGCTGCCGCTGCGCCTGCTGCGCGGGGCGGCCGTAATGGTGGAGGAGCGGGCGGCCTGGGGGCAGCTCGGGCTCTAACCGGGGCCAGGGCGCTACCCCTGGAACCCCGCCATCTGTTTCGCCGGGAATGTGGGGGTTGGGGGAATTCAGTTCCCCAGCGGGGAGGTCGGGAGGGGCGGCGTCCCTCCCGGCGCGCCAGGGGAGAGCTGGGCCGGAACTTTCGCGCCGCCCGGGCTTTTCCTCCCGCGCGGAATCCCGGCAGCCCAGGGAGCAAGCGGATGGACATCCTGGCCTCGAACGCCGCCTACGAAGCCTTCCTGCGTGCCGAGTTGGGGCATGAGCTAGTCGAAGAAGCGCTGGCCGAGAAGCATGCGGAAATGGCCGAGGACCCCTTCAGCTTCCTCCGCGCCACCTATTTCCGTTGGGCGGAGACGGTGCTCGACCTGCACCCCGAGCTGGCCGATGCGCCCGTCTTGCTGGCGGTGGGCGACATCCACCTGGAGAATTTCGGCACCTGGCGCGACGCTGAGGGGCGGCTGGTCTGGGGTGTCAACGACTACGACGAAGCGGCCGAGATGCCCTACACGCTGGACCTGCTGCGCCTGACCACCAGCGGGCTGCTGGCCAGCCCGGAGGAGGAGGATCACCGCGAGATCGGGCCGATCGCAGAGGGGCTGCTGGACGGTTATGCGCGAGGGCTGGAGGAGCCGGCGCCGGCCCTGCTGGATCGCGAGCGCGCCTGGCTGCGCCACGCCGTCATGGTGCCCGACGCGCATCGCGACGCCTTCTGGGCCAAGCTGAAGAAGAAGCGCAAGCGCTTCGAGGTGCGCAAGCCGGGCGAGCGGCCCTTCCTCTTCACGCGCTACGAGGCGGCACTGCGTGCCGCCCTGCCGGCCCATGCGGAGGAGCCGCGCTTCTGGTACCGCAGCGCCGGGCTCGGCAGCCTCGGGCGGCCGCGCTGGGTGGCGCAGGCGAAGTGGCGCGGCGACTGGGTAATCCGCGAGGCCAAGCCGGTGCTGCCCTCGGCCTGGACGCGGCTGCACGGCCATCAGGGGCGTGCCGTGCGCTGCCTGGAGATCGCCACCGCCCGCTACCGCGCACCGGACCCCTGGTACCGCGTCACCGACGGGGTGGCGGTGCGGCGCCTTTCGCCCAACAACCGCAAGATCGAGACCGACCGGCAGGTCTCGTCGGACTGGGAGGGTGGGCCGGAGGAGACACTGGGGCGCAAGGTGCTGCTGGATGCGCCGATGCTGGACGCCATGGGGCGCGAGCTGGCGGCGATCCATCTCGGCACCGGAAATGCCGCCAAGGCGATCCGCGCCGACTTGGCGAAGCGGCCTGCCGGATGGCTGCACGATGCGGCGATGCGGGCGGCGCAGGCGGTGACGGAGGACCACCACCTCTTCGCCGCGAGGGTGCGCAGCGGTGGCGTCTGAACACAGCCGGCCGCCGGTTGGGGGCGGCGCGACGATGCGCTAGACCTGGGAAGCCGACCACAGGAGGCCATCCATGGACCAGCATTCGCCGCAGACCGACACCACCACCGACCCGCGCCTCGACCGGCTGGCCGAGATCGCCGTGCAGGTCGGGCTCGGCGGGCTCTACCCGGGGCAGGAACTGGTGATGACCGCCTCGATCGAGGCGCTGCCGCTGGTCCGGCGCATCACCGAGCAGGCCTACAAGGCCGGCGCCTCGCTGGTGACGACGCTGTTCTCCGATGACCAGTCGGCGCTGGCGCGCTACCGCCTGGCGGATGAGGCCAGCTTCGACGTGGCGCCGCGCTGGCTCTTCGAGGGCATGGCCGAGGCCTTCCGTGGCGGCGCGGCGCGGCTCGCGGTGGTGGGGGAGGACCCGAACCTGCTCGCCGGGCAGGACCCGGAGAAGATCGCCCGCGCCAACCGCGCCCGCTCGGCGGCCTATCGCCCGGCGCTGGAGCTGATCACCGCCTCGGCCATCAACTGGACGCTGGTGCCCTTCGCCTCGGCCGCCTGGGCGCGCGCTGTCTTCCCGGAACTGCCGGAGGAGGCGGCCGTGGCGAAGCTGTGGGAGGCGCTCTATGCCAGCACGCGCGTCGATCAGCCGGACCCGAAGGCTGCCTGGGCCGCGCACAACGCCGCGCTGATGGAGCGGCGCAAGATGCTGACCGAGCGGCGCTTCCGCGCGCTGCGCTTCCAGGGGCCGGGCACCGACCTGACGGTAGGGCTGGCCGACAATCATACCTGGATGGGCGGCAGCTCGAAGGCGCGCAACGGCATCACCGGCAACCCGAACATCCCGACCGAGGAGGTCTTCACCACGCCGCACGCGGCGATGACCGAGGGCACGGTGGCCGCCACCAAGCCGCTGGCGCATGGGGGCACGCTGATCCGCGACATCCGCGTGCGCTTCGCCGAGGGGAAGATCGTCGAGGCGCATGCCAGCACGGGGGAAGAGGTGCTGCAGAAGCTGATCTCGACCGACGAAGGCGCGCGGCGGCTGGGCGAGGTGGCGCTGGTGCCGCATTCCTCGCCGATCTCGCAGAGCGGGCTGCTGTTCTTCAACACGCTGTTCGACGAGAACGCGGCTAGCCATATCGCGCTGGGCCAGGCCTACAAGAAGTGCTTCGTGGATGCGGAAAGCATGACCGATGCGCAGTTCGCCGAGCGCGGCGGCAATTCCAGCCTGATCCATGTGGACTGGATGATCGGCTCGTCCGAGGTGGACCTGGACGGCATTGGCTTCGACGGCAGCGCGACGCCGCTGATGCGCAAGGGCGAGTGGGTCTGAGGCGAGGGACCGGGCGGGGCCGTACTGCGCGCGGCCGCAATGGCCACGGAGGGCGCCCAACGGGACGCCCGAGGACCGACAGAGACTGAAGGGGGGTCGGGGGAAGCTGTGCTTCCCCCGGAAGGTTCCGCCTATGGCACCGTGGCGGGCGTTACCGCAACGAAGCAGGCGATGATCTCCTGCGGGCTGTCGAAGATCAGGGCGGGGTGGGTGCCGGCCAGCGCCGCGCGGGTGGCGTAGCCCCAGGCAACGGCGCCGAAATCCATCCCCACCGCGCGGGCGGCCTCGGCGTCGCGCTGCTCGTCGCCAATATAGATGGCCTCGCGGGCGGGGATGCCGCTGCGCCGCAGGACGGCCCGCAGCTTGCGGGGCTTGCCGAAGAGCGAGGCGCTGGCGTCGTAGCAGCCGACCAGCCCGGCCAGGCGCGGGCCGAGGGTGGCGCGGATCGAGGCTTCCGAGTCGGAGCTGACGATGGCCAGCCGGACCCCGGCGCCGGACAGCCTGTCGAGCAGTTCCGGCACTTCGGGAAAGAGGGGCAGGCGGCCTGCCACGGCCTGCTTCTCCCGCCGCAGGTGGCGGATGATCCAGGGCAGCTTCCAGCCGGGCACTTCCAGGCGGCGCATGATCTCGCGCGCGCCGAGGCTGCGCAGCGCCTCGCCCTCGGCGGCGCCGACGACGCGGAAGCCGAAGCGGCGCGCCGCGTCATTCAGCGCCACCTGGAACCAGGGAAAGCTGTCGGCCAGCGTGCCGTCGAAGTCGAAGATCACCAGCCGGTAGCGCATGGGGGGCGCCGGCTCAGCCGCCGACCTGCGCGATCCAGTCGGCCAGGTTGTAGGTGTTGGAGACGCGGGCGATGCGGCCGTCCCGCACCTCGAAGAAGGCGCCGGCGGGCAGGATATAAGTCTGGCCCCGGGCCTCGGGCAGGCCCTCGTCGGTGGAGAGATAGATGCCATGCACGGTGAACTCCGCCGCGGCGCGGCGGCCGGAGGGCTCGGTCAGCACCACGATGTCGCGCAGCTCCTCGCGGTAATGCGCGTTCATCCGGGCCATGAAGGCGCGAAAGGCGGGGATGCCGGTCTCGCGCGCGCCCTGGTTGATGTCATGGGCCACATCTTCCGTCAGCAGGGCGAGCATGGCCTCCACGTCGCCAGCGTTGAACGCGTCGTAATAGGAGCGGATCAGCGTCTCCGTGGCGGCCATGGGCGGTGTGCCTTTCCTTGCCGGGGTGTGGGGCGGGTCTTATGGTGCGGCGCCCAACAGGGCCGCAAGCCCGAGACATGATGACCGGAACGCCGCAGATGAACGCCCCTTCCTCTGGCAAACCCCTCAGCTTCCAGGACATCATCCTGACTCTGCACAGGTTCTGGGCGGCGCAGGGCTGCGTGATCCTGCAGCCCTATGACATGGAGATGGGCGCCGGCACCTTCCATCCGGCGACCACGCTGCGCGCGCTTGGCCCGCAGCCCTGGCGGGCGGCCTATGTGCAGCCCTCCCGCCGGCCCTCGGACGGGCGCTACGGCGAGAACCCGAACCGGCTGCAGCATTATTACCAGTATCAGGTGATCCTGAAGCCCAGCCCGGCCGATCCGCAGGCCCTGCTGATCGAGAGCTACCGGGCGCTCGGCATCGACCCGACGCTGCATGACATCCGCTTCGTCGAGGATGACTGGGAGAGCCCGACCATCGGCGCCTGGGGGCTCGGCTGGGAGGTCTGGTGCGACGGGATGGAGGTGACGCAGTTCACCTACTTCCAGCAGGTCGGCGGCATTCCGGTGGAGAAGCCCAGTTCCGAGCTGACCTATGGGCTGGAGCGGCTGGCCATGTACATCCAGGGGGTCGAGAACGTCTATGACCTCGACTTCAACGGCCAGGGCGTCCGCTATGGCGACGTGTTCCTCCGGGCCGAGAAGGAGTACAGCGCCTTCAACTTTGAGCACGCGGACACCGCCCTGCTGTTTCAGCACTTCAAGGACGCCGAGGCGGAATGCGCCTCGCTGGTGGACAAGGCGCTGGCCCTGCCGGCCTATGACCAGTGCATCAAGGCCAGCCATGCCTTCAACCTGCTGGATGCCCGGGGTGCCATCAGCGTGACCGAGCGTGCCGCCTATATCGGCCGCGTCCGCACCCTGGCGAAGCGTTGCTGCGAAGCCTGGCTGGCGGGCCTCTGACGGCCAACCCGCACCCGCCCCGACCACCGCGCCCGATGCGCCGCCCCGGCCCCTTCTCCCGCAAGGCCCCGTGATGCCCGAACTCCTGCTCGAACTCTTCTCCGAGGAAATCCCCGCCCGCATGCAGGCGCGCGCGGCCGAGGACCTGGCGCGGCTGATGGGCGAGGCGCTGAAGGGCGCTGGCCTGCCCACCGAGGAGCTGCGCACGCTCTACGGCCCGCGCCGGCTGGCGCTGGTGGCCGAGCTGCCCGCCGGCACCGCGGCGGTGGAGGAGGAGCGGCGCGGCCCGCGGGCGGATGCGACCGGCCCGGCGCTGGAGGGCTTCCTGCGCGCCACCGGCCTGACGCGCGGGCAGCTGGAGGAGCGCGACACCGGAAAGGGTGTCTATCTCTATGCGGTCATCCGCCGGCCGGGGCGGCGGACGCCGGAGGTGCTGGCCGAGATCATCCCCGGCCTGCTGCGTCGCTTCCCCTGGCCGAAGTCGATGCGCTGGGGCGGTACCAGCAGCCTCACCTGGGTGCGGCCGCTGAAGCGCATCCTCTGCCTCTTCGACGGGGAGGTGGTATCCTTCGGCCTGGCGCAAGGCGAGGATGACGGCCATGCGCTGGTGGCCGGCGACCTGACCGAGGGCCACCGCATCCTGGCGCCCGGCGCCTTCGCGGTGAGAAATTTCTCCGACTATGCGACGCAACTCGCCGCCCGGAAGGTCATTATCGACCCCGTTGAGCGCACCAAGCTCGTGCGTGACGGTATCGCGGCGATGGCCGCGGCGGAGGGGATCGAGGTGGTGCCGGACGAGGGCCTCGTGGCCGAGGTGGCGGGGCTGGTGGAATGGCCGGTGCCGCTGCTGGGCCGCATCGACGACAGCTTCATGGACCTGCCGCCTGAGCTGATGCGCACCACCATGCGGGTGAACCAGCGCTACTTCGCGCTGCGCCGCCCGGATGGCGCGGCGGCGCCCTATTTCGCGCTGGTCTCCAACATCGCCCCGCGCGACGGCGGCAAGGCGGTGGCGGCCGGCAACGAGCGGGTGCTGCGCGCCCGCCTTTCCGATGCCCGCTTCTTCTGGGATCTCGACCGCAAGCAACGGCTGGAGGATTTCCTGCCGAAGCTGGAAGGCGTGGTCTTCCACGCGAAGCTCGGCACCCAGGGGCAGCGCGTCTCGCGGCTGGAGCGCCTGACCGCCTGGCTGGCGCCGAAGCTCGGCGCCGAGCCGGCCCTGGCCGCCCGCGCCGCGCGCCTGGCCAAGGCCGACCTGGCCAGCGGGCTGGTTGGCGAGTTCCCGGAACTGCAGGGCATCATCGGCCGCTATTACGCGCTGAAGGATGGCGAGGACCCGCGCGTGGCCGAGGCCATCGCCGCGCATTACCGCCCGCTCGGCCCGGGCGACTCGGTGCCCAGCGAGCCGATCGCCATGGCCGTGGCGCTGACCGACAAGCTGGACCAGCTGGTCGGCTTCTTCGCGGTGGATGAGCGGCCGACCGGCTCGGGCGACCCCTATGCGCTGCGCCGCGCGGCGCTCGGCATCATCCGCATCCTGCGCGAGAACGGGTTGCGGCTGGGGCTGCTGGATGTGCTGGCGGAAGCCTTCTTCGGCTATCCGCAGGCGCTCGGCACCACCGCCCAGCCGGAATTCGGCATGGCGGTGGCGCAGGAGAAGATGAAGGCTGGCTTCGAGCCGCCCGCGGGCTCCGACCACCCGCCGGTGGTCGCCGCCTTCGCCGCCGGGCTGCTCGACTTCCTGGCCGAGCGGCTGCGCGTGCAGCTGCGCGCCGAAGGCGAGCGGCATGACGTGCTGGCCGCGACGCTGGGGGCCGGCGGCGAGGACGATCTCGTCCGCCTGCTGGCCCGTGCCGCCGCGCTGCGCGCCTTCCTGGAAGGGGAGGACGGCGCCAACCTGCTGACCGCCTATCGTCGCGCCGCCAATATCCTGCGCATCGAGGACCGGAAGGACGGGCCGCACCGCGCGGAGACCGATGCCGACCTGTTCGTCGCGGAGGAGGAGAGGGCGCTCTCCGCCGCGCTGAACGCGACGCTGCCGCGGGCGCTGGC
This sequence comes from Roseomonas sp., assembly GCA_035565935.1. Lineage (GTDB taxonomy): Bacteria > Pseudomonadota > Alphaproteobacteria > Acetobacterales > Acetobacteraceae > Pseudoroseomonas. The sequence continues at coordinate 130,214 of DATMRU010000023.1, forward strand.
GGCGCTGCGGGCGGAGGAGGACACGGCGGCGATGTCGGCGCTGGCGGATTTGCGTGCGCCGGTGGATGCGTTCTTCGATAAGGTCGTGGTCAACGACGCGGATCCGCGGCTGCGGCGCAACCGCCTCGGCCTGCTGGCGCGCCTGCGGGCCGCCATCGACCAGGTGGCCGATTTCTCAAAGATCGAAGGCTGAAGGGGACCCGGGATGCAGAAGTGGGTGTATGGCTTCGGCGCCGGCCGCAATGACGGCAAGGCCGAAATGCGCAACCTGCTGGGTGGCAAGGGTGCCAACCTGGCCGAGATGGCCTCGATCGGGCTGCCCGTCCCGCCGGGTTTCACCATCACCACCGAGGTCTGCACCTACTACTACCAGCACGACAAGCAGTACCCAGCCGAGCTGAAGGCCCAGGTGGCCGAGGCGCTCGCCCGGATCGAGGAGGCGGTCGGGCTGAAGTTCGGCGACGAGAGCAAGCCGCTGCTCGTCTCCGTCCGCTCCGGTGCCCGTGTCTCCATGCCCGGCATGATGGACACGGTGCTGAACCTGGGCCTGAACGATCGCACGGTGGAAGGGCTGGCCGCCGCCTCCGGCGACCCGCGCTTCGCCTGGGACAGCTATCGCCGCTTCATCCAGATGTACGGCTCGGTGGTGCTCGGCGTCGATCACCACCGCTTCGAGGAAATCATCGAGGACGCCAAGCTGGACAAGGGCGTCTCCGAGGACACGCAGCTCACCGCCGGGGACTGGACGCAGGTCGTCGGCGCGTACAAGCGCATGGTGGAGGAGGTGCTGGGCACCCCCTTCCCGCAGGAGCCCGAGGCGCAGCTCTGGGGCGCTATCGGCGCGGTCTTCGGCTCCTGGATGAACCAGCGCGCCATCACCTATCGCCGCCTGCACGACATCCCGGCCGAATGGGGCACGGCAGTGAACGTGCAGGCCATGGTCTTCGGCAATATGGGGGATGACTGCGCCACCGGTGTCTGCTTCACCCGCGACCCCTCCACCGGCGAGAACGTCTTCTACGGCGAATACCTGATCAACGCCCAGGGCGAGGACGTGGTGGCCGGCATCCGCACGCCGCAGCCGATCCGCAAGGACCGCGCCAAGCCCGGCGAGCGCAGCATGGAGGAGGCGATGCCCGGCGCCTTCGCCGAGCTGATGCAGGTCCGTGAGACGCTCGAGAAGCACTACACGGACATGCAGGACATCGAGTTCACCGTGCAGCAGAACAAGCTGTACATGCTGCAGACGCGCAACGGGAAGCGCACCGCCGCCGCCAGCCTCAAGATCGCCGTGGACATGGCGCGCGAGGGGCTGATCGACGAGGCCGAGGCGGTGAAGCGCGTTGCGCCCTCCTCGCTCGACCAGCTGCTGCACCCGACGCTCGACCCGAAGGGTGCGCGCACCCTGCTCTCCAAGGGCCTGCCGGCCTCGCCGGGCGCCGCCTGCGGCGTGGTGGTCTTCTCCGCCGACGAGGCGGAGGCGCGCGCCGCCAAGGGCGAGAGCGTCATCCTGGTGCGCGTCGAGACCTCGCCCGAGGACATCCACGGCATGCATGCCGCCAAGGGCATCCTGACCACGCGCGGCGGCATGACCAGCCACGCGGCGGTGGTGGCGCGCGGCATGGGCCGGCCTTGCGTGGCGGGCGCCGGCGGCGTGGTGGTGGACTATCACAGCCAGCAGCTCTCGGCCGGCGGTAAGGTCGTGCAGGCGGGCGAGACCATCACCCTGGACGGCGCCACGGGCGAGATCTTCCTCGGTACCGTGCCGATGGTGGAGCCGCAGCTCTCCGGCGACTTCGCGACGCTGATGGGCTGGGCCGACAAGGTGCGCCGCCTGAAGGTGCGCGCCAATGCCGAGACCCCGCTCGACGCTGACACGGCGAAGAAGTTCGGAGCCGAGGGCATCGGCCTCTGCCGCACCGAGCACATGTTCTTCGATCCCGAGCGCATCGGCGCGGTGCGGCAGATGATCATGTCCGAGAGCGAGGGCGCGCGGCGCGAGGCGCTGGCCAAGCTGCTGCCCTTCCAGCGCAAGGACTTCATCGAGCTGTTCCGCATCATGGCCGGGCTGCCGGTGACGATCCGTCTGCTCGATCCGCCGCTGCACGAGTTCCTCCCCCACAAGGATGAGGATCTCGCCGAGGTGGCTGAGGGGCTGGGCGCCGATGTCGCGGCCATGAAGCGCCGGGCGCTCGATCTTTCCGAGGCGAATCCGATGCTCGGCCATCGCGGCTGCCGCCTCGGCGTGACCTATCCCGAGATCTACGAGATGCAGGCCCGCGCCATCTTCGAGGCCGCCATCGCGGTGGCCAAGGAGACCGGCAAGGCGCCGGTGCCGGAGATCATGATCCCGCTCATCGCCACGAAGCGCGAGCTGGAGATCACCCGCGCCCAGGTGGACAAGATGGCAAAGGAGGTCTTCGCCGAAGCCGGCCAGACCTTGGAGTACTTCGTCGGCACCATGATCGAGCTGCCGCGCGCGGCGCTCACCGCCGATGCCATCGCAGGCGTGGCCGATTTCTTCTCCTTCGGCACCAACGACCTGACGCAGACCACTTTCGGCCTCTCGCGCGACGATGCCGGCAAGTTCCTGCCCTACTACGTCGAAAAGGGCATCCTGCCGAAGGATCCCTTCGTCTCGATCGACCCGGAGGGTGTCGGCGCGCTGGTGCAGATCGCCAC
>DATMRU010000024.1:0-112715 GCA_035565935.1 Roseomonas sp.
AAGCACCGCATCGTCCGGGAGCTCCGCGCGAAGAGGAAGGTCGTCGCCATGGCGGGTGACGGGGTGAACGATGCCCCGGCGCTGGCGGAAGCCGACGTGGGAATCGCCATGGGCACCGGCACGGACGTCGCCATGCAGAGCGCGGGGGTGACCTTGGTGAAGGGCGACCTCGCGGGCATCGCGCGGGCGCGGCACCTGTCGCGCGCGGTCATGCGCAACATCCGGCAGAACCTGTTCTTCGCCTTCATCTACAACGCGGCCGGAGTTCCGCTTGCAGCGGGCGTGCTCTACCCGGTCCTCGGTCTCCTGCTCAGCCCGATCGTCGCGGCCCTGGCCATGGCGCTGAGCTCGGTCTCGGTCATCGGGAACGCACTCCGGTTGCGAGCTTTGCGCCTGCATTGACGGTTTGGTGGAGCGGGGGGGCGGAGAGGCAGCGGATTTGTCCTTATGGGAATCTCTCTTCGCCAGGTAGGAAGGAAACCAGCGGGTCGGGCCCTTCGAACCTCGGCATCCCGGACACCTCCCTCCCAGGCTGCGGGGTGCCCACCGAAGCAGGGCAACTCCATCGACCTCGCCGCACTTACGCTCGTCGCCACCGTCACCGAGTGGGTCTAAATGGGGAACGCAACGTGGTGGGCTGAGTTGGGGCCACTTTGGAGGCTTAAAAAGATTTCGAATCCTGCCTCCGACGGCCTGCTCCGTAGCAGCCCTTGTGGTGCCGACCGCCGGTGCGTGCCCCCCGAGCGCGGTGCCGCGGCACCTCTTCTCCCGGCTAGATGGCAAGCGTTCGTCCGGAAGCGAACGCTGCGGCCCGCCCCGGGTTATGAGAGGTGACCCGAGCAACCTGCGGCAACCGTCCCTGGCACTGCGCGAGGTCTGCCACCGCCGGCCGGGGCGCCGGACCGGCCCTGGGGGCATTCGCAAGAGAGGACGACACATGACGCAACTGATCGGGCTGTCCGGGAGCCTCCGCCGCGGCTCCTACAACACCGCTCTACTCCGCGCCGCTGCGCGGCTGATGCCCGAGGGCGCGGCGCTCGAGGTCGCGACGATCCACGGTATCCCGCTTTACGACGGCGATGTGGAGGCAGCGGAAGGCATCCCCGCGCCAGTGGCGGCGCTGAAGGACAGGATTGCCGCGGCGGACGGGCTGCTGCTCGTTACGCCGGAGTACAACAACTCCGTCCCCGGGGTGTTCAAGAACGCTGTCGATTGGCTTTCACGGCCGCCGGCCGATATCGCGCGGGTGTTCGGCGGCAGGCCGGTCGCGGTGATCGGCGCCTCGCCCGGTGGCTTCGGCACCGTCCTCGCCCAGAGCACTTGGCTGCCGGTGCTGCGGACGCTTGGAACCGAGCCGTGGTTCGGCGGCAGGCTGCTGGTATCGCGTGCCCAGGGCGTGTTCGACGCGGCGGGCGTGCTCACCGACGCCGCGGTCGAGGGGCAGCTCCGCAAGTTCCTGGAGGGCTTCGTCGCCTTCGTCAGTTCCCGCCCAGGCTGACCCGGACGAGGAGAGGCCGCCATGGACTCCGCGCAGAGCGGCATCCACCACATCACGCTCATCACCCGCCGTGCCCAGGCGAATCTCGACTTCTACGTCGGTGTCCTTGGGCTACGGCTGGTCAAGCGCACCGCCGGTTTCGAGGACGCGACGCAGCTCCACCTGTTCTACGGTGACGCTCTGGGCTCACCGGGTTCCCTGGTAACCTTCCTCGCCTGGGAGGACGGCACACCGGGGCGGCCTGGCCTCGGTCAGGCTGCGGAACTCACCTTCGCTGTGCCGCCGGCCAGCATCGGCTTCTGGCTGACCCGGATGATGACGGCCGGCACGCGCTTCACCGGCCCAGTCCGGGAGTTCGGGGAGCCCGTCCTGCGCCTCACCGATCCCGACGGCGTGACCGTCAAGCTCGTCGGTGCCGACCTGCCGGGCGCGTCTGCGCCCTGGGCGGCCCAGGGCGTCCCGGCCGAGCACGCGGTGCGGCGGCTACGCGGCGCGCTCCTGCTCACCGACCGACCGGCCGAGACGGCGGCCTTCCTCAGGCGGCATTTCGGCTACCGCGAGGCCGCCCGCGAGGCGGGGCTGACGCGCCTCCTTTCGCCATCGGGGGACGCCATCGACCTCCGCGACGCCACCGGCTTCTGGCCCGGGGCGCCCGGCCCTGGCACCATCGATCACATCGCCTTTCGCGCGCCCGACCTCGCCGCGGTCCACCGATCCTTCGAGCGGCTGACCGGCGGGGGACATGAGACAATGCCGCTGAAGGATCGCCGTTACTTCACCTCGATCTATGTGCGCGAGCCCGGCGGCGTGCTGTGCGAGCTGGCGACCGATGGCCCCGGCATGACTGTGGACGAGCCGGAAGCGCAGCTCGGTCAGGGGCTGTTCGTCCCGCCCAGCGCCGCAGAGCGGGCCGAGGAGATCGGGCTGGTCCTGCCCGATCTGGCCATGCCCGGAGAGGAGCGGGAGATGCGCGCCGACCTGCCCTTCGTGCACCGCCTGAAGCGGCCCTCGGCCCCGGACAGCAGCGTGATGGTGCTGCTGCATGGCACCGGCGGCAACGAAACCGACCTGATGCCCTTCGCCCACCGCATCGCCCCGCGGGCGGCGCTGCTGGGCTTCCGCGGCCGCAGCACCGAGGAGGGGGTGCTGCGCTGGTTCCGGCGCCTCGGGCCGACCCGGTTCGACCAGGCAGACCTCCTTCGGGAGGCGGAAGCCTTCGCTGCGACCCTGCCGGAGGCGCTGGCCTTCTACGGGCTCGATCCGGCCCAGACGACCGTCCTCGGCTATTCCAACGGCGCCAATTTCGCCGCTGCAGCCATGCTGCTGCATCCAGGTCTGATCCGCCGGGCGGCGCTGCTGCGTCCGATGCCCGTGCTGGAGGTGCCGCCGCCGGCCGATCTCGCCGGCACCGCGGCCCTCGCCGTCAGCGGCGCCGCCGATCCCTATGGGCCGCACGCGCCGGCACTCGCTGAAGCGCTCCGGCGTGCCGGGGCCTCGGTTACGACCGAGACCATCGCCGCCGGCCACGAGCTCGTCCCAGCGGATGCCGAGCTGGTGCGGAGCTGGCTGCAGGCCGGCGCTCCGCCCTGAGGCAAGGCGCGAACGGAGAACGGTGCTCCCATGAGCGAATCCCGGCGCACCAGCACGGAGCGGAATACCGGGCGGGGCGAGGCGTTCAGCGACGGCGTCTTTGCCATCGCAATCACGCTGCTGACCTGGAGGTCAGGGTCCCGCATCCGCCAGGCGCCGAGACCGTCCATCTGCTGACCGCCCTGCTGGGCCTCTGACCATCCTATTTCGCGCTGGTGCTCAGCTTCGTCATGATCGGCATCTACCGGGCGAACCACCACTATCTCTTCAAGCTCTTCGAGAAGGCTGATCACGGCCTCAATCTGCTGAACCTCCTGTTCCTCTTCTGCATCTCCTTCCTGCCCTTTCCCACAGCGGTGCTGGGCGACTACCTGACCGACACGGCCAATCAGACGACCGCCGCCAGCTTCTATGCCATCGGTCTGCTGATATGGCTGTATGCCAGTCGGGGGCACAGGCTCGTCAGCCGCCGGCTCGACCCAACTTTCCTGCGCCGACCGACCGTGCAGTACATCGGTTCGGTGGCGCTCTATATGCTCGCCGTCCTCGTCTCGTGGATTGAATTCCGGCTGGGCCTGGCGATCTGCATCGGGCTGACCCTGCTGTACCTGCGCCCGCCGAACACCCCGGCGTACATTGACTCTGGGCGGGGCGGCTAGGTCGCCGTGATCGAGGCACATCCATGCGGCGGCGCGAAGTCGATCTCCGGCCCGGCGGGAACGATGCCGCCGGGATTGATACGGCATGATCCTCAGGTCAGTGGCTCGCGGCCGCCTTGGCTCGCCGCACGATCCGGTGCGATGACCGGCGTCTGCACTAGACGTCCGCCGAGGAGCCTGGGCCATCCTCGGGCCAGAGCGTGACAGAGCGGCTGCGGTGGATGGCAGGCCCGGTGGAAATGGGCGCGCCATCCCAGCCGGCAGCCGGCCCAGGGTCGGGCAGCCCGACGGGCTCCAGCCGCAGCCCGTCCCAATCGTGGAACGACAGCACGATGGCCCCACTGCCGTCTGTCCGTACGTAGCGGGCCTCTCCGCCTCACGCCGCGGCCGCCATGAGCTCGGCCTCGGTGCGGCACAGCGCGGCGAACTCGGTCGTCAGGAAATCGAGGAGTGCGCGGACCGAGGGGAGCATCCCTCGGCGCGACGGAAAGACCGCGTGGACGATGCCAGCCCTGGGCGCCCAAGCAGGTCGGGCGAGAGAATGGAATGGATGGACTTCAGCACGGCCTGCGTCCCCGCCTGCTCAGGTAGATCCGTGCCGCGTTGCCGCCGAGGATGGCGTCCTGCGCCGTCTGCGGCTGCGATGCCAGCAGCTCCGCCGTGGCCCGCCACCAGTGCGGGTAGGTGCCGGCCAGGCGCAGCACGGGCCAGTCGCTGCCCCAGAGCAGCCGGTCCGGCCCGAACAGCTCCAGAGCGAGGCTGGCGAAGGGGCGCAGCCGCTCCGCGTCCCAGCCCGGCCCGGCCTCGGTGGCCATGCCGGAGAGCTTGCAACTGACCTGTGGCATCGCGGCCAGCGCGGCCATGTCCCGGGCCCAGGCGCTCCAGCCCGGCCCGTCCGGCCCCGCGGCGATGGCCGGCTTGGCGAGGTGGTCGATCACCACGGGTAAGCCGGGATGGGCCTGCGCGAAGCGGATCAGCCGGGGCAGGTGCTGCGGACGCACCAGCGCGTCGAAGACCAGCCCCTGCGCCTGCATTTCTGCCACGGCCGGACTCAGCGCGGGGCGGAGCAGCCAGTCGTCGTCGGCGATGTCATGCACCATCGGCCGCAGCCCGACCAGCAGCGGGTCCGCCGCCAGGGCGTGGATGCGGGCCGGCGCATCGGCCGCCTCCAGGTCGCTCCAGCCGACGACGCCGAGGATGGTGTCGCAGTTGGCGGCGAGATCCAGCAGGTAGCGCGTTTCCGCCTCCGTCGGCGCGGCCTGGACCGCGATGGTGCCGGCGATGCCGGCCTCGCGCAGCAGCGGGTCCAGGTCCGCGGGCGCGAAATCCCGGTGGATCGGCACCATCTCAGGCTTCAGCCAACCGTAGTCGCCACGGGACAGCGCCCAGTAGTGCTGGTGCGCGTCGATATGGGGAGGCCTGGCCGCGCTCATGCCGGCACGGGCGCATCGGCGCGCAGCAGGCCAGCCGCGCGCATCTCCGCCCAGAAGGCCGCGGGCACCGGGCGATCCAGGGCGGATAGGTTGCGGCGCACCTCGTCCGGGCTTCCGCCGCCCAGCACGACGGAGGCGACCGCCGGATGCGCCAGCCCGAACTGCAATGCCGCATCGGGCAGGCGCACCGCATGGGCGGCGCAGATCGCCTCCATCCGCCGCACGCGGTCCAGGATCTCGGGCGGCGCGTCGCGGTAGTTGTACTTCGCGCCGGGAATGGCGCCGGTCGCCAGAATGCCGGAATTGAACACGCCGCCCAGCATGACGCCGATGCCCTTCTCCAGAGCCAGCAGCAGGAACTCGTCCAGCGCCGCCTGTTCCAGCAGGCTGTAGCGACCGGCCAGCAGCATGGTGTCGAAATCGCCCGCTCGGGCGAAGCGCGCACACATCTCGCTTTCATTCACGCCGACGCCGATGGCCTTCACCACCCCTTCGGCCCGCAGGCGGTGCAGGGCAGGATAGGCCCCCTCCATCGCCTCGCGGAAGCGCTGCTCCATCATGTCGCCATGGGTCCAGACGTCCACGTCGTGGATCAGCAGCACATCGATCCGGTCGGTGCCCAGGCGCAGCAAGGACTGCTCGACGCTGCGCAGCGTGCCGTCATAGGAGTAGTCCACCATCGCCCGGTGCGGCAGGCCACCGACAAAGTTCGAGCCGTCGCCGCGGCCCTGGCGCGGCTCCATCCAGCGCCCGACCTTGGTGGACAGCACCACCTCGTCCCGCCCGGCGATGCGCAGCGCGGTGCCACAGCGATGCTCCGACAGCCCATGGCCATAGAGCGGGGAGGTATCCAGCAGCGTCACGCCCAGGGTGATGGCGGTGGCCACGGCGTCGATCGCCGTGCGTTCGTCCATTCGGGCGTAGAGGTCTCCCAGGGGCGCGGTGCCGAAGCCGATGCAGGAGACCGGGATGCCGGTGCGCCCGAGCGGGCGGCACGGCAGGCGGGCTGCGGGCTCAGCCATCTTTCACCGCCCCGGCCGTCAGCCCGGCCACGAGCTGCCACTGCGCCATGATGGTCAGGATCAGCCCGGGCAGGGTTGCCGCCCGCGTCGCCCTCAGCGGTCCCCGGCTTACCTGCTTGAAGAACAACATGTTGTCGATCGCCATCTTGCCAACCTCGCCATGGTGGTGAGTGACAGCCAAGGCTCCGTCTTGATGGCAGTCACCATGAAACCATCACTCAAGCCGTACAACCTCAAAACTGCTGCCGGCGCGCCCCCTTATGCACGCTAACCAATGCTTCGCGGACATAATGGCGACCAAAGTATCCTCCCGGGGGAGGGGAGGGTGCTTCGCAGGCCGGTAGCCAGCCAGGAAAGCGCAGCGCAGGGTTCCCCCATCACCACACGCCTGGCGATAGATCGCGCCAACCACCACCCACACGCAGATGCCAGGCAATGGCTCTCACCACTGCTAAAGCCGGGGCACCCCTTCGCTCCTCGGCGGGTCAGCCCGTTCCAGCCAGCCCGCCACCTCCCGCACGGAAGGCCTGGATCGCCCGCTACAAGGCGCAGATCAGTGATGTACTCGACGCGCTTGAAACGGATCGCGCTGCTCTTCCTGGCCGGGGTTGCAGGCGCATGACGTAGGCTGCGAAGTGGTGTGCCCTCGAAACTTTGGAGCGGAATTGTGAGAGCGGACCAGCTATCGGCCTGAGCGGAGCCAGCAGCTGTTCGCTATTTCAGCCCTCGCGCGATGATGATGCGTTGCACGTCGCTGGTGCCCTCATAGATCTGGCAGACGCGCACGTCGCGATAGATGCGCTCAACCTGAAAGTCCGCCAGATAGCCGTAGCCGCCATGGACCTGAATGGCGGCGGAGCACACGAGCTCCGCAGCTTCGGAGGCGAAGAGCTTCGCCATGGCGGCCTCGGTGAGACAGGGCAGGCCGGCCTGCCGGAGGGCGGCGGCGTGGAGCACCATCTGCCGGGCCGCCTCGATGCGCGTCGCCATATCGGCGAGGCGGAAGGCTACCGCCTGATGCTGGATGATGGGCTTGCCGAAGGTGACGCGCTCCTGGGCATAGGCCTGGGACGCCTCGAACGCCGCGCGCGCCATGCCCACGCACTGGGCGGCGATGCCGATGCGGCCGCCCTCCAGGTTGGACAAGGCGATCTTCAGCCCCTCGCCCTCCGCACCGAGGCGCAGCTCCGCCGGAATGCGCATGTCGTTGAAGGCGAGCTGGCAGGTGTCCGAGGAATGCTGACCGAGCTTCTCCTCGACGCGGACGACCTCGTAGCCGGGCGTGTCGGTAGGCACGATGAAGGCGGAAATGCCCGCCTTGCCCGCATCCGGATTGGTGACCGCGAACACGATCACCAGGTTGGCGTTCTTGCCCGAGGTGATGAACTGCTTGGCGCCGGAAAGGACGTAATGGTCGCCGTCGCGGCGCGCGCGAGTCCTGATGTTCGCTGCGTCCGAGCCCGCCTGCGGCTCGGTGAGGGCGAAGCCGCCGATCCACGCGCCCGAGGCGAGCATCGGCAGGAAGCGTTCCCGCTGCTCCTCGGTGCCGAACTTCATGATGGGTGTGCAAACCAGGGAGCAATGCACGCTCACGATGGTCGAGCAGGCCCCGTCCGCCGCCGCAATCTCCTCCAGTGCAAGGGCGTAGGCGACGAGGTCAGTCTCGGAGCCGCCATAGCGCTCCGGCACCAGCATGCCGAGAAAGCCGAGCGCGCCCATTTCCGCGAGTTCTTCGCGCGGGAAGCGGTGCTCCCGGTCGCGGGCGGCAGCGCCCGGGGAGAGGCGATCCTGCGCGAAGGCGCGCGCGGCCTCGCGGATCTCAGCCTGGGTCTCGGTGAGGATCATGGGCGGTTCCTCCGGGATCGTCGTTGTCGTTTGCTGCGTCGGTCACAGGGCTCCAACCATCATGCCCCGGCGTGTCGGGCGCATCCACCGGGCTGGCGGCGGGCACCCGGCATAGGGCGCCCGCCTGACTGCGGCGTGGAGCCCCGAACAAGCCATGACATGATGAGGGCAGGGCGGCCTGCGCTTCACCCAAGCCGCTCGATGGCGACCGCCGTCGCCTCGCCGCCGCCGATGCACAGCGAGGCCATGCCACGCCTGAGGCCATACTTCTGCAGCGCGGCGAGCAGCGTGACCATCACCCGCGCGCCGGAGGCACCGATGGGATGGCCGAGCGCGCAGGCGCCACCATGCACGTTCACCTTTTCCTCCGGCAGGCCGAGATCCCGGATGGCCGCCATGGGCACCACGGCGAAGGCCTCGTTGATCTCGAACAGGTCCACGTCCTTGAGGTCCCAGCCGGTGCGCGCGGACAGCTTCTGCAGGGCGCCGACGGGTGCAGTGGTAAAGAGGTTCGGCGCCTGGGAATGGGTGGAATGGCCGAGGATGGCGGCAAGCGGGGCGAGGCCGCGCTTCTCCGCCTCGGAGCGGCGCATGAGCACCAGGGCCGCCGCGCCATCGGAGATGGAGGAGGAATTGGCCGCCGTCACGGTGCCGCCCTCGCGGAAGGCGGGCTTTAGCGTCGGGATTTTGTCAGGCCTGGCCTTGGGGGGCTGCTCGTCGGTGGTCACCACCTTTTCCGCCTTGCTTGCCTTCACCGTGACGGGGGTGATCTCTGCCAGGAACGAGCCGTCGGCGATGGCCTTTTGCGCCTTGGCGAGGGAGGAGAGGGCGAAGGCGTCCTGCGCCTCGCGGGTGAACTGGTACGCCTCCGCGCAATCCTCCGCGAAGCTGCCCATGAGGCGGCCTTCCTCGTAGGCGTCCTCCAGGCCGTCGAGGAACATGTGGTCCGCCACCTTGCCGTGGCCCATGCGATAGCCGGCGCGGGCACGGTCGAGGAGATAGGGGGCGTTGGTCATGCTCTCCATGCCGCCCGCCACGACGATGTCGGCGGAGCCGGCCAGGATGAGGTCATGGGCGAGCATGGCGGCCTTCATGCCGGAGCCGCACATCTTGTTCACCGTGGTGGCACCGGCGGAAAGCGGCAGGCCGGCGCGGATGGCCGCCTGGCGCGCCGGGGCCTGGCCCTGGCCCGCGGACAGAACGCAGCCGAACATCACTTCTTCCACCTGGTCGGGGGCGATCTTCGCCCGCTCCAGGGCCGCGCCGATGGCGGCCGCCCCCAGGGTGGAAGCGTTCACATCCCGGAAATCGCCCTGGAAGCCGCCCATGGGGGTGCGGGCAGCGCCGACGATGACGATGGGATCGGAAGTGGTCATTTGCTCCTCCCTTGCGGAACGCCGGGAGTGGGGGCGCATCTTGTGCCCGGACTGCTCGACGGCCACTCCATGCTGGCTGAGCCATCTGCCCACCCGTGCTCCAATCAACCTTCCATGCCGGTCCGATCACGGAAGTTGCCTCGACAGGGGCTGGCCAGATGCCTGGTCTGGAGCGCAGACTGCGCCAAAAGAAAACATCAGGGAAGAACGTCATGATTGCGGATCGGCGAATCCTGGGGCACGTCGCACCGACGCGACGTGCCTGGCTCACGGGCGTGGCTGCGGCATTGTTGGCACGCAGCGCGGCCGCGGCCGATTGGCCGACGCGCCCGATCCGGATAATCTGCCCCTTCCCGGCAGGCGGCACCAGCGACATCCTCGCCCGGGTCGCGGCGGATATCCTGACGGAAGCACTCGGCCAGCCGGTGGTGGTGGACAACCGCTCCGGCGCCGGAGGCAATATCGGCGCTGCGCAGGCTGCCCGCGCCGAGGCCGATGGCTACACGCTGCTGCTGAGTTCGCCGGGCCCGCTGGCCATCAACGGCTTCCTCTACAGCGATCCTGGCTTCGACGGGCTGCGCGACTTCACTCCTGTCACCCAGATCGCAGAGGTGCCCAATCTCCTCGCGGCGCATCCCGGCCTCGGCGTGAAGACCACGGCGGAACTGATCGCCCTGGCGAAGCAACGGCGGTTGGCCTATGGCGAGACCAGCATCGGCGGCACCACGCATCTGGCCGCCGAGCTGTTCCGCCTCCAGGCCGGCATCGAGGCCGACCATATCTCCTACCGCGGCTCCTCGGCCATGATGCCGGATCTGCTCGCCGGACGGCTCGGCTATGGGTTCGACAACCTGCCTTCCATCCTGCCGCATGTGCGGTCCGGGGCGTTGGTGGGCATCGGCGTGACCGGCGCCAAGCGCTGGAACGGCGCGCCGGATATCCCGGCTGTTGCGGAGACACTTCCAGGCTACGAGGTGACCGCCTGGTTCGGGGTGGTGGCGCCCAGGAACACGCCGGATGCGGTGGTCCAGCGCGTGCAAGCCGTCCTCGCCGCCGGGCTGGCCCAGCCGGCGACGATGCGGAAGCTGGGTGATCTGGGGGCCACGCCGATCGGCGATGCGCCCGAGGCCTTCGACGCCCGCATCCGCGCGGAACATGCGAAATGGGGCGCGGTGATCCGGGAGGCCGGCATCAAGCTCCAGTAACGGCGCGGCTCCGCGTCCACGCGGTCCTCTCAACACAGCAGCAGGGATGGTTTGCCTGATGTCCGATGCCTACACGGTCAGCGACCTGATCGCGGAGTTCCTCGACGCCTGCGGGGTCTCGACAGCCTTCGGCATCGTGTCGGTGCACAATATCCCCATGCTGGATGCGATCTCACGGCGCAATGCCGTGCGCTTCGTGATGGCGCGCGGCGAGGCAGGCGCAGGGCATATGGCGGATGGCCATGCGCGTGCATCGGACAGCCTGGGTTGTGTCTTCACCAGCACGGGGCCGGGTGCAGCCAATGTCGTGGCGGGGCTGGTGGAAGCGCGCTTCGCCGGCACGCCGCTGCTGCACATCACCGGGCAGACGGCGACCCGCTTCGTCGATCGGGGCATGGGCACGGTGCATGATGTCCCGGACCAGCTCGGTATGCTGCGGGCCTCGGGGAAGTCCGCCTATCGCATCCGCACGGCGGGCGAGGCGCTGGGCGTCCTGACCCGCGCCGCAACGGATGCGCTGACGCCGCCCAGGGGGCCGGTGAGCGTCGAAGTGCCCACCGACATCCAGCGGGCGACACTGCCGCGGCCGGCAACGCTTGATGGCTTTGTGCTGCCCTTGCCGCCGCCGCTCCCGCCGGCCGAGGCCGCTCTGGACCAGCTTGTCGCGCGCGTACGGCAGGCCCGGCGGCCTATGCTGTGGCTCGGCCGCGGCGCCGCGCGCGCGGGCAGGCCCGCGATGGCCCTGCTCGACATGGGCTTCGGCATGGTGACCAGCTGGGCCGGCCGGGGCGTTGTGCCGGAAGATCACCCGATGAATCTCGGCGCATTGAACGGTCAGGGGCTGGCCGGCGTCGAGGCCTTCTACGGCAGCGTCGATCTGATGATCGTCGCCGGCTCCCGGCTGCGCGGGCATGAGACCGGCGAGTTTTCGGTGCCGCTGCCAAAGAACCTGGTGCAGATCGATGTCGATCCGCTGGCGGATGGCCGCACCTACCCGAACACGCTTTTTCTGCGGGGCGATGCCGCACTGACGCTGGAGGCGCTGGCCGCGCGGCTGGCTGACCAGTATCGCGCCGATCCCGCCTTCGGTGAGGCGTTCCGAAGCCTAAAACGGGAGACCCGGGCTGCCTTCAAGGCCTCCCTCGGCCCTTATGCCGGGTTTGCCGAGCAACTGCGCGCGGTGGTGCCGCGCGATGCGGTCTGGGCGCGCGACATCACCATCAACAACAGCACCTGGGGCAACAAGCTCTTCGCGCTGGATGATCCGAGGACCAACATCTATCCGGTCGGCGCCGGCATCGGGCAGGGCCTGTGCCTGGGCATTGGTGCCGCCCTGGCGCCGGGGCATTCGAAAACCGTGGTCATGACCGGGGATGGCGGCTTCTTCCTCAACATGAGCGAGTTGTGGACAGCCGTGCAGGAGCAGCTCGATATGGTGATCCTGGTGATGAATGACCGCGGCTACGGCGTCATCCGCCACATCCAGGATGCCGTGGCGAGCGGCCGGCGCCGCTTTGACACCTTGGTTGCCCCGGATCTGGCCGGCGTGGCGGCCCTCGCCGGACTGCCCTTCTGGCGGATCAGTGATCCCGCGGCCTTCGGTGCCACCGTGGCCGAGGCGCTGGCGGTGCGGGGCCCAACCCTGGTCGAGGTGGACATGACCGCCATTGGCGACCATCCGCCCTATTTTCCCTACGGGCCCAAGATCGCTACGCCAGCCGCGAGTGGATTGGCTGCGCCTTAGCGCGAAATCAGCGGGCCGAATGGGCGTGCGGGCAAGCGGGTCAGTCCGAAGTCGCGCGCGCACCGGATCGGCGAGTGCCCAAGAAGCGAAAGTGAAGGCCGCGACCGCTTCCGAATCATCCTCCCAGCTCGCCTCTGCCTAACCGGACCGAGGCTGACGCGGCGGAGCGGGCTGGCGGGGACTGATCGAACATCAGCTCCCATTTTCGCGTCGTCTGATGAAGATAATGCTGCGGGCAGCCATGAGTTCTTTGACTGCTCACAGGCATGCGGAGGGGGAGCCAGGCCGCATCACTGACGGATCTTGGCAGGGAAGCGATAGCCCGTGAGATGGGGCAGGTGAACGCTGCCATCCCGCCCGGGAACGGAAGGTGGGAAGCGCCGCCATCTCACCGCCGAGCGAACGGCGCGGAGGCGGTCCACCCCAGCCGGGTGTCAAGAGCCGCTGGCCCGTGCAGCTTCGGCCAGCCGCCTCAGCCGTCGTGAATTGCGCAACGCCCGATTTGGAGACTTCAGCGGAGCCTAATCCCGCTTCGTCCGTGTTGAACCATCCACCGCCAGGAAGGGCAGGCCGCGGGAACACCGCTCAAGTCGGGCTTCAACACCGTAGACCTCGCGCAGCAGCGCGGGGGTCAGCACTGTTGTGGGTGCCCCACAGGCGACGATGCGGCCACCGCCCAGAACCGCCACCTGGTCGGCGAAGCGCAGGGCCTGGTTCAAGTCGTGAATGGCGACCACAATGCAAAGCTCACGCTGGCGTGCCAGCCGCTGCAGTAGCCCCAGCACCTCCACCTGCCTCTGTAGATCCAGGGCGCTGGTTGGCTCATCCAGCAGCAGCACGCGAGGCTGTCGCACCAGCGCCTGGGCCAGCGAGACCAACTGCCGCTGCCCCCCGGACAACTCGCCCAGGTTGCGCGTGGCGAGATCCTCGATTTCGAGCATCATGAGCGTGTGGGTGACGGCGTCAGCCTCAGCGTCGCTGACCGACCAGCTGCCGCCCTGTTTGCCGGCCAGCAGAACGGCCTCGAAGACCGTCAGGACAGCGTTCACCGTGTTGTCCTGCGGCAGATAGCAGGGCCGATCCGGGTGCAGTGGCGGCATGCTCTCCATGGCGCGCCCGTCCAATGCCACAACGCCGGGCCCTTTCAACTGCCCGACGATGCGGCGGAACAGTGTGGACTTGCCGGCGGCATTTGGGCCGAGCAACGCCGTCACCTCGCCGCCGCGCAGTTCCGGTAGCGTTACGCCGCGCAGGATGGGGCGGCTGCCGTAGGAGACCTCGATCTCTTGCAGCGAGAGGCTCACCATGAACGGTTCCGTGTACTCAGGATCAGGCTGAAGAAGAAGGGTACGCCGACCAGCGCCGTGACCACGCCGATCGGCAGGATCAGCCCGGGAATGATGGCCTTGCTGAGCACCGAGGCGGCGGAGAGCACGAGGGCGCCGGCCAGTGCCGAGGCCGGCAGGAAGAAGCGCTGGTCCTCGCCCACCAGCATCCGCGCGATGTGCGGTCCGACAAGCCCAATGAAACCGATGGTACCGACGAAAGCGACAGTGATGGAGGCCAGGGCACTGACCAGTAGGATGGTCTGCAGCCGGAGCTTGCCGACCTGGATGCCGAAGCTGGCGGCCTTCTGCTCGCCCAGGCGAAGCGCCGTCAGCGCCCAGGCCTGGCGCGCGAAGAGCGGCCAGATCAACACCAGCACTGCCGCCGCGATGCCCAGCTTGGGCCAGGTGGTGCGGCCCAGGCTGCCCATGGTCCAGAACACCACGGCCGCCAGCGCCTGCTCAGACGCGATGAACTCCAGCGCCGCCAGGGCGGCGTTGAAGGTGAAGACCAGCGCAATGCCCAGTAGCACGATGGTCTCGGTGCCCATGCCCTGCCGCCGGCTCAACAGGTGGATCAGCAGCGCGCAGCCCATGGCGGAGATGAAGGCATTGGCCGGGATGGTCCAGGCCGACCAGCCGGAGGGCAGCAGGCTGACGCCCAGCACGAAGCCCAGCGCCGCCCCGAAGCCGGCGGCAGCGGAGATGCCGAGGGTGAAAGGGCTGGCCAGCGGATTGTTCAGCACGGTCTGCATCTGCGCGCCGGCAACGGAAAGGCTGGCGCCTACCACCACGGCCATCAATGCGACGGGCAGACGGATTTCCCACACCACCACGGCCACCGCCTGCGGCACCTCCAGTCCCAGTAGCGCCCGCACCACCTCGGCATAGGCGTAGCGCGCCGGGCCGAGCGCCAGGTCGGCTACCAAGCTCGCCAGCAGCAGCAGGGTCAGGGCGGCGAGCAGCGCTAGCCGCCGCTGCGCCAGCCGGCGATAGGCACAGCGCCCGGTGGTGAGCCCGTCCTGGATGAGGGTCGTGCTCATGCGGCGGGGTTCAGCGAGACCCAGTAGCCCGGGTGGTAGGCGACGGGCAGGAAACGCGCATGGAAGTCGCGGAAGGTCGCATCGGGATCAAGGTCGGCGAAGAGCTCCGGGTGCAGCCATTTGGCGATCACCTGGATGGCCACGAACTGGTACGGGCTATCGTAGAACTGGTGCCAGATCGCATGCACCCGCCCGCTGCGGGCCACCGGCAGGGTGCGGTAGGCCGGGCGGTCCATCAGCTGACGCAGCCTCGCCTGCGCCAATCCCTGATCGGCCCCGGGGCCGACACCGACCCAGGCGCCATCCGGTGCATAGAGCTTCCAATTGCTGCCGGTGACAATGACCACATCCGGCCGGGCAGCTACGACCTGCTCCGGGTTGACGGTGCCGAAGGTGCCGGGGATCAGGCTGGCCGCGATGTTCTCGCCGCCGGCCAGCGTGACCATCCGGCCGAAATTCTCGTCGCCGAAGGACATGCAGCAGCTCTCGTCATAGCCCGCCGCCCGCTCGATCATCACCTTGGGGCGAGGGCCGGAGAAGCCGCGCAACCGGTCGGTGACACGGGCGATCTGCGCCGCACGGTACTCGGCCAGGGCTCGCGCCTCCTCGGTGCGGCCCAGCAGCGCTCCCATGATGGCAATGGAGCGCTCGGCATGCTCGAAGGGCTTCTCGCGGAAATCAATGAACACGATGGGAATGCCCATCCGGTCCAGCTTGCCGATCAGCCCACCGTCGTCGATCGCGACCTTGGATTCCAGGTTCATCACCACGACGTCGGGGTGGAGCGCGATGACCTGCTCGATGTCGAAAGCGCCGTCTTTCCAGCCGCCGAAGGTCGGCAGCTGGGCGATCTGCGGATACTGCGTCTCGTAGATGGTGTAGCCGTCCAGGTCCGCCTTGCGGAAGTCGTCGCGCCAGCCAACCACGCGGCCGAAGGGGTTGTCCTTATCAAGCGCCGCCACAAGGTAGCTCTGCCGCCCTTCGCCCAAGATCATCCGGTTCACTGGCGCTGGCACCGTCACGTTGCGGCCGGCGATGTCGGTGATCTGCACGGGCCCGGCCGCCCGGGCCGGCAGGCCAGGGAGCAGCGCCGCTGCGGAGAGCGCCAGCAGGCCGCGTCGTGCAACGTGCATGGGAAACCTCGTCCGATGAGACGTCCCCGCGCACCGGACCATTCCGGGCGCTGACCGGACGAATGCCAAGAGCTATAATAGGTCTGATAATCATTCGCAATCGTTGGCCTGTCAGCCGGGCTTGCGGGCATGCAGCACAAAGCGGCGGTAGAGTAGCGTCCGCAACCGGTCCCGCAGAGCGGCACCGCGCCGCTGCGCCCGCGCGATCGGGGCATGGGAGCGGAAGGCCAACTCGGCGAAGCCGGCCCGGAGGAGCAAGGGTTCCAGAATCTCTGGTGTCAGACCTTTGCCAAACGGCAGTTCCCGCATGATAGCGGCGTGGCGGTCCATGTCGGGGTTGTGTGGCACGGCCGCGCTCCCCTGCCAACGATCCAGCAGGCGCAGCAGGCGCTGCGCCAGCCGTCCGGTAGCACCGTACGGGGCGGCAAAGTCACCGTCGAAGACGAGTAGGTGGCCGCCCGGGCGCAGCACCCGGAACCAATCGGCCAAGGCCGCCTCGGGATCCGTCAGCGTCCAGACCAGATGTCGGCAGACGATTGCGTCATACCGGCCTGTCGCCTCGCGTGTGTACTCGGCATCGGCCAGGACGAAGCGCGTGCCGGTGTCGCCAGCGTGCTTGGCGCGGGCACGGCTGAGCATGGCCTCGGAGAAATCCAGACCAGTGACGCGGTGACCCAGTCGCCGCAACGCACCGGTCACCTCGCCGGTGCCGCAGGCCAGTTCCAGCACCTCCAGGGGTGCGGAACCCAGATGGCGGGCGATTTCGCGCTGCCAGGCATCGCGTTCCGGCCCCGGCGGCATGCGATGGCCAAAGGCCGCATCGAAGTTAGCCGCGCGGGCAGTCCAGTATTCGCGGATCTCTTCCTTGAGGGCGTAGTTGCTCGACACCATTCCGCTCCAGCAGCAGGGATGTCGAGCCCCATACTGCGGCGGCATCCGCAGCGGGAGGGTATTTGTGGTACCCCAGACGTCCCTCACAACTGCCTGCAGAGGGTACGCTAGCTTTCGGTTTGTCGTGTCTGAGGGTGCGCCGAGGGCCGGTTGCCTCATTCGACCACGCTACGGCTGTCACGCTTCCTCATCGCTGCGACGGGCACGTCCGCCGGTCCGGAGCCCGCGCGCCGTGCCCAGGGTGGTGCGACGCACCTGTCCTTGGCCGGTGGCCCGCTCCCGCACTGAAAGGGGCCGCCAGGCGGCGCTGCCGCGCCGGGCGCGGCGGGCCAGAGGTGACCCGCCTGCCGGTCACCGCAGTGGATCGGCCTGCGGGGCCGGCACAGGCCGGCCTTCCAGGCGCGGGCGACGACATGCGCGACCGAGCCCGGTCGCCAGGTGGTGCCGCCCCGGGGCGTCCGCTCGCGGATTGCCTCCAGCCGCGCGCCGATCGCGCGCAGCGTCGCCCCTGAGTCGCAGTGCGGGATGCCGGCCACCACGGCGAGCAGCCGGTCGGGCGCCGGGGCCGGGCCGGGGCGAGGAGGTCCCGTTCGACCAGACCCTCCGCCACCAGCCGTCGCACCGCCCGGGCCAGCCGCTGGCCGGTCCAGCCGGGCGAGGTAGGCCGCCCCGCGCGCCGGGGCGGCCGCCTGCCGCGCCACTGGATCGCGCGCCCGCAAACCTGGATCGCCCGGCCGGCTTCCCCGGGCGGCGGTGCGCATGCCGCTGCGGGTGCGGTCGCGGATGAGCGCACGCTCGAGCTGGGCGGCCGGGTGGTCGCGACCGCCGACGGCGATACCTTGACCCTGCTGGCGCCGGAGAAGCGCCAGGTGAAGGTGCGCCTGGCCGCGATCGACACCCTGGAGCGCCGCCAGCCCTACGGCACGCGCACCCGGCAAGCATTGGCCGATCTGGCCTTCCAACGAGAGGCGCGGATGGAGGTGCAGGACACCGACCGCTACGGTCGTACCGTGGGCCGGGTCTGGGTCGGTCGGACCAATATCAACGCCGAACTGGTGCGGCAGGAGGTCGCGTGGGTGTGCCGGCAATATGCCCATGACCCGGCGCTGCTGGTGCTGGAACAGGCGGCGGGGGACGGCCGCCGCGGCCTCAGGGCGCTGCCGAAGGCCCGGCGGATACCGCCCTGGGAATGGCGCCGGCACAAGTGAGTTGGGACGAACACCCTGTCCACAGATTTTTGTCTCCGCTCATTGGGCGTTTACCGCCATGAGCTAGAAGGATCTTTGCGACGGTGGGGAAAGCGGACCCGCCCTAGGCCGAGACAGGCCCGAATTTTTCGGCCATCCCACTCTTCAGGGTAGGATCGTAGAGGGGGCTGCAGCAACCAATCCGTCCGGAACGCGATCCGAGATGCCCTCCCGCAGTTCTCTCTCCACGAATACGCCGGCCACTTCACCATCGCAGGATATGAACCAGGCTGATCGGAAAATGCTCTAGCTCCAGATATCCTCCGCCGCGTCGCGCGGCGTCAGAGCGCCGTCCGGCCCGATGGCAAAGACAGCCTCGCCGCCCCGGTTAAGGTCCGCGACGAAGATGTCGCTGACCCCGTTGGTGTCCCCCGGCACCAAGTTGCTGGCCAGGCTAGAGAAGGCAATGTGGCTGCCGCCAGCGGAGAGGGAGGGCTCAAAGCTGCCGTCGTTCGCCTCAGCGCCGCTTGCCAAACTGCTGACCCGCGTGATCGCGCCAGTGAGCACGTCCTTGACAAAGATGTCGAAGTATTCGGCGGTGGTGTCACCGGGGGCCAAATTGGTGGCGGAACTGGCGAAGGCGATAAAGCGCCCATCTCCAGAGATGGAGGGAAGCGAACTGAAGCCGTTCCCCTGTTCGCCGCTAGCAGAGGCACTGACCAGCGTGACCGCGCCAGTTGTCATGTCCTTGAGAAAGATATCGGGATTGTTGTTGGTATCGTTTGGTATCATGTTGTCGTCAAAGCTCAGCAGGGCCACTTTGCTGCCATCGCTGGAGATCGCGGTAAGATAGACGCCGCCAGCCCCTTGCTCGCCACTCGCCGAGGTGTTGACCAACCTGACTTCGCCGGTGTTCAGATCCTTGTAATAGGGATCCGCGACAAACTCGTTAATGCCGTTCCCGGTGCTGTCGTTAGGAACCAGGTTGCCGGCGACGCTGGAGAACACCAGCTTGGTACCGTCGGCCGAGAGTTGTGGGGCGCTGCTGGACTGGTTGCCCTGCTCGCCATTGGCCGAGGCGCTGGCTAGCCGGACCTCGCCAGTCACCATGTCCTTGACGAAGACGTCGAAGGCACGGTTGGTGTCGTCCGGTACTAGATTGCTGGCTGTGCTGGCAAAGGCAATGAGCCGGCCATCGGCCGAAATCGAGGGGTCGAAGCTTCCTACGACGTCCTGCTGGCTGGCGCTGTTCGCCTGCTCGCCGCCGGAGGAGGTGCTGACCAGCGTGAGCGCACCGGTGAACATGTTCTTGACGAAGATGTCGGGGATATGCCCGTTAGCGTCGGCCGCCAAAAAGTTATCGGCGGCGCTGGCAAAGGCGACGTATTGGCCATCGGCGGAGATCACAGGCCTGACGCTGGCATCGTTTCCCTGCTCCCCGCCCGCCGTGGTGCTGACCAGTGTGACCCTCCCGGTGTTCAAGTCCTTGAGGAAGACGTCAGCTTTCCCGTTGGTGTCGCCCGGCACCAGATTGCTTGCTTCGCTAACGAAGACCAACTTGGTGCCATCGGCGGAGAGCTCGGGTGAGTAGCTGCGGCCATTAGCCTGGTCGCCGTTCGACGAAGTGCTAGCCCGGACGAGGCTCAGGCCAGCGCCACCGAGGAAGCGCAGGTGTTCGATCCCGACGAGCCTGTCGGTGCCCTCATCGAGACCATCGGCGGCACCGTTCAAGTCGTGTACCGTGACCGTGCCGTCGGCTGCAAGCGTGATGTCATAGTTCGACCGAGGGCCGGCATAGATCGCCTCGTCGGTACCGCGGCCGCCGTTGAGCAGATCGTCACCAGCATCGCCCCAAAGCCGATCGTCGCCATTGTCTCCGTTGAGCCGGTCACGACCGATGCCACCGTGCAGCCGGTCGTTGCCGTTGCCGCCAGTGAGCAGGTCGTCACCGGCCTCACCCCAGAGCTGGTCGTCACCATTCTCGCCGAGGATCCTGTCGTTGCCGCCGCCGGCCCGCACCGTGTCGGCGCCGTTGCCCGCCCGGATCCCGTCCGCATCGGGCGTGGGCGCCCCGCCCTGGACGCATGGGGAAACTGTTTCCAGCGTGATCACATCCGCCTGGTTGGTGCCGCGGATTACGGCCATGACTGCTCCCTCCTGGAACATGCGCGCGGGTAGTGAAGTCCGACAGACGTCTGGCAGCACAAGGAAAGCCGATGCGCAGCAAGGCGCCTGATAAAACGAAGGCGAACTTCGAAGTCCTGTCGATGGCAACGAAGAGGTAGAGGTGCCCCTCTTCGGTATGCACCTCGGCGATGCCGATATGGAAGAAGCCGATCGGGCTCCGGTCTCCCTTCAGCGGCTTTCTCTTCGGCCGCTCTGCGATCGCACTTGATTGGCGGCCGAATACCCACGGCGAGAGCAACGGAATTCATTGGCCCGGTTAGTAGCCAAAGCTTCCGCATCAATGGCAACCTGCACAAGGTCACCTGGTGATACCAAAGAGCAAACGGTCCGAGGCGAAAACTTCAAGGCCGACTTCTTCAACACAGCCGATCCGGCTCGGCCGTATGCCACGGCGCGGCGCTCGATGCGGGGGACGGTCAGTCGAGATCGGCCGCGAATGCGTGGTGGTGGAGAACGCGGCACTCAAAGACAGCGCCAGCGCATCGCTGCAGCTATGGTGGCGAACTGACTGGCACCCCGCCAGTCGAGCGCGAGCTGCTTCACGAGCACGTCACCGATCCGCACGCGGCCTTAACAGAGGGCGTGGACGCCGCTCAGGCACAGATCGGGAGCCTGCACCGTGACGCCCTCCGGGCGCGCAGCATCAGGGCCCAAAACGCCAACACTGCCTACAGATCAGTACAGCGGGCGGGCGCGTTGTCCCCTCACGCGCTGCGTCGAATGTTCCAGAACAGCGGATTGCCGCTTTTGAGGAAGCCGGTGAGGTCAGACCGGAAAGCCGTCGGCTGCGACCACTGCCCGAGCGGAATATAAGGCACTTCCTCGAAGGCGACGGCCTGCATCTCGGCCGCGATCCGCTTCTGGCTGGCGAGGCTGTCGGCCTTAAACCAAGCCTCTCGCAACGCGTCCAGCCGCGGGGCCGTGGGCCATCCGAACCAGGCGCGGGCGCCATTGCCCTTGAGCTGGACGCTGGCCGGGTCGGCAGCCCCGAGCCCAGTCTGGCGGGTGGTGAACACGTTCCAGCCGCCCTCGGCGACAGGCTTCTTCACCGTGCGCCGGGTGAGCACCGAGCCCCAGTCCATCGCCGCCAGCTCGGTCTTCAGCCCGATCTTCTGGAAGGTGGCCGAGGTCACCTCAGCCATGGCGTGCATCTGTGGCTGGTCGCCCGGGTCCATGATGAGGATGGTCTCGCCGCCATAGCCGCTCTCCCGCACCAAGCGCCGCGCCAGTTCGAGATCGCGCGGGCCGGTGAGATTGGCCATGCCGGCGTCGCTCGCCATGGGGGAGCCGATGGTGAAGTAGCCGACCGGGAGGGAGGCGTAGTCCACTTGCTCGCCCAGCACGGCCGCCACGTATTCGCGCTGGTCGATGGCAGGCAGCAGGGCGCGGCGAAGCTTCGGATTGTCGAAGGGTGGCAGGAGATGGTTGAGGGCGATGATGCCGATCAGCCCAAAGGGGTCGAGCTGCTGCACGCTGACGCCGCGGCTGCGCTTCAGCACGGGCACCAGATCAAAGAGGGGCTGGTCCACCCAGTCCACCTCGCCCGATTGCAGGGCAGAGGCGGCGGTGCCGGGGTCCGGCTGGATCGACCACTCCACCTGGTCGAAGTGCACGACCTTGCCACCCGCGAGGTAATCCGGCGGCTCGGAGCGCGGGACATAGCGGTCGAAGCGCTCATAGACGGAGCGGACGCCCGAGACCCATTCGTCCTGGCGGAACCGGAAGGGACCGCTGCCGACGAACTCCCGCACCGCCTCGCTGGAAGGCACCTGGGCCAGGCGCTCTGGCATGATGTAACAGCCCTGCGAGCCGAGGGCGTAGAGCATCTGCGGGAAGGGCGACTTGAGCCGGATCGAGAAGCGGCGGTCGTCCAGGGCCTTCATCTCCGCCGTCGCGGCGGTGAGGAGCTGCCCGAAGCTGTTGCGCTGTGCCCAGCGCGCGATGGAGGTGACGGCGTCGATGGCGCGCACCGTCTCGCCGTCATGGAAGAGCAGGCCATCGCGCAGCGTGAAGGTCCAGGTGAGCCGGTCGTCGGACAGTTCGTGGCCGGCACACATCTGCGGATGGGGCGTGAGGCCGATATCCACGCCGTAGAGCGTGTCCCACACCATCAGCGCGTGGGTCTGCACGACGATGGCGGTGGTCCAGATCGGGTCGGGCGAGGAATAGGCGGCCTGCGGGACGAAGCGCAGGCGGCGGGCGCTACTCTGGGCGCGGGCGAGCGACGGCAGGCCGAGGCCTGTGGCGAGGGTGGTTCCAATCAGTCCGCGGCGTGACAGCATGGCAGCCTCCGGTCTGGTGAAAGAGCGCCGCCCCATCGAGCATACCGTGCCATCTGATGGGCAGACGCTGATCCGCGCGTGCCGCACCGTCCGAAGGGGAGGGGAGGGCAGCGTGGCGCCGCTCGAGCCAGAAGGCAAAGCCGAAATTGGCCCCCGTCGAGCAGTGTTCAACTTGCCGATGCCCGGAGAGTGTCGCGAAGCCCTGCGAGAGCGGACCAGCTGCCAGTCCAGCCGCGTAGAAAGGGTAACCCTCCCCGTTCAGGCCGATCCAGGTCAGGAGGGGGCGCGGGGTCGACAGGCCTCGGCGAAACACGAGGCCTGTCGCGATGCGTCAGCCTATAACCGGCTCATCGGTACGCCCTTCGGCGAAGCCGTACTGGATATAATGGATCGTCGCCGCCCGTTCATCGCTGCCGAAGGCAGCCTGTAGGTCGGCATATTTTGCCAGGTATTGTGCGGCATCGAAGAGGTCGCGTGCGCGGCCCTCTGCATAGCCGTGCGCCAGCCAGTGGGCTTCGGCGGCGGCTGCATCCGTTCCGAAGGCCTTGATGAGGTCCCCATAGGTGGCGGTGTACTGGGCAGCATCGAAGCTGACGATGCGCCCTTCCACATGGCCGTTCCGGATGTAGTGCAGGGTTGCGGCCTCCGTGTTGGTGCCGAAGGCCTTCGACAGGTCGTTATAGGAGGCGGCATAGGCGAGCGCATCGAAGTTCATGGATCGCCCTTCGAACCGGCCATACTGGATATAATGCGCGGTTGCGGCCTCCACATCCTCGCCGAGGGCCTTGAGCAGATCATTGTTGGACGCGAAGTAGCGCAGGCTGTCGAAGCTCGCCGCCCGGCCCTCGGCGCGGCCGAACTGGATATAATGCGCTGCCGCGGCTCCTTCGTCGGTGCCAAAGGCATTCGCCAGATCTGCATAACTGGCCGCATAGCGCAGTCCATCGAAGGTGGTGGTCCGCCCCTCCGCAAGGCCATACTGGAGCAGATGGCCGATTCCTGCTGCGGCATTGGTGCCGAAGGCGGCCGTCAGGTCGCCGTAGGAGGCGACGTATTCGAGCGGCGCGGTGACCGCCAGGTTGTGGATGTCGATGAGCGTGCCGTCGGCGAAGGCCACCTGCTCCAGCTCGACGCCATAGTCCGTCTCGTGCGTGCTCAGGTTCCGCGCCCAGAGCTGGCCACCGGTGCCGCGCACCAGCCTCCACTCCGATGCCGTGCCGTCGAGCAGGATGGTGTCGGTGCCGGCGCCGCCATACAGCGTGTCGTTACCGGCACCGCCGGCCAGCGTGTCGTTGCCGTCGCCACCCTGCAGGACGTCGTTGCCCTCCTCGCCCTCCATCGTATCCGCGCCTGCGCCGCCCATCACCAGGTCGTCGCCGGCCCCGGCGCGGATCCAGTCGCCGCCGCCATTGCCGAGCAGCGTGTCGGCCGCGGCTGAGCCGATGACGAAATCCGCGGATTCCGTGCCGTAGAAGGAGGCCAGCTCGGCGCCGATCCGGACCGGCGTGCCCGGGTCGGTGATGGCCGGCAACTGCGGCAGCTCCGTCGCCTCCGGCCGGAAGGCGATGCCGGGGAAGGGCCCGGACAGGTCGGCAGCCGGGTAGAAGTCCTGCATCACGATGGCGGCGTTGGTGTCGATGACCAGTACCGTGGTGGTGCCGATCTTCTCCACCGCCTGGAAGCCGCTGTAGCCGAGGATGACCAGGGTGTCGCCGTCGGACCAGTGGAACTCCGGCAGCACATCCACCCCGTCGCCCGGGCGCCAGACGAAGAGGTCGCCGGCCGCGTCGCCGTAGATGGTGTCGCCATAGACAAGGCCGGTGACGGTGCCGTCCACCAGTGAGACCCGGCCGTCGTCCGGGCCGCCGAGCAGGACGTCGTTCGAGTCATGCCCGGCCAGCAGGTCGTTGCCTGTGCCGCCCGAGAGGAAGTCGCGGCCGGCATTGCCCTCCAGGATGTCCTGGCCGGCGCCGCCGAACAGCCAGTCATCACCGTTCTCGCCCTGCATCCGGTCGTCGCCTTCGCCGCCGAGGTCGATGTCCCGCCCGTCGCCGCCTTCGATCGTGTCATCGCCCGGCCCGGCATCGAGAACGTCGTCGCCCGCCTGGCCATGCACTCGGTCATTCCCGGCGCCGCCGAACAACGCGTCGTCGCCGGTATGACCGTCCAGGAAGTCGTTGCCGTTCTGTCCGTGGAAGACGTCGTCCTGGCCGAGACCGAGCAGGATATCGTCGCCGTCACCGCCGAAGGCGTGGTCGGCCACGTCGTCGGTGCCGTTGTACTGGTCGGCACCGGCGCCGAGCACCACGCCCGGTGTGGCGTCCGTCCCGCTGGCGCGATAGGCGAGTCCAGCATCAACGGCGTGCAGGACGCTGCCGGCGGAAAGGGTGAACAGCCCGGTGCGGCCCGTGGCGGGATTGACGTCGCTGTCGCGGGTATCGTCGCTCCCCCGATCAGCCAGGGTGAAGGCCAGGTTGGCCGGCAGGCTGAAGGCGAGCCGGTACTGGCCGGCGGCCAGGCCGGCAAAGCCGTAGCTGCCGTCGCCGGAGGTGCTGGTGGTCGCCACCACATGGCCGTCGGCGGCCAGCAGGGAGACGGCGATGCCGGCGAAGACCGGGTCCGCCGCGCTGCGGATGCCATCGCCGTCCCCGTCGTTCCAGACGAGGCCCTGCAGCCCCGCACTGGCCGCCGGCAGCACTCCGTCCAAGAAATGGCCGTTCGAAATCTTGGCGCCGTAGGCGAGGCTGACTGTTCCGGCGCCCAGCAGCTGCGCCGTGCCGCCCGGCAGCACCTGCGCGATGGCGTAGTCGCCGGGCTTCAACCCGTCGAAGCGGTAGGCGCCGTCGCTCCCGGTGACGGCCGACAGTTCGCCGGCATCCAGCTGGCCGTTGCCATTGGCATCGATGAAAACCGTCACGCCGGCCAGGGTGGCATCGCCGGCCTCGATCGCGCCGGTGCGGTTGCTGTCCTGATAGACGGTGCCGGCGATGCTGGCGGCGCGGAAACTGCCGAAGTCCAGCCCGGTGACGTCAGAGCCACCCAGCGTGACCCTGTGGCTCGTGCTGCCCGGGACGGTCAGCTGGTAACCGCTCGGTAGTGCCTCACTGACGGTATAGGTGCCGGCCGCCAGCCCGCTGAAGGTGTAATGGCCGCTGGCATCGGTGGAGGTGCTGGTCACGCTGCCATCCGGCCCGGTGAGCAGCACCGTCCAGCCGCTCAGCCCTCCCTCGCCGGTGCCGCGCAGACCATTGGCGTCGCTGTCCTCGAAGCTGGCCCCGGAGATGCTGAAGGTAACGGGGTCCGCAACCTTGAGCGGAATGGTCCGGGTTCCAACATTGATCGCCTCGCCGCCCGACACCTTGGCGCTCACGATGCTGGACTGGATGTTGCCGGTCAGCTTCTCTGCCCCGCTCTCCTGCAAGGCGGTCCAGATCTCCAGCGTGATGTGATCGCCGGCATCCAGGCCGCCAAGAGTGATGGTGCCCTCCAGCCAGTCATCCGTGCCGGGCTGGTCAACGTAGCGCCAGGTCTTGGACAGCACCGTTGCGGTCTGCGACGCATCATCCAGATAGCTGTCGGAGGTATCCACGAAGGCGGCCAGCACACCGCGGTCCGCGCTGTGGTCGAAGCCGTAGTTCTCACCCGAGGTGGTCGTCGCGTCCCAACGCAGGGTCAGTTCGACGATGCCGTTGCTGATGCCGGAGCGATCATCGACATCCAGCGTCACTTCCCAGGCGACGATCTGGCCGGGATTCGGATTCGACTTCTGCGGGGTCAGCGACTTCAGCTCAGCCGTTGCACCTGGCAGAAGGCCATCGCCCGACAACCGCCCCAGGGAAGGGAAGCTGCCCTGCACGGCGAGGTACTGGGCGGCGGTGAGGCTGGCATAGTGGTTCGGATCAGCCGCGTAGAAATCAAAGGCATAGTTGGTGTTGGGCATCGCGCGTGGCATCCCTGGGTCAGGTTGCGCCATCCGCAACCCAGGAAGTTGATTAAGACAAAATGGATTCCCGCTTAAGAGAAAATTGCGATGCGCGGGAAGTAATAGCCAAGCTCAGGATTCTGGGACGCTTGGCCGCCAGGCTGGTGACCGGAAGAACCAGGGGGGCCGCATCATGCTTCTCCCGACCACGCTGCGGTCATGCGCAACGATGACGGCCAGAAGAAGGGGCCGCCAAAGCAGGTTCTGCTTCCTATCCTCCCGGTCCGCTCGGTGCGGCACAGGCAGCGCGCGATGAGGTCCGAGTCTGGCAGACTTCCGAGCCACATCGATGTTGCTAGCGATGAGGTCGCGCCGCTCGTCGGTCAGGGTGATGTCGAGCTCGAGGTTGGGATACTGCGAAACAGGCTTTGGCAAGGCCGGAACCATGATCGTCGTGCCGGCCACAACCTGCGCGCGACCGTGCATCTGCAGGCACGTTCCATGCTGCGGGCGGATGCACCGCCGCATCTGCAGCCGCTCGGCGAGACCGAATTTGCCAACGGCATCGCGGTGATGAGCGCGAGTGGCCTTTATGGCAAGGCGCGGGTCTGCGCAGCGATCGTCGGCTTCGCCGACCTAACGCTCGGCGACGCCGTCCGCCCGGTGCTGGAACGCCACATCGCACTGGCCGGCGGCACGCCAGAGGAAGGTGGCCGGTTCCGCGGCGTGCGGCAGCCCCTCACCTGGGACCCAGACATCTCGCTGCTCAACCCGGCTTATCCGACCACCGAAGACATGATGGACTTGCCCGCCTTCCGTGCAGGCTTCGCCCATCTCGGACGACTCGGCCTGAGCTTCGATGCGTGGGTGTTCTTTCATCAGCTTTCGAAACTTGCAGACCTCGCGCGCCGCTTTCCCGGAACGGCATTCGTGCTGAACCACTGTGGCGGCGTCATCGGTATCAGGGGATACGAAGGATGCCGCGCAGAGGTCTTCGCGCAATGGAAGCGCGGCATGTTCGATCTCGCGCGCTGTCCCAACGTGATGGTCAAGTTGAGCGGCCTCGGCATGCGCCTCACCGGGTTCCGCTTCGAGGAGCCGAGGTGGATGGCGAAAATCACGAGCACCCACTAGGCGGCCGGGGTGTGGATCTACCGCGCGGTGAAGCCACCAAAGGGCAACAGCACTCCGGACAAGGTGTTAGAGATCAGGATGCTGGTCACCAGTAGGGCGAGCATGGCCCCAAGCAGGAGCGGCGTTACCGCGACGTTGAACGGCCCGCGGGCCTCGTGCCGCGCTGCGGGATCCTGCCGTACCAGCGCCGGTTAAAGACGTGGTGCAGGATGAGGAGCAGGAACATGGTGGTTCCTGCCAACTCATCCGCGGTGTTGCCGAGTCCACAGGTCCAGCGCCCCGTACTTGACCGCCCGCCGGACCCGTCGCGGTCGATGAGGTTGGAGGAAGGAAGGCGTTCAGGTCATTCTCTCGCAGGCAGAACAGGCCGAGGCGCAGTCCTGAGGGTGGCGGGGAAGCCTGTTGTTGCTGACGTAGGGTGCCCGGTCACAACTGGACGGGATCGGTTTCACCTGGATGGTTCTGTTGCGGCCTTGCTGTGCTGCAGTGGCCGGTTAGAAGCCGCGCCATGACGAGACGGCGGCGGAGTGGTCTTGGTGAGGCCGGACCAATCCTGCATCAGCCGCGCACGGCGGCGATGCACGTCGGCAGGAGGCTGGTACCCAGCGCCACGGCGATGCGGCGGATGAACAGTTTCTGGCCCGGCGTGAAGACGCCTTCCACAAGCGCTTGGCGCAGCCTGCGGTAAGCCTGCTCCTCAAGGGAGAGTGGGTTGCCGTCGGAAGAGACTTGCATTGTCCTATTTCTGTTATCACAGTGGTGACGATTCTGAGATCGCGCAGAGGGGGGCATGGCGCGCTGCACTTTTCCCTGCCGGGGCAGGACGGATGGTGCGCCTCCATGCCCGGTGCGCCTCTCAGTCGCGCGGCGTGGCGGCCACGTTTCCGCTGCGCAGCAATGCCGGTCTGGCCACCGCGCCTGGGGAGGCGCGGGCACGCAGCCGGGCGAAGATCGCCGCCT
This sequence comes from Roseomonas sp., assembly GCA_035565935.1. Classification (GTDB taxonomy): domain Bacteria; phylum Pseudomonadota; class Alphaproteobacteria; order Acetobacterales; family Acetobacteraceae; genus Pseudoroseomonas. The sequence goes on from DATMRU010000024.1 coordinate 28,437, forward strand.
GCGGGATCTGCGCAGGAACGGGGCTCTCGCTCTCCGCGCGAAAGGCACGGCCGATCTCTTCGGCCATCGGCTCCGGCGGCCGCTCTTCCCGTTGCGGTACGCCCACTCCGCCTGAACAACTCGACAAGGAGGAACCCATGACGTTCCATTGCAGGCGCCGAGGCATCCTTCGCACCGCGGGCGGCCTGGTCGCTGCCGCACTGCCGCTGCCGGCCCTGGCACAGCGCGCCGCGCCGGAGAAGCCGGACCATATCGTGGTCAACGCCTCCGGCGGCGCCATGTCGAACATCTTCCGGCGCACCTACTTCGCCGAGTTCGAGCGCCAGCACGGCATCCGCGTCGTGGACACCTCGCCGGTGGACTTCGGCAAGCTGCGCGCCATGGTGAACAGCGGCAATCCGGAATGGACCGTCACAGAGATCGGCGGGCAGGACGCCGTGCGCGCGAAGGAGCTCAACCTTCTCGAGCCGCTGGATACCTCCATCATCGATCTGTCGAACTTTCCGCCGGCGGCCCGGGACTCCCACGTCTACATCTCCTCCGCCTATTCCACCGCGCTCGGCTACCGGACCGACGCGTTCCCCGGAAACGGCCAGCCGAAAGGATGGGCGGAGTTCTGGGACGTCAAGCGTTTCCCCGGGCCACGCTCCCTGCGCAACCACCCCGTGGACAACCTGGAATTCGCGCTGCTGGCCGATGGCGTGCCGATGGACAAGCTCTATCCGCTCGACATGGACCGTGCCTTCCGCAAGCTCGATGAGATCCGCCCGCACATCGCCGTCTGGTGGACCACCGGCGCGCAGCCGGCTCAGCTTCTGGTGGACCGGGAGGTGGTGCTGGCGAGCGGCTGGAACGGCCGCTTCTACGAGCTGAGCCGGCGAGGGGCGCCCGTCGCCACCGAATTCACCGGCGGCAGCCTGAAGAGCAGCGCTTTCGGCATCCCGCGCGGTACGCGGAATGCCTATTGGGGCCAGCAGTTCCTGCAGGTGATGACCAACCCGCGCCTGCAGGCGATCTACGCGACCGAATTGTCCTATGCCGGCCTGAATCCCGAGACGATGAAATTCATCTCGGACGATGTGCGCCCACACCTGCCGACCGCGCCGGAGAATCTGCAGAAGCAGTTCTGGCTCGACGTGGCGTGGTGGACGGAGAACGGCCCCAAGGCGCAGGAGCGCTGGAACCGCTGGATGCTTCAGCGCGGCTGAGGGCGGGGAAACAGGGTGCAGCTTTCGACAAGGGGAATCGTCCGGCGCTTCGGGCCGGTGACAGCACTGGGGGGCGTCGATCTCGACGTCGCGGAAGGGGAGTTTCTGACCATCCTCGGCCCCTCCGGATCGGGCAAGACGACCTTCCTCAAGACGGTGGCCGGCTTCGAGATCCCGGATGAGGGCGCGGTGCTGTTGGGCGGAGAGGACATCACGCTGTCTCCGCCCCGCCAGCGCGATGTCGGGATGGTGTTCCAGAACTACGCCCTCTTTCCGCATATGACGGTCGCGCAGAATGTGGCCTTCCCGCTCGAGATGCGTCGCCGCCCGCGGCAGGAGATCGCGCGTCGGGTCGAGGAGGCGCTGCGGCTGGTCGAGCTGCAATCCTTCGGCGAGCGCCTGCCGCGGCAGCTCTCCGGCGGGCAGCAGCAGCGCGTGGCGCTGGCGCGGGCCGTGGTGTTCAGCCCCAGGCTGCTCCTGCTCGATGAGCCTTTCGGCGCGCTCGATCGCAAGCTGCGGGAAGCGCTGCAGCTCGAAGTGAAGCGGCTGCAGCGCCGCCTGCGGCTGACGACGCTCTTCATCACGCATGACCAGGAGGAGGCCCTGATCATGTCCGACCGCATCGCCGTGATGGAGAAAGGGCGGATCGAGCAAGTGGGAGCCCCCACGGAACTCTATGCACGCCCCTCCACCCGGTTCGTGGCGGACTTCCTGGGGGAGTCGAACCTGCTGGAGGGCCGGACGGCCGGCCGCGTGGCGGAGGTGCCGGGGTTCGGTGCCGTCCCGCTGCCCGCCCCGCACGCGCCTGGCCCTGTCACGCTGCTCCTGCGCCCCGAGGCGCTGCGCCTGGCCACTGAGGCGGAGGGGGCCGTGTGCCGCGGGCGTGGCACGGTCGTGGAGACAGTCTTCCTGGGCCTCTCCGCCAAGTTGCGCCTGCAGATCGATGGCGGGGCCGAGGTCTTGGCACGCGTTCCGCTGCGCCCCTCCACCCCGCCGCCGGCGGGTGAGGGGGAGGCGGTGGTTGTCGGCTTCTCCCCGGAGGATGTGCATGTCGTCCCACGCGGCTAGCCGCCGGACCCTGATGCGGCGGAGAGAGACCGGCCTGCTGCTGCTGGCCGCGCCGGCTCTGCTGATGCTCGGCGTGATCTTTGCCTGGCCGGTGCTGCGGTTGCTTTCCCTTTCGGTGGAGGGCGGCACGCTGGAGCATTTCGAGAAAGCGGCGCTGGACGGACTCTACGTGACCGTCCTCCTCAACAGCCTGAAGATCTCGGCGATGGTGACGGCGATCTGCCTCGTTCTGGCCTATCCGGTCGCCCTGTGGCTGTCCCGCGCGGGGCGGCTGGGCGCCGCGCTCGGGCTCTTCGCGCTGATCCTGCCTTTCTGGACCAGTGTGCTTGTGCGGACCTATGCCTGGCTGGTGCTGCTGGGCCGCAACGGGGTGATCAATCGCTCATTGCTCGACTGGGGCTGGATCGACACGCCGCTGCCGCTCCTGCACAACACGGCTGGCGTCCTGATCGGCATGGTGCATGTGCTCCTGCCCTATATGGCGTTTCCGATCTACGCCGCCCTGCTTCGCATCGATCCGGACCTTTCCCGCGCCGCGGAGGGGCTCGGGGCGCCCGGCTGGCGCGCTTTCCTGCGGATCACCCTTCCGCTCTCGCTGCCCGGCGTTTCGGCGGGCTGTGCCCTGGTCTTCGTGCTTTCGCTCGGCTTCTTCATCACTCCGGCGCTGCTGGGCGGCGGCCGCGTGATCATGATCTCGAATCTGATCGAGCAGCAGGTTCGTGAATTCCTGGACTGGCCCTTCGCCGCCGCCCTGTCGGCGGTGTTGCTGGCCGCCACCCTGGCCATCTATGCGCTGATCGGGCGCCTCACGCGCGGGGGCCAGCATGCGACGTCCTAGACGCCTTTCCGTCGGCAAGCTTCTGCTCGCGGGCTTTGCGGGGCTGGTCTTTCTGTTCCTGATGCTGCCGCTGCTCGTGGTCTTCCCGATTTCGGTGTCCTCGGCCTCCTATCTCCAGTTCCCGCCGCCCGGCTTCTCCTGGCAGTGGTACCAGCGCTATCTGGACGATCCCGGCTGGATCAACGCCACCATCCGCAGCGTGCAGGCGGCCACCCTGTGCACGGTGCTGGCGATGGCGCTCGGCGTGCCGCTCTCCTTCTTTCTCGTCCGCTCCCGGCTGGCGGGAGCGCGCCTGCTGGACCGGCTGGCAGCGGCGCCAATCATCGTACCGACCATCATCCTGTCCATCGCGCTCTATGGCGTCTTCGCGCGCCTCCATCTCATCGGCGAATGGTACGGCGTCGCGGTGGCGCACACGGTCCTGGCGCTGCCCTTCGTCGTCATCCTCGTCGGCGCCGGGCTGCGAACCTTCGACGAGGCGCAGGAACAGGCCGCGGCCGGGCTGGGCGCCTCCTGGCCCTGCATCATCTGGCGCGTGACCCTGCCGCAGCTGCGGCCCAGTCTCGTTTCCGCCGCCTTCCTCGCCTTCATCAGCTCCTTCGACGAGCTGGTGCTGGCGATGTTCCTCTCGGGCGCGTCCATGACGCTGCCGAAGAAGATGTTCGACAACATCATGATGGAGATCGACCCGACCATCGCGGCTGTGTCGGTCCTGCAGATCCTGCTGGTGGGCGTCTGCCTTGGCCTCACCAGCCTGTTCGGCCGTGGCGTGCTCACCACGACCATCACCCGCTGAGGACGCCATGGACCCCAGGATCTTCCATCCCGACTTCAAGGCCCGCCCGTACTGGTGGGAGGCGATCAGCATGGGTGACGACCCGCCGGCCGAGTTGCCGGCGAAGGCGGACGTGGTCATCGTCGGCGGCGGACTGACCGGGCTGAACTGCGCGATCGAACTGGGCCGGGGCGGCGCTTACCCCGTCGTGCTCGACGCGGAGCCGCTCGGTTTCGGGGCTTCCACCCGCAATGGCGGCGGCGTCTCCGGCGGCAACAATGTCGGGAAGGGGCTGTCCGGCGCGAAGGGCAGGCAAGGGTCGGAGGAGGTGCGGGAGTGGCTGCGCGCCATCATGGGCGATGCCTCCGAGGGGCTCGCTCATATCGAGGCCCTGATCGAGCGGGAAGGCATCGCCTGCCACTACGAGCGCACCGGCCGTTTCGTCGGCGCCTGGACGCCGAAGCACTATGACGGCATGGCCGCCAAGATCGACGCGCTGAACGAGTTCGCCGCAGCCGATGCGGCGATGCTCCCGCGCGAGCGGCAGCGGGAGGAGATCGCCTCCGACTACTACTACGGCGGCATGGTGGTGAACCGCACGGGCAAGTTGCATCCCGGCCTGTACCATCGCGGCCTGATGGAGGCGGCCCGGCGCCACGGCGCCACTCTGCTGGGCCGCACGCGCGCCGGGGCCCTGACCCGGGTCGCGGAAGGCTGGCGGGTGGAGACGACGCGCGGGCCCATCGAGGCGCGGGAGGTGGTGATCGCCACCAACGGCTATACCGGTAGCCTGACGCCGGATCTGCGCCGGAGGTTGATCCCGGTGGCGTCGCACATCATCGCGACGGAGGAGCTGGACCCCGAGCTGGCACGGAGCCTGATCCCGAAGCGCCGCACCCTGGCCGACAGCCGGCGGATTCTCTGCTATTATCGCCTCTCGCCCGATGACCGGCGTGTCATCTTCGGCGGCCGCGCCCGCTTCACCCAGGTGAGCCCGGAGATCTCGGCGCCCATCCTGTACGACATGATGCTGCAGCGCTGGCCCCAGCTGAAAGGCACGCGCGTCACCCATGCCTGGACGGGGAATGTCGCCTTTGCCTTCGACTACCTGCCGCATATGGGCGTGACTCCGAAGGGGCTGCACTACGCGATGGCCTGCAACGGCGCCGGTGTGGCGATGCTGTCCTATCTCGGCGCGGAGGTTGGGAAGAAGCTGCTCGGCAAGAGCAACCGCGTCCCTGTCTTCGACGGGCGGGACTTCCCGACCCGGCCCTTCTACACAGGGCACCCCTGGATGCTGCCGGTCGTCGGCAACTGGTACCGCTTCCGCGACTGGCTAGACCGCCGGGCGGCCTGAAGACCGGGGCGCCCGAATCGGTGGTCGAGGCCGGGAGGCAGGCGAGGGATTCCGTGCCGCCCAGGCTGACCGCCAGCTTGAGGACGCGGAGCGCGTTCAGCATGCGGAAGGCCTCTGTCTGCCCGCCCCGGATCTCCAGGCTGAAGGTCGAGCCCGGCTCGATGCACTGCGCCTCATAAACGCGGCGGCCCCCGCGCCCCACCCGGCCACAGGCCGCGATAACCCTGGCCTTCCTGGTCGAGCACCCGGAAGACGGGCCGCTGGCGCCGTTACCGCCGAGATCCCGGCCGACCTGCCGCAGGCCCGCCTGAAGCGCCGCCTGCGCCACCATCCGCCTAGGTGCCGCAAATCATCCTGTCGCGGCCAGGGATGTTTCCTGAGCTTATCTCTTCCACGCCATCGCCTTCTCGCCTCGCCGGGTCCTGGCGCAGAAACGTTGAAGATCGGCAAGGGGCAGTTGGCCGCCCTGGGCTGGCGGAAAGCGCTGGGATCGGCGTCATGAGTGCCGGTGAAGGCCCGGATATTGTTCCCCAACTGCCGACCGACTCGGCCAGATGCGGGGAATGGAGGCCAGTGTGTGGCCAGTCGCCCCGACTACGGCGCGCCAGCGACAGGGCCTTGCCCTGGAGCGCATGATCTCCGTCGAGAGCCAAACGATCCCGGCGATCTTGCCCTTCCCAATCTTGCGCAACCTTTTCAAGGCATCCGGGCCCGCTAAGCCACGTCTTCAGCCTCCTCCGTAAGCCATTGCTGCCGCCCTGCCGGCTTTCCCGTGCTTCATCGGGACGCTCCAGTTTCCCCGGCAGGCCCGGAGCGCATTGGGGCAGCCGCCGCTTGACGGGTAGAATGCATTCTGCATCATTACGGCACGGAGGCGTCTTGGATCATGCAATTTGCATTTTTGCTTGCCCTTCCCCAACGCCGTCGGCCGCCACGCGCGGCCAATACGGCGTGCTGCCAGGCGCCTGCTGGTGCAGGCGATGAGGCGGCGGTCCCAGGGCTTTGGCCTCCTCTTTTGCCAGCCATCCGACAGGGCGCGGAGCTTGGCCGCGCATGATCCTGCAGGCGCCCGACCAGCGCGACAGCGAGCCGGCGGCCATGCCGGGGCTGCTGGAACAGCTCTCGGCCGCCGCGCTCCGGCGGACGACGCCCTGCGGCTCAGGCGAGATGGTCTGGCATCTCTGGGGCGAAGGGCCGCCTCTCGTGCTGCTACATGGGGGCGCCGGTTCCTGGCGACACTGGGCCCGGAACATCCCTATTCTGTCCCACGGCCGAACGGTGCTTGCGGCCGACCTGCCGGGCCTCGGCGAGACCGCCATGCCCCCTGGGCCCCACACGCCGGAAGGCGTGGGCGCGATCGTCGCAGACGGTCTCCGGCGCCTGCTGCCGGATGGTGTCGCCTGCAACCTGATCGGCTTTTCCTTCGGTGCGCTGATCGCCGGCCATACCGCGGCGGCCGTGCCCGAGCGGGTGCGCTCGCTGACGCTGCTCGGCGCGGGCGCGCTCGGCGTGCCGCGCGGCGCGATCCAACTCGAACGGGTGCGCGACAAGACCGGCCCGGCGCGGCTGGAGGCGCACCGGACCAACTTGGCCCGGCTGATGATCGCCGATCCGGCGCGGATCGATGCGCTCGCCCTGGAGATCCAGGAATGGAACACCCGGCACGCCCGGCTGACCAGCGTACGCTTTGCCACATCCGCGTCACTGAGCGAGACCCTGGCCAGGGTGCCGGCTCCTGTCGCCGCCATCTGGGGCGAGCGCGACGCGCCGGCAGCGCCGGATCTGCCCGGCCGCGTCGCCGCGCTGCGCCGGGCGCGGCCGGATGCGCAGGTGAGGATCATTCCGGGCGCCGGCCACTGGGTGGCCTACGAGGCGCCCGAGGCCGTCCATGCGGCCTTGAACGAATTGCTGCCGGAGCAAGCGCGCCATGAACGCCGCGCCCGGCCGGAGGGAGAACTCCATGCCGAATGCCACCGAACGTCCCTATGATGGCCTGCGGGTCATCGACCTCACGCATCGCCTGAGCGCCTATGCGACCCGGCTTTTCGCCGATCTCGGCGCCGAGGTGATCCGCGTCGAGCCGCCGGAGGGGCGGTCCGATCGCGGCAGCCCGGCCTTGCCGGGCCTGGGCGGGGATGTTCGCTTCAGCTTCCTGAATGCCAACAAGAAGAGCATTGGCGTGGATCTGGACAGCGAGGCCGGCCGCGCCGTGCTGGCCGATCTCGTCGCCAGCGCCAAGGCGGTCGTGATGGAGGGCGAGGAGGCGGTGCTGCTGCCCTTGGTGCTTTCCGTCCCCGGCCCGCGCGTGGTCACCATGGTCTCGCATTTCGGCCTCGACGGGCCCTATGCCGGCTATCTCGGCTCGGACCTGGTGACGCAGTCGCTGGGCGGCATCACCTGGATGTCGGGCGAACCGGGCGCGCCGCCGCTCCGCATCGCCAGCGAGCAGGCGAGCTTCGTGACCTCGCTCTACGCCGCCACGGCGACCGCGCTCGCGCTCTACGACGTGGAGGTGAACGGCGGCGGGCCGCATCTGATCGACGTCTCGGCGCAGGAGGCGATCGCGCACTCGCTGCAGAACGCGCTGCAGGTCTGGGACCTTGAGAATCGTATTCCCATCCGCGGCGGCGAAGGCACGCGCGACGCCACCGAGCAGGTGCTGGCCTGCAAGGATGGGCATGTCTTCCTGGCCAGCCCGCTCAGCATGCCACTCTCCTGGCAGGCCTTGGTGGACTGGATGGCAGAGGAGAACCACCCAGGCGGGCAACGCCTGAAGGAACCCGACTGGATGGACCGCCGCAAGCGCACGACGCGCGCCATGCGCGACGAGTTCCGCGCCCTGTTCGAGTCCTTCGCGGCCAACAAGACGAAGGCCGAGATGCGGACGGAAGCACTGAAGCGGCGCCTCATCATGGCGCCGGTGAGCGGCATTTCCGATCTTCCGGCCGATCCGCAGCTCATCTTCCGCCGCTACTTCTCCGAGGTGCCGCATCCCGCCGCCGGCCGTTCCCTGCGCATGCCAGGCGCGCCCTATCGGCTCTCGGAACCGGTCTGGAAGCTGGACCGACCCGCGCCGCTGCCGGGCGAGCACAGTGGCGAACTGTCCGACCACGCGGCGCCGCGCGCAGCGGCTGTCTGAGGGAGGGAGCAGGGCAATGAAGGTACGCTTCCTGGAGGGTATCCGCTTCGCCGACCTCACCTGGGCCGGAGCCGGGCCGTTCTCGACCAAGATCTTCGCCGATTTCGGCGCCGACGTGATCAAGGTCGAAAGCGCCAGCCGGGTCGATCCGGTGCGGCTGGGCGGCCCCTTCCGCGACGGCATTCCCGGGCTGAACCGCAGCGGCTACTTCGCCTCGCGCAACACCGGCAAGCGCAGCGTGGCGCTGAACCTGAAGTCGGAGGAGGGACGCGCGGTGGTGCACGACCTCATCCGCACCGCGGACGTGGTCAGCAACAATTTCGGCCCGGGCGCCATGGATCGGCTTGGCCTCAGCTACGAGGAGGTGCGCAGGATCCGTCCGGACGTCATCTATCTCTCCATGCCGATGTATGGCGAGGACGGGCCGCTGAAGAACCTGCTCGGCGTCGGCATGACGATCAGCGCCGTCACCGGGCTGATGTCGCTCACCGGCTACCATGACGGCCCGCCGCTCGGCCCCGGCACGCATTTCCCCGACCACGCCGCCAATCCCTATCACGCCGCCTTCGCGGTGCTGGCGGCGCTGCGGCACCGGCGGCGCACCGGGCGCGGCATGAAGATCGACCTGGCGCAGGTGGAATCCACCATCAACTGCGTCGGTCCCGCTGTGCTGGAGCAGGCGATCACCGGCCAGGAGCCTGCGCGGGTGGGCAACCGCTCGTTGGAGCATGCGCCGCACAACGTCTTCCGTTGCCAGGGAGAGGATCGCTGGTGCGCCGTGACCGTGCTGAACGATGCACAGTGGCAGAACCTCGCGCGCGTCATCGGCGCGACGACGCTGGCGGCCGATCCCGGGCTGGCCACCGCCGCCGGCCGCCTGGCGCGGGTTGACGAAGTGGAGGCCGCCGTTGCGCGGTGGACGGCGGAGCGCGAGGCCGAGGCAGCGATGGAGACCTTGCAGGCGGCGGGCGTTCCGGCCGGCGTGGTCAATGATCCGCGCAGCCTGATGGAGCGCGACCCGCAGCTCCGTCACCGCGGCTATTGGCAGCGCCTGGATCATCCCGAGCTGAAGGAGGCAACCTACACCTCGCCGCCATTCCGGCTGGATGGCGAGCGCGTGGCGCTGTCGCGACCGCCGCTGATCGGCGAACACACGGATGCCGTGCTGAGCGGGATCCTTGGCTATGATGCAGCCCGGGTCGCCGCTTTGCGCGCTGCCGGGACAATCGAGGTCTGAGACAAACTGCCCGGACAGGCGGGCGGCAAAGAAGAAAGGCGCCGGCGGACAACGCGCGACGCCACAGGGAGGAACGCGTTGGACAGGCACATGAAAGCCGAAGCCGCCGCGGCACGCGGCGCGCGGGGAGGGGGCGAGCGATGAGCGACGCCCAGATCCTCATTGAGAATTTCCTGAATGCGCTGACTGCCGGAATTCTGGTCGGCTGCATCTACGGGCTGATGTGCGTCGGCCTGGGACTCATCTTCGGTGTCATGCGAGTGGTGAACTTCGCCCAGGGCGATTTTCTCATGCTCGGCATGTACACTGCCTACTATCTCGTCACCGGCTGGGGGCTGCTCGCCTTCCTGGGCCCTTATGCGGGGCCGCTGCTGGCGGCGATCCTAGCTGGGCCGGTGGTCTTCGCGGGCGGTTTGCTGCTGCACCGCTTCCTGATCTCGCGCGTCTCGGGCTTGCGCACCACGGGAAGCCTGGATGAGGGGCATTTCGGCCAGCTCATCGTGACGCTGGGCGTCTCGCTGGTCCTCCAGAATGGCGGCCTAATCGTGTTCGGCTCCACGCCGCGCACGGTGAACACACCCATGTCCTCCTCCGCCTGGGTGCTTGAGACCCATATCTTCGATTCACTGGTCTTCCTCAACAAGGCGCGCCTGATCTCCAGCCTGCTGGCAATCATCGCCGCCATCGCACTGTATTTCGTGCTGGAGCGAACCCGGCTCGGCCGCTCCCTGCGCGCCGCGGCCGACAACCCGACCGCCGCGACCTATGTCGGCGTGGACGTGGACCGCGCACACCGCATTGCCTTCGGCCTGGGCAGTGGTGTCACCGCCGTCGCCGGCGGGTTGATCGCCACCTTCCTGTCCTACTCGCCTTTCGTCGGGCTGGACTTCGTCATCATCATGTATGCCGGTGTCGTGCTGGGCGGCATGGGTAGCATCCTCGGCGCCTTCTGGGGTGGGCTGACCGTCGGCTTCGTACAGCAATTCTCCGGCCTCGTGCTGCCGCCGCAGCTGCAGAACGCGGCCATTTTCGTTGTCTTCCTGCTGATCCTGCTCCTGCGCCCGCAGGGCTTCTTCGGCCGTTCGGCGGAACGCGCATGAGACCCGGCGCCCCCTCCCGCCTGCGGCGCCATAGCCTGATCCTGGCCGCGCTGCTCGTCGCCTATCTCGCCCTCTGCGCGCTGGTGACCAACAGCTATTACCAGCTGATGCTCACTCTGGTGCCGATCTGGGCGGTGCTAGGCCTGTCCTGGAACATCTTCTCTGGCTACACCGGGCTGATCTCCTTCGGCCACGCGGCCTTCTTCGGCCTCGGCGCCTATACCGTGGCGCTGCTGCTGACCATGCTGAACCTGACGCCCTGGATCGGCATTCCCCTGGCAGCGGTGCTCGGCGCAGTCGCCGCCTTGCTCATCGGCCTGCCGACCTTCCGCTTGCGCGGCCACTACTTCGCGCTGGCGATGCTCGCCTATCCGCTGCTGATGACCTATCTCGTGCAGTATCTCGGCTACCACGAGGTCTCGATGCCGATGCGGCGCGAGGCGCCGATGGCCTTCCTGCAGTTCTCCGATCCCCGGATCTACACGCTGCTGGCCCTCGCCCTGCTGGTGGTGGCGATGATCATCAGCATGGTGGTGGAGAATTCACGCTTCGGCCTGTCGCTGATGGCGATCCGCCAGAATGAGCTGGCGGCGGAAGCCGCCGGAATCAACGCCCGACGCTGGAAGACGCGCGCCCTGATGCTGAGCGGTGCGATGGCGGGCACGGCCGGCGGCTTCTACGCCTGCGTGCTGCTGGTGGTCACGCCTGAGGCGGTGTTTGGCATGCTGGTCTCCGCCCAGGCGCTGGTGGTGGCGCTGTTCGGCGGCGTCGGTTCCTATTGGGGTCCCCTGATCGGCGCCACCATCCTGATCCCGCTTTCGGAGACGCTGCACGCCGAACTGGGTGAGATCGTTCCTGGCATCCAGGGCGTGGTCTATGGCGCGGCGATCATCCTGATCATGCTTCTGGCGCCGGAAGGGCTCTACTGGTCGATCCGCGACCGGCGCGGCCGCCGCGCCGCCAGCCTGGCTCCGGGCGCCATGCCGGTCGCGGATGCGGCACCCATCACCACGGTACGGGTGCCCGCGATGCCTGCGGAACATGCCGCGGTGCCGCGCTCCGGCCGCACGCTCCTGGAGGTACGGGGCCTGTCCAAGTCCTTCGGCGGGCTGAAGGCGGTGGATGACGTCAGCTTCTCCGTCCCGGAGGGCAGCATCCTCGGCATCATCGGCCCGAACGGCGCCGGCAAGACGACGATGTTCAACGTCCTCAACGGCGTGCTGCCGGCCGACCGGGGCGAGGCGCGGCTGGACGGCGAGCAGATGGTCGGCCGCAAGCTGCACCAGATCAACCATATGGGCGTCGGCCGCACCTTCCAGGTGGTGCGCAGCTTCCCGCGCCTGCCGCTGCTCGACAACGTGCTGGTCGGGGCCTACGGCGCCGGCCTGCCGGACGAGGAGGCGGTGGTGGCGGCGCGGGAGGCGATCGCCCGCACCGGCCTTTCGCGCCTGACGGACGTGCCCGCCGGCGGGCTGACCAGCAAGGAGCTGCGCCTGATGGAGCTGGCGCGCGCCCTCGCCGGGCGGCCGCGCCTGCTGCTGCTGGACGAAACGCTGGCCGGCCTCGGCCGCGAGGAATGCGACGCGGTGCTCGACGTGCTCGGCGGCCTGCGCGCCGAGGGCATGACGACCGTCATCATCGAGCACACCATGCACGCCATGCTGCGCATCGCCGACGAGCTCCTGGTGATCGACCGCGGGCGAGTGCTGACACAGGGCCAGCCGCGCGGCGTGGTGGAAGACCGGAGCGTGATCGAGGCCTATCTCGGCCGCAAATGGATGGCGCAGACGCAATGCTCGACGTAACCGGCGTTTCCGTTTCCTACGGTGGGCTGCGCGCGCTGACCGACGTCACGGTCACCGTGGGCGCCGGGCAGTTCGTCACGGTGGTGGGGCCGAACGGCGCCGGCAAGTCGACGCTGTTCAAGACCATCAGCGGCGTCGTTCAGCCGGGCACGGGCAGCATCCGCTTCCAGGGCGAGGATCTGCTGGCGATGAAGCCCTCGCGGCGCGCCCATCTCGGCATCGCGCATGTCCCGGAGGGGCGGCAGGTCTTCAAGGCGATGACCGTGCGCGAGAACCTCGAAATGGGTGCCTATCCCGCGGCGGGGCAGCGGGAATGGGTGCGCGTGCTGGACCGGATCCACACCCTCTTCCCGATCCTCGCAGAACGCGCTGAGCAGCTCGCCGGCACGCTCTCCGGCGGCGAGCAGCAGATGCTGGCGATCGGCCGCGGCCTGGCCAGTGCGCCCAAGCTGCTGATGCTGGACGAGCCCTCGATGGGCCTCGCCCCGGCGATCGCCGACCTGATCTTCGACCGGATCTCGCAGATCCACCGGGAGGATGGCCTAACCATCCTGCTGGTCGAGCAGCGCGTCGCCGAGGCGCTGGAGCTCTGCGACCGCGGCTATGTGCTGGAAACCGGCCGGATCGTGCTGGAAGGCCCCTATGAGACCCTGGCCGGGGATGACCGGGTGCGCCGGTCCTATCTCGGCCTGGATGCGTAAGAAACAACAATGCCTTAGGGAGATACCAGGGATGACCGAGGATCGCGAAAGGGCCACCGGCCCGGCCCGCGCCGCTTCCGTTCCGGCGATGCCGCGGCGCAGCGCGCTGGCACTGGGCCTTGGCGCCGGGGCGGCCGTGTTCGGCATGGGAGGGCTGCGCGCCCAGGCCCAGGAGAACACCATCAAGTTCGCCCTGCTGGCGCCCCTCTCCGGCCCCTGGGCGCGCCAGGGCCAGCTGAAGCAGCTCGGCGCCGAGATGGCGGTGGACGAGATCAACCAGTCCGGCGGCATTAGGGCGCTGGGCGGCCGCAAGGTGGAGCTGGTGATCTTCGACGCCGGCGATTCCGCCGAGAAGGCCAAGAACGCCGCGCAGCGCATGGTCGCCCAGCACCCGGATCTGATCGGCGGCTCGGGCGCCTGGCTTTCCAGCTTCACGCTGGCCGTCACCGAGGTGACGGAGCGGGCGGAGATCCCCTGGCTGACGCTCTCCTATTCGGACGCCATCACCAGCCGCGGCTTCCGCTACGTGTTCCAGATGTCGCCCACCGCCGACGACCAGGCGACCAAGGCGCTACCCACCATTCTGGACATGGCACAGCGCGCCACGAGGAAGAAGCCGACGACAGTCGGCCTAATCTCCGGCAACGACGCCTCGGCGGTGAGTTTCATGCGGCCGATGCGGGCGACGGAGCTGGAGCGCAACGGGCTGAAGGCGGTGCTCGACGAGACCTATACGCCGCCGCTCTCCGATGCGACCTCGATCGTGCAGCGGGTGCGCAGCGCCCGGCCGCAGTTCCTGCTCTGCATCACCTCCAACGTGCCTGACACCAAGCTGCTGCTCGACAAGTTCACCGAATATCGGCTGGGCGGCGACCGCCTGCCCAAGATCGGCAATGGCGGTGCGCTGGGTGCGCCGGAGCTGGGCAAGGTCGTCGGCCCGCAGGTCATCGAGGGGCTGATGGGCATCGTCGCCAACTGGGGCGGCAAGGGATCGGAGGAGATCTCGAAGCGCTTCGTCGAGCGCACCGGCGAGCCCTGGCTGAACCAGGATTCGCTGATGACCTATGTGGACATGATGATCCTGCGCGAGGCGCTGGAGCGGGCGGGCGTGGCCGACCGCCGAAAGGTCAACGAGGTGATCCACGGCTTCGACATGACGGACGGCGTGGCGAAGCTCTCCCCGGGCGGGCGGCTGAAGTTCGATGAGCGGGGCCGGCGCGTCGGCGCCGAGCTGGTGATCATCCAGTGGCAATCGGGCAAGCCGGTGGCCGTCTATCCGCCGGCGATCGCGACCGCCGAGCCGATCTGGCCGACGGCCTGAGGCCGGGGAGGGGAGCATGGCGGGCGTCCTTGTCATCACCGGCGCGAGCCGTGGCATCGGCGCCGCCACGGCCCGCCTCGCCGCGGCGCAGGGCTGGCGCGTGGTGGGCACCTATCTGGAGCGGCGCGCGCCGGCGGAGGCGGTCGCGGCGGAGATCCGCGCCGCCGGCGGCGAGGCCCTGATGCTGCAGGCCGACACCACGGTCGAGGCCGATGTGACCCGCGTCTTCGACGAGGCTGAGGCGCGCTTCGGCAAGGTTACGGGCCTGGTCAACAATGCCGGGATGAATGGCGGCCCGACGGATGTGGCGGATCTCTCCACCGCCGAGTTGCGCCGGCTGATCGACATCAACGTGATCGGCACCTTCCTCTGCGCGCGCGAGGCGGTGCGCCGCATGGCGACGGACCGCGGCGGGCCCGGGGGCGCCATCGTCAACCTGGCCTCCGTCGCCGCCGTGCGCGGCAGCGCGGGCGAGCGCGTGCATTACGCCGCCTCCAAGGGCGCGGTGGTGAGCATGACCATCGGCCTGGCGCAGGAGGTGGCGCGCAGCGGCATCCGGGTGAATGCCGTCAGCCCCGGCCTGACCGAGACGGAGATGAACCCGCCCGACCGGCTCGCCCGCCTGGTGCCGACGGTGCCGATCGGCCGCGTGGCGGCGCCGGAGGAAGTGGCGCGGGTGATCCTTTTCCTGCTGTCCGACGCGGCGTCCTACATGCTGGGCGTCAACGTCACCGTCTCCGGGGGGCGCTGAGCCATGGCCGCGAGGATGTCGCGCAGGGTGCTGATCGAGCGCCCGGGCGGGCCGGAGGTGCTGCGCGTGGAGGAGGGGGAGGTCGGGGCGCCGGGCGCGGGCGAAGTGCTGCTCCGCCACACCGCGATCGGCGTGAACTTCATCGACATTCAGCACCGGACGGGCCGCTACCCCCTGCCGGCCTATCCCGCGCCGCTCGGCATCGAGGGCGCGGGCGTGGTGCTGGAGGTCGGGCCGGGCGTGGACACGGTGCGGCCGGGCGAGCGGATCGCCTATTCCTTCCCGCCGGTCGGCTCCTACGCCGATCTTCGCCTTATGGAGGCCGGGCATCTCGTGCCGATCCCGGACGAGATCGAGGACGACCTCGCCGCCGCGGCCTTCAACAAGGGTCTCACCGCGCATTACCTGCTGCACACCACCTATCCCGTGCAGCCCGGTGAGACGATCGTCGTGCATGCCGCGGCGGGCGGCGTGGGATCGCTGCTGTGCCAATGGGCCTCGGCGAAGGGCGCCCGGGTGATCGGCGTCGTCGGCAGCGCGGAGAAGGCGGGCATCGCCCTGCAGAATGGCTGCCGCGACGTCGTGATCCACCCGCAGGAGGATCTCGCGGCACGGGTCCGCGCCCTCACCGGTGGGGCGGGCGTGCCCGTCGTGTATGACTCCGTGGGGCGGGACAGCTTCGAGGCCTCGCTGCAATGCCTGAAACCGCGCGGCACCCTGGTGAGCTTCGGCACGGCCTCCGGCCCGATCCCGCCCTTCGACCTGTTCCGGCTGAACACGCTTGGCTCGCTCTACGTGACCAGCCCTGCCTATGTGACCCACACGCAGGAACGATCCGAACTGCTCGGCCGGGCGCGGGATCTTTTCGCCGCCCTCGCCGGCGGCATGCTTCGTGTCTCCCTCGGCAGAGTCTACGACCTTGCCGATGCGGCCGAAGCGCATCGTAACCTGCAGGGGCGCCGGACGACCGGGGCGAGCATCCTGCGGCCAGCCAGGGCGACCTGAGCGACACGCATCGGACCGCATCCGGAGGATGTGCCCCCGAAATGAGCCAGTGGAAGCCGAAAGCCTTGCGCGCATCAGGGATTGGGCATTTTATATGTTGTAAGAAAACGGAAGGGGAGGGACGGAGACCGTGATCGCCACGTTGTCCGCACGCGAGCAGGCGCCGGATCTCGACGTCCGCATCGAAGCGGCTCCTGTCCTTGCGGTCGAGGGGCTCGCCGTCGAGTTCTCGACCGCCGCAGGCACCGTGCGGGCCGTGGACGGGGTAAGCTGGTCGGTTGGCGCAGGAGAGACACTCGCCCTCGTGGGTGAGTCCGGTTGTGGAAAGTCCGTCAGCGCACTGTCCATCATGCGCCTGCTGGCCAAGCCTGCGGGCCGCATCGTCGGCGGCCAGATCCTGTTCGATGGGCGCGACCTGCTGGCCCTGCCGGAAAGCGAGATGCGCGCGCTCCGCGGCCGCGACATCGCGATGATCTTCCAGGAGCCGATGACGAGCCTGAACCCGGTGCTCACCATCGGCGCGCAACTCGCCGAGCCGCTCACCATCCATCTCGGTATGAGTGAGGTGGAGGCGCGGGCACGCTCCGTCGAACTGCTCGGGCTGGTCGGCATTCCGGATGCCGAGCGGCGGCTCGCGCAGTATCCGCACCAGTTCTCGGGCGGCATGCGGCAGCGCGTGATGATCGCCATCGGCCTGGCCTGCAACCCCAAGGTCATCATCGCCGACGAGCCGACCACCGCCCTCGACGTCACCATCCAGGCGCAGATCCTGGAGCTGATGAAGGACCTCTCGCGGCGCCTCGGCATCACCCTGGTCATTATCACGCACAATCTCGGCATCGTCGCCCGCTACGCCGACAGGCTGGCGGTGATGTATGCCGGCCGGGTGGTGGAGGATGGCCCGGCCGAGCAGGTTTTCCGCGCGCCGCGCCATCCCTACACCATCGGCCTACTGCGCTCCGTGCCGCGGCTGGATCGTCCCCGCCGGCAGGCGCTGGAGACCATTGAGGGGCTGCCGCCGAACCTGCTGCGCCCGCCCGCCGGATGCCGCTTCGCCCCGCGCTGCGCCGCCCGCATCCCCGTCTGCGACCAGGACCCGCCGTTGCGGCCGCTGGAGCCGGGCCGCCGGGCCGCCTGCCATCGCGCCGAGGAGATGCCGAAGGCCATGCCCGCCGCGGCGCCGGCGCGCCGGGAAACGTCACGCCGGCAGCAGCCGGGCGCGGCGCACCTCCTGCAGGTCCGCGGCCTGACCAAGCATTTCACCGTGCCGGCAAAGGGCCTGCTGGGCGGCAAGGCGGTGGTCCGCGCGACGGAGGATGTTTCCTTCTCCCTCGGCCGCGGCGAGACGCTGGGCCTCGTCGGCGAATCCGGCTGCGGCAAGACCACGGTGGGGCGGCTCGTCCTGCGCCTGGAGGAGCCGACGCGCGGCGAGATCCTGTTCGGCGGGCAGAACATCGCCTCCGCCTCCGAGCGCGAGCTGCGCGCGCTGCGCACCCGCATGCAGGTGATCTTCCAGGACCCCTACAGCTCGCTGAATCCGCGCATGACCATCGGCGACACCATCCGCGAGCCGCTGGTCCACCGGCTGCGCATGGGCCGCGCCGCCGCGCGGGAGCGCTGCGCCGCGTTGCTGCGCCAGGTCGGGCTGCCACCGGAGATGGCGGAGCGCTATCCGCACCAGATGTCGGGCGGGCAGCGCCAGCGGGTCGGCATCGCGCGCGCCCTCGCCATGGAGCCGGAATTCATCGTCTGCGACGAGGCGGTCTCCGCGCTCGACGTCTCCGTGCAGGGGCAGATCATCAATCTCCTGGCGGAGCTGCAGGCGGAGCTGGGCCTCTCCTACCTGTTCATCGCGCATGACCTGGCGGTGGTGCGCCATCTCTCGCAGCGCATCGTCGTGATGTATCTGGGCCGCGTGATGGAGACGGCGGATCGCGACGCGCTCTACAGCACGCCGCTGCATCCCTACACGCGCGCCCTGCTCGATGCCGCCCCGGTCCCAGACCCCGAGGTGGAGCGCACGCGTGCGCCGCGGGCGCTGGTCGGCGAGCTGCCTTCGCCGCTGGCGCCGCCCTCGGGCTGCGTCTTCCGCACGCGCTGCCCGATGGCCGTCGCGGACTGCGCCACGGTCGTGCCGCCGCTGCGCGAGATGCGGCCGGGGCATCACGCGGCCTGCATCCGCATCTGAGGGGAGGGAAGAGCCATGCTGAGCTACCTGGCCCGCCGCGTCGCGCTGATGGTGCCGACGCTGCTGGGCGTCGCCCTCATCACCTTCTTCATGCTGCGCGTGGTGCCCGGCGACATCGTCGAGATGAAGCTGCGCGCCGATGGCGGCTATGTGACGCAGGAGCTGATCGCAACCGAGCGGGCGCGGCTCGGCCTCGACCAGCCGCTGGTGGCGCAGTTCGCCGACTGGATGGAGGGCCTCGTGACGCTCGACCTGGGCACCTCCATGTGGACGGGCCGGCCGGTGGCCGAGGAGATCGGCGTGCGGCTCGGCCTGACCATGCAGGTTGCGGTGATGGCGGCCATCATCTCGATCCTGATCGCGGTTCCGCTCGGCACGATCTCCGCCCTGTTCCGTGACACCTGGATCGACTACCTGGTCCGCCTCTTCACCATCGCCGGGCTGGCGGTGCCGGCCTTCTGGCTGGGCATGCTGATCATCCTGGGCCTGCTCGCCCTTTTCCACTGGTCGCCGCCGGTCACCTACACGCCCTTCTGGCAGTCGCCGCTGGAGAACCTCTCGCAGCTCATCTGGCCCGCCCTGGCGGTCGGCTACCGCTATGCCGCCGTTGTCGCGCGGATGGTGCGCTCCTCCATCATCGAGGTGATGAAGGAGGACTACATCCGCACCGCGCGCGCCAAGGGCGTGTTCGAGCGGCTGGTGGTCTCGCGGCACGCCATGCGCAACGCGCTGCTGCCGGCCATCACCGTCGCGGGCCTGGAATTCGCCTTCCTGATCGGCGGCCTGGTGGTCACGGAGCAGGTGTTCAACCTGAACGGCATCGGCCGGCTCTTCGTCGAGGCCGTGTCGCGCAGCGACTTCATCCTGATCCAAGCGCTGGTCATGCTGCTGGCGCTGGTCTTCGTCACCATGAACCTGGTCATCGACATGCTCTACGGCGTGCTCGATCCGCGCGTGCGGCACGGCTGAGGGAGGCAGGGCGATGAGCGTCTCCACGTCGAACGGATTGGTGCCGCCGGCCCGGCAGCGGGCCTGGCGGTCGAACCCGGTGCTGCGCTTCGTGGCCACGCAGCCACTCGGCACCGCCGGGCTGCTGGTGATCCTGGTCATGGCGGGCGCCGCGATCCTGGCGAACCGGGTGGCGCCCTACGACCCGGAGGCGGTCGATTTCGTGGCGATGCTGGCGCCACCTTCCTTCGACCACCTGCTGGGAACCGACGCCTTCGGGCGGGACATCCTGTCGCGCATCATCCATGGCGCGCGCACGGCGCTGAGCATCGGCTTTCTCTCCTCCTTCCTGGGCTGCACGGTCGGCGGGCTGCTCGGCGTGACCTCGGCCTATTTCGGCGGGAAGGTCGATCTGGTGCTGCAGCGCTTCGTCGATGTCGTGCTCTCCTTCCCGATCATCGTCCTGGCGCTGGTGGTGGTCGCGGTGGTGGGGCGGCAGCCCGTCGCGGGCATCGACCTCAACCTGATCGCCGCCATCGCCATCCCGATCGTGCCACGCGCGGCGCGCGTCATCCGCTCGGCGGCGCTGGCGGTGCGGGCCATGCCCTATATCGACGCGGCGCGCGCCGGCGGCTACCGCCACAGCCACATCATCCTGCGGCACATGGCGCCGAACGTGCTGGCGCCCTACCTGATCCTGCTGACCGCCTATATCGCGCAGGCCATCCTACTGGAGGCCTCGCTCTCCTTCCTCGGCCTCGGCGTCTCCGAGCCGAAGCCGGCCTGGGGCCTGATGCTGGCCGGCGATTCCGCCAATTTCTACCAGGAGGCGCCGTGGATGATCCTGTTTCCGGGCCTCGCGATCTCGCTCGCAGTCTTCGCCTTCAACCTGTTCGGCGACTCGCTGCGGGACTGGCTGGACCCGAAATTCCGGATGTGACCGGCCGGACCGAAGACCTGCCAGGCGCTCCCCGAAGCGCCGGCGCACAAGGGGAGGAAACACGATGACGAATGCTTTCGACGGCCCCCGCATCAGCCGCCGCGCCGCGCTGGCACTGCCGGCGCTCGGGCTGGCCCGTCCGGGGCTGGTCCGCGCACAGGGCAGCGAGCCGCGCCGTGGCGGCATCCTCACCTATGCCGTGGCCGCCGAACCGCCGACCTATGACCTGCACGCGACCAGCACCTTCGCGGTGATGCACCGCCTGGCGCCGCACTACTCGACGCTGCTGCGCTACGAGCGCGGCAACTACCCGAAGATCGTCGGCGACGTGGCGGAAAGCTGGACCGCCGCCGATGACAAGCTGACCTTCACCTTCAAGCTGCACCCCGGCATCCGCTTTCATGACGGCACGCCGCTTACCTCGGAGGACGTGAAGGCGAGCTATGACCGGCTGCGGGCGCCGCCGGAGGGTGTGGTCTCCAACCGCCTGCCCTCCTTCCAGCAGATCGCCGCCATCGAGACGCCCGATCCGCTGACCGTCATCTTCCGGATGAAGGCGGTGGACGCCTCCATCATGGACACCTTCGCCTCGCCCTGGAACTCGATCTTCAGCGCCGCGCGCCTGAAGCAGGACCCGAACTTCCCGGCCCGCAACGTCATGGGCAGCGGCCCCTTCAAGTTCGTCGAGCATGTCGCCGGCTCGCACTGGGTGGGCGAGCGGTTCGACGGCTATTTCCGCGAGGGCAAGCCCTATCTCGACGGCTTCCGCGCCATCACCATGTCGCCCTCGGCCATGGTGAACGCCCTGTCGGGGCGGCAGATCCTGGCCGAGTTCCGCGGCTTCACACCGAATGAGCGCGACCGCATCGTCCGCGCCCTGGGGGAGGATGCGAGGGTTCAGGAATCGAGCTGGATGCTCCACATGATCCTGACCTTCAACTGCCAGAAGAAGCCCTTCGACGACCCGCGGGTGCGGCGCGCGCTCTCCCTCGCGCTCGACCGCTGGGGCGGCTCGCAGTCTCTCTCGCGCATCTCGCAGCTCGGCCAGGTCGGCGGGCTGGTGCGGCCGGGAAGCGAATGGTCGGCGACGGCGGCGGAGATGGAGAAGTGGCCGGGCTATGGCCGCGACATGGAGGCCAACCGGGCCGAGGCGAAGCGCCTGCTGAAGGAGGCGGGCGCGGAGAACCTCACCTTCACCCTGCTCGACCGCAACATCCAGCCCTATGTCACCGCGGGCATCTTCCTCATCGACCAGTGGCGGCAGATCGGCGTCCGCGCGGAGCACCAGCAGGTCGAGCTTTCCTCCTGGTACGCGGCGCAGGGCAGCGGCAATTTCGACGCGCTGGTGGATTCCTTCACGCAGTTCAGCGACGACCCCACCAACGTGCTGATCAAGTATGTCTCCTACGACAAGGCGGAGGTCGCCGTCGCGCGCGCCACGGACCGCGAGCTGGACCGGCTCTTCGACCAGCAGGCGAAGACCATCGACGAGGCCGAGCGGAAAAAGCTGGTCCGCCAGTTCGAGGCGCGGCTCTTCGAGCAGAGCTACGCGGTGCCGATCCTCTGGTGGCAGCGCATCGTGGTGATGAACCGCCGGGTGAACGGCTGGTCCATGTCTCCGACCCACATGATCTACCAGGATCTGGGCGACATCTGGCTGTCGGCGTGACGGCGCCGGCGCACCGATCCCTGGCACAGCAAGGAGCTTGCGCATGAGTGTGACAGCAGGGGCCGCAGCCGCCGGGAGCGCGCCACGCCTCCGGCGCGCCGCGGCCGTGGTCGGCATCGGCCATACCGACTGGGTGCGGGACTGGGGCCGGGCGCGCGCCGGCGAGAAGCCGGCGGATTCCTATGGCTATGCCATGCAGGCCTTCTCGGCCGCGCTGCGGGATTCCGGCCTGAAGCGTGAGGAGATCGATGGGCTGATCGCCGGGCCGACCACCGCCTACGAGCGGCTCGGGGAGGTGCTGGGCATCAATCCGCGCTGGGGCGACCAGGCCGATGCCGTGCTTTCCGTGGTGCAGGCCTGCACGGCCATCGAAGCCGGCCTGGCCGAGGTGGTGGCGATCGTCTACGGCAACGACCAGCGCACGGCGGGGACGCAGTATGGCGGCCCGCAGGCGATGGGCGGCGACGCCTTCCTCTCCTATGTCTATCATTCGCCCTGGGGGCTCACCTCGCAGGGCGCGCTCTACGCGCTCACCTTCCAGGCCTATAAGCATGCGCGGGGGATAACCGAGGCCGAGCTGGGCGAGGTGGCGGTCGCGCAGCGTGGCTGGTCCTCGATGAATCCGAACGCCATCATGCGCAAGCGGATCAGCATCGAGGACTACATGGCCTCGCACTATGTCTGCGAGCCGCTGCATCTCTTCGACTATTGCCTGATCAACGATGGCGGCGTGGCGCTGATCATCGCCGAGGCCGAGCGGGCGAAGCGGATCTGCGAGAACCCCGTCTTCATCGAGGGCATCGGCCGCTCCGACCTGAACCGCGGGGCGACCAGCCTGGAGCCGCGCCTCACCGAGTTCTACCTGCCGGCGCAGCAGCAGGCGGGGGCGCGCTCCTACGCCATGGCCGGCGTGGGACCGGAGGACATGGACGTGTTCCAGGTCTATGACAGCTTCTCCGTGCATGTGCCGCTGGCGCTCGAAGGCTATGGCTACTGCCCGGTCGGAGACGCCGGGAAGTTCCTGCGCGAGCAGCGCGTCGGGCCGGGCGGCCGCTTGCCGACCAATACCGGCGGCGGGCATCTCTCCGAGACCTACATGCAGGGCTGGGCGCACCAGATCGAATGCGTCCGGCAGCTGCGCGGAACATGCGGAGAGCGGCAGGTTCCGGACTGCCGGCGCGTCCACTACACCTCGGACGTCGCCGGCAAAGCCGTCTCGCTCATCTACGGCCGCTGAGGGACGCCATGGACGCCGACATCGCCCGCACTCCGAGCCCGGTCCTCGGCCTCTACGACAGGCCGATGTGGGACAGCATCCGGGGCCGCGCCATGCAGCTGCAGCGCTGCCGCGGCTGCGGCACCTGGCATTATCCGCCCGGCCCCGGCTGCACCGCCTGCCTTTCCGAGGATCTCGAATGGACGCCCGTTTCGGGCAAGGGCACCATCATCTCCTGGGTGATCTTCCACCGGCAGTATCTGCCGGCCTACCCCGCGCCCTACAACGCCATTGCCGTGCGGCTTGCGGAGGGGCCTGTCATGATCAGCAACCTCGAAGGCAGCCCGCCGGAGGGAAGCTGGATCGGCCGGCAGGTCCGTCTCGTCTATACCGAGATGCCCGACGGCGCCGTGCTGCCGCGCTTCACCCTGCAGGAGTAGCGCCGCCGGCCCGGCGGCGCGTCGCCCTCTAGGGCATCAGCATGCCGCCATTCACCTCCAGGATCTGCCCGGTGACGAAGCCGGACAGCTCCTGCGAGGCCAGGTAGAGATAGGCGCCGGTGCATTCCTCCACCGTCCCCACGCGCCGCATCGGCGTCTGCCGCAGCGAGGCTTCGAGCTGGTGCGGCGGTGTCGTCACCCCCTTGTTCGGCTTGTCGATGACGCCGGGTGCGACGGCGTTCACGCGGATGTTGAAGCGCGCCACCTCCTTTGCCAGGCCACGGGTGAAGGTGGAGACGAAGGCCTTCGACGCCGCGTAGAGCACGGAGCGCCCGCCGCCGCCGTTCCGCGCCGCCAGCGAGCTGGTGGAGATGATGGCGCCGCCGCCCTGGGCCTCCATGAAGGGCAGGACGGCGCGCGAGCAGGCGAAGACGGAGCGCGCGTTCAGCTCCGTCACGGCGTCGTAGAGATCGTCCTCCACGTCGCGGATGGGCCGGCGCTCCACCACGCCGCCGGCATTGTTGACGAGGATATCGAGTCGCCCGAAGGCGTCATGCGCCTGCCGGACGAGCGCCGTGCATTCCTCGCGCGCGCGGAGATCGCCGCGCAGCACGATGGCCGTCCCGCCGCTGCGCTCGATCTCCGCCGCCACGGCAGCGGCCTCCTCCCCATGCGTGTGGCCATGCACGGCGACGCGCATCCCCTGCGCGCCGAAGGCACGCGCGACCGCGGCGCCGATGCCGGTGGAGGAGCCGGTGACGAGCACGGCCTTTCCCTCCAAATCAGGAATTCTCAGGCGAGTTTCCGTTCCGCTCATCTCTTCCTCCCGATGTTCCGAGCATGGCCGTAGCCGGCCCACGCGAGCAGGATCGCTGAGGGGCCTTGCAGCTTCTACTGATAAAAGGCATTTTATATTTAGCACGCAAACGACCGCGAGCGTCGGGCGGCAGGAGGAGGCGACGATGCGAGTGAAACCTCGGCCGGCCCCGGCGGGCCGCCTTCGCGCAGCGCCGGGCGGAAAGCGCCGGGAGCAGGCCACGCCATGAGCGACTACACGCATCTGAAGGACTGCATTGCGGTCGTGGGCGTCGGCAACACGGCCTACGGCAATTTCCCCGACAGGGACGATTACGGGCTCGGCGCCGAGGCTTTCCGCAATGCACTGGCGGATTGCGGGCTCGAGAAGAACAAGGTGGACGGGCTTCTGGTCTGCCGCATCCCATATTACGCGCGCATGGGCGAGATCCTCGGCCTGTCGCCGCGCTGGACCGTGCCGCTGCCGCCGCATGGCCGCATGTCCGCCATGGGCATCATCGAGGCCGCGGCGGCGCTGGAGGCCGGGCTCTGCGACTATGCCGCCCTCATCTACGCCAATATCGGCCGCTCGCGCCGGGTGAACTACGGCGGCGAGGAAAGCCCAGGCGTCTGGGACCCCTTCGGCTTCACCTCGCCGGGCGCCGCCCATGCGCTGATGTTCCAGCAGCACCGGGCGAAGTACGGCACCACGACGCGGCAACTGGCCGAGGTCTCGGTGGCCTTCCGCCACCATGCCTGCCTCAATCCCGACGCGGTGATGAAGCAGCCGATCAGCATCGACGACCACGAGGCGGCGCGCCCGATCGTCGAGCCGCTGCGGCTGCTGGACTACTGCCTGATCAATGACGGCGCCGTCTGCATCATCCTGACGACGAAGGAGCGGGCGCGCGACCTGAAGAAGCGCCCCATCATGATCTCCGGCATCGGCGCGCGCGAGGCTTTCGAGACGGCTTCCATCGCCAACTACGATCCGGAGTGCTGGTACCACCAGGCCCGCGACGTGGGGCGGCAGGTCTATGGCATGGCGGGGGTCGGCCCCTCCGACGTCGACACGCTGATGTGCTACGACAATTTCAGCCCGACGGTGCTGTTCAGCCTGGAGGGGCTCGGCTTCTGCGAGCGGGGCGAGGCCGGCGGCTTCGTCGAGGGGGGCGCGCTGAAGGTCGGCGGCCGGCTGCCCACCAACACCGATGGCGGCCACCTCTCGAACTCCTACATGCAGGGCTGGGCCCTCAATGTGGAGGCCGTGCGGCAGCTGCGCGGCGAGTGCGGCGCGCGCCAGGTGGAGGGTGCCGAGGTGGCGCAGTTCTGCGCCATCACGCCCTGCTCGCGCTCCATCATCTACACCCGCGGCTGAGGAGGCGCATCACATGGACGCTCCACTGCCTGCCAAGCCCCGCCCGAACATCGATCCGGTCAGCCGTGGCTTCTGGGAGAACTGCCGCCGTGGCGTTCTCTCCGTGCAGCGCTGCGACGACTGCGGCAACACGCATTATCCGGGCACGCCGGTCTGCCCGGCCTGCCTCTCGTCGCGGCAATCCTGGGCGCCGGTCTCCGGCCGGGGCACCCTCGTCTCCTGGGTGCGCTTCCACCGGGCCTATTGGGACAGTTTCCGCGCCGACCTGCCCTACCTCGTCTGCCTGGTGCGACTGGAAGAAGGGCCGCTGATGCTGAGCAACTTCGCCGGGGAAGCGCCGGACGAGCCGCCGATCGGCGCCGCCGTGGAGGCGGCCTTCGACAAGGTGGACGACGAGCTGACGCTGCCGAAGTTCCGCGTCGCCGTCTGAGGCGGCGGCCGTGACGCGTCCCGCCAGAGGGCGCGCCGGCGACAGGGGAGGAAGAGCGACGATGAAAAGACGATTGCTGATGCTGGCCTTCGCCGCGCTGGCGGCGGTGGCCGCACCCGCAGCGGCACAGGACCGCGGCACGCTGCGCGTCGCCGTGCATGCGAACCTGCAGATCCTGGACCCGGTCTGGACCACCGGGCTCATCACGCTGCGGCATGGCTACCTCATCTACGACACGCTCTACGGCATGAACTCCAAGTTCGAGCCGAGGCCGCAGATGGTGGATCGCCACACCGTCTCCGATGACAAGCTGCTCTGGACTTTCACCTTGCGCGACGGGCTTGCCTTTCATGACGGGCAGCCGGTGCGGGCCGCCGACGTGGTGGCCTCGCTGCGCCGCTGGATGCAGCGCGACCCGATGGGGCAGCGCTTGGCGCAGTTCACCGCGGCGCTCGAAGCGGTGGACGACCGCACCTTCTCGATCAAGCTGAAGGAGCGCTATGGCCTAGTGCTGGAGACCCTGGCCAAGGGCACCGGCACCTTCATCATGCCCGAGCGGATCGCCAGTACGCCGGCCAACACGCAGATCACCGACACCGTCGGCTCCGGCCCCTTCATCTTCGAGCGCGACGAATGGCGGCCGGGCAGCCTCGTGGCCTATCGCCGCAACCCCGCCTACAAGCCGCGCGAGGAGCCGGCGGATTTCCTCTCCGGCGGCAAGCGCGCGCTCGTCGACCGCGTCGAGTGGCGCTACATCCCGGACCAGAACACCGCCCTCGCCGCGCTGAACGCGGGCGAGATCGACTATTACGAGGCGCCGCCGCTGGATTTCATCCCGCTGCTGGAGCGCAACCCCAACATCAAGCTGGAGATCATCGACCCGCTCGGCACGCAGTTGCTGGTGCGCGCCAACTGGCTCTACCCGCCCTTCAACGACGTGCGGGCCCGGCAGGCCCTGGCATTGCTGGCCAAGCAGGAAGACTACATGCGCGTGGTGGTGGGCAATCCCCGCCTCTACACCGCCTGGTGCGGCGCCTTCTTCCAGTGCGGCTCGGGCAACGAGACGGATGTGGGCAGCGAGCCCTATCGCCAGCCCGACCTCGCCCGCGCCAAGGAACTGCTGAAGGAGGCGGGCTACAAGGGCGAGCCGATCGTCGTGCTGCAGCCCAGCGACCGGCCGCAGTACAATGCCGCCACCATGGTGCTCATCCAGGGCCTGCGGCGTGCCGGGGTGACTGTGGACGTGCAGGCGATGGACTGGTCCACCCTGCTCTCCCGCCGCGCCCGCAAGGACCCGCCCGGTTCGGGCGGCTACCACCTCTTCATCACCGGCCAGGGCGGCCCCGATACCGCCAACCCGAGCGCCAACACCTGGTTCAACAGCCGCTGCGAGCGCGCGAACCCCGGCTGGGCCTGCGACAAGGAACTGGACGCGATGGTCGCCGACTGGGCGCGCGAGAGCGATCCCGAGGAGCGCCGCCCGCTGCTGGAGAAGCTGCATCGCCGCGCCTGGGAGACCTTCCCCTACCTGACGATCGGCCAGTTCACCCAGCCCATCGCGGTGCGCAAGAACATCCACGGCGTCGTGCCGGCCGGCCAGCCTGTCTACTGGAACATCGAGAAGCGCTGAGGGGAGGGGGCGCATCATGGGCAGCTACATCCTCCGCCGCGTTCTCGCGACCATTCCGGTGATGGCCGTGGTGGCGGTGATCGTCTTCCTGATGCTGCGCCTCAGCCCGGGCGACCCCGCGGCGATCCTCGCCGGCGACCAGGCCACCGCCGAGGACATCGCCGTCATCCGCGACCGGCTCGGCCTGGACCAGCCCCTGCTGCAGCAGTTCTTCCTCTGGCTCGGGCAGTTGCTGCGCGGGGATCTCGGCAATTCCATCTACCTGAACCGCCCCGTGCTCGGCCTGATCGCGGAGCGGGTGGAGCCGACGCTGGCCCTTTCCGTCAGCACCATGGCCTTCGCCGTCCTGCTGGCGGTGCCGCTGGGCGTGCTCGCGGCCTGGCGCGCCGGCTCCTGGGTGGACCAGGCGATCATGGCGCTCTCCGTGCTGGCCTTCTCGCTCCCCGTCTTCCTGATCGGCTACGGGCTGGTCATCGGCTTCGCCCTCCAGTTCGACCTGCTGCCGGTGCAGGGCTTCGTCAGCCTGAGCGAGGACCCGCTGGCCTTCGCGCGCCATCTGGTGCTGCCGACGCTCACCCTCGGCCTCGTCTACATGGCGCTGCTGGCGCGCATCACCCGCGCCACCATGCTGGAGGTGCTGAACGAGGACTTCATCCGCACCGCCCGCGCCAAGGGCCTAGCGGAGCCGCGCGTGCTGATCCTGCACGCGCTCAAGAACGCCTCCGTGCCGATCGTCACCACCATTGGCGTGGGCATCGCCCTGCTGATCGGCGGCGTGGTCGTCACCGAAAGCGTCTTCGCCATCCCCGGGATCGGGCGGCTCACCATCGAGGCGGTGCTGCAGCGCGACTATCCCGTGATCCAGGGCGTGATCCTGGTCGTCGCCGGCGCCTATGTGCTGGTGAACTTGGCCATCGATCTCACCTATTCCGCGCTCGATCCGCGCATCCGGTACTGAGCGGGAGCCATCGTCATGAGCGCAACGCTGAACGCCTCCGCCGCCCCCGCCGCGCCGCGCCGCTTTCGTCCGGCCCGCGTGCTGCGCCGCCACCCCGTCGCCGCGCTGGGCGGGCTGCTGCTCCTGCTGCTGGTGCTGAGCGCGCTCGGCGCCCCGTGGATCGCCACGCACGACCCGATCGAGATGAACGTCATCGACCGGATGCTGCCGCCGGGCGGCGACTATCTCTTCGGCACCGATGCCTATGGGCGGGACCTCTTCTCCCGCGTGGTCTATGGCGGCCGGGTCTCGCTCCTGATCGGCCTTGCCGTGGCGCTGGCGAGCACCGTGCTCGGCCTGCTCCTCGGCGTCGTCGCCGGCTATTTCCGCCTCGCCGACGCCATCATCATGCGGGTGATGGACGGGCTGATGGCGATCCCCGGCATCCTGCTCGCCATCGCGCTGATGTCGCTGACGCGCGCCAGCCTCTGGGTGGTGGTGATCGCCATCACCATTCCCGAGATCCCGCGCGTCGTGCGGCTGGTGCGCGCGGTGGTGCTCTCGGTGCGCGAGCAGACCTACATCCAAGCCGCCGCCGCCATCGGCACGCGCTTCCCGCGGCTGATGCGCCGCCACATCCTGCCCAACACCTTCGCGCCGCTGATCGTGCAGGCCACCTATATCTGCGCCTCGGCGGTGTTGACCGAGTCCTATCTCAGCTTCCTCGGCGTCGGCACGCCGCCCGAGATTCCGAGCTGGGGCAACATCATCGCGGAAGGGCGCCTCTACGTGCAGCTTGCCTTCTGGAACATCCTGTTCCCCGGCATCGCGCTCGCGATCATGGTCTTCTCCATCAACGTCCTCGGCGACGGGCTGCGCGACGCGCTCGATCCGCGCCTGGCGAGGCGGCTGTGAGCGCCGCCATGGCCGTGGCGCCGGCCCGCGCCGCCGCATCGGAGCAGGACGGGACGCTGCTCGAAGTGCGCGGCCTGCGCACCGAGTTCCGTGGCGAGGGCCCGCCCGCCGTCGCCGTCAACGACCTTTCCTTCACCGTGGGGCAGGGCGAGACGCTTTGCATCGTCGGTGAATCCGGCTGCGGCAAGAGCATGACGGCGCTTTCCCTGCTGCGGCTGGTGCCGAAGCCGGCGGGCCGGATCGCGGCGGGCAGCGCGGCGATGGGCGGGCGGGATCTCCTCACGCTCTCCGACGCGGAGATGCGCGCGGTGCGCGGCGGCGAGATCGCCATGATCTTCCAGGAGCCGATGACCAGCCTGAACCCGGTGCTCACCATCGGCCGGCAGATCGCCGAGACGGTGATGGTGCATGAGCGCCTGCCCTGGGAGCGGTGCATGGAACGCGCGCTCACCATGCTGCGCCAGGTCCGCATGCCCGAGGCCGAGCGGCGGCTGCACGAGTATCCGCACCAGCTCTCCGGCGGCATGCGGCAGCGGGTGATGATCGCCATGGCGCTCGCCTGCCGCCCCAGGCTGTTGCTGGCGGATGAGCCGACCACCGCGCTCGACGTCACCATCCAGGCGCAGATCCTCGACCTCATCCGCGATTTGCAGGAGGAGACCGGCGCCGCCGTCATCCTGATCACCCATGACCTCGGCGTGGTCGCTGAAATGGCGGACCGGGTGGTGGTCATGTATGCCGGCCGCAAGGTCGAGGAGGCGGCGGTGGACGAACTCTTCGACGTGCCGCTGCACCCCTATACGCGCGGCCTCATGGCGGCCATGCCGCATCTCGGCGGGGCCGGGGCGGGGCGGCGGCGCCTCGCCGAGATCCCCGGCGTGGTGCCGGCGCTGGCCGCCATGCCGCCCGGCTGCCCCTTCGCCACGCGCTGCCACCGCGCCACGGGCGAGTGCCGGGAGGCCATGCCGCCGCTGGGCGAGGAGCGGCCGCGCCACCTTGTGGCCTGCTGGCATCCGGGGGAGCGGGGCGATGAATAAGGTTTCCACGCCGCCGCTGCTTTCGGTCGAAGGGCTGGTCAAGCACTACCCGGTCCGGCGCGGGCTGCTCGGCCGCAGCAGGGGCGAGGTGCGGGCGGTGGACGGCATCAGCTTCTCCATCGCTCCCGGCGAGACGCTGGGGCTGGTTGGCG
Organism: Roseomonas sp.; assembly: GCA_035565935.1. Classification (GTDB taxonomy): domain Bacteria; phylum Pseudomonadota; class Alphaproteobacteria; order Acetobacterales; family Acetobacteraceae; genus Pseudoroseomonas. Next base: position 59,417 of record DATMRU010000024.1, read on the forward strand.
AGAGCGGCTGCGGCAAGTCCACCGCCGGCAAGGCGATCCTCAAGCTGGTGGAGCCGAGCGCCGGCACCATCCGCCTGGGCGGGGAGGACATCACGCATCTCCGCCCATCGGAGATGCACCGGCACCGCCGGCGCATGCAGGTGATCTTCCAGGACCCCTATTCCTCGCTCAACCCGCGCATGACGGCGGGCGAGATCGTCGGCGAGCCCTTCGTCAACTACGGCATCGGCAACCGCACCGAGCAGCGGGACCGCGTCGAGGCGCTGTTCCGCCGCACCGGGCTGCGGCCGGACCAGATGGCGCGCTACCCGCACGAGTTCTCCGGCGGGCAGCGCCAGCGCCTCGGCATCGCCCGCGCCCTGGCGCTGGGGCCGGAGCTGATCATCGGCGACGAGCCGGTCTCGGCCCTCGACGTCTCCGTGCAGGCGCAGGTCATCAACCTGCTGATGGACCTGCAGGAGGAGCTCGGGCTGAGCTATCTCTTCATCGCGCACGATCTCGGCGTGGTCGAGCATATCAGCCACCGCGTCGCGGTGATGTATCTCGGCAAGATCGTCGAGCTGGCGCCACGGGCCGCGCTCTTCGCCGCGCCGCGCCATCCCTATACGGAGGCGCTGCTCGCCGCCGTGCCGCCCTCGCGCCCGCTGCCGCGGGTGGGCGGGCGGCGGCCGCCACGGCCCGCGCGGCCGGTGCTGCAGGGCGACGTGCCCAGCCCGCTCCGCCCGCCGCCGGGCTGCCGCTTCCACACCCGCTGCCCCATCGCGGTGTCGGTCTGCCGGGAGGCGGAGCCGCCGCTCGTGGCGGATGCGGAAGGCCATGCCGTCGCCTGCCATCTGCGCGCCCCGGCCACGGGCGCCGCATGAGGGGGCGAGCGGGGATGTCGCCAGCAACGCAGTGGCCGGAAACAGCCAGGGAATGGGTGGAGTGACGGTGCAGCAGGATCGGACAGGCGCGGCCCCGGAGCCGGGGAAGCTGGATGCCGGCGCGCCCGGCATGTTGGCCGGGCTGCGGGTGGTGGAGTTCGCCGACGAGCTGGCGGAATATGCCGGGCTCATCCTGGCCGGGCTCGGCGCGGAGGTCATCAAGGTCGAGCCGCCGGAAGGCTCCCCCACCCGGAAGATCGGTCCCTTCGCGGGCGATGCGCCTGACCCCGAGACGTCGCTGCATTTCTGGACCTACAACCGCGGCAAGCGGTCGGTGCGGCTCGACATCGCCGATCCCGCGCGGCGGCCCGCGCTGGAGGCGCTGATCCGCTCGGCCGACATCGTGCTGGATTCCACGCGCGGCGGGCTGCACAGGGCGCTGGGCGAAAGCCTGGAAAGCCTGCCTAACCGCTTCCCCGGCCTGGTGGTGGCGCGCATGACGCCCTTCGGCGACACCGGCCCCTGGAAGGACTACCGGAGCAGCGACCTCATCCATCTCGCTCTGGGCGGGGTGATGATGAACTGCGGCTACGACGCCGCGCCGGGCTGGAACTACGACCTGCCGCCGATCGCGCCGCAGCTCTGGCACGCCTACCACATTGCGGGCGAGCAGCTCGTGGTCGGCATCCTGGCGGCGCTGCTGCACCGGCTGCACACGGGGGAGGGGCAGGACGTATCCCTCGCCGTGCATGACGCGGTCTCGAAGAACACCGAGCTGGACGTGATGTCCTGGGTGATGCGCCGGGCGCCGCTCTACCGCATGACCTGCCGCCATGCCGGCGAGCACCCGAACCACGTGCCGAATATCGGCCACACCAAGGACGGGCGCTGGTTCATCGCGCTCGGCCTCTCCGTGCGGGACCAGACCAGCCTCGTGCCCTTCCTGTCGAAATACGGGATGCAGGCGGATCTGGCGATGCCGGAGCAGGGCGCGGATGCGCACGCGCGCAACATCCCCGGTTCCGCCGCCGGTGACGAGACCAAGGCGCATATCACCGAGGTGATCCAGCGCTTCATACGCGCCTATACCTACGAGGACATGCCCTGGCGCGACGCGCAGGCCTCCGGCCTGCTCTGGGCGCCGCTGCGCAAGCCGCACGAGAATGTGGAAGACCCGCACTGGCAGGCGCGCGGCACTTTCGCCGAGGTGGAGCACCCCGAACTGGGGCGCACGCTGCCCTATCCCGCCAGCCGCTGGCTCAGCACCGAGACGCGCTGGCAGCCGGGCGCCCGCGCGCCGCGGCTGGGCGAGCACACCGAGGCCGTGCTGGCCGCGCCTGCGCCCGAGCGCGCGCCCTCCGTGCCCGCGCGGCCGCGCAGCGGCCCGCCGCGCCTCTCGGCGCGGGGCAAGGCCTTCCCGCTGCAGGGCGTGCGGATCTTCGACTTCTCCTGGTTCCTCGCCTCGGCCGGCGGCACGCGGCTCTGCGCGGCCCTCGGCGCGGACGTCATCAAGGTGGAGTGGAAGGAGAACCCGGATACCCGCCTGGCCGCCATGGCCCCGGTGGGCGGGCGGGAGGCGCGCCGCGCGGCGACGGCGCCCCTGAAGGGCGTCACGGATTCCGACATGGGTGGGCAGTTCAACAACAAGAACGCCGGCAAGAGCGGGCTCTCGCTGAACATCCGCCACCCCAAGGGGCTGGAGATCGCGCGCCGCATGATCGCGCAGTCCGACGTGGTGGCGGAGGGCTTCTCGCCCGGCGTGCTGAAGCGCCTCGGCCTCGGCTACGAGGCGCTGCGCGAGCTCCGGCCCGACATCATCTACGTGCAGCAGTCCGGCATGGGCGGCGTGGGCACCTATGGGCGCTTCCGCACCATCGGCCCTGTGGCGGCGGCCTTCGCCGGCACCGCCGAGATGTCGGGCCTGCCGGAACCCGCCATGCCCGCGGGCTGGGGCTATTCCTATCTCGACTGGATCGGCGCCTACGGCTTCGCCACGGCGATCCTGGGCGCGCTGTTCCATCGCGACCGCACCGGTCGGGGACAGTGGATCGACAGCTCCCAGTGTGAATCCGGCATCTTCCATTGCGGCGTGCCGATCCTGGACCATCAGGTGAACGGCCGCAGCTGGACGCGCATCGGCAACCGCTCCCCCTACAAGCCGGCGGCGCCGCACGGCGCCTATCGCTGCAGCGGGGAGGATCGCTGGATCGCCATCGCCTGCTTCACGGAGCAGGACTGGCGCGGGCTCTGCGAGGTCGCCGGCTATCCGGCCTGGGCCGGCGACCCGCGCTTCGCGACGCTGGAGGCGCGCCTGGCCCACCAGGATGCGCTGGACGCCGCCGTGACCTCCTGGACGCGGGAGCAGGAGGCCCATCGCTGCATGGCGGCGCTGCAGGCGGCCGGCGTGCCGGCGGGCGTCTGCCAGGATGCCGAGGACCGCTGCGACCGCGACCCGCAACTCGCGGCGCTGGAGTGGATGACGGAGGTGACCGGCACCAAGATCGGCCGCTGGCCCGTCACCGAGCTGCCGGCGAAGCTCTCGGCCACGCCCGCCTATAGCGGCGGCATCATCGACCGGGGTGCGCCGGGCTATGGCGAGGACAACGAGCGGCTGCTGCGCGACCTGCTCGGCTATTCCGCCCGGGAGGTGGCCGAGCTGGCCGCCGAAGGGGTGATCTGACCCCGTGCCCGGCGCCGGCGACATCGTCTTCGTGGGCGACCTGCACCGGCGCTGGGACTATCTGGAGGCGGGCCTCGCCGCGCTGGAGCGGCCGCCCGCGGCGGCGGTGCTGCTGGGCGACATGGAGTGCCACGCGCCGCTGGACCTGCTGGCGGCGCCGCTGCTGCGGCGGGGCATCGCCGTGCACTGGATCTTCGGCAACCACGACTATGACGGCGGGCCGGAGATGTGGGCCAATCTTGCCGCGCCGGAGCGCAACCCGCTGACCGCGGCGGGCGCGCTGCATGGCCGCGTGGCGGAGATCGGCGGGTTGCGGATCGCGGGGCTTGGCGGGGTGTTCCGCCGGCGGGTCTGGGAGCCGCCCGCCCCGCCGCGCCTGCGCCGCCGCGCCGATCTGGCGGCGGATCTCGACACGCTGGATGCGAGTTGGAGCCCCGCGCAGCGCCAAGCGCTGCATGACGCGCTGGCGGCCATGGCGATCTGGCCGGAGGACTGGGAGGCGCTGCTGGGGCAGCGCGCCGAGGTGCTGGTGACGCATGAGGCCCCCTCCAGCCACCCCGCGGGGGCGGCGGCGCTGGAGGGCCTGGCGCGGGCCATGGGGGCGCGGCTGGTGGTGCATGGCCACCATCACGTCAACGCCCTCTCGGTCGCCGCGGACGGCCTTCTGCGGGTGCTGGGGGTGGCGGCCGGCTGGGGGGTGGCCACCGACGGCACGGTGCTGTGGCCCGGCGAGGCGCCGCGCTGGCTCGGACCGTCGCCATCGGGCTGGCGCTACGAGGCGGCACGGCTCTGAAGGCGGTGGCCGCGCCTTTCACGCCGCCCCGGGGAGCCCGGGGCATCGCCCCCGCGGCCGGGCCGCGGGATTGCAACAACACGGGGAAAGGACGTGCCATGAAAGAAGAGATCGAGATCATCGCGCGAGGGTTGGGCTTCCCGGAAGGCCCGGTGGTGCTGGAGGACGGCTCCGTCATCCTCACTGAGATCAATGGCGGCAGGATCACGCGGGTGGCGGCGGACGGAACCGTCTCCCGGCTTGGCGAGCCGAAGGGAGGGCCGAACGGGCTGGCCATGGGGCCGGACGGGGCGCTCTACCTCTGCGACAACGGCGGCAGCCTCTACCTGCCCGGGCACTTCATGGGCATGGGCCCCGCGCCCGACTATGAGGGCGGCTCCATTCAGCGGGTCGATCCGCGCACCGGCGAGCGGCGCGTGCTCTACACCGAATGCGACGGGCACCGGCTCTCAGCGCCCAACGATCTCGTCTTCGACCGGCAGGGCGGCTTCTACTTCACCGACATGGGCAAGCGCTACGCGCGCTCGCGCGATCATGGCGGGCTTTACTACGCGCTGCCAGACGGCTCCGCGATCCGCCAACTCGCCTATCCCATTCTCAGCCCCAATGGTGTCGGGCTCTCGCCGGATGAAAGCAGGGTCTATGTGGCCGATACCGAGGGCGCGCGGCTGTGGTGCTTCGATGTCGAGGCGCCGGGCATGGTGCGGGCCGGCACCTTCCCCGCGCCGCATAGCGGGCACTGCATCGCCGGCCTGCCCGGGCCCACGCGCTTCGACAGCCTGGCGGTGACGGCGGCGGGCAACATCGCCGTGACCACGCTGGGTACCGGCTTCATCACGGTCTTCGCCCCCGATGGCCGCGTGATCCGCGAGGTGAAGATGCCGGACACGCATCCCACCAACATCTGCTTCGGCGGAGCCGACATGCGGACGGCCTACGTCACCCTTTCTGCCAAGGGCGAACTGGCCCGCATGCGCTGGGACGAGCCGGGGCTGCGGCTGAACTTTCAGCGCTGAGCCGGCCGCCCGGCGGGTCGGGCAGGGGGCCTTTTTGCCCCCTCGCGTTTACTTCGGCTAGACCGGCCGGGTATTCTTCAGGTGGAAGTGCCGGACAGGCCCCGGTAAGGACATTGCGACGATGGCGTTCAGGACCAAACAGGATCAAGTAGCGGAAATCCTCCGGGAGCGCATCATCGCAGGCACCTATCCACGCGGCACCAAGCTGAAGCAGTCGCAGATCGCAGAGGAACTGGGCGTCTCCATCACCCCGGTGCGCGAAGCGCTGCATACCTTGGAGGCGGAGGGTTATGTCGCAGGCGTGTCGCACAAGGGGCTGGTGGTGCCGGAGGTGGTGCCGGGTGCCGCCAGGGAGGTGTTCGAGCTGCGCGTGTTGCTGGAACGCGAGCTGACGGCACGCGCCATTGCGCTCATGACGCCCAAGGACCTCAAGGAGCTGCGGGAAAGCCAGGCGCGCATCGTGTCGCTGACCCGCAAGGGCGATCCGCAGGCCATGCGGGCCGAGAATTATCGCTTCCACTTCCGGCTTTACGAGCTGGCCAACCGGCCGCAGGCGCTGCAGTTCGTGCGCGTGCTCTGGGCGAAGTATCCGTTCATCGGCCAGGAATATGCAGGCCGCCGCAAGAAGCAGATCGCCGAGCACGAACGCTTCCTCGCTCTCCTGGAGGCAGGAGACAAGGAAGGCGCCGTGCAGGCGATGGTGGATCACATCGAGAGCGGCTGGGCCGGATTGAAAGCCGCTCATCCCGAGGAAGAAGAGCCAGGAGCCGAAGGCGCGAGCGCCGCGGGCAAGCCGTCCAAGCGGAACGCGCGTGCCGGATCCGCCGCCCAGCAGTTTCTCCAGACGGCGAAGCGCACCTAGAGCGGTTTCCGAGCGACCTCAGGGAATGCCCGTCGCGGTGCGACAGCACGCGACGGACGGCCACGCCGGAGCGCTCCGGGCTGGCCGGCCGCCGTGCCGCTCACCGGAAGACGGCAGCACGAGGCCGGTTGCCGGTTGCGCGCTTCGCACTCCCCCGCTCACAGGGTGAAGGGCTCGCCCACCACCGGGACGCGCACGCGGCCGACCTGCTCGCCCATCTCGCGCAGGAAGAGATCGGGTGACTGCACCAGGGGCGGGAAGGTCGCGTAATGGCAGGGCAGCACGGTCTTCGCGCCGGGGAAGAAGCGGCGGATGGCCAGCGCGGCGCTGCGCGGGCCCATGGTGAAACGGTCACCCATCGGCACCATGACCACGCTGGGCTGGTAAAGCTCCGCGATCAGCGCCATGTCGGAAAAAATGTCGGTGTCGCCCATGTGATAGACAACCGGTTCGGTCTTGGTCTTCGGGCTGATCACCACGCCGTTGGGAAGGCCGAGATTATGCAGGACGCCGCTCTCATCCATCTCTGACGAGGAATGAAAGGCGATGGTCAGGGACACCGTGAACTCGCCCTGATCTGTCGTGCCGCCAGTATTCATGGGATCCGTGGCCGCTACGCCCTTGGCCCCGAGGAACTGGCAGAGCTCGTAGGTTGCTACCAGCTTGGCGCCGGTGCGCTGGGCGATGGCGATCGTGTCACCGACATGGTCCGCATGGCCATGGGTCAGCACGATATGGGTGGCACCCGCCGTGGCGGCTTCCGGATCGCCCTTGAAGCTTCCGTTGCCGCTCAGGAAGGGATCGATCAGCACCGCCGCGGTGCCGAAATCCAGCCGATAGGCCGAGTGCCCAAACCAGGTGATCTTCATTCCTGCCTCCTTTGCCGCGCGCGGCGGCGGTCGTGCGGAGCCGGTCCGTTCCTTCGGGAACCGGGAGCCGTCCGCGTCAGAAAGGTGTATAGGTGCCGACGAGGTCCAGGGCATCGGCCGCCGGCCCGAAGGGCTGGGGATCGAAATGCTCGGGGAGCGGCACACGGGCCTCGACGAGGCCGAGGAAATCGGCGCCGGCCTCCCCGGCATCATGTGCCAGCACGCGGATCTGCCGCACCTCCGGGCGCGCCTCGAAGCTGGCGCGCATTCCGGCCACCACCACGGGCGCGTCGTCGGAAGAAAGGCCTCGGAAGCGCAGCAGCAGGAGACGCACGGGGCGGCCGGTGATGCAGTCCCCGGGATAGATCTGCTCACCCGTGAAGCGCTGCACCCGCGCCCGCGCCGTTACCCGCTTCGTCCATGGGCTTGCCTCTTCATGCGCGACGCGCAGGTATTCGGGCGCGTGAACCACAGCGGGCGAGGTGAGATCATAGAGGGCCAGGTAGCGCGGCGCGGCCCCGGCAAGGCTGTGGAAGCGCAGCCCGCTCTCGAAGCCTGGCACGGCAAGCCTCTCCGGAACATGCTCGGTATCGTACCAGGCATTGAACTCCTCATCGAAGGCGGGCGGAGGGTGCATCAGCACCAGCAGGAAGCCTTTCTTTGTCATGCGTTCCCATCTTTCTGCCTCAGGTTCGGCCCTGCGACTGGCCCCAGGAAGTCCAGCACGCGCGCGGTGAAGCGCTCCGGCTGCTGATAAGGCAGGAAATGCGCGCCTTCCTCGTCGATCTCCAGCCGCGCCAACCCCTCAGGGAGCAGGCGCTGCACCTCCTCCGCCAGCACGGGCGGCAGCAGCAGGTCATGGCGGCCTGCGACCAGAAGCACCGGGCAACGGATACGCGGCAGGTCAGCACTGATGTCCGCTGCGGAGAAGCCCTGCACGGCATCGGCATAGGCCGCTGCATCCTGCGCGGCAAAGCCGGCGAGATAGCGGGCATAGCGCGCATCGCGCGGCTGCGCGGAGAAGGGGCGCTCCACGGCCTCGGGCAGGATGGCCGCCATGCCGCCGGCCCGCACGGCCTTGGCCCGCGCTTCGAGCATCGCCCGCGCGCTTTCGCCGGAGCTCGGCGTGGGATTGGACAGCACCAGGGCAGGAACACGGTCGGGATGGCGCGCGGTATAGGCGGCGGCGACCATGCTGCCCATGGCGCAACCCACCGGGAGCAGGGCAGGCAGGCCCAGCGCTGCGCGCAGCGCCTCCAGGTCCTCGACATGGCGGTCGAGGCCCGGCGGCTGCGCGCCGGGCGGCGAGGCGCCGGCTGAGCGGAGATCCACCGCCAGGCAGGGCAGATGGGGCTCCCAGGCCGGCAGGCAGGCGTCCCAGAAGTCCAGCGCGGCACCGAGCGGGTGGATCAGCAGCAGGGTTGGCCCCGCATCGACCGGTTGCCCCGTCAGGCGGTGGTGCAGGAGGGTTTCCATCATCGCCTCACGCAGCGCCGTCACGCAGAAAGCCCGCAACCGCCGCCGTGTAGGCTTCGGCGCATTCGATCTGCATCATGTGCGGTGCGCCGGGCAGCACGGCGAGGCGCGCCCCCGGTATCGCGCGGACGATTGTCGCCTCCGCCAGCGATGGCGGGGCGGCGGCATCCCGCTCACCGGCAATCACCAGGGTGGGCACAGCCACCGTGCCCAGCCGTGGTGTGGCCGAGAAATCCGCGATCGCGTGCCACCCGCTCGACCACCCCGCCACCTCCGTGGAGAGCAGCCGGGCGCGCACCCGCTCCACGGGCGGAGTGCCGCGGAACTCAGGCGTGAACCAGCGTTCCAGGGTGGGTTCCAACACCGCTGTCATGCCACCGCGCTCCGCAGCCAGGCCGCGCTCGCGCAGGACGGGGCGCTGCTCGCTGGCAAAATCGCCGCCGCAGCCGCAGGGGATCAGGGCGGAGACCAACTCTGGATGACGCAGGGCCAGTTCCTGCGCCACCATGCCGCCGAAGCTCAGCCCCAGCACAACTGCCGGCCCTTTCGCCATCTGGTGGATCGTGGCGGCGACATCCTCGGCGTAATGTGCGATCGGGCGGGGGCGCGAGACCGCGGGCGAGCGGCCATGGCCGGCGAGATCGAGGCTGAGCACGCGGCGCGATGCGGCGAGGGCTGCCGGCAGAGGTCCCCAGAAGCTGCTGTCAAGACCCACCGGGTGCAGCAGAACGACAAGCGGCCCTTCGCCCTCGCATTGGCCCTCCAGGAGGAGGCCGGTCACCGACATACCCTCCAGCCCGGCAAAATCGGCTGCATCATGTCTGGTCCGGATTTCCACGAGCAGCTCATCCTGTGCATCCTCTCCCTGCTGGCGTTCTTTGCGATGCAGCCGCACAGCTGATGATCCACCGATGCTCTCATCCACATTGTGATGCAAGATGCTGCTGATCTCATCAGGATGTTTTGCATCCGCATCGCGAGGGGAGTCGACGGCGTCGCTGGCGAAGGTCTAGGATGCCGGCGGGCGTACCGCCGACAGGGTCCGTCCCAAAAGACTGCGGAGGATACGCCCTGAGCACGACCGCTGCCGCGCCTGTGCGGCATCCCACCATTCGCCCTGACTGGCTTGCCCGCAACGCGGAACCGGCACTGGAGCCGGAGCTGCCGATCGTGGACGCGCATCATCATCTCTGGGATCGCCCGGACGACCCTTACCTGCTCGACGACTTCCTGGCCGATGCCGCCGGGGGCCACGCCGTGCGGGCCAGCGTGTTCATCGAATGCCGCACCTGTTACCGATCTGATGGCGATCCGTTGTTCCAGCCGCTCGGCGAAACCGAATTCGTGGCGATGGCGGCCGCGCATGCGGCCGCACGGCCGGGTGGCACGCGCGTGGCGGACGGCATCGTCGGTTTCGCGGACCTGCGCGCCGGCGCGGCGATCCATCCAGTGCTGGAAGCACAGATCGAAGCGGGCGCGGGACGTTTCCGGGGCATCCGGCAGATCGCCGCCTGGCATCCGGATCCCGCCGCACGCGGCTCGGTGGCGATGCCGCCGCCCATGCTGTTCCTGGATCCCGTCTTCCGGGAAGGCTTCGCCCAGCTCGCGCCGCTCGGCCTGAGCTTCGATGCCTGGGCCTATCACACGCAACTCGCCGAGCTGCGTGACCTCGCCGATGCTTTCCCGGAGACCCGCATCGTCCTGAACCATGTGGGCGGCGCCATCGGTATCGGTCCTTATGCCCGCAGGCGGCGCCATGTCTTCGCCGCCTGGAGCGCCGCCATCCGCGAGCTCTCGCATTGCCCCAACCTCTCCGTGAAGCTCGGTGGGCTGGGCATGCGCCTCTTTGGCTTTGGCCTGCATGAAGGCGAGCTGCCACCCGATTCCGTGCGGCTTGCCGAAGCATGGCGTCCTTACATCGAGACCTGCGTGGAGGCCTTCGGGCCGGAGCGCTGCATGTTCGAAAGCAACTTCCCCGTGGACAAGGCGAGCTGCGGCTATACGGTGCTATGGAACGCATTCAAACGCATCACCGCTGGCTGGCCACCTCACGAGCGCGCGGCGCTGTTCCACGACAACGCTGTCCGCTTCTACCGCCTCAGCGATGCGGACTGAGCAGGGAGAGCCGCGATGGCGAGGATACCCCTTCTTAGCCGCGAGGATCTGGCTGCGGAGCACCAGGACATTCTGGCGCGGGACATCACCCTGAACCGAGTACTGGCCAACAGCCCTGGTGCTGCGCGTGCCTTCGACAATCTCGGCATGTTCATCCGCCATCGCAGCCGGCTCGATCCACGGCTGCGGCAACTTGCCATTCTGCAAGTGGGCTGGCTGGCACGCAGTCCCTACGAGTGGTCGCACCATGTGCGCATCAGCCGCGACTTCGGCCTGTCTGACAGCGATATCGCGGCTATCGGGCCAGAAAGCGAGGGGGAGGAGAGTGGGTTGGAGCCACTCGCCCGGCTGGTGCTGCGCGGAGCCCGCGAAATGTGGCATGGGCCCGGCATGTCGGCCGCCACCTTCGATGCCTTGCGGCCGCACTTGGATGCGGAGCTGCTGACGGAGCTCACAGTCGTCGTTGCCTTTTATTGCGGGGTGGTGCGGCTGCTGGCGACGCTGGAAGTGGATGTCGAGCCCGAATACCAGCCCCTCCTGCAGGAATTCCCACTGCCGCCCTGACGGTGCCTCGCCCTGTGGAAAGCCTCCACGCCTGCTTTCCTGGGGAGGGGGCATCCTCCAGGCATGGCCTGCCTGCCGGACGGCATCGCGCTGTCGTCCGGAAATCCTATCTACTGAACCGCCGGGCCTGCTGTGGACGCAATGCGATCGGATGCATGGAAGGCGGGCGGCGCCGCGCGGCTGGCCGCTTCGCCAGGGCCCTGCCATCAGCCGGCTGTCCGGCGGCGGGCGAGCCCCGAACCGCTCTTCACCTTGCACAAGCAGATTCGATGGCCCAGCCCGGGTGAGAAGGCCACGTCGTGTCTCGCACCTGTCCCTGATAGCGGTATGGTTCAAGCAAAAGCACGGCGCGCAGCCCTATGCGGGGGTGCAGCCTGGCCAAATCAGGGAGATGTCCTCGATGCTCACCCGCCGCCAGTCCCTTGCCCTTACCCTTGCCGCCGGTCTTGCGCCGCCGGCCCTCCACGCGCAGACCGCGCCGACTTGGCGGCCCGAGCGGCCCATCCGGATGATCGTCCCCTTCGCCCCCGGCGGATCGAACGACATTGTCGGGCGGATCATCGCGGACACGGCGAGCCAGGCGCTCGGCCAGCCGATCGTCGTCGAGAACCGCGCCGGAGCCGGCAGCATGATCGGCGCCGAATATGTCGCGCACGCGGCGCCGGATGGCCACACGGTGCTGATCAACAGCTCCCATTCAGCCGTGCCGGCGATCGTCGCGCGCATGCCCTACGACACGATCAAGGATTTCGTCGGCGTGGCGATCGCCGGCTTCTCGCCGCATGTGCTTGTCGTCAACCCACGGATGCCGGCGCAGACCGCACAGGAGCTGGTAGCGCTGCTGAAGGCTGCGCCGGACCGCTACAACCTGGCCACAGCCGGCATCGGCAGCAGTGTGCATCTTGGTGTGGAACTGCTCCGCACCACTGCCCAGGTCCCGGCCGAGGTGGTGCACTACCGGGGCGGCGGGCCGAGCGTCGCCGCCCTGGCCGCGGGGGAGGCGCAGATCGGCACGCCGACCATGGCCTCCTCGATCGGGCAGGTCCGCGGCGGAGGGCTGCGCGCCCTGGCGGTGCTTGCGGAGCGCCGCAGTCCGGCGCTGCCGGACGTGCCGAGCGCGCCCGAAGCCGGCCTGCCTGGCATGATCCACGAGGAGTTCTTCCCCATCCTTGCGCCTGCCCGCACGCCGGCGCCCGCGGTGGCTGTGCTGGGCGCCGCCTTCCGGGGCGCGATCCAGCAGAACGCTGCGAAGCTCCTGGAACTGGCCGGGGTCGCGCCGCGACCGGGCTTCGAGACTTCCGAACAGGTGATGACCTTGGTGCGCGAGGGTGTCGAACGCTACACAGCGGTCATGCGGGCGGCGGGCGTGCAGCCCGAGTAACGAGCGCTCCGGGCAACCGGCTGGCACATCGCCTGCGCTGTCGGGCCTGTGCCGCCGGGTGGCCGGACGGGCGCTGCGGGCACAGGCCTGAAGGCCGAACGCTGCCCCGTGCGCGCCTCCACAGGCGCAAGGCGTACGGCTGCGCAGGAGCAGCGTCGTCATGACCAGCACATTCGCCGCGTTCCAGGCGACGCCATTTAGGAAGGCGGCCGCGTAGCTGCCCTTCGCCTCGAAGATGACGCCCGACTGGCCGGCTCCTCGCGAATCAGGCCCGGCGAGAGGTCCAGCCCGGGAGAACTGACGCGGTGGCCACAAACTGATAACAGCCAGAGCTTATTGTCACGCTCTGGCCTCTCAAGGTCGGAGATCCCACAACCGGCCTGTTTAGCCGGCGCTTGTCCCGCTTCTGCCATTACGTCCCGATCAGCCCCCGAGGTGCCCTCTGACCACACCGCGGCGCAGGTCGGCCGCCCGGGCAGCCGCCCCGGCCTCAAGCGGGCGGGCGGGAGAAGGAGGCCTCCAGGAAGTCGAGGAACACGCGCACCCTTTGGCTGACGTGCCGCTTGCTCTGGTGCACGGCATAGATGCTTTCCTCCATCCTGCTCTCATGCTCCGGGAAGAGGCGGACCAGGCGCCCAGCGGCCAGATCCCCCGCGATCTGGAATTCGCCTAGCCGTGCGATGCCAACGCCGGCGAGGGCCAGCGCCATCAGCATCTGCCCCTGGTTCGCCGTCACGCTGCCGCCGGCGCGGATGCGCCGCACCGAATGCTCGCTGTCGCGAAAGGTCCAGGTGCTCCAGGGCATGCGCTTGTTGAAGTTGAGGCATTCATGCTCCGCCAACTCTGCCGGAGTGGCCGGCGTGCCATGCTCGGCCAGGTAGGCCGGGGCGGCACAGATAATCCAGCGCATGGTTACGATGCGGCGCGCGATCAGCGAGGAATCCGGCAGTTCGCCAATGTACAGCGCGACATCGACGCCACCTTCCAACAGATTGCCGGCCTCGTTGCCCAGGATGAACTCAAGCCGCAGCCCCGGGTGCTGCCGGCGGAAGGCGGGCACCAGCGGCGCCAGCTGGTGGATGGCGAAGGTGGGTATGGAGCGCACCCGCAGCACATCCCGCAGTGCAACACCCCCAAAGGCTGCCGCCTCGGCCTCCTCCACCGCTTCGATCGCCTGGCGGGCCGCGGGATAGAAGGCCTCGCCCTCCGGTGTCAGCGTCATGCTCCGCAGGGAGCGGTTGAACAGCACCACCCCAAGCCGGTTCTCCAGCCGTGCGATCATCTTGCTGACCGCCGAGGGGGTGAGCGAGAGGCTGCGCCCGGCGGCGGAAAAGCCGCCATCTTCCACGGCGCGCACGAAAACGAGCATCTCCCCGAGCCGATCCATGCCTGCCCCTGTGACATGCGTTCACACCAGCTTGGCATTTTTGGAAATTGAACGAGGCCCGGCAAGTCCATAGCCTTCGGGAAACATCGGCTGAAGTCCGGGCAACGGGCTCCGCAGGGCGTCAGATGCCTGGGAAAACAAGCCATGATGGGAGAACGACGTGCCATGAATGCCAGCACGCAGACCAAGATCCATGACGCCAGGCAGCCCGAAGCCGCGGAATTCGATGCCCTTGTCATCGGGGCAGGCTTCGCGGGCCTGTACCAGCTTTTGTGCCTGCGCGACCGGCTCGGCCTGTCGGTCCGGGTGCTGGAAGCGGGCGGCGATGTCGGTGGTACCTGGTACTGGAACCGCTATCCCGGCGCGCGCTGTGACTCCGAAAGCTATTACTACAGCTATTCCTTCTCGGACGAGCTGCAGCAGGAATGGAGCTGGAGCGAGCGCTATCCCGAGCATGGCGAGATCCGCCGGTATCTCGGGCATGTCGCGGACCGGTTCGACCTGCGGCGCGACATCCAGTTCAACACGCGCGTCGCGCGGGCCGAATACGACGAGGCCGCCAATCTCTGGCATGTCACGACCGAAGCTGGCGAGCGTTTCTCGGCGCGCTTCCTGATTACGGCGGTGGGCTGCCTCTCCGCCGCCAACATCCCCAGAATCCCCGGGCTGGAGAGCTTCCGCGGCCGTTGGTATCACACCGGCCGGTGGCCGCATGAGGATGTCGATTTCACCGGCCAGCGCGTGGGCCTGATCGGCACCGGCTCCACCGGCATCCAGGCCACGCCGGTGATCGCCGAGCAGGCTGCCCATCTGACGGTGTTCCAGCGCACCGCGAATTACAGCATCCCCGCGCGCAACGGCCCGGTGAGCGCGGAGGAGCTGAAGGCTATCAAGGCCGACTATGCCGCCATCCGCGAGAAGGCGCGCGCCTCCATCAACGGCCATCCCTTCGATATTTCCGAGCATTCGGCGCTCGACGTGCCGCCGGAGGAGCGGCTCAACCGCTATGAAGCCGCCTGGGAGCGCGGCGGGCTGCGCTTCCGCGCCACCTTCCGCGACCTGCTGACCAACAAGGACGCGAACGACACCGCCTCCGACTTCATCCGCGCCAAGATTCGCAGCATCGTCAAGGATCCGGTGGTGGCGGAGATGCTGACGCCGAAAGATCATCCCTTCGCCACCAAGCGCCCGCCGATCGACACGAGCTACTTCGAGACCTTCAACCGCAGCAACGTCACACTGGTGGACATCAAGGCCTCGCCGATCGTCAAGATCACCTCCAACGGCATCCGCACGCAGGATGCCGAGTATCCGCTGGACATCATTGTCTTCGCCACCGGCTTCGATGCCATGACCGGCCCGCTGCTGGCGATCGACATCCAGGGGCGGGAAGGGCAGAGGCTGAAGGAAAGCTGGGCGGCGGGGCCGCGCAGCTATCTGGGCCTGCAGGTCGCGGGCTTTCCCAATCTGTTCACTATCACCGGCCCCGGCAGCCCCTCGGTGCTGACCAACATGCCCGTCGCGATCGAACAGCATGTGGAATGGATCACCGAGTGCATCCGCACGATGCGGGCGCAGGGCATGACGCGGATCGAGCCCGATCCGGCGGCGGCGGAACGCTGGGTGGCGCATGTGAATGACGCAGCCAATGCCACTTTGCTGCCGATGGCCAACTCCTCCTGGTACCTGGGCGCCAATGTTCCGGGCAAGCCGCGCGTCTTCATGCCCTATGCCGGAGGCATGGCGAACTACGCGCGCATCTGCCGCGAGGTCGCGGAGATGGGATACGAGGGTTTCCGACGCAGCCCCTGAGGCGCGCCGGCCTTCGCCCATCCCGCCCGGTGCGGCCACCGGGCGCCACCTTGCCGACGAGGGGAGTTCTTCTTGCCCGCGATCCATCCGGATGTGCTGATCCTGCTGCGCCAGGCGCGGGAGGCCGGCAGCCAGCCCTTCGAAACCATGAGCCCCGCCGAGGCCCGGCAGGCCCATGCGGCACGCGCCCGCGTGCTGCAGACCGTGGGCGATCCCCTGCCGGAGGTGTGCCCGCTGCAGGCGCCGGGACGGGCCGGCCCGGTGCCGCTGCGCTTCTACCGCGGCGCGGAAGCCCCTCCCGAGGGCCTGCCCTGCCTGCTCTACCTGCATGGCGGCGGCTGGGTGCTGGGCAGCCCGGAGACGCATGACTGGGTCTGCCGGCGCCTGGCGCGGCTGCTGGGTGCCTGTGTCGTCGCGGTGGATTACCGGCTGGCGCCGGAGCACCGCTACCCCGCCGCGGTGGAGGACTGCGTCGCGGCGCTGCGCTGGCTGCGGACGGAAGCCGCCACGCTCGGCATCGACGCCACGCGGCTGGCCGTGGGCGGCGACAGTGCCGGTGGCAACCTGGCCGCCGTGCTCGCGCTGATGGCGCGCGACGGTACGGTCCCGCCGCTGGCCTTCCAGATGCTGCTCTACCCCGCCGTGGATCTCACCATGACCGGGGAGAGCTATGCGCGCATCACCCAGGGCCTGCCGCTGACGGCAGCGACCATGCGCTGGTTCATCGACCATTACATGCCGCCGCCCCTGGACCGCACGGACTGGCAAGCCTCGCCACTGCGGGCGCAGAGCCTGGAGGGCGTTGCGCCGGCCTTCGTGCTGACCTGCGGGCACGACCCGCTGTGCAGCGAGGGCCAGCTCTATGCCGCGCGGCTGGAGCGCGAGAATGTCCGCGTCACGAGCCTGCATCTGGCGGATCAGATCCACGGCATTCTGACCATGGACAAGGCCATCGGGCCGGTGGCCGGTGTGCTGGCGCTTGCTGCGGAGACGCTGCGCGGCGTCTGGTAGCAGCCGCCGCGCCTCGTCGAGCCTGCCTTCCCCGGCCGGGCAAAGCCGGATGGGAGCGGAGAATATTTGCCTAGAGGCTGTTACCGCTCATGGTGGCACTATTCGGCCTGTACCCGTTCCTGCTCAAGCTCTACGCCGACAGCGGCTACCAGGGGCCGAAGTTCCAGTCCGGGCTGCGGATCGCCTGCGGCCAGATCAATCTCGAGATCGTCAGGCGCTCCGACCGGCACAGGTTCGTCGCCCTGCCGAAATGCTGGATTGTCGAGCCGATCATCGCCTGGCTGAACCGCTGTCGCCGCTTGGCCAAAGACTGGGAGTGCCTGAACCGCACCGGTCTCGCGTTCCTGCGCTGGGCCTCCGTTCCTCTCATGCTGCGAAGGCTCTGCCAGAAAACGGAATGATCCCGGACAGGCATTCATATTCCTGATCCGCTACCGCGATGTCGCGTCATGCTGGCCGGCCGCAGTGTGGAGATCCGTCTCTTCGCGGGGTGGCGAAGCGGCGGGGCTCGAATGCCTTGCTACATCACCGGCGACAGATTGCCGTCCACCTTGGTCGCTGTTCCCGTCACATGGCTGGCGGCCTCTGAAGCCAGGAAGCAGGATGATGCTGCCGCCACTCTCGGCGGCCGCCCGCAGGACGGCAAGGGTGCATTCGCCCGGAGCACGGGGCGGCGGCAGGCCGCCTGCGGCCAGCGCTTCCGGCCTTCACGCCCCGATGGCGTCGAGCGCCTGCGCGAGGTCCGCGATCAGGTCGTCCGGGTGCTCGATCCCGATGGAGAGGCGGACCAGGCCGTCCGTCACCTCCAGGCGCTCGCGGATCTCCGCCGGAACGCCCGAATGGGTGGTCGAGGCCGGGTGGCAGGCGAGGGATTCCGTGCCGCCCAGGCTGACCGCCAGCTTGAGGACGCCGAGCGCGTTCAGCATGCGGAAGGCCTCTGCCTGCCCGCCCGCTCCGGCATCGTGGTTGCCGTCCGCTCGCGGAAGCAGGTAGCGTCCATGCCCGACAGACGCCTGACCCGGCGCCAGACGCTGGAGTGAGAGCCTCTCCCGGGCGCGGCGTCTCCGTCCACAGCGAAGGGACCCAGTGATGGACGACGGGCAGGATCGTGAAGCCTCATCCCTTCCCTCCCGGGCACTGACGCAGTCCGAGATCGACCAGCGCGTCTTCGATCTCTACGACGAGTACTGCCACGGACGGATCGACCGCCGGGCCTTCCTGCAGCGGGCGGCTGCCGTCACCGCCGGCGGGCTGGCCATGGCCCAGGCGCTGCTCCCCCGCTACGCGCAGGCACAGACGATCTCCTCCACGGACGAGCGCATCAAGGCCAGCTACGTGACCTATCCGTCGCCCGGCGGCACGTCCGGCACCATGCGCGGCTATCTCGTGCGGCCGAGCCGGCCGGGTCCCTTTCCGGCGGTTCTCGTTATCCACGAGAACCGCGGCCTCAACCCCTATATCGAGGACGTGGCCCGGCGGCTCGCGGTCGAGGGATTCCTGGCGCTGGCGCCGGACGGCCTTTTCCCGGTCGGCGGCTATCCCGGCAATGACGATGACGGGCGCACCCTCCAGGCGGGGCTCGACCAGAGCAGGCTGCGCACCGACATGCTCAACAGCGCCCGCTTCCTGAAGGCGCATGCGCTGTCCTCCGGCAGGCTGGGGGTGACCGGCTTCTGCTGGGGCGGCGGCACAACCAATGCGCTGGCCGTCGCGCTGGGCGCCGAGATGCAGGCGGGCGTGCCGTTCTATGGCGCGGCCGCCGAGACCGCCGCAGTGCCTTCCATCAAGGCGCCGCTGCTGATCCACTATGCCGAGCATGACGCGCGCATCAACGCCATGTGGCCCACCTTCGAGGCCGCGCTGAAGGCCAGCAGGGTGCCCTACGAGATGCACGTCTATCCAGGCACGCAGCACGGCTTCCACAACAACTCGACGCCGCGCTACGACGAGGCAGCCGCTAGGCTGGCCTGGGACCGGACCATCGCCTTCCTGAGGGAGCACCTCACCTGACGGTAGCCCGCCGCGCCGGGATCACCCAGGACAGTCCGGCCCGACTGCTCGACCTCTGAGCCACGGCCGGGGAGGGGGGCCGCAGCCGCTCGACGTGCTGGCGCTGGCGTATTTCGCCTCCATTCGCCTGAAGGCAGCGCGTTCAGCCAGCATTAGCATGCGCAAGCGCCGCCCGATCGAACGGAACGGCTGGCCGCAGGAAGCCCAGGCGAGGACCGGTTCTGGTCGAGGCTGGAGCGAACCAGAGCATCAATCGTGATCCGCCGCCTCACGAGGAGCTGCGCAT
Organism: Roseomonas sp.; assembly: GCA_035565935.1. Lineage (GTDB taxonomy): Bacteria > Pseudomonadota > Alphaproteobacteria > Acetobacterales > Acetobacteraceae > Pseudoroseomonas. Next base: position 78,542 of record DATMRU010000024.1, read on the forward strand.
TCCTGCAAGCCTTCGAAGGAGATCAGCTTCCCGGCGATAGCACTTGCGGCAACAGTCGGCGGGCTTGCAAGCCAAACGCCGCCTGGTCCGCCGCGGCCGGGGAAGTTACGGTTGATGGCGCTGACGGTCACCTGCTCAGGGCGCGTGGATGTGCCTGGACCGCAATTGGCGCAGGCGCCGCAGGCCGGCTGGAGAAGCTGGGCGCCGACCCTCTCAAAGGTCTCCAGGTATCCCCTGGCCTCGCAATAGTCCCGCACCGCCGTCGTGCCGAACTGCAGATACAGTTCCACGCCTTTTGCGACGCGCAGCCCGCGCTCCGCGGCCCAGGCCAGCACCTCGTGATAGCGGTCGAAGTCTTCGCGTTTGCCGGCGGTGCAGGAACCGCCATAGGCGATGTCGATCCGGATGGGCGAGGCAAGGGTGTCGAGCTCCAACCCATGACCCGGATCGCCGGGCGCGGCCACCATGGGCGAGAGCCGGGACAGATCGACCGTGATCCAGCCGGCATAGCTCGCCCCGGGATCGCTCCGCATCCAGGGCTCGATCGGGATATCGAGGCCGCGCCGCTCGCGCAGAAAACGCCGCGTCTCTTCGTCCGGCTCGACGATGCCGCTGAAACCGCCCAGCTCGGCCGTCATGTTGGTCAGCGTGGTCCGCTCGTCCGTGTTCAGCCCCGCGATCCCAGGGCCGCCGAACTCGAAGATCTTGCCCACGCCCTCGCCGGCGCGCAGGGAAGGCAGCGCGAGGAGATGCAGCACCAGATCCTTCGCCGTGACGCCACGCGGTAGCGTGCCTTCCAGCTCGATCCGTAGCACGGATGGAACAGCGAGCCGGACGGCGCTCGTCGTCATGGCATTGGCCATGTCCGTCGTTCCCACTCCGAAGGCCAGGCAGCCCAGTGCTCCGCTGTGGGGCGTATGGGAATCCGTCCCGGCGATGAGTTGGCCGGGAAGGGCGTATTGCTCCGCCATCAGGGCGTGGGAAATGCCTTCCGAACCCTCACCGCCGGGCAGGTAGCCATGGTCGCGCAGGCCATGCTCGGCGACAAAGGCGCGGTGCGCCTCGGACAGTGCCCGGACCTGCGGCAACAGGCCGCGCGCCACATGGGCGGCGCTGCGGTGCGCGTAGGAGTAGTGGTCCTCGAAGGTGAGGATGGTGTCCGGGTCCCGGAGCGTCAGGGCCCCGCCGAAGGCTTCGCGCAGCATGAAGCGGCACATGGCCGTGTAGATGTCGTGGATGAAGCGGAAATCCGGCCGCACGAAGGCGCTCTGCCCCGGCGCCAGCCCCGTCGCAATTCCCGGAACGGCAAGGGCGTGCCGCGCCAGGATCTTCTCGGCCAGGGTGAGCGGCCCCGGCGGCACCGCTCCCGCCAGCGCAGCCATGCCCAGCCGCTCGCGGCCATAGTTCAGTAGCCCACCGGCACGGAGGACTGCGGCGGCCACGGGGTCCCGGTCCGCGACAAGCTCCTCCACCTCGATCGCTTCGCCGCGGCGGATGCGCTCGACCAGGCCGAGGTCGATCGAGGTGAAAAGGCCGAGATTGTCGGCATTCTGGCGGTAGATGCGTTCGAAGCTCTCGGCGATGACGAGGCGGATGCCGGCCATCCGCTCTGCCAGCGGGGAGTGCTCGCGCGAGGAGCCTTTGCCATAGCGGGCCCCTCCCACCGTGACGGAAAAGCCGCCCTGCCGCACCGCCCCCACCCCGATGGGCAGCGCATCCCCGGCCTTCACCCCCGTATAGGCGTGGTCCGCCAGCCGCTCGTCGAAATAAACGAGGGAAGGAAGAGGGGTGATTTCATCGGTGGAGACGTCGGTCCTCAGCGACCCGGCCGAGGCCAGGTCCAGATCCTGCCCGCCGAGTTGCCCCGCGACCGCGGCAGGATCGGTGGACAGGATGAGGATCCGTCCAGGCAGGGAGAGCATGGTCATTCGGCCGCCTCGGGCAGGCTGGCGGAGGCCCAGAGCGTGCCGGCGGCGACCATGGTGGCGATCTCCGCCTCGCTGAGCCCGGCCTCCCGCGCGACATCCGCGCTGTGCTCGCCGCTCCGGGGTGGCTGGCGGCGGATGCCCATGCGCCGCCCATCAAGCGAGATGGGAAGGCCGGGCAAGCCTGCGGCGGGCTGTGCCGGCACGCCGCCGGGCGCACCCTGCGCACTGGAAAGCTCGGTTTCGAGCAGGCCGCCGGAGGCGCGCAGATGCGGGTCCTCAAACAGATCGGCCGGCCGGGCGATCGGCGCGAAGGGCAGGCCCAGCGCCTCGCAGCGCGCCATCAGCGCGGCCTTGGGAAGGCTGCGGAAGACGGCCGCGACGCGGGGCAGGTAGCGGGAACGGTCGGCCACACGCTGGGACTGGGTGGCGAGGGACGGATCGGCCAGCAGATCCTCAAGCCCGAAGGCCTCGCAGAAGCCACGCCACTGCGTCTCGGTCACCACCCCGACAAAGACCTGCTCGCCCGGGTCGGCGCTGTCGAACACGTCATAGACCGACCAGGGCTTCTGCATGGCGGGATCGGCGAAGGGGGGCGGGTTGCGCCCCGAAATGGCGGCGCCGGCCATGTGCTGCGCCATCAGCACCATGTTGGTCTCGAAGAGGCCGGACTGCACATGAGCGCCACGGCCCGTCGTCTCCCGCTGGCGCAGCGCGGCCAGGATGCCGATGACCCCGAAGAGACCGCCCATGATGTCGTTGACCGAGGCGCCGGCCCTCAGCGGCTGGCCGGGCGGGCCGGTCATGTAGGCCAGGCCGCCCATCATCTGCACCACCTCGTCCAGCGCGGCGCGATGCTCATAGGGGCCGGGCAGGAAGCCCTTGCAGGAGCAATAGACGAGCTGCGGGTTGAGCGCGGACAGCGCCTCATAGCCGAGGCCGAGCTTGTCCATGGCGCCGGGCCGGAAGTTCTCCACCACGACATCCGCCTGCGCCGCCAGCTTGCGGACCAAGTCGAGGCTGGCCGGCTGCTTCAGGTCCAGGCTCAGGCTGCGCTTGTTGCGGTTGAAGGAGGGGAAGAAGCCGACCGCGGCCCCCATCAGGCGGCGTGTGTTGTCGCCGTCCGGCCCGGGCTCCACCTTCACCACTTCGGCACCGAGATCGGCCAGGACCATGGCGCAGCTCGGCCCCATGATCATGTGGGTGAATTCCAGCACGCGGATGCCGCTCAGGGGGCCGGGCTTCGTGGTCTCGCTCATGATCAGCTCCGTCAGGCGGCGCGGCGCGCGGGTTGGAAGGTGCGGGGAATGCCGGCGGCGGCCACGCGGCCGGACAGTGGCTCACCGGGAAGGCCGGCGCGCAGCGGCTCGCGCGCCGCGATCAGGGCCGCGAGGTCGACACCGGTGTCGAAGCCCTCGGATTCCAGCAGGTAGACGAGGTCTTCGGTGTTGATGTTGCCCACCGATCCCGGGGCGAAGGGGCAGCCGCCCAAGCCGCCAAGCGCGGCATCGAAGCCGCGCACGCCTTCTTCCAGCGCGGCCAGAACATTCGCGAGGCCTGTGCCCATCGTGTCGTGCAGGTGCAGGTTTCCGAACCGCTCCGCGCCGACCACGCCGCGCACCGCCCGCACCAGCCGCCGGACCTGGGCAGGGGTGGCATAGCCCAGCGTGTCCGCCAGGGCGACAACATCGGCCCCGGCCTCCGCCAGTTCCGCCGCGAGGGCCACCACCTCCTCCTCTGGGACCATGCCCTGAAGCGAGCAGCCGAAGGCAGTGGAGATGCCGGCCTCGATCCGTGGCGCCGCCTCGCCCAGGGAGCGGGCCCATTCAACGATACCGCGGAAGGCGTGGACCTGCTCCACCCGGCTGCGCCGGACATTGGAGCGGCTATGCGCCTCGCTGGCGGAAACAGGGATGACCAAGGTCTGCGCCCCGGCCGCAGCGGCATTCTGCGCCCCGCGCAGGTTCGGCGCGAGCGCGACGGCACGGACCGACGGATGGCGCTGGCGCACGGCACGCACAACCTCCGCGGCATCGGCCATCTGCGGCATCGCGGTGGGGGGCACAAAGCTCGCCACGTCGATCTCCCGCAGCCCGGCCCCCGCCATGGCGGCGATCCAGTGCAGCTTCGCCTCGGTCGGCATGATCGCGCGGCTGTTCTGCAGCCCGTCGCGCGGCCCCACCTCGCGCACCAGCACGGCGGGCCTGTCCGGCATGTTCCTCATGGCGCCATCATGCCCCCGCAGATGGCGCGGAAGAAGCGCCATTTCGCGGCCCCAGCGTGCGCGGTTGGCGCACGCTCGCCAGAAGGTGGTCGCGCAGGAGCCGGGCGGGTGGGGGAAGGGTTTCCGCGGGCCTGGCCACCAAGCGGAGGCTCCGTCGTGCCCAGGCTTCCCGCAACGCGACCGCCTTGAAACCGGCCAGTCCGAGGCTTCCGCGCACCAGCCCGTCCGGCATGATGGTGAGGCCCAGCCCGGCCGCCACCAAGCTGCGCGCCGCGTCTGTGCCCACCACATGAAAGCGGAAGACCAGGCTGCGCCCGAGCCTTCGGGCCTGCTCCTCCAGCAGGAGGGACAGCGCCCCACCTTCCTGCACGCCGATGAGCGGGTGGTCCAGCACCTCGGCGAAGTGCAGGCCCGGCCGGGCGGCGAGATCATGCCCCCGCGGCACCAGGACGACGAGCTGGTCCCGCCGCCATGGCCAGCTCTGCAATGGCGCCGGCACCTCGCCAGCACCCGTGACCAGTCCAAGATCGGCGCGCCCCTCCATGAGGTCATGCAGCACGGTGGAGCTCGCCTCCTCCCGGAGTTCCACGCGTATTCCTGGCCGCTCCTCCAGGAAGGCGGCGAGCAGGGGGCCAAGGTCAGGGCCGCCGATGACGGAGGAGGTCGCGTGCAGGCGGACATGTCCCTGCCCCCCGGCGGCGAAGGCCCGCAGGTCATCCGCCATGCGCGCCGACAGGTCGAACAGCGCCCGCGCATGCTGTGCGACAGCCTCTCCCACCACTGTCGGGCGCACCCCGCGCGCGCCCCGCTGGAGGAGAGGCAGGCCGCAAGCTTCCTCCAGGAGGCGGAGGCGCTTGGCGGCCGCCGAGCTGGCGATGCCGCAGCGCAGCGCGGCGCGGGTGATGCTGCCGAGCTCCACCGCGGCCAGGAAAAGCCGCAGCGTCACCCAATCCGCCTGAACACCCTGCATCTCTGCCCCGCCACGCTTCCCATTCTCCCCCCCTGGATACTGCGCCAGGGGCACGGGGACCGAGAAGCCAAGCTTGGCGCCCGCATGCACCCTGCTCTAGACGGGGGGGATTGAAGGAGGCCGACCGGCTCAAGCCGGCGGCAGGAGGAAGCGCAATGAAGAGGCGTCAGTTTTTGTTGGCCGGTGCCGGCGTGCTCGCCGCGCCACGCCTCGCCCTCGCCCAGGGCCGTGCGGTGCTGCGGGTCATCCCGCAGGCGGATCTGGCGGTGCTGGACCCCGGAATCACGACCGCGACCGTGACCCGAAACCATGGCTTCATGGTCTTCGACACGCTCTACGGCATGAACGCGGCCGGCGAGCCCGTGCCGGAGATGGTGGGCGCACAGGAGGTTTCCGACGAGGGAAAGGTCTGGACCCTGCGGCTGCGCGACAGCCTTCGCTTCCATGACGGCGAGCCGGTGCGGGCAGCGGATTGCGTGGCCAGCCTGCGACGCTGGGCCCGGCGCGACCCCTTCGGCAAGACGCTGATGGCGGTGACTGACGAGCTCTCGGCCGTGGATGACCGCACGCTCCGCTTCCGCCTGAAACGCGCCTTTCCGCTGCTGCCCCAGGCCCTGGCGAAGACGACCCCCTATACGCCTTTCATCATGCCGGCCAGGATTTTGCCGACCGATCCGAACGCTCCCGTCTCAGAAGTGATCGGAAGCGGGCCATTCCGCTTCATGCCGGGCGAGCGCCTTCCGGGCGCGCGGGTGGTCTATACCCGGTTCGATGGCTACGTTCCGCGTTCTGATGGCACGCCGGGAATCTCCACTGGCCCGAAGGTCGTCCATGTCGAGCGTGTCGAGTGGCAGATCATCCCTGATGCCTCCACGGCGCAGGCCGCGATGCAGCAAGGCGAGGTGGACTGGTGGGAAAGGCCGATCCCCGACCTCCTTCCTCTCCTTCGTCGCGACCGATTCTTGAAGGTGGAGATCACCAACCGGTCAGGCACGATGGCCTTCCTGCAGTTCAATCATCTCTATCCGCCCTTCAACAACGTCGCGATCCGCCGGCTGGTTCTCTCCGCCATCAACCAGGAAGATTACGCTGCGGCGATGGGCGGATCCGATCCTTCCCTCCACGGCGGCAAGGTTGGCATCTTCCTGCCGGGCGCCCCCATGGCCACAGAGGCGGGGCTTGAGGCGATGGCCGGGCGCACCGATTTCGATCAGCTTCGTCGCGAGCTGGCCGAGGCGGGCTACAAGGGCGAGCTCGTTGTGATGCTGGTTGGCACGGACAGCCCGGTGAACAACGCCGCGAGCGAGGTGACGGCCGACCTTCTGCGCAAGATGGGCTTCAACGTTGACTACCGGGCGATGGACTGGGGCAGCGTGGTACAGCGGCGCACCAGCCAGCAGCCCCCCGACAAGGGAGGCTGGAACCTCTTCGCCGTCAGTGCCGATGGGGATTATTTCCAAGATCCGACGGTCGTGCCCGCCATCCGCGCCAACGGTAAGGATGCCTGGATAGGTTGGCCGGATAGCCCGGCTATCGAGGCCCTGTATCGCGACTGGTTCCTCGCACCCGATCAGGATCAGAGAAAAGCCATCGCGCGGGAACTGCAGCTTCAGACGCTCAAGGACGTGACGTGGATTCCTGTCGGCCAAGTGTTCCTGCCCACTGTGGTCCGAAAGGACGTTTCCGGCATGCTGCCGGGCTTCATCAAGTTCTGGAACGTCAGGAAGGTCTAGCTCGGCCCGAAAATTGGCGCGGTTTAGACATCGGCGAATAGAGGACCTCATCGCCTAGGCCCTGTTAGCACCATCCGCTCACCTCTCCCCTGCCTCCACAGCAGAGAGGTCAGCGATCAGGAGCTGGCAGGATCTAGATGCCGCTTCCGAGTGTGGCGGCCGTGATAGTGGTGAACCCCAAACAGAAAAGTCGCGCCGCAGGAGAAGCATTTCCCTGTCAGCTGATCTGTTGGCGCTGGCATAAAACCCTCCGCGGTCGCGTCACGCGGCCGCCAAAGCGTCTTCCACGGCCTCGGGGTGCTTGGCGGTCACCTTGAGCAAGGTGCGCGCCGCGGGATCCGGCCGGCGCAGGCCTTCCCCTTGCGGCCCGGCCCGGCCGGGCCGAGCGGCGGATCCACGACTATCGCCGCCACGGCAGGCTTGACCTAAGTTGCTACGCGCCGCCCTGGCCCAGGGTGCCACTGGGCGCCGGAGTCGAGCGGAACTCAAGGAAGCGTAGCGTCCCTCATTCGGTCCGGTCGGGCCATCCCCCCGCGTGCGCCGAGGGCGGTAGCAAGGGACTGGCAGACGCCGCGCAATTCTCCCACGATCTCCTCCTGCCGTCGCGTGATCTCGGGCAAGGCGCCGCCAAGGCCGATCGAGAGCGGCGGCTGCCCAGGCAGCGGCGGCAACATCATCCCGATCACACCAACGCCCCGCTGCACCGTGGCATTGCCTATGGCCCAGCCGCGCTCGCGGCTGCGGCGGATGTCCTCCAGGAAGGCCGACTGGCCGAGGCGGAAGGCGGGGTTGGCCTCCTCCGCATTGGCGCGGCGCAGCAGGCGGGCAACGGCCTGGTCGCTCAAGGGCAGCAGCAGCGCCTTCCCCATGCCGGTCCGGCAGATCGGGCGGGCCATTCCGGCATGCGGTTCGTTCTCGCCCGTACCCTCCCGCAGCAGGGAGAGGATGTAGCGCACGCGCGTCGCCTGCTGCATGCCGATCAGCACGGTGAAGCCGGTCCGCGCACGGAGCCCATCCATCAGGCGCAGCAAGCTGCCATGGCCGATCAGCCGGTCCTGGAGCCAGGCACCGAGCAGCATGACTCGCAGTGTCGGCCGGAAGGTCCGGTCCGCCGGCACCTGCTCCAGATAGCCGAGTTGGGTCAAGCTCTGCAGCAGCATCGACGTGCTGGACTGAGGATAGCCCAGGCGCCGGGCGATGGCGGCGGCGGTCGCCGGTTCGTGCGTCTCCGCGAACATCTCTAGCACCTCCAGTGTGCGCCGCAGCGACTTGATGGTGCTGTTCGCCTCGTCGCCCGCAGCTGCTGCGGGACTGGCCATGCAGGGCCTCCATTAAACATCACATACATGATGGGTCGTTTCCTGCAGTACGGCTCTATAGTCCCCGCAAGCAACAGCAATTGGGGAAACGTGATGCCGGTGCCGTCAGTTCCGTAGAGCCTCCGTACTGCATCGCACCACCGGCGCAATCCCTCTGCATTCCATCAGGCAATCGCCCTGGAACCAGCCTTCCGGGACGACAGGCCGCTTGTGAGCGAAGGACGTATCATGGCCGAGCAAGGCGCTATCGAGCGGGATCTCTCCGCGCTGCAGTTCCGTGACTGGATCGGCCGCAGCACGAGCACCGAGGACGACATCACTGTGTCCGCCGTGCGCCGCATCGCCGTCACCTTCGACCGGCCCGCCGACACCTACGGACACGGCGACGCGCTGCCGCCGCATTGGTACTCCATGTTCTTCCCGGCCCTGGCGCGGCAGTCGGAACTCGGCCACGACGGCCATCCGCGCAAGGGCGACTTCCTGCCGCCCGTGCCGCTGCCGCGGCGCATGTTCGTCGGTCGGCGCGTGCGGTTCCCCGGCGCGCTGCGCGTCGGCGACCATGCCGTGAAGCGCTCCGAGATCGCGGCCGTGACACCGAAGCTCGGGCGCTCCGGCACCATGGTCTTCCTGACGGTGCGCCACACCATCTCCGTCTCCGGCAAGCCGGTGGTGATCGAAGACCAGGAGGTGGTGTACCGCGAGGCGGCCGCCCCCGGCGCGGGCCTGCCGCAGAAGGCGCCAACGCCGCCACCCGAGGGCGCAGCCTGGCGGGAAACAGTGTTCCTCGATCCCGTGCTGCTCTTTCGCTACTCCGCCATCACCTGGAACGGCCACCGCATCCATTACGACGCGGACTATGCGCGGGAGAAAGAGGGCTACCCGGCCTGCGTGCAGAATGGCGGCCTGACCGTGCACCTGCTCGTTGACGCTGCGATCCGGCACAGCGGGAAGCGCCCGGCCGGGCTCACCGCGCGTCTGTCGCAGCCGCTCTTCGTCGGCCAGAACATGGTGCTCGCCGGGCATGACGTGGAGGATGGACGGCTCGCCACCTGGGCTGAGACCGAAAGCGGCGGACTCGCCGCCAGCGTCGAACTGCACATGCCGGCATGAGCACAGGGGCGAACTTGCCGCTCTGGCGCTCCCTGCTCTTCGTGCCTGCGAACGAGCCGCGCTTCGTCGCCAAGGCGCATACGCGCGGGGCGAATGCAATCATCCTCGACCTGGAGGACTCCGTCGCACCGGACAGGAAAGCGGCAGCGCGCGGCGGCCTGCGGGAGGCCATGGTCACAGTAGGCCAAGCGGGCGCAGATGTCTGTGTGCGCATCAACCGACCGCTAGATCTGGCGACAGCCGACATCGCCGCTGCGGTCGCACCGGGCGTGGCCGCGCTGGTCGTACCGAAGGTCATGGGGCCGGAGCACCTGCGCCTGCTCGGCGAGGTGGTGACGGAGCGGGAAGCCGCGGCAGCACTGCCCATCGGCACCACGCGCTTCGTCACGCTGGTGGAGGACGCGGACGCGCTGCAGCGCATCGCGGCCATTGCCGCGGCGCCGCGCGTGGTTGCGCTCGCGGTGGGCGGCGAGGATCTGGCGACCGACCTGGATGCAGTGCCAGGCGCGGACAGCCTCTATGTCGCGAAGATGCTCGGCGTGTATGCGGCACGCGCCGCCGGAGTGCTGCCGCTCGGCACGCTCGGCAGCGTCGCCGGAACGAGTGACGACGAGGCGTTCCGCACCATGCTGCGCCGGTCGCGCGGCTTAGGCTTCGCCTGCGCCACCTGCGTGCACCCCGCGCAGATCGCCGCCATCAACGAGGAATACGGGCCGCGCGCAGAAGCCGTGGCGCAGGCTCGCCGGGTCATCGAGGCCTTCGAGGCTGGGCTGGCTCGCGGCAGCGGGGCGGTCGCACTGGACGGCAGGATGATCGACCTGCCCGTGGCCGAACGGGCCCGCCGCCTGCTGGCGCGCGCCCAGAGCTCGGCATCCCGGCAGCAACCCGCCAACGCCGCGCCCTGAAGGAGTCCTCCATGCTCTCGAACAAGCCGCTGAGCGGCATCACCGTCGTAGAGATCGGCCACAGCATCGCCGCCCCCTATGCGGGCATGATCCTGGCCGGGCTCGGCGCGAACCTCATCAAGGTGGAGTCACCCGGGAGCGGTGATTATGCCCGCAGCTGGGGCCCGCCCTTCTGGGACGGCGCGGCGCCGCATTTCGCCGCCATGAACCGCAACAAGCGCGGCGTCACCGTCGACATGAACGACCCGGCCCAGCGCGCGCGGCTGGAGGCGCTGATCATCGACGAGGCGGATGCCGTCATCTGCAACCTGCGGCCCGGCTCGATCGACCGGCACGGCCTGGGAGGCGACGCCCTGGTGGCTCGTAAGCCCGGGCTGATCTACTGCGACATCGGTGCCTTCGGCAGCGGCGGCCCGCTCTCCGGCCTGCCGGGCTACGACCCGCTGATGCAGGCCTTTGGCGGGCTGATGAGCATCACCGGCGAGGCCGAGGGGCGGCCGCCGATCCGCGTGCCGATCTCGATGGTGGACATGGGCGCCGGGCTCTGGGCGGCGGTCGGCATCATGGGGGCGCTGCTGGAGCGCAACCGGACCGGGCAAGGCGGCCGGATCGAGACCTCGCTCTATGAGACCGCCCTGGCCTGGACCGCGATCCCCATCGCCAGCGTGCTCATCGCCCCGCGCGTGATGAAGCCGCAGGGCTCGGGCGCCAGCGGCATCGTGCCGTACCAGGCCTTCCTGGCGACCGATGGCTGGATCGTCATCGGCGCGGGGAATGACAACCTGTTCCGCAAGCTGGCCCGCGCGCTGGCGCGGCCGGACCTGGAAGCCGATCCGCGCTTCGCCACCAATGCCGACCGCGTCCGCAACCGCGAGATCCTCGTGCCCCTGCTGGAGGTGGAGGTGGCGCAGCGGAGCATCGCGGAGATGCGGGCGCTGCTCGACGAGGCGGGCGTGCCGAACGCGCCGGTGCAGCGCATCGACCAGGTCGTGGAGGAGCCCCATGCCAGGGCGCTCGGGATCATCCAGCCGGGCCCCGAGGGGGCGCTGCCAACGGTCGGCCTGCCGCTGCGCTTCGACGGCGCCCGCCCTCCCTATGAGCGCGCCGCGCCGCGGCTGGGCCAGCACACCGACGAACTTCCCGACCCGGCGTCCGAGGCGGCGGGCACCTGACGCACATATCGGCCGAAGCCGTCTTCCAGGAGAATGAACATGGACACGAATCCGTCGAGCATGACCACGCCGGACGGGCTGGTCTGCCTGCCCATCGGCGAGGACTACAAGGAAATCCGCGAGAGCGTGCGCCGTGTCTGCGCGGGCTTTCCCGCGGAGTACTGGCGCAAGCTGGATGAGGCGGAGGCCTACCCGACCGACTTCATCAACGCGCTGACCGAGGCGGGCTTCCTGGCCGCGTTGATCCCCGAGGAATACGGCGGCACCGGCCTCCCCCTGCGCGCCGCCTCGGTGATCCTCGAGGAAATCTGCGCCGCGGGCTGCCATGCCGCCGCCGGTCACGCGCAGATGTACATCATGGGCACGCTGCTGCGGCATGGCAGCGAGGAGCAGAAGCGCCGCTACCTGCCCGAGATCGCGGCTGGTCGGCTCCGCCTCCAGGCCTTCGGCGTCACCGAGCCGACCACCGGCTCCGACACGACGCAGCTCAAGACGCGGGCGACCAGGACGGAGGCGGGATACCGACTCAACGGGCAGAAGGTCTGGACCTCGCGCGCGCTGCACTCCGACCTCATGCTCGTCCTCGCCCGCACTACTCCGGCGAGCGAGGTGAAGCGCAAGACCGACGGCATCTCCACTTTCCTGATCGACATTCGCCAGCACCTCGGCAAGGGCCTCACGATCCGCCCGCTGAAGGCGATGCTGAACCACCACACCACCGAGGTCTTCTTCGACGACCTCGACATCCCGGCGGACAGCCTGATCGGCGAGGAAGGAAAGGGCTTCCGCTACATCCTGGATGGGATGAACGCCGAGCGCGTGCTGACCGCCGCCGAGGCGGTGGGCAACGCCCGCTGGTTCATCCGCACAGCGACCGCCTATGCCAAGGAGCGCGTGGTCTTCGGTCGGCCCATCGGGCAGAACCAGGCGATCCAGTTCCCCATCGCCCAGGCCTATGCCCAGTCGGAAGCGGCCGACATGATGGTGCGCCGGGCCGCCGCGCTCTTCGAGGCCGGGCAGCCCTGCGGCGCCGAGGCGAACATGGCGCGCTACCTGGCCGCCGAATGCGCCTGGAACGCGGCCGAGGCCTGCATGACGACCTATGGCGGCTTCGGCTTCGCCCGGGAGTATGACGTCGAGCGCAAGTGGCGGGAGGCGCGGCTGTCCCGCACGGCGCCGGTCTCCACCAACCTCATCCTCTCCCACGTGGCCCAGCACACGCTGGGGCTGCCGCGCTCCTACTGAGCAGGGAGGCGGGACAGAATGGTCACCTCCCTGACACAGGCGCTCGGCGCCTTCGTCGCCGGGTTGCGGCCCCAGGCGGTGCCGGAGGAAGCGCGGGCGGTCGCGCGCACCGGCTTCATCGACTGCATCGGCGTGATGCTGGCCGGGGCGTCGGAGCCGGCCGTCGGCATCCTGCGGGAGGTGATCGGGGACGGCGGCGGGGCGGAGGCATCACTCCTGCTCGGCGCCGATCGCGCCGCCGCCGCCAACGCCGCCTGGATCAACGGCACCGCGGCGCATGTCCTGGACTACGACGACGTCGCGCAGCGCGGCCACCCCAGCACCGTCCTGGTGCCCGCCGTGCTGGCGGAAGGCGAGGCGCTCGGGGCCGATGGCGCCCAGATGCTCGCCGCCTATGTCGCGGGCTACGAGGTCTGGGCCGAACTGGTGCGGCATGATGCCGACTACCACCACGAGAAGGGCTGGCACCCGACGGGCGTCTTCGGCGCCATCGGTGCCGCGGCCGCCTGCGCCAGCCTGCACGGGCTTGATGCCGATCGGGCCACGACGGCCATCGCTCTCGGAGCTTCGCAGGCAGGCGGCGTGATCGCCAACTTCGGCAGCATGGCCAAGCCGTTCCACGCCGGTCGCGCGGCGCATGCGGGCGTCGTCGCGGCGCGGCTGGCACGGGCCGGAATGACCGCCTCGGCGGATGCCGTCGAGCATCCGCGCGGCTTCCTGAGGGCCATCTCGCCCCGGGGCAGGCTGGACGACCTGGCGCCGGGCGCGGGCTTCGGCCGGGACTGGCGCATCGTGACCGACCGCCTGAGCATCAAGAAGTACCCGATCTGCTACTTCGCCCACCGCGCGGCGGACGCGATGGTCGATCTGGTCCAGGCCGAACGGCCGGACCCGGGGGCGGTCGCGCGGATCGAGGTCCATATCGGGCGCCCGCAGGCGGCAGTGCTGCGCAACGACCTGCCGCAGACCGCGCTGGAGGCGAAGTTCAGCGCGCAGTTCGCCATGGCCGCAGGGCTGGCGAGCGGCTGGATCGGCCTGCGGGAGCTGACGGATTCCTACGTTCAGCGCCCGGACATCCAGGACCTGATGCGCCGCGTGACGGTGCTGCCGAGCGACGATCTCGACCCGGCGCTGCCCGGCTACGCGCGCGCCGACAGCGTCGGCGTGGTCATGCGGGACGGCCGCCGCTTCGACAGCGCGCCGGTCCATCGCCCGCGCGGCCATGCCACGGCGCCGCTGCGGGAGGACGAACTCCGCGCGAAGTTCACGGACTGCCTGGCCTCAGCGGGCGCGGAGGCCGAGGCGGCACAGCTCTACGAGGTGCTGCGCCATCTGGAGGCGCTGCCCTCCGCCCGCGCCCTTGCTGCCCTGCGCTCCCAGGCCCGCGTCCGACCAGGCCCCGCCTGAGGCGCCAACCCACTCCCGAGGAAACAACCCATGATCACCAAGCGCACCCTGCTTCAGAGCGCCATCGCTGGCGCTCTCCCTCTGCTCGCGAGGCCCGCGCGGGCCGCCGCCTATCCGGACCGCCCGATCCAGTTGGTGGTGCCCTTCACGCCCGGCGGCGGCGCCGACACCCTCGCCCGCATGGTCGCGCAGCCGATGACCAAGAAGCTTGGCCAATCGATCGTGGTAGAGAACCGGCCGGGCGGCGGCACCACGATCGGTTCCGGCCTCGTCGCCCGCGCCGCGCCAGACGGCTACTCGCTGCTGGTCGGCACCGGATCGCTGGTGATCAACCAGTTTTTCATGCCCAACGTGTCCTATGACTTCACCCAGGACTTCGCGCCGATTGGCCTGTTCGCGCGGATCCCCTTCGTGCTGGTGGTCAACCCCAACCTGCCGGTCAGGAGCGTGTCGGAACTGATCGCCTACGCGAAGCAGCACCCGGGAAAATTGAACTTCGCCTCCTATGGCACGGGAAGTCCCGCGCATCTGACCGGTGAGCTCTTCGCGCGCGTCGCGGGAATCCAGATCGAGCACGTTCCCTATAGCGGCACCGCGCCCGCCCTGGTGGACGTGGTGGCAGGCCGGGTCGGGATGATGTTCAGCACCATCCTCCCGGCGGCGCCGCAGATCGAGGACGGGAGGCTGCGTGCCCTGGCCGTGACCTCGGATAACCGCGTTCCCGCCCTTTCCTCCCTACCCACGATGATGGAGGCGGGCATCAAGGACTTCGAGTCGACGGGCTGGAACGGGTTGCTCGCTCCCGCAGGCACGCCGCAGCCCATTGTGGAGCGCTTGAACGACGAGCTGAAGGACGCCCTCACCCAGCCGCAGCTGAAGCGGGAGCTCCACTCCCAGGGCCATATCCTGCCGGCCCGCAACCGGCCCGAGGACCTGCGCGATCTCATGCAGGCAGAGGCCGCGAAATGGTTGAAGATCATCCAGGAGGTGAAGCTCGCCGTGAACTGAGGCGCGGGGATGCTCCCCTGCCTCCCCATATGCCTCTGGTCGGACCCTCCCTCGCAGCGGGGAGGGATGCGGGCGAGCAGGCAGGCATCCGCTGCACAGGTCCATCCCCCCACTTGGGTCAGCTCCGTCTCTAGGCATGGAGCTGAGGGGTATTTAGCACACGGAAAGGTGAAGAGGCCCTCAAATGGCACTCCCAAGCCTGCCCCGGGTAGCGCGCGGTCCCGGATTGTCCCAAAGGCCGCCCGCTGGCGAAACGGAGGACGGACCGCAGATGGCCCGCCCGGAGCATGGGAGGCATTCCACACAACTCAGGCCCACATAGACTGTTCCGTGAGAGGCAACATCCTATGGCATGCCTCCATGCGCTCCGCCGGAACACTCATTCGCATCAACCGCGCTCCCGTCCTAACCCTGTGGGCGGTGGTTGCGGAATGGCTGCGCGATCCGTCCGACAGGGCGTTCAGCCTCGCCAGCCACGTGGCGGGCGTCGCCGCTCGTGAAGGCACGGCGCCTCGGCACCGCCGATGCTGCCTAACGAGCCGGACATGCATCACGTCGGTCGGAGTACAGGCCTTTGCGAATCCTTGTGCTGGGTGCGAGTGGCTTCATCGGCGCATACGTGGCGGCATGTCTCCGCGTCCGCGGCCATGAAGTCCTGCCTTGCGGCCGCAACACGACGGCGCTCCGCCTCCGGTTTCCGAGCAGCCACGTGGTGCGCGCGGACCTTGCTCGGGACAAGGCCTCGGACTGGCAAGGACGCCTCGGCAAGGTCGATGCCGTGGTCAACGCCGTAGGAGCGCTCGAAGGAAAGCTCGAGGTCCTGCAGGGCTCCGGCCCCGCCGCCTTGTTCGATGCCTGCGCGGAGGCGGGCATTCCCTGCGTAGTGCAGGTCTCCGCACTCGGTGCGGCGGACGGGACAACGCGCTTCCTGGCCACCAAGCGGGTGGCGGACGAACATCTGCTCCGGCTCCGACGTGAAGGCGGGCGCCGGGGGTGGACCGTGCTGCGGCCGTCCCTCGTTATCGGCCGGGGCGGCTACAGCACCGGGCTCTTCTGCGCGCTAGCCGTGCTGCCGCGGCCCGCCGGGCTGGGCCGGGGCGACTGGCAGGTCCAGCCGGTCCATGTCGCCGACCTCGCTCGCGCTGTCGCCGATATCGTCGAGGCGGGCGAGGCGCCGCCGCTGCTCGATCTCGTCGGGCCGGAGGCTATGGGCACCGATCGGCTGACCGCGATCCTCCGGGGCTGGCTCGGCCTGCCGGAGCGGCGCCCGGTCAGCATCCCTGAGGGTCTGCTCCGTGCTGCCGCGCGCATCGGGCGCCTGGTCCCCGGCTCTCCCCTGGCGCCAGAGACGCTCGACATGCTCGCGCGGGGCAACACCGCCGACCCGGCCCCGATCAGGGCGGCCCTGGGATGGTCGCCGAGGCCACTGGCCGAGGCCCTCGCGGCGGAGCCGTCCGTCGCCGCCGACCGCACCCATGCCCGGATGGCCGTGATCCGCCCGGTGCTCCGGTTTCTCCTCGCCAGCATCTGGATCGGGACGGCCTATGTCTCGGCCTTCGTCACGCCGCGTGCGGTCAGCGACGCCCTGACGGCCGGGCTTGGCCTGCATGGCCTGGCCTCATCCATGGCGCTGTGGGGCGGCGTCGCGCTTGATCTCGCCGTGGGCGTGGCGGTACTCGCCCTGCCGCGCCAGACCGCGCTGGTGTGCATAGTCCAACTCGCCGTTACGCTGCTCCTCACGGTGCTCGCCACCGCGGCCTTCCCCGGCGCCTGGGCGGACCCGTTCGGCCCCTTGCTCAAGAATGCGGCGATCGTCGGGGCAGTGCTCGCCCTGCTTGCCGCCCGGGAGTGACTTATGGACACCTATTTTCTGCTCAAGTGGGTGCACATCATCAGTTCGACGCTGCTGTTCGGCACCGGGCTCGGCACCGCGTTCCACGGCTGGATGTCCCACCGCAGTGGGGATGTCCGTGCCACGGTGGCGGTCGGCCGCAGCGTGGTCCTTGCCGACTGGCTTTTCACCGCACCGTCCGTTGTTGTGCAGCCGCTTACCGGCTTCGCCATGATGTGGATGACGGGCATTCCGCTGACGACGCCCTGGGTCGTTGCGGCCCTCGTCCTCTACGCCCTCGTCGGCGCCTGCTGGCTCCCCGTGGTCTGGCTGCAAATCCGGATGCACCGACTGGCCGCGGAGGCCCTGGCCAGGGACGAGCCCCTGCCGCCGCTCTTTCACCGCTACGCCAGATACTGGTTCATCCTCGGCTGGCCCGCTTTCATCGGCGTGCTGGCGATCTTCTGGCTGATGGTCGCCAAGCCGGAACTCTGGTGAGAAGGGCACGGGAGTTCACCGCCACCGCCCGGCCGCCCCCCCCCGCGTTGAAAGTGACAAGGCATGGCTTCCATCGCCGGTGGCGCATTGCAAGCTGGTGCGTCCAAAGCCGCGCCATCGCTGGCCTGTTCGAATGGCCCGGCCAGCTGCGGCGCGATGCCTCTGACGAGCAACTGCACCCTATGAGGGGCCGAATTTCGGCTGGACGAGCAGCGCGGCCAAGCGGCTAGAGCTTTTTCCGTGAAACGGAGCGAACGGAAAAAGCTCTAGCCGCCTGCTTCGGCGATTTCTTCGCCCGTTCTGATGATCTCGTCGGACCGGGATCTACTCTGAATTCGGCAACAGCAGCGACCTCCAGGTGCGCTACGACATCGTGGACGGGCACACCATCGTGCAATTCCGCAGCACCGTGGACGAGACATGATTCCTGCCGACCTTGGGTGAGATCGACCTGGTCGGTGCCTTCCACCTCGCCGCCAGCGACTTCTACCTGGCCTGAGCCATCCGATCAGCGGAGGGCGGCGGCATGGCCATCACCTGCGCCTGACCACGCGCGGCGGTTGACAGTTCACAGGCGTTACGCCGTGCTCCTGTCGGGCGCCGCGTGACTTCCCGGAAGGAGCACTAAACGCGCCGGCTGAGGGAGCGCGGAGGCTGTCAGGCCCTCGCCCTGATCTCCGGCAGACGCTGCCGGACCTCGGCATCCCGCTCCCGCGGCCAGGCAAAGAAATTGAAGACATAGGGGTCGGAAGCCGCATAGTCGGAGGGATCCGGGCTGGCCCGTTGCATGGTCGCGCGGTCCAGGGCCGAGGCGGGCCACCACTGCCCATCCAGGGCGAAGCAGGTGATATAGTCCAGCGCATCCAGGAAGGCGGGCACCGCCCAGGTGGAGCCTTCCCTGTGCCGTTCCTCCAGTTCCAGCGTCAGGACCGGGCGACAGCGCCGCAGGGTGTCGCGCGCGCCTCGCAGGACCTCATATTCCGCGCCCTCCACATCGATCTTCATCGCGGTCAGGTCACGCAGGCCGAAGCTGTCGAGCGTAACGACCGGCACCTGGACCTGCTCGGCGCCAACGTGCGGGCCATAGCCCTCGAAGGTCTTGACCAGGGAAGCCCATTGCTCCTGCCGGACGCCCTCCACCACCGGCATGGACAGCGTCAGCTGGCCCGGCGCATCGCCCAGAGCCAGCGGGATCGGCTGGATCGACGCGATGCCCGCACAGGTGGCGGAAAACCGGGCAAAGGCGGCGGGCAGCGGCTCGAAGGCCAGGACATACGCGCCGGGAAGGCGGCTCAGCGGCAGGGCAAGAAGGCCGTCATGCGCGCCGACATCTACCAGGCTGCCGGGCCGGTGCAAGGCTGTCAGGAAGCGAAGCTCATTCATGGCGCCCATTCCGATCCTTCACACCGCAGTTTGGCGTTGCCGGATCAGGCGACACAAGCCACCGCGTCAGCAAAGTCCGTCCTGCGCGGATACACCACGGCCTGATTTGGCTCAGCCTCGCCGAGGGCAGGCGGCTGGGATCTCCATCTGCATGTCGATGGGCGTGATCTTCCTGGCCCACGCCAATGGCGTGCCGCTGGGCCTCGGGCAGCAACTCGGCATCCTGGGCATCATGCTGCTGACCTCCAAGGGCACCGCGACGGTCTCCGGTGGCAGCTTCGTCGTCTTCGCGGCCACGGTGACGGCCACTGGTGTCCTTCCGGTGGAAGGCTTGGCCATCTGTTCGGCGTCTATCGCTTCATGTCCATCGCCATTGCGACCACAACGTCATCGGCAACAGCATCACCACGGTGGTGACGGCGAAGATCTGTGGCGAGTTCGATGGGGAGCAATCCCGGCGTGCTTATGCCAAGCTGCGCGTGGGGAAAGCGTCGGCTGACGCCACGGGCGCCAGCTCCACCCGCCTTCGGTCACCTCTCAACCCAGCTGGAGATCCATGATGTCGGAGCCGACCGGACTGCATGGGGTCTATCCCTATCTCGTCTCGCCCGTCGACACGGAGGGGCGTGTGATGCGCGACGTGCTCGCCCGCCTGGTCGAGCACCTGATCGAGGCGGGGGTGCACGGGCTCACGCCGCTCGGCAGCACGGGGGAGTTCGCCTACCTGAACACCGCCCAGCGGCTGGAGATCGTCGAGGTGGTGGTACAGGCCGCGCGCGGGCGGGTGCCGGTGATCGCTGGGGTGGCCGCCACCACCATCCGCGACGGCGCCATGCTGGCGCGTGAGGTCATGGCCCGGGGCGCCGATGGCGTCCTGGCGATCCTCGAAGCCTATTTCCCGATCGCCGAGCAGGGGGTGGAGGACTACTTCCGCGCGGTAGCCGAGGCGACGGACGGGCCGGTGGTGCTCTACACCAACCCGCAGTTCCAGCGCTCGGACCTGTCGCTGCCGGTGATCCGCCGCCTCTCGACCGTTCCCAACATCCGTTACATCAAGGACGCCTCGACCAACACCGGGCGCCTGCTCTCCATCATCAACGAGACGGAGGGCCGCATGGGCGTGTTCGCCGCCTCAGCGCACATCCCCGCCTGCGTCATGATGATCGGCGGCGTCGGCTGGATGGCGGGGCCCGGCTGCATCATACCGCGCCAAAGCGTGAAGCTCTACGACCTGTGTCGCGCGGGCCAATGGGAAGCCGCGATGGCCCTGCAGCGGAAGCTCTGGGCGGTGAACCAGGCCTTTTCCAAGCATTCGCTGGCGGCCTGCATCAAGGGCGCGCTGGAAATCCAGGGCTTTCCTGTCGGCGCCCCTCTGCCACCCCAGGCGCCGCTGAGTGAGAGCGGGCGGGAGGAGGTGCGGCGCCTCCTGGGGGAGGTCAGCTCGCTCTAGGCCCTGACGACCATACTCCGCACAACACCAGGTCGCCTCCACATACTTTGTAGGCCCGCACCGGTTGCGCTGGTTGCCTCGGCGGTCCTGGGTCAGCCCCGGATCCTCGATAGTGAGCCGTCTCCGACGCATGACCCGGGTCGCCGCCGGCGAGCGGCAGGCAGGCTGGAGGGTCGGCATCACTGCCTCGGCCAAACGCATGGAGCAGGGCGGTCACGAGCCATGCTCGGCTCCCTGCCAGAAAGCGGCCACCGGCCCCTGGCGCCGGACATCACCGCCGACGAGGCGGGCATGCTCGCTCTGCCCGCAGCCGGACATCCTGGTGGCCAGTGCTGGCGGCCCGCTGCCAGACGACTTCGCCATAACGGCCGGGGGCGCGTCGTGGCAGGACGCACCCCCCTGGCTGATCCGTCACTCGGGTTTGGGCGATCAGATCCGCCGCTGTGCCCGCCGACCACCACCAGGTGGACGTCAGGACGATCTCGCAGGCCATCCTGCTTTTCACGGCAGCCTCAGTCATCATGCGGACGGCACTTATAGCAGTGTTGAAGACATACCACTTGGCCGGGGGATGAAGCCTGAAGGCTCTCGTACTTACTGAAACGGGCGGAACATGAGACCCATCAACGTTTCTATGCTCACGATCTGCGGCATCGCCGAACTGCCCGTACACTAAGCACGGAACCTGACTCACGTGCTGTCATTGCTTGATCCCGGAACCCCCGAGATCGACGCGTTTGGCACTTACGGGGAGCATGAGCGCGTCACGCTCTGGGTCCACGGCATCATCGAGCCCGAGCCAGGCAAGATCATGCCAGCGCGCGATGATATCGCGCAGGTCCTGAGGTTCGGGAACGATCTTTCCGCAGCGGCGGACGGGACCGGCGGGTACCTTCTTGTCCACTGCCACAAGGCATCTCGCGTTCAACAGCAGCCATCCTGGCGCAAGTGTCGCCCGACGAGGACGAGGATAGCCTCCTGGCTCGCATCCGTGAGATCCGCCCCAGAGGGTGGCTGAACTCCCCGCACCAGCTCTTCTCGCCGCCCTTAATCGCAGCAGCCGTTGCCGCTGCCCATCGCCTTCAGGCATCACTGGGCAACACGAAGGAGGCGCAGGATGCGGGAAATGCCGAGGTCGAGATTCCCTGAGGGCAGCCTACTGGCCGCCATGCTCGGTGAGCACGCCCCAATAGACGTCCGACGCGCGGCGCGGCGCTTGCGTGCGGAGGGCGCACCCGCCTTGGCGATCGACGACGATATAGCTGGCCTGGCACGCGGGCTGGCCTTCTCCGAGGTGTCGCGCTCGCCCGCCGTGCTGGACGCCCTGCCGCCACTGTTCTGGCTCGAAGCGCAACGGGAAGACGGATCCGGTGCCCGTGGGATCAGCGGGTGGGTCGTGGAGAAGAAGCGAGGCGGCCTCGCCGTCCGGGGCTTCAGCATTGCCTTTGGTCATGGGGCAATGCCCGAGCTGGAGGGGACCGCGACGGTGCCGTTCGGTACGGGCGCGCAGGAGGAGGACAAGGAGACCCACTACGTGAGAGGTCTGGTCACCGCCATCAGCCTGCCCGAGATGCTGTCGCAGATGGGGGAGATCTCTCCCGTCGTGCTGATGCCAGCCGATGCGCCGGACCAGGACGCGAGCGTCCTGCGCGGCTTCAGGTTATCCGTGGCGGTATCACCAGACTCGGCGCCGACCTGAGCCTGTCTCTTCGCGGCCGACCAAACTCGGGCGTTGGACCGGTGGCTGCCCCGCCAGACGGAGCCGGGCAACCAGCCTCAGCGCCGGATCAGGACGACGCCTCTGATCAGCAATGCCACGCCCACCAAACGACCAAGGTGCCCTGACTTGATCGGGCCCCTTGGTGTTTACCGATAGAACCTGCGCTTGGACCAACATGGCCCGTACCCGCGGACGGGCACCCTGCGGCAGCGACTGCGGGCAGCTATCCCGCATGGGCACGGGAAGACCACGACCTCCGTCGCAGGATTACGCAACAGCGACATGACCGCGCCCTTGGTCCTGGACGGGCCGGTCAACGGCGAGCTATCTCGCCGAAGGGGTGGAGGGCCTCTCCGCTGCGCCCCGGTTCGGCGCTCCACCCAAAGCCGCAGAAGCATTCGGCGTCCCGTCGCAGGGGCGCGGCAGAGTGAGACCACAACAGCGCCAGTGCCGGTATTCGCCGGGCCCGCTTGCTGGATTGGTCCGCCCTGCCTGGCCGTGGCCTGTGGCGGTCGCACGCCGACCACGAACAGAAGCGAGGAACCTGCCGTGGCACCCAGTGCCGGTCATCGACCGACCCGACTACAGAAGCAGGTTCCAAGGCTCAGTTGTTCTGTCCCTGGCGGACGATCTCGTCAACCACCGGGCGCAGCGATGCCTCCTCCCGGGCCCAATAGGTCGCGAAATCGGCCGGCCCCATGAAGGTGATGTCGAGCCCCAGGCGCCGAAGCTGCTCGCGATGCGCCGGACTCGTGATCGCGCTTTCCAGCGCCGCAGCAAGCCGCCGCACGATCGGCTCCGGCGTACCGGCGGGCGCGACAAAACCGCGTGCCGAACCGGCCGAGAGTGGCGTGCCGAGAGAGGCGAGCGTCGGCACACCAGGCAGGAACTCGTTCGGCTGCGGCGACAGCACGGCGAGGATCCGCACCAGGCCCGAGCGGGCCTGCGATAGCGCGGTGCTGGTCGATGCCATGGCCGCATCCACCTGGCCGGAGATCAGTGTCGTCATCGCCGGCCCCGCGCCCTGGAAATGCACCTGATTGAGTTCGATGCCCAGCGCCTGCTGTAACTGAAGTGAGGAGATGTGCTCCCAGCCGAGGATGCCCGGATCGGCCATGGATACGGCTCCGGGCCGCGCGCGCGCCGCGGCGACGAGATCCGCGAAACTACGGATCGGGCTGTTCGCCGGCACCATGATCGTGCCCGGGTCGATGACGTGCAGCGCCAGCGGCACGAAGCTGTCCCGGTTGAACGAGGCATGCCGCGACGGGTCGAGATAGAGGGTGAAGATCGAGGGCCAGAGCCCGTAAGCCAAGGTGTAGCCATCCGGCCGCGCGCGGGCGAGTTCGGCCATGCCGATCTGCGAGCTTGCCCCGGGGCGGTTCACCACGACGACGGGCGTACCCAGCGCGCGTTCCAGCTCCGGCGCCAGGGCGCGGGCAGTGATGTCACTGCCCCCGCCCGGCGGATAGGGGACGATCAGCGTGATGGGGCGGCCTGGCTCGGGAAACGGCACCTGGGCGGCGGCGGGCAGCGCGGTGAACAGCGCCAGCAGCACTGCAGCGGTACGGATTATGCGTCTCATGATAACCTCCTGACGATCGTCGGGCGCCGCTGCGCGTCACCACGAACACTTGCCTGCTCGAAGCGGCGTTCTGGCGCGCCGCCTTCGTCATTCCCGTGTGTCCGGCGGCGGCCCGGTGGCGGGCCGCCCTCCGAGGTCTCAGCCGAGGGTCTGCGGGAAGGGTGCGACGGTGCCCCCCGCCGCTTCGATCGCGCCGCGGATGGTGCGCGCCAGCGCGACCGCGCCGGCGGTGTCGCTGTGGATCAGGATGGAATCGACCTTCATGCGCAGCACCTCGCCGGTAATCGCGACGACGGTCCCGTCGGTCAGCAGCCGTGCAACGCGCTCGCGCACCGCCTCCGCATCCTTGACCATTGATCCGGGCAGCTTGCGCGAGACCAGCAGGCCCTTCGCGTCGTAGGCGCGGTCGGCGAGGAACTTGGTGAACACGCGCAGCCCTTCCGCCTCGGCCGCGCGTGCAATGGCGGTGCCGGGCGCGGAGGAGACGAACAGCGTCGGATCGAAGGCCTTCACGGCGCGCGCCATCGCACTGGCCATCGGCTGATCGACCGCGATGAGGTTGCCGAGCGCGCCGTGGAAACTCGCATGCGTCATGCGCACTCCGGCGGCGCGTGCGATGCCTTCCAGCGCGCCGAGCTGGTAGATGGCGTGTTTCTCCATCTCCTTCGGATCGATCTGCATCAGCCGCCGGCCGAAGCCCATCAGGTCGGGGAAGCCGATATGCGCGCCGATCGCCACGCCGCGCTCCTGCGCCAGGCGCACGGTGCGGTCCATGATGACCGCGTCGCCCGCATGGAAGCCGCAGGCGAGATTGGCCGAGGTGACGATGCCGAGTAGCGTCTCGTCCTCGGCCATGCGATAGGCGCCGAAACCCTCAGCCATGTCGGAGTTGAGATCGATCTTCATGACGTGCTCCTGTCCTGCGACGCGTCCTGGGTGAATTCCATCAGCGGCGTGCCGAATCCGACCAGCGTGCCGGGCGTGACGAGGCATCGGCCCACCGTGCCATCCGCCGTCGCCGTGACGGGCTGAAGCAGCGGGCCAACGCGCAGCAGCCCGACGACCTCACCGGCCCGCACGCGCTGGCCCGGCTGCACCAGTGGCGCATCGCGCCAAGCATGGGCGGGAAGGAAGATGCCGGTGCCGCGCGCTTCGAGGCAGGGGGGCGCCACGGCGGGCGCCGGTGGTGCGCCAGATGCCGGGACGGCGTGGCGGTCGCGCTTCAGCCGCAGGCGCATCCGCGGCGTGGTCAGCTCCAGCAGGTCGAGGTCGGAGGCTTCAAGCCAGGCGGCGATCTGCCGCATCTCCTCCGCTGTCATGGCGTGCGTCCCGTGGCGCAGAGCAATCGGTACTGTCCGGCCAGGCGGCGCAGCGAAGCAACCCAGGCATCGGCCTGGCGCAGTGCCGCCAGCGCGTCGCGATAGGTCACCGGCACGAAGCGCAGCCGGCTGCCGAGCGGCGCCTGGGCGAGCCGCCAGAGATCAGCCTCGACCACTGTGCCGATCTTCGGATAGCCGCCGGCGGTGTGTGCGTCGGCCAACTGGATGATCGGTTCGCCGGAAGGCGGCACTTGCACCACGCCGGGCACGATGCCGTGGGAGCGCATCTCGACGCGTCGGGCGAACTCCAGGGGTGGGCCTGCAAGGCGGAATCCCGCGCGGTTGCTCTGGACCGAGATCTTCCAGCCGGTGGCCCAGAAACGCTGTTGCGCTTCCTCGGTGAACAGCGCGTACTCGCCGGCGGGCAGGACGCGGACCGCAGTGGTCCCGGGCTGCATGTCGGGGGGCGCCCAGTCGGCGGGCAGGGCGGCTTCGGGTGGTTCGGCACCGAAGCCCGGGGCCTGCACCGATCCGCCGGCGGCCACGCCGGCCGGCAGCACGTCGCCTCCCTGCAGCCAGCGACCCTCGTGCCCGCCGAAGGAGCCACGGAACTGCGTGCTGCGCGAGCCGAGCACCGGCGGCACGTCGATGCCGCCGGCCACCGTGAGATAGACGCGCGCTCCGCGCTTCGGCGCGGCGATGGCCAGTTCGGCGCCCGCCCGTGCATGCGCCGCCCACCAGGGTAGGACCGGCACCCCGTCCAGCAGGGCAGGGCAATCCGCGCCGGTCAGCGCGAAATCCCGCGCCTCCCGAAAGCGGATACGGTAGGGGAAGGCCTGGATCTCGACGGCGGCGAGGTCCTCCGCATTGCCGAGCAGCGCATTGCCCACGCGCAGCGCGAGGCGGTCCATCACGCCGGAATAGCTGACGCCATAGCGCAGATAGGGCGCGCGCCCGAGATCCTGCACCGAGGAGAGCGGCGCGGTGTCGAGGATCTCGATCACAGGATCACCCGCTCAGCGTGGAAGCGCACGATGTCGCCGGGCGCGAGCAGCGCCGGCGGGTCGCGCTGCGGATCGAAGACGGGAATGCTGGCGCGGCCGAGGCAGTTCCACCCGCTCGGCCCCGGTGTACCGCCCATGCCCGCCTGCAACCCGCCGATCGAGACGGAACCCGCTTCCGCCCGCAGCCGCGGCACCTTGCGGCGCGGCATGGCGATGCGCGGATCCAGCCCGCCGAGATAGGCATTGCCGGGATGGCTGCCGATGGCGAAGACGATCAGGCGGCTGCCGGTGTGCAGCCGCACCACCTCCTCCGGCGGCAGCTTCGCATGGGCGGCGATATCGAGCAGATCGGGGCCGTACTCGCCGCCATAGATCACCGGCACATCGACCACGCGGCCTTCCGTCTGGTCGGGTTCCGCCGCCTCCCAGGCAGCGAGCAGCGCGTCCTCAAGCCGTTCGGGTTCCTCGGGCGGCGTGTCGAAGGTGAGCATGACATTGGTCATGCAGGGTGCCGCCTCGCGCACCCCGGGCCAGGCCGAGACGGAGCGAGCCAAAGTCCAGATGCGTCGCTGGGTGGCGAGGCTGAAATCACCCGGCGCCTCGAAGAGCAGTGCGCTGGTGCCGAGCATACTCACATTTGGCCGCGTCAGATGGTTATCGACCAGCATCGTCGCCCCCCGCCGCGCGCGCGGCGAGCCAGTGTTCGAGGTGATGGATGTCGGCGCCGCCCTTGCGGAAGCGCGCATCCTGCATGATCGCGGCGCAGAGTTCGGCATTGGTGGCGACGCCCTCCACGCGCAGTTCCGCCAGTGCCGAGGCCATGCGCGCGATCGCCTGGTCGCGCGTTGCGCCATGGGCGATGACCTTGGCGATCAGCGAATCGTAATGCGATGGCACGGTGTAGCCCGTGGCGATATGCGTATCGATGCGCAGCCCCGGCCCGCCCGGCAGGGACAGCGCGGCGATGCGGCCGGGGGAAGGGATGAAGGTGTAGGGATCCTCGGCATTGATGCGGCATTCGATGGCGTGGCCGCGCGGGACGACATCGGCCTGGGTGATGCCGAGCGCCTCCCCCTGCGCGATGCGGATCTGCTCGCGCACGATGTCGATGCCGGTGACCATTTCGGTGACCGGGTGTTCGACCTGCAGGCGCGTGTTCATTTCGATGAAATAGAAGGCGCCAGCTTCGTAGAGGAACTCGAATGTGCCGGCGCCGCGATAGCCGATACGCCGGCAGGCCTCGACGCAGCGTTCCGCGACGTCGCGCAGCACATGCGGCGTAATGCCCGGCGCGGGGGCCTCCTCGACCACCTTCTGATGGCGGCGCTGCATGGAACAGTCGCGTTCGCCAAGCCAGATCGCGTTGCCATGCATGTCGCACAGCACCTGGATCTCGACGTGGCGCGGGGCTTCGAGGAACTTCTCCATGTAGAGATCGGCGCGACCGAAGGCGCGGCCGGCCTCGCTGCGGGTGACGGCGATGGCCTCGGCCAGCGCGTCCGGCCTTGTCACCACGCGCATGCCGCGCCCGCCGCCGCCGCCGACCGCCTTTACGATCACCGGATAGCCGATATCCGTGGCGATGCGCGCGATGGCGTCAGCATCCTCGGGCAGCGGTTGGTCGGGGCCGGGCACGCAGGGCACGCCGGCCTCAATCATCGCGCGTTTGGCGGCGATCTTGTCGCCCATAGTACAGATCGAATCTGCCGTCGGGCCGATGAAGACCAGCCCTGCCGCTTCGGCTGCCTCGGCGAATGCGGCGTTCTCGCTGAGGAAGCCGTAGCCCGGATGCACCGCCCCCGCCCCGCAGGCTTCCGCCGCGAGCAGCAGGGCGGGAATGTTGAGATAGCTGTCGCGCGATGCCGCGCCGCCGATGCAGATCGCCTGATCCGCAAGGGCGAGGTACGGCGCGCCGCGATCCGCCGCGGAATGCGCTGCCACGCTGCGCAGGCCCAGTGCGCGGCAGGCGCGGATGATGCGCAACGCCACTTCGCCGCGGTTGGCGACAAGAACGGTGTTGAAGCGCCTCATGCGCGGAGCCGGAAGAGCATCTGGCCGGCCTCCACCTCCTCCCCGCCCTCGGCGAGGATCGCTTCCACGGTTCCGGCATACGGGGCGGTGACGGGTGTGAAGACCTTCATCGCCTCGATCAGGCAGAGCGTCTGGCTCGCTTCGACCGTGGTGCCGACCGTGACGAAGGGCGGCGCATCGGGGGCGGGTGTGCAGTGAAAGATGCCGAAGGAGGGGGAGCGCACGGCACCGTCCTGCGGCACGCAAGAGGGCGCCTCGGGCAGAGGCGGTGTCTCCGGGAGGGCCACCGACGGCTGGGCAACTGGTTGGGCTGCCTCGACCCGTTGCTGCGTCGGGATGGCGACGGAACGGCTCAGCCTGAGCGTCGTGTCGCCTTCGGTCAGCTCCAGTTCGGTGACCTGGGAGCGCGAAACCAAGTCGATGAGCGCTTTGATCTTGGCCAGATCCATTCGGTGTCCTCGAGAAGGGCAGGCGGGCAGCCTAATGCCACGGCACGCGGGCCAAAGTTCCGTCTGGCAATACCGTTATTCGGAATGCCATCCCATGCAACGAAATTTTTTTGCCGCGGAACGGCTACACGGCATGGAAGGCGCTTGACGATGTTCTGCTGCCCGGAACTATATTTCGATCATTGAAATCCGACAGCGTCTCTGCCCCCAGAGCGTCGCGGGGTTGGAGAACGATGAAATAGTGCCCCGTCTGGGGCGGGCTGGTACGCGCCTCGGGCGCGCGTGCGGGCTGACGGTTGTGGCAAGGCCTTGTCTTCGTCACCGGCAACCTGCAGCAACTCCGGCTTCGCAGGCGTGGCCGGCTGACACCTCCGGCAAATCACCCATGGGAAGGAACCCCACATGACCCCCCCTGAAAGAATGCGCGCCCTTCTGGCGAAGCCGGGCTTCGTCGTCATGCCAGCCGTCTGGGACGGCCTGACCGCGAAGCTGACGCACCAGGCGGGCTTCGAGACGGCCTTCCTGTCCGGCTCCTGCGTCGCCGCGAGCCGCCTGGGCGGTCCTGACCTCGACTTGATCTCCTTCGCGGAGATGCTGAACAGCCTGGAGATGGTGCGCGGCGCGGCGCCGGACCTGCTGATCCTCGCGGATGGCGATCATGGCTATGGCAATGCGATGAACGTGCAGCGGACGGTACGCGCCTATGGCCGCGCGGGCGCGGCAGCCGTGCTGATCGAGGACAAGATCACCCCGCGCGCGCTAACCTCCGCCGGCAAGCCCAGCCTGCCGCGCGAGGAAATGCGCATGAAGATCCGTGCCGCCGTCGAGGCCGCGAAGGACAGCGGCATCCTGGTGATGGCGCGCACCGACTGCCGCCCCACCGCGGGCATCGAGGAGGCAATCGCGCGTATCGAGATGTATGTCGAGGAAGGCGCCGACATCCTCTTCCTGGACAGCCCGAAGGATGAGGAGGAGGTGCGGCGTGCCGTTGCCGCATCGAAGGGCAGGCCGCATTTCGCTGTGCTCTCACCTGGGGCGCCGCGCGAGACGCCGACCCAGGCGCGCGCCGCGGAACTCGGCCTGAAGATCGGCACTTTCCCCACTGGCACGCTTTCCCCCGCCATGGCGGGCATGAAGGCCGGCCTGGCAGCATTGGCAGCGGGCCGCTCGGAGGCGGACAGCGTCGTGTCCCCCGCTGAGCTCCGCGAGACGCTGGGCTACGGTGTTTACGAGGCCGCCGCGAAGCCCTTCGCGCTGCCCGGCTGACACTGACACGAAGGCCGCGGAAGTCGGGGCCGCGATGGCCGGGCGCCGCGGCTCCCCGACGCCGCGCGGCGATACGGTCCTATGCCAAGGTCTGCCCAGGGAGATCCCTTCGTGAAGATCATCGTCGACAGCCTTCTCGTGGGGGCAGAAAGGGCCTCGGGTGCGGTTGCCGTCATCGACGTCTTCCGCGCCTTCACGACCGCCGCGGTGGTCCTGGCGAACGGCGCATCCAGGATCATCATGGTCGGCAGCGTAGAGGAGGCCCTGGCGCTGCGCGCAAGCGGCGCCGTGCAGCTGTGCATGGGAGAAGTCGGCGGCGTCGCGCCACCGGAGTTCGAATTCGGTAACTCGCCCTTCGAGGTGGCGCCGCAGGATTTCACGGGGAAGGTCGTTGCGCAGCGCACCAGCGCGGGCACCCAGGGCATCGTTGCTGCGCGCGGCGCGGAGGCGCTCTACGCCACCTCCCTCGTCACGGCGCGGAGCACGGCCCGCGCGCTCGCGGCGGCGGGGACGGATCGCATCACGCTGATCGCCATGGGCCATGAAGGCGTCGAGCGGACGGATGAGGATGAGCTCTGCGCACTGCATCTGCGCAACCTGCTCGAGGGCAGGGCAGGCGACCCCGACGCCGTCCGCAGGGCGATCCTGGCCGGGAAGGAGGCTGCGCGCTTCCTCGATCCCACCAGCGGGCACGGGCATCCGCGTGATCTCGACATCGCGCTGGACATCGACCGCTATGACTTCGCCGTCCGTGTCACGCTGGAAGGCGGGCGGCCCGTGGCCCGGATGGAGCGCGCGCCTTGATCTCCGGGCCGCAGACGCGCCGTTAAGGCCGATCGATGCGCAGGCCGGGCAGGATCTGCCCGAGGCGACGGTAGCTGGTCAGCATCTGGTCGCGATAGGCGTCCCCGATGACCAACGATGGCACGGCCATGAAACGGCGCATCAGCTCCTGCCACTCCGGCATTGCTTCGATCTTGCGTAACACGCGCGCCCAGGTCTCTGTCACTTCTGGCGGCAGGTTCGCCGGACCGATCAGGCCAAAGCCGATGCGCATGGTAAGCGGATAGTCGAGTTCACCGAAGCAGGGGATGGCCTCCATCCCCGGCGCGCGATCGGCGCCGATCTCCGACAGCAGGCGCACCCGGTTATCGGCCAGCAGCGGCGCATAGTCCGAGGAAACGGCAAGGTCGATATGCCCGCCCAGCAGCGCCGTCACCGCTTCGGCGCCACCGTTGAACGGTACGAAAATGCTGTCAATGCCGAGATGCTGGAAGGCTGCCGCGTTGCATAGATGCGGCCCGGACAGCGGCGTGGCGGCCGCCCAGCGCAGCTTGCCGGGGTTGTCCCTGGCGAAGCCGACCAGCTCTGCCCAGCTCTGCCAGCGGCTGCCGTTGAGGACGTAGTTCGGATGGAGGATCGTCGCGTACTGGGCAACGAAGGTGAAATCCGTCTCGACGTCGTAGGGCACCGATTGGAAATGCGGCACGGTGCCGAGCGGCGTATTCGTTGCCTGGCCCAGTGTATAGCCGTCCGGTACGCTGTGCGCCACGCGGTTTGTCGCAATGGTCTGAGCGCCGCCCGGGCGGTTCTCGACGATGACAGGGACACCGAGCTCCTTGGATGCTTCCCGCGCGATGAAGCGCATCGTCGCATCGCCCGACCCGCCGGGCGCGAGCCCGAGGAGGATGGTGATGGGCCGTGACGGATACCCTTCAGCCCGGGCAGCGACGGGCGCGGCGAGCAGCGGAACGGAGGCGAGCAGGGCACGACGCTTCATGCGATTTCTCCTGGTTTGAAGCCGTCCGCGTTGGAGTTAGGCCAACTCCCGGCAGAACTCCTGGATACGGCCGCAGGCCTCCTTCAGGCTTTCGGTATCGGTCGCGTAGGACACGCGGAAATAGGGACTCATGCCGTAGGCGGCGCCCTGCACGACAGCGACCTGCTTCTCGGTGAGGAGAGCGGTGACGAAATCAATGTCCGTCCCGATCTTTCGTCCACCCTTCGAGGTCTTGCCCAGGCAGCCCGCGGCATTGGGGAAGACGTAGAAGGCACCTTCCGGCTTGTGGCAGGTGAGGCCCGGTGCGCCGCTCAGCATCTCAACCACGAGGTCGCGGCGGTTGCGATAGACGGCAGCGCGCTCGGCAAGAAGGTCCTGCGGCCCGTCGAGTGCGGCAATCGTCGCCGCCTGCCCAACCGTCGAGACGCCGCTGGTGGACTGCCCCTGCACATTCGCCATCGCCTTGATCAGGCGCTTGGGGCCGCCGCAATAGCCGATGCGCCAGCCTGTCATGGCGTAGGCCTTGGAAGCGCCATTCACGGTCAGCACGCGGTCGCGCAGGCGCGGGTCGACCTCGGCGATCGTGCAGAACGCGAAGTCATCATAGATCAGGTGCTCATACATGTCGTCCGTCAGGATCCAGACATGCGGATGCTTCAGCATCACCTCGGCGATGGCCTGCATCTCGGCGCGGGAGCAGGCGGCGCCGGTC
Source organism: Roseomonas sp. (assembly GCA_035565935.1). Lineage (GTDB taxonomy): Bacteria > Pseudomonadota > Alphaproteobacteria > Acetobacterales > Acetobacteraceae > Pseudoroseomonas. The sequence goes on from DATMRU010000024.1 coordinate 110,588, forward strand.
GGGTTGTTCGGGAAGTTCAGGATCAGCCATCTGGTACGGGGCGTGATCGCCGCATCGAGATCCTCCGCGCGCAGCTTGAAGCCGTTGTTCTGCGGGCAGGGCACGCCGACCGGGACGCCGCCGGCAAACTTCGCCATATCCGCGTAGCTGATCCAGGACGGGCGGGGGATCACCACCTCGTCGCCTGGATTGAGCGTGGCCATCAGCGCGTCGAAGATGATCTGCTTGCCGCCGTTGGCGATCAGGATCTCGTCAGGCGCGTAGTCGAGCCCGTTGTCACGCCTGAACTTGCGCGCAACGGCCTCCTTCAGCGCCCTGGTACCTTCCGTTGGCGGATATTTGGTGTCGCCGGCCCGCGCCGCGGCGTGGGCGGCTTCCACGACGTGGTCGGGTGTCTGGAAGTCGGGCTCACCCTGGGAAAGACTGATCACCGCGATGCCGCTGGCCCGCATGTCACGCGCCAGTGCGGTCATCGCTGCGCTGGCCGAGACTTCGACGTTGGCAAGGCGGTCGGCGAACTCGGGCATTCGGTGCTCCGGGGCGGCATTTGGGCGCGGCACAGAATGTGCCGTAGATCGGGATGGAGTTTCACTAAACGAAATTATCCAGTCAAGTCCCTTTTCGTGGCACGACGCGCGTGATACCCGCTGGGCCATGATGTCGGACCGTCGCAACATTCCGGGGCTGTGCGCTGAATGAGTGGCGGGGTCATTGCCGTCGACCGCGCGATCGACATCCTCAACGCCTTCCGCTGGGGTGATGAGGGCCTGTCTCTCGCCGAGCTGGCCAACCGGACAGGCCTCCACAAGACAACGATCCTGCGTCTTGCCGTGTCACTGCAAGGCTCGGGGATGCTGGCCCGCTCCGCCAACGGCGAGTTCCGGCTCGGAGCGAATATCCTCAAGCTTTCCGCAATTCTGCGCGCCTCGCAGCGCCTGGATCGTGAGGCGCAGCCCTTCCTCCAGACGCTGGCCGAGCAATGCCAGGAGAGCGCCTCGCTCTTCATCCGCGACGGCGATGCGCGTATCTGCCTGGTGCGCGTGGAGGCGGAGCAGAGCGTGCGCGACAGTGCCCGCCGCCTGATTCCATTGGCGCTCGACGACACCTCGGCAGGCTTGGTGCTGCGTGGGCTTGGCGGCAACGGGGTGGGAACCGTGGAAGGGCCTTTCAGGCCGATCTTCACTTCCGGTGTGACGGATCCGCAGACCGCCTCGCTCAGCGCCCCGGTCTTCGATGCAGAGGGCGATATCGTCGGCGCGATGACCGTCTCTGGGCCCGCCTTCCGCCTTACCGGAGAGGTCGCTGAACGGCATGCGCCCAGACTCGCCATACAGGCTGAAGCCTTTTCCGCGAGCCTTGGCTATCGCGTGGACATGCCGCCTATGCGCAGCGCCGCACCGGTGAAGAGTCGGCGCCCTTCCCGCACGTCGAGGATCGGAACGCGCTAAGCAGCAGGGTGGATCTCGCTCGCTTGTTTGCTCGGGGAGGCCGCGCCCTGGTCTTAGGTCTCTCGTGGGCATTCACACGTGGAACAGGGCGGGCGCCCACCATGATGCACTACACAATCGATGGCGCGCTCCCTGACGTCAGCACCGCGCTAGCAGCTTCGCCCTCGTCACCGCCGCCATCGCGCTTTGCCTTACGACTACATCACTGGCGAGAGATTGCCGTCCACGTTGATCGCCGTTCCGCTCACATAGCCGGCGGCATCGGAAGCCAGGAAGCAGGCGACATTGGCGAACTCCTCGGCGGTGCCGACCCGCCCCATCGGGATCCCCTTGCCCATCTCGGCGAGGAAGTCGGCGTAGGACTGGTTGCTCTGCTGCCGGGCATGGCGGCGGACCCATTGGTCGCTCTCGATCAGGCCGACATGCAGCGAGTTGACCAGGATGTTGTGCGGCGCACCTTCCCCGGCCAGCACCTTGGTCAGGGCCATGCCCGCCGCCCGCGACACCGCCGTGGGAGCACCGCCGGCCCGGGGCGCCTTCGCGCCGATGTTCAGCACGTTGATGATGCGCCCCCAGCGCCGCTCCGCCATCTGCGGCCAGACCAGCCGCGCCAGGCGGATGGCGGCGAATAGCTTGAGGTCGAGATCGGCCTGCCAGACCGCGTCGGTGATGGTCGTGAA
>DATMRU010000025.1:0-8741 GCA_035565935.1 Roseomonas sp.
ATAGGAGCGGGCGATGACGTCGAAGAGCTTGCGCTCGTCGGCCGAGAGGCGCGGCCAGACCTCCCGAAGCGTCTCCACCGTGTTCACATTGGGGATGACGGCGTGGTGGCTGGCCCCGGCGAGACCCCGGTCGTGGAAGGGGCCGCCCGCAGAACCGGCGGCAGAGCCCGGCCCTGCTCAAAGGCCTGATCTTCGGGCCGGACGGGCGGGCACTGTCGCCCACCCACACCCGTCGCCGCGGGCGGCTCTACCGCTACTACGTCAGCCAGGCCGTGCTGAAGGGAACCGCCGACGACGGCCCGGTCCGCCGTCTCCCCGCCGGCGAGATCGAGGCCGCGGTGCTCGACCAGGTCCGCGCGCCACTGCGGCAGCCGGAGGTGGTGGTGGGCACCTGGCAGGCGGCGCGGGCGCAGGCGCTAGACGCCACAGAGGCCGAGGTACGCGAGGCATTGGAGCGCCTCGACCCGCTCTGGGAGGAGCTATTTCCGGCCGAGCAGGCCCGCATCGTCCGGCTGCTGGTCGAGAGGTGGAGGTCAGCCTGACCGGCGCGGACGTCCGGCTACGGGTGGTGGGGCTCGCCAGCCTGGTCCGCGACCTGGGCGGGGTCCGCGGCGAGGCGCAGAGGGCCGCATGACGCCGGCCAGCAGCATCATCACCATCCGGGTTCCGTTAACCATCCGCCACCGCGGCGGCCAGAAGCTGGTTGTCACGCCGGATGGCAGCGCCACCAGCCCTGGGCCGCTTCGCAGTCGGGCCGATCCCGCCCTGGTGAAGGCGCTGGCGCGGGCGCATCGTTGGAAGCGCCTCTTGGAAGAGGGGCGGTACTCGTCCCTCAGCGAGTTCGTCGCCGCGGAGAAGATCGACCGCTCCTACCTCGGCAAGATGCTGCGGCTGACGCTGCTGGACCCAGACCTGATCGAGGCTATCCTGGATGGGCGGCAGCCGAGGGACTTGGGTTGCCAATGCTGATCGAGTCCATGCCCCGCAGATGGGACGAGCAGCGCGCTCCATGATCAGCGGGGCGGCAGCCGCACCTCATTGGCCGCTCGACTTCCCGCTCGGGCCTGGTGGCAAGGTGCCGATCTTTTCTATGTCCAAATAGCAGCGAGGGGTTCATGAGGACCTTCCCGAGGTCCGCTCAGCGCCCACAAGAGTCGTCCAAATGGCCTAGCAGCTTTCCGCAAAGCGGACGCCAGCCAGCCTGACACGCAGGTCTGAGGTTCCGCCATTCCGAGTTAGTACTATAAGATCGGCGCGTTCTTATATCTGAGGTTCATGAATGCGCGGCGACGAACTGGCCGACCTCAACGTCTTCCTTGCCGTCGCCGAGGAAAACAGCTTCACCCGCGCGGCCGCGAAGCTCGGCACCTCCCAGTCCGCCCTGAGCTACACCATCCGCCGCCTTGAGACCCGGCTCGGCGTCCGCCTGCTGACCCGGACCACGCGCCGGGTGGCGCCCACCGAAGCGGGCGAACGGCTGCTCCGCACCCTGCGACCAGCGCTCGGTGACATCGAGACAGAGCTGCGCTCCCTGGGCGAGCTGCGGGAACGGCCTGCCGGGACCATCCGCATCACCTCGTCCGTGCACGCCGCCGAGACCCTTCTCTGGCCTGCCTGCGCGCCGCTGCTGCGCCAGTACCCCGAGCTGAAGGTGGAGATCACCGTCGACCACGCGCTGACGGACATCGTCGCGGAGCGCTACGACGCTGGGGTTCGCCTGGGCGAGCAGGTGGCGAAGGACATGGTCGCCGTGCGGATCGGCCCCGACTGCCGCATGGCGGTGGTCGGCTCCCCGGCCTACCTCGCCGAGAACCCGCCGCCGGAGACGCCGCAGGATCTGGTCCGGCACCGCTGCATCAACCTCCGCATGTCCAGCTCGGGCGGCCTCTACGCCTGGGAGCTGGAACAGAACGGCCGGGAGCTGCGGGTGCGCGTGGAGGGGCAGTTCACCTCGAACCGCAGCGACCTCGGCCTGGTGGCAGCTGCGGACGGTTTCGGCCTGATGTGCACGCTGGAGGACTTGGCCGCGCCTTACCTGGCGGACGGGCGGCTGGTGCGGGTGCTGGAGAACTGGTGCCCACCATTCCCCGGCTATCACCTCTACTACCCGAGCCGCCGCCAGCCCGGAGCCGCCTTCGCCATGCTCGTCGACGCCCTCAGGTACCGCGGCTGAGGCGGTCGCCTCGGCGCCGGAGCGGTCACCAACAGGTGCTGCCGCACGCGGCGACGCTATTCATGAACGGCTGATATAACTTCATGCGACTGCCCCGCCCTAATGATGGGGTGGCATGCCGCGTATCCTGCCGTCATCACGGAGGATCGCGATGAAGATCACGCGCACCGGCTCCCAACCGACCACGAGGCCGCCCGATGCCTACTTCACCGGCATCGTCCGGCTCGATGGGCCCTTCAAGGGCACGGGCGAGGCCCGCATCGGCGGCGCCACCGTCACCTTCGAGCCTGGCGCCCGCACCGCCTGGCATACCCACCCTCTGGGGCAGACCCTGCTCGTCCTGTCCGGCCTCGGCCGGGTTCAGCGCGAGGGCGGTCCGGTCGAGGAGATCCGGCCGGGCGACATCGTCTGGTTCGAACCCGGCGAGAAGCACTGGCACGGCGCCGCACCGGACTGCGCGATGAGCCACGTCGCCATCGCCGAGGCGCAGGATGGCCGGAGCGTCGACTGGCTGGAAAAGGTCACCGACGCCGAGTACGGCGGCTGACGGCGCGACCGCGCCATCATCCACCAAGCCTCTGCTTCCACCTCGACGAGGCACCTGGACCGAGGCGGCGGCCTTCCCACGCCATCACCTCCTCGGCGCGGAAAGGTCCCCCACCCCGGGCGGATTGATGAATCCTGAGTATGGGTTCATGCGAATCTCCACCGCTAATCCAATGAATGGCTTCGGCCTATCTCCTAGCCAACTCGAGGGGCTCAACCCCCAGGACAGGAGATCGCAGACATGAAGAAGCGCACCCTTGGACACAGCGGCCTGGAGGTCTCGGCCCTCGGCTTCGGCTGCATGGGCCTGAACTTCAGCTACGGCCACGCTCTCAGCAAGGACGAGGCGGTGGCCCTGATCCGCGCCGCCGTGGAGCGCGGCGTCACCTTCTTCGACACCGCCGAGGTCTACGGCCCCTTCACCAACGAGGAGATCGTGGGCGAGGCGCTGGCGCCGGTCCGTGACCGCGTGGTGATCGCGACCAAGTTCGGCTTCAATATCGAGAACGGCAAGATGGCCGGGCTGAACAGCCGCCCCGAGCACATCCGCGCGGTCGCCGAGGCGTCCCTGAAGCGGCTGGGCGTCGAGGTGATCGACCTGCTCTACCAACATCGCGTCGATCCGGCGGTGCCGATCGAGGAGGTGGCCGGGGCGGTCGGCGACCTGATCCGCGAGGGCAAGGTCAAGCACTTCGGCCTCTCCGAGCCCGGCACCCGGACGGTGCGCCGCGCCCACGCCGTGCAGCCGGTGGCGGTGTTGCAGAACGAGTACTCGCTCTGGACCCGCGGGCCGGAAACCAACGGCATCCTCGACACATGCGAGGAACTCGGCATCGGCTTGGTGCCCTACAGCCCGCTGGGCAAGGGCTTCCTGACCGGCGCGCTCAACAAGGGCACCCAGATCGCGGCCAATGACTTCCGCGCCAAGCTGCCGCGCTTCACGCCGGAGGCAATGGAGAAGAACCAGGCGCTGGTAGACCTGCTGACCGGCATCGGCCGCCAGAAGGGCGCGACGCCCGCGCAGATCGCGCTCGCCTGGCTGCTGGCCCAGAAGCCCTGGATCGTGCCGATCCCCGGCACCACCAAGCTGCACCGGCTGGAGGAGAACCTCGGCGCCGCGGAGGTGGAGCTGACGGTGGACGACCTCGCCGCCATCGCGCGCGCCGCCGCCGACATCCGGATCGAGGGCAACCGCTACCCGGCGGAACTCGAAGCGACCACCGGCCGCTGACCTGACACGGGATCCAGAGGATGTCCAGGCAGAACCTCGTATCGCCGCGCCGGGCGCTGCCGGTTGGGTTGCTCTGGTCCCTGGCGGCCGGGTGGGTCCTGTCCACCCGGCCGTCCCGGGCGCAGACGGCGGGCAGCGGGTCGAGAACGCTAGTCGCCTACTTCTCCCGCACCGGCAATACCCGCGTCATCGCCGGGCAGGTCCGCCGCGCCCGCGACGCCGACCTCTTTGAGATCCGACCTTCTGAGCCCTATCCGGAAGACTACGAGGCCACCGTGGCGCAGGCGCGCCAAGAGCGGGACAGCGGCTACGAGCCGCCGCTGGCCGCCAGCGTCCCCGACATCGCCGCCTATGACACGGTGTTCCTTGGCATGCCCATCTGGGGCGGCACGGCGCCGTCTGTGATCCGGTCTTTCCTGTCCGCGCACGATCTCTCGGGCAAGACGCTGGTGCCCTTCATCACGCACGGCGGCTACGGGCGCGGGCAGAGCATGCAGGTCATCCGGGCGCACGCGCCGCGAGCCAAGCTGCTGCAAGGATTCACCCTGGAGGCGGACCAGGAGCGCCGGACGCTGGAGACCGTGACCCGATGGCTGCGGGACGTCCCGTCCGGCCGCTGACAGCGCCCAAAAACTCACCCGGCGCCGCGCGATGCGGCAGGCCGATCAACAGAACACGCAGGTTTCTCATGAGCGATAACATCAACGGCAAGATCGTCGTCATCACCGGCGCCAGCAGCGGTCTCGGCGAGGCGACCGCGCGGCATCTCGCGGCCCGGGGCGCCAAGCTGTTCCTGGGCGCCCGCCGCCTGGACCGGCTGCAGGCGCTCGCGGCCGAACTCGGCCTCGGGACGGAGGCCGTCGTGCAGACCGACGTCACGGACCCGCAGCAGGTGGCCCGGCTGGTCGATGCGGCCGTCGCCGCGCATGGCCGCATCGACGTTATCGTCAACAACGCCGGGCTGATGCCGCACTCGCTGCTGGAGCGCGGCAAGGTCGACGACTGGCACCGGATGATCGACGTCAACATCAAGGGCGTGCTGCACGGCATTGCGGCCGCACTGCCGCACATGCAGCGCCAGAAGTCCGGCCACATCATCAACGTCTCGTCCGTTGCCGGGCACAAGGTGCGCCCGGGCAGCGCGGTCTACGCTGCAACCAAGGCCGCGGTCCGCATGCTGTCGGAAGGGCTGCGGCAGGAGGTGAAGCCGTACAACGTCCGCACCACGGTGATCTCGCCGGGCGCGGTGGAGTCGGAGCTGCCCGGCAGCGTCACCGAGGCGGACGTCGCGGCGGGCATCAAGGACTTCTACGAGAAGTTCGCCATTCCGGCCGAGTCCTTCGCCCGCATGGTCGCTTTTGCCATGAGCCAACCGCAGGAGGTCGACGTGAACGAGATCCTGTTCCGCCCGACCGCGCAGGAGCTATGAGCGACGTGGCGTCGCGCGCGGAAACCCTGGAGGCCGGAACCGTGCCCGCGGCGCCGTCGACGCCTGCCAACGGGCAGGCTGTGCGCGTGCTCGCGGTGCTGAGCGCGCTCATGGGCTTTGCCTCCATTTCGACGGACCTCTACCTCCCGGCCCTGCCGACGATGACCGAGGCGCTGCGCTCCGAAGGCGGGACGATGGAGCTGACCATCTCCGGCTACCTGATCGGTTTCAGTCTCGGCCAGCTTCTCTGGGGGCCGCTCGGCGACCGGCATGGCCGCCGCGGGCCGATCCTGGCCGGGCTCGTGCTCTTCGTCATCGGCTCGGCGGGCTGCGCGCTGTCGGCCAGCGCTGGGGAGATGATCGGCTGGCGCGTCCTGCAGGCAGTGGGGGCCTGCGCCGGTGTGGTGCTCGCCCGCGCCATGGTGCGGGACCTCTACGCGGGCGCGCGCGCCGCGCAGATGCTGTCCACCCTGATGACCGTGATGGCGATCGCGCCGCTCCTTGGCCCCATTGTCGGCGGCCAGATCCTCAGGCTCGCCTCCTGGGAGGCGATCTTCTGGACCCTGGTGGGCGTGGGCGTCGCGACGCTGCTGGCCGTTCTCACCTTGCCCGAGACGCTGCCGCCGGAGCGCCGCAACCGCGAGCCGCTTGGGCAGGCCATGGCGCGCTACCTGCTCCTCCTTCGCCATCGGCGGGTGATGGGCTACGCCGGGGCCGGAGGGTTCTTCTACGGCGGCATGTATGCCTACATCGCCGGGACGCCCTTCGCCTACATCAGCTACTACGGTGTCCCGGCGCAGCTCTACGGCCTGCTCTTCGCGGCGGGCATCGTCGGGATCATGGTGACCAACCTGGTCAACGCACGGCTCGTCCTGCGGCTCGGCACCGTGCGGCTGCTGCGCATGGGCACGGCGGGCGCGGCCCTCTCCGCCGTGGTGCTGGCCGTGAACGCCTGGACCGGCTGGGGCGGCTTGGCAGGTTTGGTCGTGCCGCTGCTCCTCTTCGTGGCGATGACCGGCTTCATCGTGGCGAACTCCATCGCAGGCGCCCTGGCCAGCTTCCCCGAACGAGCAGGCGCGGTTTCGGCGCTGGTAGGCGCCATTCACTACGGCAGCGGCATCATCGGCTCCGGACTGGTCGGCACCTTCGCGGACGGCACGCCCTGGCCGCTGGGCTGGGTGGTCGCGCTCACCGGGCTTGGCGCGCTGGCGTCGGCCTGCCTCCTGGTCCCGGCAACGTCACCTGCCGGACAGGAATGACGGACATCGCTGCGGACCAGGCACAGCAGGATCGCTGTCCGGGCGCCGCGGAGCCGCGGTGGAACCAGATTGCAGGAACACCGTGAACACCGACCGCAAGATGATCCTGGTCCTCGGGGCCACCGGCGGCATCGGCAGCCTCGTCGTGGAGGAAATGCTCCGCCAGGGGCACGCTGTCCGTGCCCTCGTGCGCAACCCTACCAAGGCGCGCCAGCTTCCACCGTATGCGGAAGTCGTGGTCGGGGACGTCACACGGCCGGAGACCTTGCTCCCAGCCTTGGAGGGCGTGGACGCCATCGTGCTCACGCTGGGGTCCGACGGTGCCGGGAAGGTCGCGGCCGAGACCGTGGACTATGGCGGTGTGCGCAACGTCCTGCGCGCGTTGGGCGGGCGGTCGGCACGCATCGCGCTGATGACCTCCATCGGGGTCACCAACCGCACGGGCGACTACAACCGCAGGACCGAGGTGCATGACTGGAAGCGGCGGTCCGAGAGGCTGGTCCGCGCTAGCGGGCTGCCATACACGATCGTCCGGCCTGGCTGGTTCGACGACTACCGAGCCGACCAGAACCGGCTGACGCTCCTGCAAGGCGACACCCGCCAGGCGGGCGACCCCAGCGACGGCGTCGTTGCCCGCCGCCAGATCGCCCAGGTGCTGGTCCACAGCCTCGGCTCTGATCAGGCATTGCGGAAGACCTTCGAGCTCGTCGCTGAACGCGGGCCGCCGCAGGACGACCTCGACATCTTGTTCGCGCTTCTCGAGGCCGACCGGCCGGGCTCGCTGGATGGCGTTCGGGACATGAGCAACATGCCAGCCGACGCGGAGCCCGGGCGAGTGCGTGACGATCTCACGGCGGTCGCCGACCGCTTCTCTTCAAGCCACGAAACCAGCAAGGACATGAAGTGATGACAAGGGCATTAGTCCTCATCGGGACCGGGTCCATCGGTCAAGCCATCGCGCGCCGGGTGGGCGCGGGTAAGCACGTCCTGCTCGCCGACCTGCGCCAGGAGAACGCCGATGCCGCGGCGAAGACCCTGGACGACGCCGGGTTCCAGGTGAGCACGGCCACGGTGGACGTTGCATCGCGCGCCTCGGTCCACGCCCTCGTCGAGCGCGCCTCCGCTCTCGGCGAGGTCCATGGCGTCATCCACGCTGCGGGGGTGTCGCCGACCCAGGCCCCGCCGGAGACCATCCTCAAGGTGGATCTCTACGGCACGGCCCTGGTGCTGGAGGAATTCGGCGAGGTCATCGCGCCCGGAGGGGCTGGCGTCGTGATTGCCTCCCAGTCCGGCCACCGCCTGCCGCCGCTCCCGGTGGAGGAGAACGCCGCCCTGGCCACCACGCCGGTGGAGGAACTTCTGGGCTTGCCCATGCTCCAGCCGGGCCAGGTGAAGGACTCTCTCCACGCGTATCAGTTGTCGAAGCGCGGCAACTCGCTCCGCGTGGCGGCCGAGGCGGTCCGGTGGGGCAAGCGCGGCGCACGTGTCAACACGATCAGCCCCGGCATCATCATCACGCCCCTCGCGAACGACGAGTTGAAGGGGCCACGCGGTCCGGGCTACCGGCGAATGATCGAGATCTCGGCCGCTGGACGAGCCGGTACCCCGGACGAGGTCGGAACCGTGGCCGCGCTCCTGATGGGCCCCGATGGCGGCTTCATCACCGGCAGTGACTTCCTAATGGATGGCGGAGTGACGGCGGCCTACTGGTTCGGCGAACTCGCTCCGAAATGAAGGTGCCGCGGGGCGGGGCGGGCCGGGCCGGAGTGGTAAGGATGACCTCGGTGTACCCGAACCAGCCTCACTGCTGTGGCCTGTTTCGCGTCCGCTTTTGCCTACTTACTCCCCGAAAGCAGCCTGGCTGCTTTCGGCCAAAACTTGCCGACGGGCTTGGCCACTCGTCCTGCAGTGCAGGGCATCTCCGAGGCAAAGAGGCGGTCATCAGTGCCTTTATGCTTGGGTACCCAAACAAAACTTCGAACTCGAAGCCCGGCTCAGGCGTGCCAGACCATTGTTTTTCCTGGATCTCGAACCTTGGGACTAAACCGGCCAAGTCCCCAGGTTCGGAGAGATTCCGCCATTCGGAGAGAGAATTCCGCCCCT
>DATMRU010000026.1:0-129339 GCA_035565935.1 Roseomonas sp.
AGGCCGAGCAGCCAGATGTCGGCGCCGATGCCGGTCTGCTGGGTGTCGGTGGTCAGCGGCGGATACATGAACCAGCCGGCATCCGGCGCGGCATTGAAGAAGATCGAGCCGCAGACGAAGATTCCGCCGAGCAGGAAGCACCAGTAGCCATAGGCCGAGAGGCGCGGGAAAGGCAGGTCGCGCGCCGCCAGCATGGTGGGCAGCAGCAGGATGGCCACCGCCTCGAAGATCGGCACGGCGAAGAGGAACATCATCGCCGTGCCGTGCAGCGTGAAGGCTTGGTTGTAGAGCGAGGCGGAGAGCAGGTCGTTCTCCGGCACCGCGAGTTGCGCACGCATCAGCAGCGCCAGCGCGCCGGCAAAGAGGAAGAACAGGAAGGAGGTGGCGGTGTACCAGATACCGACCTCGGTGTTGTTCACCGCCGACCAGTAGCGGAAGCTTTTCGGCGTCTCCCAGGCGGCGTCGAGCCGCGCCTCCTGCGCCTCGCGCCGCGCCTGATCGGCATCCTTCCGCGCCGTCGGCTTCCGGCTCATCGCAGCGTTCCCAGCCAGGCGGCGATGGCGGCGATCTCCGCCTCCGGCAGCATGCCGAAGCCGGGCATCAGGGTGGCGGGCTTGATCTCCCGCGTCTGGGCGATGAACCGCACGCGGTTCTCCTGGGTGTTCTCCAGCGTGCCGGCGCCCAGCGTCGGGCGGCTGGCGAGATGCGTCAGGTCCGGGCCGACGCGCCCCGCCGCCGGCGTGCCGCGCACCGTGTGGCAGGCGCCGCAGCCGTTCTTCAGGAACAGCGCCTGGCCTCCCTGCTCCGCGGAGGCGGCGGCCGGGTTCGCCTCCCGCGTGAGCCAGGCCTGAAAGGCCTCGGGCTCCATCACCTCCACGGTGAAGGCCATCAGCGCGTGGGAAGCGCCGCAGAACTCGGCGCAGGCGCCGCGAAAGCGGCCAGTGCGCGAGGGCTCCAGCACCAGCCGGTTGGTGCGGCCGGGGATGACGTCCATCTTGCCGGCCAGCGCCGGCACCCAGAAGGAATGGATCACGTCCGGGCTGGAGAGGCTCAGCTCGACCCGCTGGCCGACCGGCAGGCGCAGGTCGTTCGCGCTTTCCACTGCCGCACCGCCGGGCGGGTGGTAGCGCACGCGCCACCAGAACTGTTCGCCCCGGATCTCGACGCGCAACGGGCCGCCGGGGGCGCGCAGTTCCGGCATCAGGCGCAGGGAATAGACCAGCAGGGCGCAGAGCAGCAGCGTCGGACCAATCGCGCCGGCCCAGAGGATCAGCCGCCCGGCGTTGCGCGGCTGCCAGGGAGAAGGCCGCCGCCGCCGCGCATGGAAGGCCAGCGCGAGCACCGCCACCCAGAGAATGGCGGCGGCAACCAGCATGACCCAGAACAATCGCGCCACCGCCTCCGCCTCGAACCCGGCAGGGTCGAGTGCGGATTGCGCGCCGCTACAGGCTCCGAGCGCAGGAAGTGCAAGCAGCGCCCACCCATGGCGACCTCCGATCCTCAGTCGCATCATTCCCCCGGCAGAGCGGCAGCGGCCACGCCGCCCCCATGGCTCGGGCAACGCCAGCGAAGCGGACGGGTTGCGGAACTGTAATGCGCGGCGGCGGACACTCAGCCCGCCGTGTCGCTCTCCGCCAGGGCGCGATCCTGCGCCGCCAGCAGCGCGGGGTCGGGCTGGTTCAGCAGGCCGAGATGCAGGCGCCGCACCGCCGCCTTCACCGCCGCATCGAGTCCCGGCTGGCCGTAATAGGTGCCGCGGATATGGAGGTTGTGCGCGATGCAGCGCAGGAAGCCCTCGCGCAGAGCCGGGTCGGGCGGCGCCGCCTCGGTCCAGAAGCGGTCGAGCGGGCCGGGGAAGACCAGGCCCGGGATGCGGTAGAGCGCCTCGCCCAGGGCGAAGGTCGGCTTGCAGTCGAGGATGGAGCGCAGGCCCACGGTGCTGTTCACCGTCACCGTGCCCTGCACCTCCTCCACGATGGCACCGAGGTTGCCGCCGCCGAGATAGTGCATCCGCCTCTCCAGCCCGAACTCGCGCGCGATGCGCAGGCTGCGGCGCTTCCAGTTCTTCAACCCCGGGTCCAGCGGGTGCACCTTGACGAGAAGATGGGCATCGGCCGGCGCATGGGCGGCGAAGCTCTGCGCCACCTCGCGCAGCGCCGTGTCGAGGTCGCGGTACTTGGAATAGGCCCGGATGGAGAAGTCCGTCTCCATCTGCATGGCCATCAGGAACAGCGGCCCGGTGCCCATCAATTCCCGCATGATGGCCTCGGAGCGGCGGTTGTAGGCGCTGCGGCGCAACAGCCGCCAGGCCATGCCGAGATAGACGGGGACCGGGTGGTAGAGCTGATGGCTGTCATAGTGCGGGAAGGGCCAGGGCAGCAGGCTGGCGAGGTGGTAGAGGACGTCCCAGCCGGCCTGGCGCGGGAAGCTGTCGCGGTACCGGGTGTCCAGTTCGGGCGGCGGCAGCTTCGCGCCCTCGCGCACGATCTCCGCGGGGTCGCGGGTGAAGCGGCTGGCGGCATTCATGCCGTCGCGCTCCAGCACAATCCAGTCGGGGCGGATATAGCCGAAATCCGTCACCGTCACGCGTACGCCGCGCGCCTCGGCGGCGGCGATGGCCACCTTGTTGTAGGGGCGCTGCTCGCCGAGCAGGACCATGTCGGTGATGGCGTGCCGGTCGAGGAAGGCGCCGATGAAGGCCGGCCATTCCGCCGGCCGGCCCCGGAAATCCACCGCGCCGGGGCCACGCCAGAAGAGTCGGTCCCCGAGGTTCAGGTTGATGCGGTGCACGGCATGGCCCAGCGCCCGCAGGCCCGCGCCCACCTCCGCGAAGAATGGCGAAATCGGCCCCTGGAGGAAGAGGAAGCGTTTCGGTGCCGTGGGTTCTGGGGCCGACATCGTTCCGATCGTTCAAAGCGGCCCGGGCGCGTCGTGTCAATCGTAGAGCGACAAATCATCGGCGGCGAATGACGGAAAAAGGCCGGGGGAAGGAATTCCCCCCGGACCCCCATCTTTCTTCTATCAATTCAGGGCTGTGCTTCCCGCCAGCGTGGAAAACTCGAAGAAAAAAGATGGGGGCCAAAAGAGGAACTCCGTGGGAGAATTCATTCCCCCAGCCTTTTCGACCACAGCCGCCAGCGGCCGCTCACCGGCGCCGGCAGGCGCGCCATGGCCTGCAGCATGGGCGCGTTGTGCGCCAGGATCCAGGACACCTCGACCTGTCGCCAGCCACGCCGCTCGGCCCAGTCGATGGCGGCGCTAAGCAGCGCGCCCACGGCATAGGCCGAGACCGGATGGCCCCGCCAGGCGCGGCGGATGCCCAGCATGGGCAGCCGCGCACTGTCCGCGCCGCCGGCCAGTGCCCGCAGCATCCGGGCCCAGCCCCAGGGCAGCAGGCGGCCGTCCAGCCGCGCGGCGGCCGGCTCGATATTCGGGATCAGCGAGGCCACCCCGATCGGCTCGCCGCGCCATTCGGCGAAGAAGACGGCGCCGGTGAGCAGCAGCGGCCGCAGCAGCCGCGCCATGGTCGCCGCCTCCGCCGCCGTGACCGGCACGGCGCCCCAGTTCTCCGCCCACGCATCGTTGAAGAGGTCGCGGATCAGCCCGACATCCTCGGCCAGCCGGGCGGGTCGCAGGCGGCGGATGCGCAGTTCCGAGCGCGCCGGCCAGCGCGCCAGCAGGGCGGCGAAGCGCGGGCGATGCGCCTCCTCGGCGAGGTCGAGGGTGCAGGCCAGCAGGTCCATTTCCCGCTCCAGCCCGGCGGCATCCAGCAGCGGCGGCAGCCAGGGCGGGTTGCGCGGCATGCGCGGCATGGGCAGCGCCCCGCCCTCCACCAGCGCGCCCACCTCGTGGTTGATGGTGAAGGAGAGCGGCCCGCGCATCTTCGCTGCGCCTTGCGCGCGCAGCCAGCCCTCGGCGGCATCGAGCAGCGCGCGCAGCACCACTGGGTCCTGCTCCAGCGCCAGGAAGCCGAAGCCGCCGATGCCCTGGCTCATCACCCCGTCCCGCGGCCAGGCGGCGGCGATGCGCCCGATCGGTCGGCCACCACGGAAGGCCAGCCAGCGCGGCACCATCCACTCGGCCAGGGCGGCATTGAAGCCGGGATCGAAGATGCGGCGCGTATCGGCGAAGAGCGGCACCGACCAGCCCGCCGCCGCCCCGCCCAGCCGCGCCGGGAGCCGCACGAACAGCTCGGCCTGCGCCGCGCTCCCGACCGCGCGGATCTCCACCGGACCGGCCATGCGGCGGCCTAGCCGGCCAGACCCACCGGCAGGCTCTCCACGCGTCCGACGCTGGCGACCGCCTCGGTGAGGGCACTGGCGGCGCGGTCGAGATCCTCGGCGTTGTGCTCGGCCGAGACGAAGAAGCGCAGCCGCGCCGACTGCTCCGGCACGGCGGGAAAGACCACCACCTGGCTGGTGACGCCTCGCTCCAGCAGCGCCGCCGCGACTTTCACGGTGCGGATGGAGGAGCCGAGGATCACCGGCACGATGGCGGCGCCCAGGCTGCCGCCGGTGTCGAAGCCACGCGCCTTCAGCCGGTCGCGCAGCCCGGTGCCATTGGCGTGCAGCCGCGCCACGCGCTCCGGCTCGGCGCGCAGGATGCGCAGCGATTCCAGCGCGGCGGCGGCCAGCGGCGGCGCCAGCGCCACGGAATAGACGGAGCCCGGCGCGGTGTGGCGCAGCCAGTCGATGACATCGGCCCGTGCCGCGATATAGCCGCCGCAGGCCGAGAGCGTCTTGGAGAGCGTGCCCATCCAGAGGTCCACGCCCGTGGGGTCCACGCCCTGCGCTTCGGCCACGCCGCGCCCGGTGCGGCCCAGCACGCCGAGGCTGTGCGCCTCGTCCACCATCAGCCAGGCATCGTGCCGGCGGGCGATCTCGATGCAGCGGGCGAGGTCGGGGCTGTCCCCGTCCATGCTGTAATGGCCCTCGACCAGCAGCAGCGCGCGCTGTGCGCCACGCCGCGCGCCCGCCAGCTCGCGCTCGGCGGCGGCGAGATCGTTATGGGCGAAGGGGATGCGACGGGCGCCGGAGAGGCGGATGCCCTCGGTGCAGGAATTGTGGATCGCCGCGTCATGCACCACCACGTCGCGCGGCCCCATGATGTGGCCGATGGTGGTGACGTTGGTGGCATGACCGGAGACAAAAGTGAGCGCCGCCTCGGCGCCGTGCCATTCGGCCAGCGCCGCTTCCAGCTCGCGGTGCAGCACCCGCTCGCCGGCGGTGATGCGCGCGCCGGAGGGCGAGACGCCATAGCGGTCGATCGCCGCCTTGGCCGCTGTCTGCACGCGCGGATCGCCGTTCAGGCCGAGATAGTCATAGCTGGCGAAATTGACGACCTCGCGCCCGCGGATGCGGCTATGCGCGCCCGCGCGCCCGTCATGCTGCTGGAAGAGCGGGCTTTCCAGGCCCAGCGACTCCATCGCCGTGCCGAGCAGGGCGAAGTCGCGCATGCCCGGCAGCGTGGTGAAGTCGCGCGCGCTGCCGGCCTCGGGGCGCGGCGCCTCTCCGGCGCGCCGCTTGGAAAGCCGTGCCAGCAGCGCCATGCGCGCCGTGGCGGAGAGCCCGCCGCTCATTCCGCCGCCTCCGCCCGGCTGGGCAGCGGCGGCGCCTCGCTCGGCTCGAACTGTTCCACGAGGTGCGCCACCATCTCCTCCGTCGGTTGGCCGCCGGCCAGACCCTCCGCGAGCTTGCGGGCCAGCAGGTCGATCGTCAGATCCTCCGTCACCGAGGCGAGCGGCACCGCCATGCCGAGCCGCTGCTCCAGGGCGCCGCGCAACTCCAGCCCGCCCAGGCTGTCCAGCCCGAGCCCGGCCACCGGCGCATCGGCCGGCACCGCCTCGGGCGGCAGGCGCAGGATGCGGGCGATCTCCTCCTGCACGGTCTGGCGCAGCAGGGCCCGCGCCGCTTCCGGCGAGAGGGTCAGCAGATGCTCGCGCAACGCGCCCGCCTCGACGGTAGTCTCCGCCCGACCACGCACCGCCGCGAAGAGCGGCTCCTCCAGGATCGGCAGGGCGAGCCGCGCCTCGCGCCAGCCGATGCGGGCGAGGCCGAGCACCGGCTCGCCGCTAGCCAGCATGGCGGGCAGCGCCGCCAGCGCCTCCGCCGCCGCCATCGGCTCCACGCCCAGGCGGCGGGCCAGCGTCTCGGCGGCGCCGGCATTGGCGGCCAGCACGCCGGCATCGGCGATCGGCCCCCAGCCCACGGCCAGCGCCGGCAACCCCTCGGCCCGGCGGCGGCGCGCCAGCGCCTCCAGGGCCGCATTGGCGGCAACATAATTGGCTTGGCCCGGATTGCCCATCGCCGTGGTGGCCGAGGAGAAGAGCAGGAAGAGCGAGACCGGGTCCTGCCGGGTCAGCCGGTCCAGGTTCCCGGCGGCGGCGAGCTTCGGCGCCAGCACGGCGGCGAAGCGGCGCTCGTCCAGCGCGGTGGCGGCGGCATCGTCGAACACGGCGGCGGCCTGCACCACGCCCACCAGCGGCGGCCCCTTGCTCCGGATGGCGGCCAGCGCGGCGGCCAGCGCCTGCGCATCCGCCGCATCCGCCGCGTGGATGGTGGTGCGGGCGCCGAGCGCGGCCAGGGCGGTGACAGCGGCCTCCGCCCCCGGCGCGGCGCCACCGCGGCGCGAGAGCAGCGCCAGATCCGTCGCGCCGCGCGCCGCCAGCCACTTGGCGCATTCGAAGCCGAAGCCGCCGGTACCGCCGACCACCAGGATGGTGCCCTCGGGCGGCGCCCAGGCGGCGGGATCCGGCCGCACGACCGGGCGCGCGGGAAGCGCCGGCGGGGTCAGCACCAGCTTGCCGATCTGCGCGCTGGCCTGGAGGGTGCGGAAGGCGGCCTCCACCGCCTCGGCCGGGCGGCGGGCATGGGGCAGCGGCCGCAGCTCGCCGGCGGCGAGGCGGGCGGCGATCTCCTGCAGCAGCTCGCGCGCCAGGGCCGGGCGGGCCTTCGGCAGCTGGTCCACGTCCACGCCGAAATAGGTGAGATTGTTGCGGTAGGGCCGCAGGCCGACGCGGCGGTTCTCGAAGAAGTCCCGCTTGCCGAGTTCGACGAAGCGGCCAAAGGGCTTCACCAGCCCGAGGCTGCGCTCCATCGCCTCGCCGGCCAGCGAGTTCAGCACCACGTCCACCCCGTCCGGCCAGACGGCGCGCAGCCGGTCGGCGAAGCCGGGGTCGCGGCTGTCCAGCACCAGCTCGGCCCCGGCGGCGCGCAGGAAGGCGCGCTTGGCGGCCGTGCCGGCGGTGGCGGCGACGCGCGCCCCGGCAGCCCGCGCCACCTGCAGGGCGGCGAGACCGACGGCACCGGCCCCCCCATGGATCAGCACCGTCTCGCCCGGGCGCAGCGCGGCGCAGCGCTCCAGCGCATAGACGGCGGTGAGGAAGGCGACCGGCACGGTGGCGGCGGCGGCGAAATCGAGCCCCGCCGGAATGCGGGCGATCGCCTCCACCCGTGTGCGGGCGCGGCTGGCCAGCGCGGCGGGGGCGAAGCCGAACACCGCCTCGCCCGGCTTGAAGGCGCTGCCGGGGCCGGCCTGCTCCACCACCCCCGCCATCTCCATGCCGAGCGTCGGCCCGGCGAAGCCATGCACCAGCGCTTCCTCGGGCAACAGGCCCTGCGCCCACATCAGGTCGCGGAAGTTGAGGCCGGCCGCCTCGACCCGCACCACCACCTCGCCCGGGCCGGGCGGCGGCAGGTCCAGCGGCTCCCAGGACAGGCTGCCGAGCTGGCCGGGCTGGCGGATGGCCAGCCGCGCCGGGCCCTGCGGCAGGGCCGGGGCGGGCAGGCCAGGGCGCAGGCGCGGCACCCGCCGGGCGCGCGCGGTCAGATGCAGTTCCGGCTCCGCCTCGGGCACGGTGCCGAGCAGTTCGGGCAGCAGGCGGGCTGCCGCAGCGGGCGGCGCGAGCCCAGCCTCCAGGCTGATGCGCCGCGGCTTCAGCTCCGGCATCTCGTTGGCCAATACGCGGCCCAGGCCCAGCAGGGCGGCGGCTTCGGGGCCGGTCACCGCATCCCCGGCGACCAGCGTGAAGCCGGCGGCACGGCCACGCGCCGCCTCGGCCAGCGCCGTGACCCGCGCCAGGGTGGCCGGCAATGCGGCGGCCTCGGGCGCGGCCAGCACCACCAGGGCGGCACCGGCCAGGGCGCGCGGCGGCTGGCCGGCCGCCACGGCCAGCGGATGGAGAGCGACCCGCGCCCCCGCCGCCGTCAAGGCACTGGCCAGCGCCTTGGCCAGGGCCTGGCTCCCGGCATCGGCGTGGATCTGGAAGGGTGCGGCGAGCGGCGTGGCCTCAGCCGGGGCGGCGGGGGCCCTGGTGCGCCGCGCGGCCACCATCAGCGCGGGCCAGGGTGCCGAGCCAAGCGAGGCGGTCCAGCTCCGCGCCCAGCAAGGCGCTGCGCAGGCGTCTTCCCAGGTAGCGGCATCTGGCAGAGAGGCCGCGCCCTCGGCCCAGTCCGTCGCGTCTTGGCCGGCGGCGAAGTTCCAGCTCCGGCCAGGCAGCGGCTCGGCCAGCAACAGGGTGCCACCGGGCGCCAGCAGTGGCGCCAGCAGCGGCGGCAGCGTGGCGCCGCGCCGGCTGCGGGCGGCGGCGGCCAGGCCGACGATCAGGTCGGCTTCGATAGCGGGCGCCGGGCCAGCGGCGAGGTCCCAGGCCTCGAAGCTGAAGCTGATGCTCTCGACATGCGCCGGGATGAAGGCGGCGCGGGCGTCACCGGGGGCGCCGGCGGCGATATAGCGCACCGGCTTGCCGCTGGCCTGCAGCACGGCGAGCAGCACGCGGGTCAGCGGCCCGCCATGCGCGCCCACCTCCAGCACCCGCAGCGGGCGCTCCGCCGGCCAGGCGGCGGCCAGCGCGGCCACGGCGCGGGCCAGCACCGAAGCCAGTTGCTCGAAGCCGGCGGCCTCGGGCGGCGGCAGACTGCCCTCGGCGGCCGGATTGCCGTCCAGGGCAGTGGGCAGGCGCTCGGCGGCCAGGGCCAGCCAAGCCAGTTCATGCGCCAGGCTCGGCGCTTCGGCCAGGACGGTCTGCCAGATCTCGGCCGGCGGTGGCAGCTCGCCCTCCGGCACGAGACGCCAGCCGGCCGGGCCGGGCTCCGCCAGCCCATCCTCGGCCAGGGCGCGCAACAGGCCAAGCGCATAGGGAGTCAGCCCGGGCAGCGGCAGCAACCCGGCCGCATCGGCGCGGACGCGCAACGCCGCATGCGCGCTGGCGGCCACATAGCCCTCCAGCAGCAATGCTGTTTCCGAAAGGTCCTGCTCCGCATCCTCGGCCAAGGCGGAACGCAGCGCGGCATCCAGGTCGACCAGCGGCTCGTCCCCGGCGGGGGGCGCCAGCGCCGGCTGCGGTGCAACGCGGAACAGCGCCTCCTCCAGGCCGCGGCGCGGCCCGAGGGGGATGCGCTGCATCCAGCCATCCTCCAGCCAGGCGACAGTCCGGCCGCCGCCGTCCTGCAGCGCCAGACTGTACTGTCCGCTGCGCTCACCACGGCATAGCAGTCGCAACGCGCCCTGCACCGGGACGGGGGCGCCGCGGCGCAGCACCAGGCGGCCGAAGCGCACGGGCACCACGGCGCTGCCGTCCTCCGCCGCCTCGGCACCCAGCAGCGCGACCATCCCCTGCAAGGCGGCATCCAGCCGCACGGGGTGCAGCAGCCAGCCGGCATCGTCCGGCGGCGCTGCCTCAGGCAGGGCCAGCGCCACTTCGGCGGCCTGCCCGTCGGCGGAGCGCCGCACCGCCTGGAGCGCCTGGAAGGCCGGGCCATAGTCAAGCTGGAAGCGCCGCGCGGCCGCCAGCGCCTCGGCGCCGGTCAGCGCCATGCCCGGCTCTGCCGGCGGCGCAGCCTCGGGCAGTGCCGCCAGGGTCGCCGCTGCCAGCTGCCCGCGCGCGTGCAGCGTCCAGCCCTCGGCCGAAAGGCGCGGCCGGCTTTCCAGCAGCAGGAGGTTGCTCTCCGGCTCCAGCGTGCAGCGCAGCTCGCGCGCGCTGTCGGCCGCCAGCGGCAGCGGGCGCAGGATCTGGAACTCCCGCAGTTCTAGCGCCGGCGCCTCAGGGAAGCGATGCGCGGCCACGGCCAGTGCCATGTCCAGCATGGCAGCAGCGGGCAGCACCGGCTCGCCCCCAAGGCGATGGTCGGCCAGCCAGGGCTCCAGCGTGGTGTCGAGCAGGCGCGACCAGCGCAGTCCCTCGTTGCCCTGGCGGAAGCCGAGCAGCGGGTGATCCTGCAGCGGGTCGGTGAGACGGCTGGACTCAGCGGTGCTGGCGAACCAGTGGCGCTGCCGGTCGAAGGGTGTTGGCGGCAGGCCCCGCCACACCGCCGGGCCGGCGAAGGCGGGCGCGCCGCGCGGGTCGGCGCCCTGGGCAAAGATGCGGTCGGCCAGTGCCGGGAAAGGATCACCCGCCGCGTCGCGGCGCGACAGGCTCGGCAGCACCGGCGCTTCCAGCTCGGCGGCGCGCAGGCTGTCGCGCAGATAGGCCTGCAGCACCGGATGCGGGCCGATCTCAACGAAGAGCCGCGCTCCGGCGATGGCGGCGGCCTGTGCGGCGGCCTGGAAACGCACCGGGGCGCGCAGGTTGCGCCACCAGTATCCGGCGTCCAGCGCCGTCCCGCCCAGCCGCGTGCCGGTGACGGAGGAGAGGAAGCCGAGCGAACTCTCGGCCGGGGCAAGGCCGGCGAGATCAGCGGCGAGAAGCTCGCGCACCGGCTCCATCGCCGCCGAATGGAAGGCGTAGTCCAGGTCCAGCCGCAGCGCAGGCCAGCGCCGCGCCTTGGCCTCCGTGACCAGCCAGTCGATCGCCGCCTCGGGGCCAGCGACGGTGACGGACTCCGGGGCGTTGTAGGCGGCGATCTCGGGGCGCCAATCGGCCTCGTCCACCGGGCAGGCGGCGAGCAGCGGTGCCACCGCCTCCGCCGCGGCGCCGATCGCCGCCATGCGCCCGATGCCGCGCTGGCGGTGCTGCGCGCGGGAGCGCGCCACCACCAGCCGCGCCGCCTGGCCGATGTCGAGGATGCCGGCGGCATGGGCGGCGGCCACCTCGCCCACCGAATGGCCGAGGCAGAAATCCGGCCGCAGCCCGTGCTCGGCCAGCGCGGCCAGCACGCCACACTGCACCAGGAAAAGCAGCGGCTGCGCCATGTCGGTGCCGGCCAGCTGCTCGGCGCTGACGCCCCCGGCCAGCACCGCGGTGCCGGACCAGCCGGTGAGCGGTGCCAGGGCGGCATCGGCCTGCTCCACCGCAGCGCGGAAGGCCGCGTTGTGCGCCATGGCCTCGCGCGCCATGCCGGCGAACTGCGCGCCATTGCCGGAGAAGACGAAGGCCAGCGGGCCGCCCGCGCCGGGCCGGGCCAAAGCCTGTGTTACTCCCTCCGGTCGTTCACCGGCCAGCCAGGCGCCGAGCCGCGCCGGCAGGGTTTCGGCATCGCCGCGCAGCCACAGGCGGTGCGGGTGCAGATCCCGGTGGCGGACGGCGCCGCGCAGCAGGGCGGGGGTGGCGGGGCGCTCGGCGAGCCGCGCCTGCCAGGCCCCGGCCAGCGCCTTCAGCCCGGCGGCGGAGCGCGCGGTCAGCACCAGTGGCGGCAAAGGCGCCTCGCCGCGTTCCGGTTCCGCCGGCGGGGCGGGCGGTGGTGCCGCGAGCAGCGCGGTGGCATTGGTGCCGCCGAAACCGAAGCTGTTCACCCCCGCGACGGCGCCGGGCGGCAGCGCCACCGGCTCCAGCGCGGTGGGGATGCGGATGTTCAGCCCGGCGAAGTCGATATTCGCGTTCGGCGTGTTGAAATGCAGGTTCGGCGGCAGGACGCCGCGCTCCAGCACCAGCATCGCCTTCAGCAGCCCAGCAATGCCCGAGGCGGGCTCCAGATGGCCGATATTGGTCTTGATCGAACCGACCGGCAGCGGTGCGGCGCGGTGCCGGCCCAGCGCGGTGCCGATGGCCCAGCATTCCGCGGGATCGCCGACCTGGGTGCCGGTGCCATGCGCCTCGAAATAGGCGAAGTCCTCCGGCGCGACGCCGGCCTCGGCCAGCACCCGGCCGATCAGCCCGGCCTGCGCCTCGCGGTTTGGCAGCGACAGGCCGATGGTGCGGCCGGCGGCATTGGTGCCGGTGGCGAGAATGAGGCCACGCACCTGGTCGCCGGCGGCGAGCGCGGCGGAGAGCGGCTTCAGCACCACGACCCCGGCGCCCTCGCCGCGCACATAGCCGTCGGCGGCGGCGTCGAAGGCCTGGCAGCGGCCCCGCGCCGAGAGCATGCCCGCGCGCGAGAATCCGGTGAAGGCGAAGGGGGAGAGCAATAGCTGCACCCCGCCGACCAGCGCCGCCTCGACCCGGCCGGCGCGCAGCGCGGCCACCGCCGCGTCCAGCGCCACCAGGGAGGAGGAGCAGGCGGTATCCACTGTCTGGCCGGGGCCGCGCAGGTCGAAGACGTTGGTCAGGCGGTTGGCCAGGATCGACAGCGTGTTGCCGGTCATGAAGTAGCGGTCGGCGCCGGAGGCGTCGCCCAGCCGCAGCTCGGCATAATCGGTCGAGGAGCCGCCGACCCAGACACCCACGGGGCGGCCGGCGAGCTGGCTGGCCGGCCAGCCGGCATCCTCCAGCGCCTCGGCGGCGACCTCCAGCAGCAGGCGTTGCTGCGGGTCCATTTCCGCTGCCTCGCGCGGGGACAGGCCGAAGGCGGCGGCATCGAAGCCGCCGATCTCGCCGAGATGGCCGGCGGCGAAGCTGTAGCTGCGGCCGGGCTCGCTCTTGCGCGGGTGGAAGAAGGCGGCCTGGGTGAAACGGTCCGCCGGCAGGGTGCCCACCGCGTCGCCGCCCCGCGCCAGCAGCGCCCAGAGGCCCTCCAGGCTCTCCGCGCCCGGCAGTCGGCAGGCCGCCCCCACAATGGCGACGGCTTCAGCATGGCGCGACACGCCAGGAAGGCTAGATCCGTTCTTCATTCCACCTGCTCGGCCATCGCGGGCGCCGCCGGGCCATCAGGAGGGAGGGCCCTCGATACACGCGGCGCGCGAAAGGAGGCGTGCGAGACCCCGCCGCCTGGCGGGGTTCATGGCATGGCTTCATCCCGCATCGCAACAACGCCGGAGGCGGCCGCCCAGTCCCGGCCGCTGCGCGCCGCCCAGGGCGAGGCCGGCTCCTCCACCGAGCGCGGCCGGGCCGCTGGGCGCAGGTGTGCCGGATCGGTCACCTGCGCCAGCAGCGCGTCCACGAGGTGGAAATGGTCGTCCCAGCGCGGCGCCTGCCAGCCCTCCAGGCGGGCGAGCTGCGCGGCGCGCGCGGCGCTGTCCAGGGCGGCATAGTCGGTGACCGCCTTGCGCCAGGCATTGCCATCGAGCGGGTCGAGATAGTCCGGGACCGCCCCGCCCACCTCGCGCAATGCCGGCAGGTCAGAGCAGATCACCGGCACACGCATCGCCAGCGCCTCGGCCAGCGGCAAGCCATAGCCCTCGGCGAAGGAAGGGAAGAGCAGCGCCCGCGCGCCCTGCAGCAGCTCGGTCACCATGCGGTCCGGCAAGGGCCCGACTTCCTGCACGACGCCGTTCAGGGCGGTGCAGCGCTCCAGGATGTCGAGGACGTTCTCGTTCTCCCAGCCGCGCTTGCCGATGATCAGCAGCCGCGGGGTGGCGGCGCCCTGCACGCGCGCCATCTCCCGCCACAGGTGCAGCAGCAGCAGGTGGTTCTTGCGCGGTTCGATGGTGCCGAGAACGATGAAGTAGGGGTCGAGTGGCGTGCTGGCCGCCGGTCGGGGCTGGGTGTCGATGCCCAGCGGCGCGACCAGCACCGGCGGCGGCGCGGCGCGGCCGTCCAGATGCGGCTCCAGCGCGGCCGCGGTGGCGGCGGAGTTGACGATCACCCCATCGGCCAGCCGGGCGGTGGTGCCGATGCGGCGCAGATGCTTCTCGGCCTGGCCGGGGCGGGCATATTCCGGATGCGTCACCGGGATCAGGTCGTGGATCAGCGGCACGAAGGCACAGCCCGCGCGGCGCAGCGCCTCGATCGGGCCGCTTCGGTCCAGCGCCTTGTGGGAGACCAACAAAAAGGCGAGTCGGCGCCGCGAATGCAACAGACGCGCGAGATCGGTGCGGCCGAAGCCGAGCAGCAGCCGGCCGCGCCCCAGCGCTCCCAGGCGGGCAGCGCGCTTGAAGGCCGGACCATTGGCGAGGCCGGTGCTCCAGGCCTCGGTCAGCGCCGCGACCAGCTCCGCCACCAGCCGGCGCGGCAGCATGGCGAAGCCGCCCTGCACTTCCTGGCCGACGAAGGAGCAGCGCTCCGGCGGCTCCTCCAGCCAGCGGCGGGCATAGGCCAGTTCAACGCGATCGATGCCCGAGGGAGTGCGCTTCCGCCCGCAGCCGAGAAGACGAGAGACATCAAGAATGACATGCGGGCCGGCATTGCGCGGGTCAGCGGGCATGATCGGACCTCAAGGGACTCCGCCCCGGCGCCCCAGAGAGAAGGCGCAGCGGGACGGGGGGCGCCGGACAGTGATGTTGCAGGTGCGAAGAAAGCACTTTCACAATCTTGTGGAGAAAGCTCTCCCCGTCAATCGCAATCGCAACGTCAGTGATTGGGTCCGAAAGACAGTCTTAATATTCAGAAAATGCTTGCTTTTATGGGAATCGGACGACCGCTTCTCTCAGTCTGCTTCCGGCGGAATGACATTGCTGTTCAGCCCCTCCACCAGGACATCGCGCATGGTTTCGGCGCCCTTGCGGCGGATGTCCTCGAAGGCATGCGGGGTGTAGAAGGCGCTGTGCGGCGTGACGATCAGCCGCCCCGTCAGCCAGGGTTCCCGCGCGCGATAGGCGGCCAGTAGCGGATGCACCGGCTCCTGCGGGGGTTCCTGCGGCACCACGTCCAGCCCGGCGCCGGCCAGATGGTCATCCCGTAGGCAGGCGGCCAGCCCGTCGAGGTCGAGGATGGGGCCGCGCGCGGTGTTCACCACCACGGCGCCGCGCGGCATCTGGCGCAGGGCCGCCTCGTCCAGCAGGCCCCGGGTATGGCGGGTCAGCGGCGTGTGGATGGAGAGGATGTCGCTCTGCGCCAGCAATTCCGGCAGGCTGCGGACGCGCCGGATACCGAGCGCCCGGTCCACCCCGTTGGGCAGGAAGGGATCGTGGAACAGCACCCGGTAGCCGAAGGCCTTGGCGCGCAGCGCGACGGCGGTGCCGATGCGGCCAAGGCCTAGAATCCCGAAATTCTGTGTCTCCGCCCGCTGAACGAGCGGCGTATCAAGATATTGCCAAGGCGCGGGCGGCTCGGCGCGCTGCAGATCGTGGTGCAGAGCGATACCGCGGCGCAGAGTCAGGGCCAGCGCCATGGCATGGTCGGCCACCTCGGTGGTGCCGTAGTCCGGCACGTTGCAGACGGTGACGCCGCGCGCCGCCAGCGCCGGGCGGTCGAGCCGGTCGTAGCCGACGCCCATCCGCACCACCACCTTCAGCTTCGGGAAGCGATGAAGCTGGCTGCCCGGCAGCCAGTGGCGGAAGATGAACAGGCCATCCGCCTCGGCGCAGAGCGAATCGGGCAGTTCCTCGACGCCGCTGCGGCCGCCGCCGCGCACCACCCGCACCCCCGGCCCCAGGATCTCCTGCTCCAGCGCGGTGTCGGCATAGAGCCCTTCCGGCTCCAGTACGGTGAGCATGGCCACGTTCCATCCCTCTCTGGCTTTGTTGCTGCGCGAAGGATGCGGGGGCGCCCTTGGGGGCGCAAGGGAGCCAGCCTATCCTGCCGCGCTGAGGGCAGGGAGCCCGGAGCAAGAAGAAGGTATGGACATGCCACAGCGGCGCATCCTGGTGACCGGAGCCTCCAGCGGCATCGGCGCCGCCACTGCCCGCGCGATGGCCGCGCCGGGCACGGCCATCGCCCTGCACGCACGCAACAACCGGGAGGGCGCCGAGCGCACCGCCGAGGCGGTGCGGGCGCGCGGTGGCGAGGCGGTGGTGCTGCTGGCCGACCTCAGCCATCCCGAGGCGCCGGAGCGACTGGTGCGGGAGGCCGGTGCCGCGCTCGGCGGGCTGGACGTGCTGGTTTCCAACGCCGGCTTCGCCGATCGCACCCCGGTCGCGGAACTGACCGACGCGGATTTCGCCCGCAGCCAGGACGCCATCCTCTGGGCGCTGTTCCGGCTGGCGCGCGCCGCCGGGCCGCTGCTGGCGGCAGGCGAGTCGCCGCGGCTGGTCGCCGTTTCCTCCTTCGTGGCGCACAACTTCCGCACGGACAGCGCCGTCTTCCCCGCCTCCGCCGCCGCCAAGGCCGGGGTGGAGGCGCTGGTCAAGGCGCTCGCCCTGGAATGGGCCCCGCGCGTCACGGTCAATGCCGTGGTTCCGGGCTATACCCGCAAGGATACCGGCGCCCATGCGGCGCTGGACGCCAAGGCCTGGGAAGCGGTGGTCGCTCGCATCCCGATGCGCCGGCTTGGCGAGCCGGAGGAGGTGGCGCGGGCCATCGCCTTCCTCGCCGCGCCGGAGACCGGGTACATCACCGGCCAGTGCCTGCACGTGGATGGCGGGGTGGTGGTCTGAACCAGCGGCGCCCGGCACCGGCGCATGATCGCCCGGGGCGTGCCGGACAGAAGGCGCCCAACACACACCCTGGCGGAGGCGGAACGGACCACCCCTTCCGCGTGACGAATCAGAGGAAGGAATCGCCAGAATGACAGACGAGCTTGTCTTCTACACACACCCCATGTCGCGCGGCCGCATCATCCGCTGGGCATTGGAGGAGATCGGGCAGCCCTACCGCACGGAGGTCGTGGAATACGGGCCGGCGATGAAGGCGCCCGCCTTCCGCGCCATCAACCCGATGGGCAAGGTGCCGGTCCTGCGGCATGGCGATGCCGTGGTGACCGAGGCCGCCGCCATCTGCGCCTATCTCGCCGACGCCTTCCCCGAGGCGAAGCTGGCCCCCGCGCCCGGCGACCGGCGGCGGGGCCCCTATTACCGCTGGCTCTTCTTCGGTGCCGGGCCGGTCGAGGCGGCGGTGACCAACCACGCCTGCGGCTTCGTCGTGCCGGAGGAGAAGCAGGCCATGACCGGCTATGGCAGCCTCGCCGGGGTGCTGGACGCGCTGGAAGGGGCGGTGAGCCAGGGCGAACATCTCCTCGGCAAAGAATTCACCATGGCGGACCTTTATCTGGGTTCGCAGATCGGCTGGGGCATGATGTTCGGCATGGTCGAGCGGCGCCCCGCCTTCGAGCGCTACTGGGAGCGCCTCGCCGCCCGCCCCGCCGCACAGCGGGCGCGACAGATCGACGACGCCCTGATGGCGGAACGCGGCGAGGCGACCACCCCAGAATGAGGTCAGTGAAAAAATAAGTTGGGGGAGTGAACTCCCCCAAACCCCCTCCTTTTTCTGCAAGTTTCCGGTCACGCGGGTGGCAAGGATGGCTCCTCCCGCCGCAGTCGCCGGGGCTGTTTCAGCCCCGGCGCGGGCGCTCCTCGCCCGCGCGGCAAAAACTGACAGAAAGAAAGAAGAGGGGGTCCGGGGAGAATTCTTTCTCCCCCGGTTCCGCCCTAACTCATTCGAGGGCAGGCCCCGTTGCCCACCAGCGGCTCACGCCTCGATCAGCGCCCCCGCGAAGAGGGCGCCGGTGCTGCCGTCGGCGATCCCGAGATCGGTCACATGCGGGCCGGCATTGCAGGCCAGCGTCGCGCCCACCACGGCCTTGAAGACGCGATAGGGCGGCTGCCATTCCGCGATGCCGTCGGCGGCGGCACGCAGCGCGGCGAACTGTGCCGCCACCTCCGGCGCGGGCGCGTCGGAAAGCAGACCGCAGACCGGCAGCGGCAGCACTGCGTGCACTTCTCCCCCGGACGCCACGGCCATGCCGCCGCCGCAGGCGATCAGCGCATTCGCCGCCGCCGCCATATCCGCCGGGTCATGCCCGAAGACGCAGAGATTGTGGCTGTCATGCGCGACCGTGGTGGCCAGCGCGCCGCGCCAGGCGCCCCAGCCTTCCAGCACGCCCAGCACCGGCCGCGCCGGCGCCAGTCCGTGCCGGTGGATGACGGCGAGCAGCGTGGCCTCGGGCGGCAGCACCGCCCGCCCCTCGCGCACGGGCACGGTGATTTCGCCCCATTGCGTGAAGCGCGGGTTCACCACGGTGCGCAGCCGCGCCGAGTCGCCGGGGGCCGCGAGGTGGAAGTCCCGCGGCGCGAGCGGCGCCAGCTTCATGGTGTCGCGCAGGCCGGGCGGGTCGGCCTCGGGCAGCGCGATGGCGAGGCGGCCGCCCTCCGCCACCCGGCGGCCCGAGGCGAAGACTTGCTCCACGCCGAGCCCCTCCAGGTCGGAGAGCACCAGCAGGTCGGCCCGGCGGCCGGGCGCCAGCAGGCCGAGGTCGCGCCGGCCGAGTCGCATGGCGGCGTTCAGCGTCGCCGCCCGCAGTGCCTCCAGCGCCGGCATGCCGTAGCGCACCAGCCGGCGCAGCAGGTCGATCATGCCGCCCCGTGCCACGAGATCCTCGGGGAAGACGTCGTCGGTGCAGAGGGTGAGGGTCTGCGGGTAGCGCGGCAGGGCGTTCAGCGCCGCCACCGCCTCGGGCAGGAGGTAGTCATGGCTGCCGCGCAGCTCGACGGTGAAGCCGGCACGCAGCTTCTCCAGCAGGTCGGCGCCGGAGACGATCTCGTGGTCGGATTCGATGCCGGCCGCGGCGAAGCCCTGCAGAGCGGGGCCCGAGAGGCTGCGCGCATGGCCGCAGACCAGCTTGCCGCTGGCCAGCCCGGCGCCGAGGATGCCGGCCATGCGCGGGCTGCGCTCCAGCACGCCGCGCATGTCCATCACCTCGGCGACGCCCACGATCTCCGGCCAGGCCAGCATCTCGGCCATCTCGGCGGGGCCGAAGCTGGCGCCGGCGCGCTCCAGCCCGGGCGCGGAGGGCACGCAGGAGGGGGCCAGCAGCAGGGTGCGCAGCGACAGGCCGCGCGCGGCCGCGGCGGCCCAGCGCAGCCCGTCCAGCCCGGCCACATTGCCCAGCTCGTGCGGGTCCCAGCAGATCGTGGTGGTGCCCTGCGGCAGCACCGCCTCGGCATAGCGGCGCGGCGTCACCATCGAGCTCTCGACATGCATGTGCGTGTCGATCAGGCCGGGCGCGAGGATGCGGCCCGGCACGGCGCGGACCTCCGCCGCATCCGACCGGCTGCCCGGCGCGTGGAGGCTGGCGATCAGCGGCCCGACCAGGCCGATATCGGCGGGGCGCAGCTCGCCGGTCGCCATGTCGGCGAGGGTGCCGCCGGTGAGCAGGATGTCGAAGGGCGCCTCGCCGCGGGCGGCGCGCACCGCGCGGTCCCGCAGGGCGGCGTCATGCAGATCGGCGGGCTCCTGGGTCATGCTCCATCCTGTCCCGACAGGCGGGGGTACCCGCCTGCCCTTCATATCGTCATCCGGCGCGTGCTAGCCGGGGTGCACACCGACTGACAGAGAAAAGATGGGGGGTTCGGAGGGGAATTCCTTCCCCCCGAGCTTTTCACTCCACCCCCTGCCGATGAAGCTGGCCCGCCCAGGCCCGAACAGCCGAAGGGCCGGAGAGATATCCTCCCCGGCCCTCGATTCCTCCCGGCAGGAGGGATGCGCCCTCCCCGCCCCCGCTCAGCCGTGGTTCGGCTGCCCGGCGCGCACCGCGACGAAGACCTGCTGGCCGTCGCGCAGCACCCGCAGCGCCAGCGCGCCCTTGCCGCCGCTCCGCGCCTCACGGATCGCCGAGGCCGCCTGCTCGGGCCCCTTCACCGCACGGTTGCCGACGCCGAGGATCACATCCCCTGGGCGCAGCCCCGCCACGGCGGCCGGGCTGCCCGGGCGCACCTGGGCGATCACCGCGCCCTGGGTGCCCTCCGGCAGGTCAAGCCCGGCGCGCTCCGCCTCCTCGATCGAGGCGAGGCCGATGCCGATGCGGCCCTGCTCGGTCTCACGATCGGCGCTCTCCTGGCCGGCCTTGTCCTTCTCGTCCTGCAGCGCGGCCAGCTTCACGTCGAGATGCTTCTCCTCCCCGCCGCGCAGCGTGGTGAGCTGCGTTTCGGTGCCAGGCGGCAGGGCGGCGATGGCACGGGCGAGATCCCGCGGGTTCTGGATCTGCGTGTCGCCTACCGCCGTCACCACGTCACCCGCCTTCAAGCCAGCGCGGGAGGCGGGGCTGTCCGGCTCGACCTGCGCGACCAGCGCACCTTCGGCCTTCGGCAGGTTCAGCGCCTGCGCCATAGTGGCATCCACCGGCTGCGTCATGGCGCCGAGGAAGCCGCGCTCGACATGGCCGTTCTCCTTCAGCTGCGCCACCACCTGATGGACCAGGTTGGAGGGAATGGCGAAGCCGATGCCGATCGAGCCGCCCGAGGGGCTGAAGATGGCGGTGTTCACGCCGATCACCGAGCCGTCCAGCGCGAAGAGCGGGCCGCCCGAGTTGCCGCGGTTGATCGCGGCGTCGATCTGCAGGAAGTCGTCATAGGGGCCGCTGTGGATGTCGCGGCCGCGCGCCGAGACGATGCCCGCCGTGACCGTGCCGCCGAGGCCATAGGGATTGCCCAGCGCCACCACCCAGTCGCCCGGCCGGGCCTTGTCGGAGTTGCCGAGCTTCAGGAAGGGCAGCGGAGCGCCGGCATCGACCTTCAGCAGGGCGAGATCGGTGCGCGGGTCGCGGCCGACGATCTTCGCGGGCAGCTCGCGCCCGTCATCCAGCGTCACCTTCACGGAGGAGGCGCCTTCGACGACATGGTTGTTGGTGACGACATGCCCCTCGGCATCGATGATGAAGCCCGAGCCCAGGGCCTGCGCGGCCTGCGGGCGGGCACCCTCCGGCGCACCGAAATAGCGGCGGAACATGCGGTCCTGCGGCGAGCCCTCGGGGAAGGGCGAGCGGAAGGGCTCGGCCTCGACGCGCTCGGTGGCGGTGATGGTGACGACGGCGGGCTTCACCCGCGCCACCAGGTCACCGAAGCCGGGCAGCGCCACCTGCGGCGCGGAAACCTCGGGCGAGGCAGGCTGGGCCTGGATCTGGGCCTCGGCATGGGTCGGCGCGGCCAGCCAGCCGGCGCCGCCACCCAGGGCCGTGCCGGCCAGCAGCAGGGCGGCGAAAGCGGCGCTGCGGCGGCGATTGCTCGGATTGCTCATGCGACGTGTCCCTCTGTTCCGGGCGGCGGGATGACCCGCCGCGACGCCTGCAATCTGGGAAGAGCACGGTGGAAGAGGGGCGACAGGAGTATGAAAGAGTTTTCAGACTTCACGCGCGGCCAAGGGGGTGCTGTCCCCTTGGATCCCCCGCCATCAGAGAGCCAGGAAGGAGGATCGCCTTGAACAAGCGGCTTGTTCTGCGGAGCGGTCTGGGTGCCGCCGCGCTTTTCCTGGTGGTTGGGGCGATCTGGATTCTGTCGCTGCCGCCGGCGCCGGCCGGCGGAGGCGCGCCGCCGGTCCCGCGGGAAGAAGCCGAGGCCATGGTCGCGGCCTTGAAGCCGCCGAAGCGCCAGCGGCCGCTGATCGCGATCCTCGGCGCCAATGACGGCACGGAGACCACCGACTACCTCATGCCCTACGGCATCCTGCGGCGCGCCGACATCGCCGATGTGGTGGCGCTCGGAATGGAGCCGGGGCCGGTGACGCTCTACCCCGCGCTCAGGGTCGTGCCGCAGGCGACGGTCACGGAATTCGACGCGCGCCATCCGGAAGGCGCCGACCACGTCATCGTGCCCGCCATGCAGCGCGACGACGATCCGGCGGTCCTGCAATGGATCAGAAGCCAGGCGGCCAAGGGCGCGATCATCATCAGCGTCTGCGCCGGGGCCAAGGTCGTCGGCCAGGCCGGGCTGCTCGACGGCAGGCGCGCAACGACCCACTGGTACTATCTCAAGCAGCTGCGCGAGCGGCATCCCGCGCTCCGCTATGTCGCGGACCGGCGGCTGGTGGTTGACCGGGGCGTGGCGACGACGACGGGAATCAGCGCCTCCATGCCGATGGCCCTCACCCTGATCGAGGCTATCGCCGGCCGGGACAAGGCGCGGGCCGTCGGCCGGGATCTCGGCATCCCCGAGTGGGACGCACGCCACGACAGCG
The DNA here is from genome assembly GCA_035565935.1 of Roseomonas sp. Taxonomy (GTDB): domain Bacteria; phylum Pseudomonadota; class Alphaproteobacteria; order Acetobacterales; family Acetobacteraceae; genus Pseudoroseomonas. Next base: position 22,013 of record DATMRU010000026.1, read on the forward strand.
ATGCCTTCCGGTTCACGCGCCCCTTCGCGTTGACGGCGATCGGCAACCGGCTCGCCTTCTGGAACCACGAGCAGCTCGGCATCGAGCTTGCCCCGGGCTTCGACGAAGTGGCGCTCGCCCTTGTCGCGGATGCCTGGTCACGCACCTTCCGGTCGCGCGCAGTGAGTTTCGCCGGCACGGCCGATGCGCTGCGGAGCCGCAACGGCATTGGCATCCTCCCTGACCGGATCGCCACCAACTGGCCCGCAGAGCAACGGATTCCGGCGGTGGGGGAGCGGCCACCGGCAAAAGCGCTGGATGAGACCCTCCACGCCATAGCGGCGCGCTACGGCGCGCGCACCGCCGACTTCGTCGCCATGCAGCTCGAATACCCGAGGGAAGGGGCAGCGCCATAATAGGCCTGTCCTCAAACTAGGCAGCGGACGAAACCGGGGGAGAATGAATTCTCCCCCGGCCCCCTCTTCTTTTTTCTGTCAGTTTTTGCTGCGCGGGCGGGGAGCGCTTGCGCCGGGGCTGAAACAGCCCCGGCGACTGCGGCGGCCGCTTTGAGGATAGGCCTAGGATTGCGGGGTCTGGGGTGACACTGTCACCCCAGCCGGGAGGGCCCGGGAGGGGCGGCCGCTCGCAGATCGAGCGTCACGCCAAGCCCGCGCCCACCCTCCCCTTCTCCGAGTCTCACGCTGCCGCCATGCAGCCGCGCCACCGCCGCGACGAGGGCGAGCCCCAGCCCGGTGCCCGGCGTGTTGCGGCTGCGGTCGAGCCGATAGAAGCGGCGCAGTACGTGCTCCCGCTCCTCCGGCGGAATGCCGGGCCCTTCATCGGCGACCGTCAGCACCGGGCCGGGGCGCAACGTGACGGTGATGGTGCCGGCGCCATGGCCCAGGGCGTTGTCGAGCAGGTTGGCGAGCGCTTGGCGCAGCAGCGCCGCGCTGCCGGGCAGGCCCTGGCCCGGCGCCACCTCCACCCGCAGCGCGCGGCCCGCCTCCTCCACGACGGGGACGTAGACCTCCGCCACGCCGGCCACGAGGGAGGAGAGATCCACCGGCGCGAAGCCCTCGCGCCCCGCCCCGGCCTCGGTGCGGGCAATGCGCAGCAGGGCCGCAAAGGTGGCGAGGATCTGGTCGAGCTCGGCGATCGCGCCTTCCAGCACCGCCGTATCGGCCTCGGGCGCGCGGGCCTGGGCCAGCGCCGCCTCTAGCCGCTGCCGCAGCCGCGAGAGGGGCGAGCGGAGGTCATGCGCCACGTCGTCCGTCACCTGCCGCACCTCGGCCACCAGCGCCTCGATGCGGCCGAGCATGGCGTTGATGGTGGCCGCGAGGCGGTCGAACTCGTCACCGGTGCCGCTCTCGGGCAGGCGGCGCGTCAGGTCGCCGGCCATCACCGCACGGGCGGCGGTGCTGACACCGGCGAGGCGCCGCTCCAGCCGCCGCGCCACCCAGAAGCCGAGCACCAGCGCCAGCAAGGCCGCCAGCGCCCCGGCGATGGGCGGTGTCCAGGCCAGGGCGGCGGCGGCGCGGTCCACCAGTGCGAGATCGGTGGCGACGATCAGGTTGGTGCCATCGGGCAGGATAGCGCCGAGGGCGCGCAGCCGGCCGCCGCTTTCCTGCGATGGCAGGGTGGCAAAGCCCCGCAGCCGGGCTGGCGCGCCCGGCAACCGCCCGGCAATGGAGCGGCCATCCGGCGCCAGCAGCAGCACCCGCAGCGGCCCCTGCCGACGAGCATAGACCTGCGCCGCTTCGGCGAGGCCACGCAGCCCGTAGCTTTCGTAGTCACGCAGCAGGCCCTCGGCATCGGCGGCCAGCACGAGGTCGAGCTGCCGGCGCAGCGATTCCTGCGCGCGCAGCCAGCCCCAGCCGGCGCCGAGGAAGGAGGCGACCAGCACCACGGCGCTGACCAGCAGCGCGACGCGCGGCGCGAAGCTGCGCAGCCAGGGCACCGGCAATCAGCCGCCCTCCGGCCCAGGAGGCGCGACGGGCGGCGCCAGGATGTAGCCGGCGCCGCGGACGGTGCGGATCATCGGCGCCTCGCCACCCGCCTCCAGCTTGCGGCGCAGCCGGCTGACATGCACGTCCACGACATTGGTGGTGGGATCGAAGGAAAAGTCCCAGACCTTCTCCAGCAGCAGGGTGCGGGTCAGCACCTGACCGGGATGGCGCATCATGTATTCGAGCAGGCGGAACTCGGTGGGCAGCAGCTCCACCGCGCGGCCGCCACGCGTCACGGAGCGGCGCAGCAGGTCCATGCGCAGGTCGCCGACCGTGAGTTCCGTCGCCTCGGCCTGCGGCGCCGGGCGGCGGGCGAGCGCCCGGACCCGTGCGCGCAGCTCGGTAAAGGCGAAGGGCTTGGCCAAATAGTCATCCGCCCCGGCCTCCAACCCCTCGACGCGGCGGTCCACCTCGCCCAGCGCGGTCAGCATCAGCACCGGCGTGGTGATGCCGGAGGCGCGCAGCGCCCGCAGGATGGCGAGCCCGTCCGGGCCCGGCAGCATGCGGTCGCTGACGATGACGTCGAAGGGCTCGTTCAGCGCCAGGAACAGCCCGTCCTTGCCGTTGCGCGCGAGATCGACGACATAACCTTCCTCCCCCAGCCCCTTGACGATGTAGTCGGCGGTGGCGGCATCGTCCTCGATCACCAGGATGCGCATGGCGGCGCCTCAGGCGGCGAGGCCCTTGGAGACCTTCTCGTAGGTCCCCTTGGAGAGGCCGGGCCGCGCCAGGATGCGCTGCAGCTCGGCGCGCATCAGGGCCCCGCGCGCCGCATCCTGCCGCTTCCACAGCCCGAGCGGCGAGACCATGCGCGCCGCCACCTGCGTGTTCACCGGATCCAGCGCGATCACCATGTCGGCCAGGAAGCGGTAGCCCGCGCCGGAGGCATCATGGAAGCGCGCCGGATTGCCGGCGGCGAAGGCGCCGACCAGCGCGCGGACACGGTTGGGGTTGCGCAGGTCGAAGTCCGGGTGCCCGGCGAGCGCACGCACCGCCTCCAGCGCATCGGGCCGCGCCGCGCTGGCCTGAATGGCGAACCACTTGTCCAGCACCAGATCGTCGTGCCGCCACTTCGCGTGGAAGTCGGCCAGCGCCGCCGCGCGGGCCGGACTGTCGGACTCCGCCAGCACACGGAGCGCGGCGAGCACGTCGGTCATGTTGCGGCCGGCGGCGTACTGCTTCTCGGCACGGGCGAGACCCTCGGCGCCCGCCGCGCCCGCGGCCCGCGCGAGATAGGACAGGCCGGCATTGCGCAGTGCCCGCCGCCCGATCGAGGCACCATCGATGCGGTAGGGGCCGGCATCCTCCAGCGAGGTGTGCAACTCAGCGAGGCGTGGCGCGAAGCGGGTGCCGAGCGCGCCGCGCAGGAACTGCCGCATGGCGTGGATCGCCTCGGGGTCGGCCACCTTCATCTGGTCGGCCACGAAATCCTCCGAGGGCAGTACCAGCGCCTCGGCGGCGAAGGCGGGGTCCTCCATGGCGCGGTCCAGCGCCGCGCCGAAAATGGCGGCCAGCCCTTCCGGCAGGGCGAGCGGCTTCTGGCTGCGGACATCCTCAACGAGGCGCAGCATCTCGGCCGTGGCGTATTGCTGCGCCGAATCCCAGCGCACGAAAGGATCCGTGTCATGCGCGGCGAGGAAGCCGAGCTGTTCGAGCGAGAGGCCGGAGAGCTTCACCGGCGCGGAATAGCCGCGCAGCAGCGAGGGCACCGGCTTCGCCTTCAGCCCCTCGAAGGTGAAGTCCTGCTCCGCCTCCTCCAGCAGCAGCAGGCCGGCGCCGGGAAGCTCCGCGCCGTCGGGGCCAATCAGCCCCATGGCCACCGGGATCGGCACCGGCTGCTTTTCGGGCTGGCCGGGCGTCGGCGGGGTGGATTGCGACAAGGTCAGCGTGTAGCGGCCGCTCGCGGCGTCGAAGGCGTCGCGCACGCGAAGCTCCGGCGTGCCGGCCTGGGCGTACCAGCGCGCGAAGCGGGAAAGGTCGATCCCCGAGGCATCCTGCATGGCCCGGACGAAGTCCTCGATCGTCACGGCCTGGTTGTCGTGTCGGCTGATATAGAGGTCCATGCCCTTGCGGAAATTCGCCTCGCCGATCAGGCGACGCATCATCCGCACCACCTCGGCACCCTTCTGGTAGACCGTGGCGGTGTAGAAGTTGTTGATCTCGACGTAGGAATCCGGGCGCACGGGATGCGCCATCGGCCCGGCATCCTCCGGGAACTGCGCGGCGCGCAGGCGGCGGACATCGGCGATGCGCTTCACCGCCGCGCTGCCCTGGTCGGCGGTGAAGTGCTGGTCACGGAAAACGGTCAGCCCCTCCTTCAGCGAGAGCTGGAACCAGTCGCGGCAGGTGACGCGGTTGCCCGTCCAATTGTGGAAATACTCGTGCGCAACGACGGTCTCGATGCCCTCGTAGTCGGCATCCGTCGCGGTTTCCGGCCGCGCCAGGATGTATTTGGTGTTGAAGACGTTGAGGCCCTTGTTCTCCATCGCCCCCATGTTGAAGTCCGAGACGGCGGCGATGTTGAAGACGTCGAGGTCGTATTCGAGGCCGTAGGTGTCCTCGTCCCACTCCATCGAACGCTTCAGCGAGTCCATGGCATGGCCGCAGGCATCCTCGTCGCCCCTGCGGACATAGATGGCGAGCGCGACCTCGCGGCCCGAGCGGGTGGTGAAGCTGTCCCGCACGGCGACGAGATCGCCGGCCACCACGGCAAACAGGTATGAGGGCTTCGGGTGCGGATCCACCCAGCGTGCCCAGTGGCGGCCGTCGGGCAGCTCGCCGGCGCCGTCCGGATTGCCGTTGGAGAGCAGCACCGGGCAGGTGGCGCGGTCGGCCTCCAGGGTGGTGGTGTAGCGGGCCATCACGTCCGGCCGGTCGGGGAAGTAGGTGATGCGGCGGAAGCCCTCGGCCTCGCACTGGGTGAAGTAGTTGCCGCCGGAGAGATAGAGGCCGGAGAGCTCGCTATTGGCCTCGGGCGAGATCTCCACCTCGGTCTCCAGCGTGAAGGCCGCCGGTACGCCGGCCAGGCGCAGCCCGCCGCCGGGAAGATGCGTCAGGCGGTCACCACCCAGCGGCGCGCCGTCCAGCCGGGCGGCGATCAGGGTCAGCGCCTCGCCATCCAGTTCCAGATCGGGCGCGGGCTCGGCCGCGGGATTGCGGCGCAGCGCCAGCTTCGCCTTCACCCGCGTCGCCGTAGGGTGCAGGGCGAGATACAGGTCCACCTGATCCACCAGGAAGGCGGGCGGGCGGTAATCCTCGCGGCGGATGGTGGGGGGCGGGGATTGCGGTTCGGTCTCGGCCATGGCTCGCCCTCGGTTCGCGCGGGGAAAGCCCGCAATATGGACCCGCCCGCCGCCCGCGCCCAGGGCACGGCGCCCGCCCGGCGTGCATTCGCCCTTCCCGCAACTCGGCCCGGCATGGCACCGTTCCGCCAGTGGCCTGCGGAGACCTGCGATGATGCGCCTGCACGATTTCCGTGTCCTGACCTTCGACTGCTACGGCACCCTGGTCGATTGGGAGAGCGGCATCCACGCCGCGCTGCGGCCGCTGCTGCGAAAGAGTGGCCTGGAGCTGTCGCGCGACGCGGTGTTGGAAGCCTTCGCACAGCATGAATCCGCGCAGCAGGCGGAGACCCCGGGCATGCGCTATGCCGAGCTGCTCGCCCAGGTGCATCTGCGCCTGGCTGACGAATGGGGCATCGAGCCGGACGAGCAGGGCGCGGCACGCTTCGGCGCCTCGGTGCCGGACTGGCCGGCCTTCCCCGATTCCGCTTCAGCGCTCGCCTATCTCAAGCGGCACTACAAGCTGGTGATCCTCTCCAATGTGGACCGTGCCAGCTTCGCCGGCAGCCAGAAGCGGCTGGGGGTGGATTTCGACGCCGTCTACACCGCGCAGGACATCGGCAGCTACAAGCCCGACTCGCGCAACTTCCGGTACATGCTGGAGAAGCTCGGCGCCCTTGGGTATGGCCGCAGCGAGATCCTGCATGTCGCGCAGAGCCTGTTCCACGACCACGCCCCGGCCAAGCGCGTCGGCCTCGCCTCGGCCTGGATCGACCGGCGGCACGACCAGGAGGGCTGGGGCGCCACCATGCCGCCGCCCTCCGGCGCGGGCTACGAGTTCCGCTTCACCTCGCTGGCCGAGATGGTGGCGGCACACCAAGCGGACGCCCTGGCTTGACGGGCGGGGGATTCATTCCCTCGCCCCTTCCGCCTATGCTTAGGCCATGTCCCTGACCGACAGCAGCGCGCAACTGGCCCAGCGCCTCAAGGCCGAACGCGAGGCGCGCAACTGGTCGCTGGCCGAGCTGGCGGAGCGCTCCGGCGTCTCCAAGGCGATGATCAGCAAGATCGAGCGCGACGAGGTCAGCCCCACCGCCGCCCTGCTCGGCCGTCTTTCCGGCGCCTTCGGCCTCAGCCTCTCGCAGATGCTGGCGCGCGCCGAGCAAGGTGGCGGGCAACTGGCCCGCGCGGCGGAGCAGCCGCTCTGGCGCGATCCGGAAACCGGCTTCACCCGCCGCGCCCTGACACCGCCCGGCGGGCCGCCGACGCCACTGGAACTGGTCTGGGGCGAATTGCCGCCCGGCCAGTCCGTGGACTATCCGGCCGCCGCCTTCGCCTTCATCCAGGACCAGCAGATCGTGCTGCTGGAGGGCATACTCCACTTCACCCAGGGCGCGGTGCTGCACGAACTCGGCGCGGGGGACTGCCTGCGCCTCGGGCCGCCCGAAGCCTGCCGCTTCCACAATCCGGGCGATGCGCCCTGCCGGTATCTCGTGGTGCTTCTGCGGCGCTGAAGCAAAAAAGGTCGGGGGAAAGAATTCCCCCGAACCCCCTTCTTTTTTTGCCCGTTCCAGCCCTCGTTTGCCGGGGCGCACTTAAACTCGAAGAAAGAAGATGGGGGGTCTGGGGGGAATTCTTTCCCCCCAGACTTTTTCACCGCACCCGCGACAAGTCTTCTAGACCGCCGGCGGATTCAGCCGGGCGAAGGCCTCCTGCCGCCGGTAGGGGAAATAGGGATAGGGCGCGGTGACGGCGCTCGCCGCGTCCAGCCGGGCGACCTGCTCCGCCGTCAGGTTCCAGCCCACGGCGCCGAGGTTCTGGCGCAACTGCTCCTCGTTGCGGGCGCCGATGATGACCGAGGAGACGGTCGGGCGCTGGAGCAGCCAGTTGAGGGCGATCTGCGGCACGGACCGGCCAGTTTCCTTGGCGACCGCGTCGAGCGCATCGACCACACGGTAGAGGTGCTCCTCCTCGACCGGCGGGCCGAAATTCGCCGTCTCGTGCAGGCGGCTGCCGGTCGGCAGCGGCGCGCCGCGCCGGATCTTGCCGGTGAGCCGGCCCCAGCCGAGCGGGCTCCAGACCATCGCGCCGAGGCCCTGGTCCAGCCCGAGCGGCATCAGCTCCCACTCATAGTCCCGGCCGACGAGCGAGTAATAGATCTGGTTGGCGACATAGCGCGGCCAGCCGTGGCGGTCGGCGACCGCCAGCGACTTCATCACCTGCCAGCCGGAGAAGTTGGAGACGCCGACATAGCGGAGCTTGCCCGCGCGGACGAGCTGGTCGAGCGTGGCGAGCACCTCCTCGACGGGCGTGCCGGCATCGAAGGCATGGAGCTGCAGCAGGTCGATATAGTCGGTGCCGAGGCGGGTGAGCGCATCCTCCACCGCGCGGATCAGCCGCGCGCGCGAGGTGCCGGCCTCGTTCGGGCCATCGCCCATGGGCAGGCCGGCCTTGGTGGAGATCAGCACCTCGCCGCGGCGCCCCTTGATGGCCTCGCCCAGCACCTTTTCCGAGGCGCCGTTGGAATAGACGTCCGCCGTGTCGAAGAGGTTGACGCCCGCTTCGAGGCAAATGTCGACGAGGCGGCGCGCCTCGCGGGTATCCGAACTGCCCCAATGACCGAAGAGCGGGCCGGAGCCGCCGAAGGTGCCGGCGCCGAAGCTGAGGGCCGGCACCTTGAGCCCGGACGCGCCGAGGCGACGATAATCCATGATGATCTCTCCTTGTGAGGCGCCGCCGGTCAGGCGGTGGCGGGGGCGAGAGTGCGGCCGGCGCGGATCGCCGCCAGCGCCACGGCGATGGCCAGGAGCGGGAAGAGGGCCGCGGCGAGCGGCACCAGGCCGAGCCCTGCCCCCTGCCCTGCCCCTTGGCCGATCACCGCCCCGCCCGCCCAGGCGCCGATGGCGTTGCCGAGGTTGAACGCAGCGATGTTGAAGCTGGAGGCGAGGCTGCGGCCGGCCTCCCCGGCCTGTCCGAGCACCCAGATCTGCAGCGGCGCCACCGTGGCAAAGCCCGCCGCCCCGAGCAGGCCAACGAAGAGCACCGCGGCCCAGCGGTCATGCAGGGCGAAGGTCATTAGCCCCAGGACGAGGGCGAGCGCCGCCAGGGTGCCGAGCACCGTCGCCACGAGGTTCCGGTCGGCGAGCCGCCCGCCGAGCAGATTGCCGGCCACCAGCCCGCCGCCGAAGACAAGCAGGATCGGCGAGACCACGCCTTCGGAAAAGCCGCTGATCGCGGTCAGCATCGGGGCGATATAGGTGAAGACCGCGAAGACGCCGGCATAGCCCAGCACGGTGGTCAGCAGGCCCAGCAGCACGGGGCGGCGCGCGATGGCCGCCAGGTCGGCGCGCCAGTCGGAGGCCTCCGGCGCGCCGCGGTCACGCGGCACCAGCGCGGCGATCACCGCGAGGGCCAGGGCGCCGACCAGCGCCACGGCCCAGAAGGTGGCGCGCCAGCCGAGCTGCTGGCCAAGCCAGGTGCCGAAGGGCACGCCGAGAATGTTCGCCACAGTAAGGCCGGTGAACATGACGGCGATGGCGGAAGCCTTGCGGTCCGCGGCGACGAGGCCGGTCGCCACCACCGAGCCGACGCCGAAGAAGGTGCCGTGGGCGAGCGCCGTCAGCACCCGCGCGGCCATCAGCGCCGCATAATTCGGGGCGAGCGCGCAGGCGGCGTTGCCGAGGGTGAAGATGACCATCAGCCCGATCAGCACGCGCTTGCGCGGCCAGCGGGCGGTCATGGCGGTGAGCAGCGGAGCGCCGACAACGACGCCCAGCGCATAGCCGGAAATCAGCAGGCCGGCAGCGGCGATGCTGACCTGGAACTCGCCGCTGACCTCCAGCAGCAGTCCCATGATGACGAATTCGGTCACGCCGATGCCGAAGGCTCCGGCGGTGAGGGCATAAAGCGCCAGTGGCACTGGTTTGATCCCGATTGCGATGGATGCGACGGGGGAAAGCTATGGAAGGGCCGGCCGGTGAGGTAGAACCCGCGCCGGAACAGCATTTGTGAGATGAACTCCACGATGGCGCGGCTGGAGGTCAATCGCTCGGGGGAAATGGAGGTCTTCGTCGCGGTGGTGCGGCTCGGCGGCTTCTCGCCCGCCGCGCGGGCCTTCCGCATGACGCCCTCCGCCGTCAGTAAGCTGATCGCCCGGCTGGAGGCGCGGCTCGGCGCGCGGCTCCTCAACCGCTCCACCCGCAGGCTCCAGCTGACCCCGGAAGGCTGCGCCTTCTACGAGCGCGCCGCCCGGATCCTGGCCGATCTGGAGGAGGCCGAGCGTCAGGCGGGCACCGGCGAGCAGCCGGTCGGGCGTATCCGGCTCAGCACCAGCGCCTCCTACGGCACGCATGTCCTGGCGCGGTGCCTGGCCGGGTTCCTGGCCCGGCATCCCGGCATCAGCCTGGAGATCGTGCAGACCGACATCGTGATCGACCTCCTGGCCGAGCGGGTGGATGTGGCGGTGCGGGCCGGCCCGCTCCGAAGCTCCAGCCTGGTGGCCCGCAAGCTGGGCGAGACGCCGATGATGGTGGTCGCCGCGCCCCGCTATCTCGAGAGCTTCGGGGAGCCGAGGACGATCGCCGCGCTGGAGGGTCATAACCGGCTGGGCTTCGGCTATGCCCGCGCGGTCGGCGGGTGGCCCCTGCGCAATGGGGAGGGCGGGGAGACCGTCGTGGTGCCCACGCTCGGCCGCGTGCAGGCCAGCGACGGCGAAGCGCTCCGGCACCTTGCGCTCGGCGGTGCCGGCCTTGCGCGGCTGGCGGCCTTCACCGTTCGGGAGGATGTCGCCGCCGGCCGGCTCGTGCCGATCCTCGAGCACCTGAACCCGGGGGACCGGGAGACCTTCCACGCCGTCTTTCTCGGCCAGGGCGGACCGCTGCCGTCGCGCGTCCGCGCGCTCCTGGATTTCCTCGCGGAAGAAGGCAGGGTGAGCTGAAGGCGCGGCGGCCGGCGCAGGGGAAGAGGCGCCCGCAGCGCCCCTTCCCGAAGTGGCTACTCGATGCGAATGCCCGCGCGCTGCACCAGGGCGGCGTAGCGTTCCGCCTCCTGCCGCACCAGCGTCGCCGCATCTTCCGGGCTGCCGCCGCCCGGCAGGAAGCCCGCTTCCTCCAGCCGGTGGCGGTTGTTCGGCTCAGCCAGCGCCTCATTCATCGCCGCGCTCCAGCGGTCCACCACCGGAACGGGGAGGCCGGCGGGGCCGAGCAGCATGTACCAGACGGTGATGGCGAAGCCGGGGAAGCCCTTCTCCGCCACCGTCGGGACGTCCGGCAGGGCAGCGACACGCGCCGGGGTGGTCACCGCCAGCGCGCGGGTGCTGCCGCTGCGGATATGCGGCAGGTGCGAGGGCATGGTGTCGATGGCGAGGTCGAGCGTGCCCGCGATCAGGTCGTTCACCACCTGCCCGGTGCCGCGATAGGGCACATGGGTCATCTGGACGCCGGCAGCCTGGGACAGCATCTCGGCGGCGAGGTGCTGCTGCGTGGCGACACCGGAAGAGGCGTAGTTCAGCTTGCCCGGATTGCGGCGGGCGAAGTCGATCAGCCCTTCCAGATCCTTGTAGGGCGCCTTGGCCGGCACCGTCACCACCAGCGGCACGGTGCCGGCCAGGGTGATCGGGGTGAAGTCGCGCATCTGGTCATAGGGCGGGTTGCGCATCAGCGGCGCGACCACTGCCTGGGTGCTGACCGTCCCCATCAGCAGGTCGTAGCCATCGGGCCTGGCGCGCGCCACGACGGCGGCAGCGAGGGTGCCGCTGGCACCGGGACGGTTGTCCACCGTCACGGGCTGACCCAGCCTGGCCTGCAGCGAGGGCGCCAGCAGCCGGGCGATGATGTCGGTGCCACCTCCAGGCGCGAAACCCACCAGGAGGTTGATCGGGTGATTCGGGTACTCGCCCTGGGCCAGCGCCGCGCGGGGGGCGAGACCGAGTGCAGGGCTCGCCGCGAGCGCACCAAGCCAAGTGCGGCGTGTCAGCATGGACTTCCTCCGAAGGCGGGGTCGATTCCCCGACTTATTGTCAACAGTGGACAGTCAAGCCTGCCCTCAAGCGCCGCGCCGAGCCAAGCCTTTTCTGAAACAATTGCGCCCACGACCCGTCGCGGCGGAGCTTCCGCGAGGGCGCCGCCGGGCCGGCACATCGCCCCCCCCCGCCGCAGCCCTCCGGCAATCGGTCAGGTGGAATATCCCGCCCAGTCGCTCAATTCAGTCGCGCATCACGCAAGGCCAGGCTGGCGACGACCCCGCCGCTGGGCGCCTATCCCGCCACCACCTTGCCGCTGCCGCGCAGCACGCCCCAGAGCGCCATGACCATATCGGCGAGGCCATAGGGCTTGGTCAGCAGCGGCGCGGCCTGATGCCGCTCGGGCAGGCCAAGCCCGGCATAGCCGCTGCCGACGACGAAGGGGATGGCGCGCCGGGCCAGCGCGTCCATCAGCGGGCCGGCCATCTCGCCATGCAGGTTGAGGTCCAGCACCGCGGCGGCCGGGCGTTCCCGCTCCAGCAGGGCCAGCGCCTCCCTAACCGAGCCGACCGGGCCCAGCACCACGGCCCCGACACCCTGCAGGGTGTCGTCCAGTGCGGCGGCGATCACCTCCTCATCCTCGACGACCAGCACGCGGCATTCCGTCATCGCGGCCATGGCGAAACCGTATCCCTGAAGCCGGTGGAACAGGGGCGCGGCCAGCCGGACTCCGTCGCGCCTGCAGCATCAACCAGGAAGCTGGCAAAGCGCTGCACCGCCGTCGCCACACATCTCCGCCAGACCAGGCTGCGTGGCTTATATACAGCCCACGGTTGTCAAATTTTCTTGCTTTTGTCTTGCATCGGCGAGGCCGGAAAAGGAAAAGTCGAGGAGGAGGCAAGGATACTCACTCCGACAGCGCAAGAAACCCTTGAACCATGGGTTGTAGAACCGCTACAAGGAAGCGCTCACGCCGGTGTGAGCTGTTGTTCCTGAACGTCTTCCCTGTCTCTCCCCAGACTCGGCCGCCCCAGCAGGGCGGCTTTTTTCGTTCCGCTGCAGACAGGCCGGCAGCGCCGGCTCAGGCGCCCGCCGCCTATCCCTGGCGCAGCGCCGCCGCCGGATGCGGCGCGTCCAGCAGCGGGCCAGCGCCGAACAGCTTCTCCCGGTAGGTGCCGGGCGCATAGGCGCGCTTGTAGGCGCCACGCTCCTGCAGGATCGGCACCACCAGTTCCACGAAGCGCTCCAGCCCCTCCGGCACCACCGTGCGGGAGAGATTGAAGCCGTCCACATCGGCCTGCTCCACCCAGTCGATCAGTGCATCCGCCACCTGCTCAGCCGAGCCGACGATGGGCGGCTGGCGGCTGCCGAGGACGAACTGGTCGATCAGCCGGCGCTTGGTGAAGACCGGCCCCGCCGCGCGCTTCAGGGCCTCGACATTGGACTGGATGGCCTGTCCGGGCCCCGCCTCGATCGGCTCATCCAGGCCGTAGCGGGCGAAGTCGATGCCCAGCGAGGCGCTGGCATGGGCCAGCGCGCCCTCGGCACTGGCATGGCGCCGGTAGTCCTCCAGCCGCTCCCGCGCCTCCGCCTCGGTCTGGCCGACGACAACGCTGGCACCGACGAAGACGCGGACCGGGCGCGGCGCGGCGCGGGCGCGCAGGTCGGCCACCAGATCAGCCACATGCCGCTTGGCGCCGCCATTGACGAAGACGCATTCGGCGTGGCGCGCGGCGAATTGCCGCCCGCGCTCGGAGGCGCCGGCCTGGTAGAGCACGGGCGTGCGCTGCGGCGAGGGCTCGCAGAGATGGATCGCGTCCATCTTGAACTGCCGGCCCGCATGGTGAATGGGCCGCACCCGGGCGGGATCGGCATAGACGCCGGCGGCGCGGTCGGCGCGCACCGCGTCCTGCGCCCAGCTCGCTTCCCAGAGCTTGTAGACGACCTCCATATACTCGTCGGCGAGGTCGTAGCGGTCATCATGCGCCATCTGGCGGCTGAAGCCCATGGCACGGGCGGTGCTGTCCAGATAGCCGGTGACGATGTTCCAGCCGATCCGCCCCTGGGTCAGGTGGTCCAGCGTGGAGATCCGCCGGGCGAAGAGAAAGGGCTGCTCATAGGCCAGGTTGCAGGTGATGCCGAAGCCGAGATGGGTGGTCGTCGCCGCCATGGCCGGCACCAGCAGCGCCGGATCGAGCAGCGGCACCTGCACCGCGTTGCGCAGGGCGGCGTCCGGGCTGCCGCCATGGACGTCGTAGATGCCCAGCACATCGGCCAGGAAGAGCCCGTCGAACAGCCCCGCCTCCAGGGTGCGGGCCAGCGCGACCCAGTGCTCCAGCCGGTTGTAGTGCAGGCTGGTGTCGCGCGGATGCGTCCACATCCCCTGCTGGATATGGCCGATGCAGGCCATGTCGAAGGCATTCAGGCGGATCTCACGCGGCATGGGCGGCCTCCTGCGGCGATACGTCCACTATCAGAGATTTTCGTTCACCATGGAAGATAATTCTTGCGCCGGGATAAGCCGCCTCCTGGTCCGTGCCCCCGTTGCAATTCCCCTTCCACGGGTGTTTCTCGCACGGCGGAACAACAAGGATGGAGGCCGCGATGAAAGGCTTGCCCCGACTCCGCCGCGGAGGCCTCGCGGGGCCGGCGATGGCGCTGCGCGCCACCCTGGCCGCCCTGGGCCTGGTGCTCGGCGCCGGCCCGGTGGCCGCGCAGACGCTGCGCATCGCCACGGCCGGGGAAACCACCGCGGCCGATCCGCACAACTACGCGCTGGGGCCGAACAGCACACTTTCGCAGCATCTCTTCGAGGCGCTGACTCGCGTCGATGCCGACCTGAAGATCGGCCCCGGTCTCGCCACGCGCTGGGAGCGGCAGGACGACCGCACCTGGATCTTCCACCTGCGCGAGGGCGTGCGCTTCCAGAACGGCGACAGCTTCGGCGCGCCGGACGTGGTCTACAGCTACTGTCGCATCCTCAACAATCCAGGCGAGGTGGTGCAGTCCTTCTCCCGCCTCGTGCGGCGGATTGCCCTGCTGGAGGCGGTCGATGAGCACACGCTGCGGCTGAGCACCAAGGTGCCCGAGCCGCTGCTGCTGACCGACCTCAGCAATCTCGCCATCCTGCCGCGCCGGCTGGCGGGCGGTGCTAGGCTGGACTTCCAGGCCGGCGACAACTGCGGCTTCCAGGGCCCCTGGCCGACCCCGGCGCAGTTCAACGACGGCAGCGCCGCCATTGGTACCGGCCCCTACCGCCTCGTCAGCTACACGCCGGGCGGCGCCATCATCCTGGAGCGCAACGACAATTACTGGGGCGAGAAGCCGCACTGGAAGACCGTGCGGCTGACGCCCGTCACCGCGGCCGGCCCGCGCCTCGCCAGTCTCCTGGCGGGCGACCAGGACGTGATCGAGGCCCCCGCCACCGGCGACATCCCCCGGCTGCGCAACGACCCCGACATCCGGCTCGCCAACAAGCCGACGACGCGGCTGATCTTCCTGCAGTTCGACACTGCCCGCAGCCCCAGCCCCTTCGTGCAGGGTGGCGACGCGCCCAACCCGCTGCAGGACGCACGAGTGCGCCAGGCGCTTTCCCTGGCGATCGACCGCAAGGCGCTGGCGCAGCGGGTGATGGACGGGGTCGCCACCCCTGCCGCGCAGTTCCTGCCCGATGGCATGGTCGGCACCATCCCTGACCTGCCGGTGCTGCCCTATGATCCCGCCAAGGCCAAGGCGCTGCTGGCGGAGGCCGGCTACAAGGCCGGCTTCAGCATGACCTTCCACGCCACCAACAACCGCTACATCAACGATGCGCGGCTGGCGCAGGCGCTCGCGCAGTACTGGAACCGCATCGGCGTGAAGGTGGAGCTGGACACCATGCCGAGCGCCGTCTTCTTCGGCCGGCGCGGCAAGCGGGAGTTCAGCGCCTCGATGGGCGGCTGGTCGAGCGATGCGGCCGAGACCATGATGTTCTTCCGCTCCTGGCTGATGAGCACCGACCGCGAGCGCGGCCTCGGCACCAGCAATTACGGCGGCTGGTCGAACCCCAAGTTCGACGACCTCGCCGGGCGCGCCATGATGACCATGGACCAGGAGGCTCGCGCCGACCTGCTGCAACAGGCCGGGCGCGTGGCACTGGAGGAGATGCCGGTCATCCCCGTGCAGTTCGAGAACGCGGTCTGGGCCTTCCGCAAGGGCCTCGCCTATGGCGGGCGCGTGGACCAGACCACCAACGCCGCTGAGATCCATCCAGCAGAATAAAAAAGTCTGGGGGAAGGAATTCCCCCAGGCCCCCATCTTTTTTCTTCGGGTTTGAAGCAAAGCCTGCGAAGGGGCGCTGGAAACTGACAGAAAGAAGATGGGGATCGGACGCACTGCGTCCGATGGGGAATTCTTTCCCCCGACCTTGTTCAATCCCGGAGACGTCCCGTCATGAGCTTCACCGATACGCTGGCACGCGCCCTGGCCGCCGAGGGCCGGCAGGCCATCCCCTTCACCAACGAGGCCGGCGACCCGACACGCCCGCTGGTGCTGCACACCTATCGCCCGGCGGGCTTCACTCCCGAGAGCCCGGTGGTGATCGTGCAGCACGGCATGAAACGCAACGGCGACGAGTACCGCGACTTCTGGATCCCCGCTGCCGACAAACATGGCCTGCTGATCGTCGCCCCGACCTTCAGCGACGCCGCCTATCCGGGCGCCGACCTCTACAACAACGGCCATGTGCTGGCCGAGGACGGCACGGTGCGCCCGCGCGCGCAGTGGGGCTACGCCGTTCCGGCGCGGGTCTTCGGCCTGCTGCGGGAAGCCGGCGTCACCCGCCGCCCGCGCGCCCATTTCTTCGGCCACTCGGCCGGCGGGCAGTTCGGCCACCGGATGCTCTCCACCCAGGCGCCCGATGCCTTCGAGGCGATCGCGGTCGGCAATCCCGGCTGGTACACGCTGCCGACGCTGGAGAAGACCTTCCCCGAGGGCCTGGCTGGCATCGGCCTGGGCGAGGCGGAGCTTCTGCGCCTGCTGGCCTATCCGCTGCTGATCCTGGCCGGCATGCAGGATATCGAGACCTCCGGCCCCAGCCTGCCGGCGCAGCCGGCGGCCGTGGCGCAGGGGCCACACCGCTTCGCTCGCGCCCGCAACTACCTGGCCGCTGGGAAGGCGGAGGCGGCGCGGCGCGGCGTGGCCTGCAACTGGCGCCTCGTCGAGGTGCCGCACATTGGCCATGACGGCGCCGCCATGTCCCGCGTGGCGGCCAGCCTGTGGTTCGAGGACCGGATGCCCGAGGACTCGGTTCTGGCCTCCTGGGGCACCGGCCAGGGCGCGCTCTGACGGATGGCGAGGTCCGGGGTGACACGGTCACCCCGGCGGAGAGGGCTCGGGGGAGGGGGCACCTCCCCCGTCAGGGATGCCGTTCCCCGAAGATGGCGGTGCCTACCCGCACGTGGGTGGTCCCCGCCGCGATGGCGGCCTCGAAATCGCCGCTCATGCCCATAGAGAGAGTGTGCAGCCCGAGTCGCGCCGCCATCTCGGTCATGCGGGCGAAATGCGGCGCCGGGTCGTCCTTGGCGGGGGGGATGCACATCAGGCCTTCCACCGGCAGCCCGTGGGCCTCGCGGCATTCGGCGACGAAATCCGCCACCGCGTCCGGGTCGATGCCGGCCTTCTGCGGTTCGCGGCCGATATTCACCTGCACCAGCAGATGCGGGCGGCGGTTTTCCTTCGCCATGGCCTCGGCGAGGGCGGCGGCCAGCTTCGGCCGGTCCAGGCTCTCGATGACATCGGCGACGCGCACCGCGTCGCGCGCCTTATTGGTTTGCAGCGCGCCGATGAGGTGCAGCCGCAGTTCGGGATGCGCCGCGCGGAGCGCCGGGAACTTGGCGGCCGCCTCCTGCACGCGGTTCTCGCCGAAGCTGGCCTGCCCAGCCCCCAGGGCTTCCGCCACCGACTCGGCGGGGTGGAACTTGGAGACGGCGACCAGGGTGACAGAGGCCGGGTCGCGGCCGGCGCGGGCGCAGGCGCCGGCAATTCGCTCGCGGACGCGCTGCAGGTTATCGGCGATGGAGGACATGGTGTGCGGACCCTAGAAGCGGCGGCGATGCGGCTCAAGCCGGGGCGTTCCCCGAGTCGCGGCCCCCTGCCCCGGCTCTGGCTGTTCAGCGACCCCGTGCGGCTGCCCGATCCGCGGGCGGCGCTGGCGGCACTGCCGCGCGGCAGCGGCCTGGTGGCGCGAGGTGTGGCGCCGGCGCTACGCCCCGCCCTGGCGCGGCTGCAACGGCGGCGCGGCGGGGTGCTGCTGCTGGGCGGCGAGGCGCGGGCGGCGCTCCGGCTGCGCGCGGGGCTGCACTGGCCGGACCGGCCCAACACACTGGAAATCCTGCCTTTTCTCAGGGCGCGCCGGGCGGGAGCGCCTTGGGCCCGGCTTTCCGTGGCGGCGCATGGGCGGGTCGGATTGGCCCGCGCGCGGCGCCTGCGGGCCGATCTGGTCTTCCTCTCGCCGCTCTTTCCCACGCCCAGCCACCCCGGCGCGCCGGCGCTCGGCCCCTGGCGCTGGGCGGCGCTGGCCCGCCGCGCCGGAGGGCCGGTCGCGGCGCTCGGCGGCCTCCTTCCTGGCAACGCCGGCCGGGTCCCGCCAGGGGCCTGTGGCCTGGCCGCCATCAGCGCCCTGTTGCGTCCAGGACACAGTGTTTCAATGAAGTCGCGATCACCGCAAGCGGAGCATTGCCGGCCCCGATCTTGCTGAACCATAGTCCGCCGCAGGCCTGACAGCCCCGTGAGCTTTGCTGCGCGGGACCCTGCCGAGGGGGGCAGGCAGGCCGCGGGACCAGCCGGGACGCTCCGGCGCGTGAGGAGGACTAGGGATGCGCAAGATTCTGTTGGCGACCACCGCCGTTGCCGCGGCCGCCGTGTTTGGGCCGGCCCCGGTTTCGGCGCAGGAAGCTCCGACCGTTCGTATCGGCGGCTTTTTCCGCTTCAACTACGCCTTCACCGATCAGGACTACCAGAACCCCGCGGGCACGACGGGGATTCCCGCCGGGCAGCGCGTGGCGAACCTCGGCAAGTCCGACTTCACTTCCGACATGGAAGTGCACGTGATCGTGCAGGGCAAGGCCGCCAACGGCATCAGCTATGGCGCCACGATCGAGATCCAGGACGACCAGAACCGCGAGGCGACCTCCGGCGTCGCCACCAAGACCTCGCTCGACACCGACGAGATGTACGTCTGGGTCTCCTCGCCGCAGGCTGGCCAGTTGCGCTTCGGTGATGAGGACGGCGTGGTGCTCGGCGCCCTGGCGACCGGCTTCATCACCAGCTTCGGCACGGGCGGCATGGACGGCGACTGGCTCGACAACGTCGTCGGCGCCAACAACCGCCCGACCTACCTCGCCGGCGGCTACCTGAACGACAGCACGAAGGTGATCTACACCTCGCCGCAGTTCTTCGGCTTCGACTTCGGCGCCAGCTTCGGCTTCAACGACGGCGAGGGCGAGGACAGCGGGTGCGAGGTGCTCGGCGCCAACTGCGACCGCTATGACTCCAGCGGGCCCTTCGGTACCTACAGGCTCCGCCGTAAGAACGAGGTGCAGGCCGCCCTCCGCTATCGCGGCTCCTTCGCCGGTGTCGGCCTCGCCGCGATGGCCGGCTACATCGGCTCGGGCGTGACCAAGGACAACCGCCTCGGCAGCCCCGGCTCCGGCGAGGGCCTGAATGTCGGCGTGTTCGGCCTGCAGGCGACGGCCTATGGCTTCACCGTCGGCGGCAACTACGCCTTCGGCCGCGCCAATGGCGGTCTGGCCCTGCTGACCAACACCGGCGTGGACGACCGCGACCTGCAGCAGTGGTCCGCTGGTGCGACCTACACCATGGGCCCTGTGACGGTTGGTGGCGTCTACTCCTACGGGACCAGCGCCGGCAGCGAGGCCCTTCCGGCCGCCCGCAAGGACAAGATCTGGTCGGTCGGCGCCAACTACGCGCTGGCCCCGGGCCTGGCCCTGGTGGCCGAGTACACCGGCGGCTCGCGGGAAGAGCCCGGCTCCAACCTGAACGGCCCCGGCCGCGACAAGACGGAAGTCGACGTCTTCATCCTGAGCACGCGCATCGCCTTCTGATCCCTCGGGGATCAGCTCGCGAAGGGCGGCGGGGCAACCCGCCGCCCTTTTTCGTTTTTGCGCTTGCCTGGACTTGCCAGCCGCCTATCGTGCGCGCGCCATGCGCAAGCTTCTCGCCTTCGGGCTGATCCTCACCCTCACCGCATGCGGCTACGGCCGCGAGGTGAAGAACGATGAATATTTCGACGACAGCCAGCGCGCCCGCGTGCAGGGCCGCCTGAGCGGGTCGGACGGCATCCTGGTCTTCGGGACGGACCGGAGCAGCTCCCGCCAGCAGGACGCACAGGAAGGCGCCCTGGGCGTGAATGCCTATCTCTGGCGCGCCACGCTGGACACGCTCTCCTTCCTGCCGCTTTCCTCGGCCGATCCCTTCGGCGGCGTCATCATCACCGATTGGTACTCGCCGCCCGCCACGCCCGGCGAGCGCTTCCGTGCCACGGCCTATATCCTGGGCCGCCAGCTCCGCTCGGACGGCGTGCGCGTCTCGGTCTTCCGCCAGGAGCTGCACAACGGAAGCTGGGTGGACGCCCCGGTGGCGCAGACCACCAACACCGACATGGAAAACCAGATCCTCGCCCGCGCCCGCGAGCTGCGCAGCCAGACCGCCGCGCGCTGAGGCCGCGCCCAGGGCGCCGGAGCTGCGCGCCGGAGGGCCGGGGGAGGGCGAGCCCTGCCCCGGCGCCCTTTCCTTGTGGGCGCCAAGGCCCTATCCCTTCCCTGGAACTCCTGATCGCCCGGTCCGATGAACGACGCCGCCACACCTGCCCGCTATGATTTCGCCCATGCCGAGCCGCACTGGCAGCACGCCTGGGATGCCGCGCGCTGCTTCAGCGTGCCCGACGTGCCGGACGGTAGCCGCCCGAAATACTACGTGCTGGAGATGTTCCCCTACCCCTCCGGCAAGATCCATATGGGGCATGTGCGGAACTACACGCTGGGCGATGTAGTGGCGCGCTACAAGCGCGCCCGTGGCTACCAGGTGCTGCACCCGATGGGCTGGGACGCTTTCGGCCTGCCGGCCGAGAATGCCGCCCGCGAGCGCGGCGTGCACCCCGCCGCCTGGACCTACCAGAACATCGACACCATGCGCGCCGAGCTGAAGCGCATGGGCCTTTCCCTGGAGTGGGACCGCGAATTCGCCACCTGCGATCCCTCCTACTACGGGCAGCAGCAGAAGCTCTTCCTCGATTTCCTGCGCGCCGGGCTGGTCGAGCGCAAGGAGAGCTGGGTCAACTGGGACCCGGTGGACCACACGGTTCTCGCCAATGAGCAGGTGATCGACGGGCGCGGCTGGCGCTCCGGCGCTCTGGTGGAGAAGAAGAAGCTCTCCCAGTGGTTCCTCTCCATTACCAAGTTCGCGCCCGACCTGCTGGAGGCGCTGGACCGGCTGGACCGCTGGCCCGAGCGCGTGAAGCTGATGCAGGCCAACTGGATCGGCCGCAGCGAGGGCGCGCGCGTCCGCTTCGCGCTGGAGAAGCCGGTCGCCGGCATGGAGGAGGTGGAGGTCTTCACCACCCGCCCCGACACGCTGTTCGGCATGTCCTTCCTCGCCGTCGCCGCCGACCACCCGCTGGCGGCTGCCGCCGCCGAGCGCAGCCCGGAGGTCGCCGCCTTCATCACCGAAGTGCGCAGCCTCGGCACCTCGGAGGCCGCCATCGAGCAGGCGGAGAAGCGCGGCATCGACACCGGCCTGCGGGTGAAGCACCCCTTCATCGAGGGCGCCACCTACCCGGTCTGGATCGCCAATTTCGTGCTGATGGAATACGGCACAGGCGCCATCTTCGGCTGCCCCTCCGGCGACCAGCGCGACCTCGACTTCGCCCGCAAATACGGCCTGCCGGTGCCGCCGGTCATCCTGCCGCCCGGCGAGGACCCCGCCAGCTTCGCCATCGGCAACACCGCCTATACCGAGGACGGCACCCTCTTCAATTCCGACTTCCTCGACGGGCTGAGCACTGGCGAGGGCAAGCGCGCCGCGATCGCGGCGCTGGAGGAGAAGGGCGCCGGCACCGGCGTGGTGAACTGGCGCCTGCGCGACTGGGGCGTCTCCCGCCAGCGCTACTGGGGCTGCCCGATCCCCATCATCCACTGCGATGCCTGCGGCGTGGTGCCGGTCCCCGATGACCAGCTTCCCGTGGTGCTGCCGGAAGACGTGGATTTCTCCAAGCCCGGCAACCCGCTGGACCACCACCCGACCTGGAAGCACGTCTCTTGCCCGCAATGCGGCGCAGCCGCGCGGCGCGAGACCGACACCTTCGACACCTTCGTCGATTCCTCCTGGTACTTCGCGCGCTTCACCGCACCGAAGGCAAAGACGCCGTTGGTGGCCGAGGCGGTGAATGGCTGGCTGCCGGTTGATCAGTATATCGGCGGTATCGAGCACGCGATCCTGCACCTGCTCTATTCCCGCTTCTTCACCCGCGCCCTGCACCGGATGGGCCGTGTCGCGGTGGAGGAGCCCTTCGCCGGGCTGTTCACCCAGGGCATGGTGCAGCACGCCTCCTACAAGACCCGGGACGGCCGTTGGCTGGCACCGGACGAGGTGGAGGTCGCCGCCGATGGCAGCGCCACCGACAAGGCCACCGGCCTGCCGGTGATCGTCTCGCGCAACGACAAAATGTCGAAGTCGAAGCGCAACACCATCGACCCCGGCGCCATCATCGACCAGTACGGCGCCGATACGGCGCGCTGGTTCATTCTCTCCGACAATCCGCCGGACCGCGACATGGAGTGGACGGCGGCGGGCGTCGCCGGCGCCTCCCGCTTCAGCCAGCGGCTGTGGCGGCTGGTGCAGGGTGCCGCCGGCAGCCTGCCGGCTCCCGGCACCGCTCCGGCCGAGGGTGCCGCGCGCGACCTGCGCCGCGCCACCCACCGCACCATCGCCGCCGTCACCGAGGCGCTGGAGAGCTTCGCCTTCAATGTCGCCGTCGCGCGCATCCACGAATTCGCCAATGCCATCGAGACGGCGGGCGAGGTGGATGGTGCCGCCCGGCGCGAGGCGCTGGAGGCGGCCGCCCGGCTGATCAGCCCGATGATGCCGCACCTGGCCGAGGAGCTGTGGTCCATGCTGCGCCCCGGTGAGGGGCTGGTGGCCACCCTGCCCTGGCTGGAGTCGGATGCCGAGCTGGCCAAGGCCGACAGCGTGACGCTGGCGGTGCAGGTGCTCGGCAAGCTGCGCGGCACCATCGAGGTGCCGGTGGGCGCCGACGAGGCCACCGTCTTCGCCGCCGCCGAGGCGGAGGAGAATGTCCAGCGCGCCATTGCCGGCCGCAGCATCAGGAAGCGCATCCATGTCCCGGGCCGGATCGTCAACTTCGTTGTCTGAGCCCCGCATGCGGCACGCCTCCCGCCGCCGCCTGCTGGCACTGGGCGCGGCGGGCGTGACGCTCGCGGGTTGCGGCTTCCGGCCGCTCTATGCCCCGGAGGGCGGCGCCACCGCCGACGCCGATCCGGCGCTGCGCGAGGTCCTGGCCGCGACCGAGGTGGCGCGCATCCCCGAGCGCAGCGGCCAGTTGCTGCGCCGCGCCCTGCAGGAGCGGCTGGGCCGCGCGGGCTCAGCCACGCCGACGCGGGAGCTGCGCGTCAGCCTGCAATTCGCCACCGAGCCGGAGGGCTTCCGGCGCGATGGCACGCCGACCCGCATGCGCTACACTGCCACCGCGAGCTGGCTGCTGGTCTCCCTGGCCACGCCGCCCGCCCCGACCTTGCAGGGGGTGGAGCGCAGCTTCGATGCCTTCGACGTGCCGGACAACCAGTTCTTCGCCGCCGATTTCGCCCGCGACGCCACCGTGCAGCGGCTGATCCGGCAATTGGCGGACGACGTCGTGCTCCGCCTGTCCGTCCAGCTGCGCCAGCAGCAGAAAGCCTGAACCCGTCCGGCACCGCCGACGAGGACCGCACCTTCCGTGGCCAAGCTCGACCAGCGCCGCATCGCCGCCTTCCTGGCCCAGCCCGGCGCCTGCCGCGTGGTGCTGCTGCACGGCGACGATGCCGGGCTGGTCCGCGAGCGCGCCGAGGCGCTGCAGCAATCCGTCATCGGCGGCGATGATCCGTTCCGCCTCGCCGACCTGCCGCGCGAGGCGGCAGCGAAGCCCGGCGCCCTCTCCAGCGAGATGGCCGCCCTTGCCATGACCGGCGGCCGCCGCCTGGTGCGGGTGCGGGATGCCGCCGACAGCCTCGCCCCCGCCGTGAAGGAGGCGCTGGCCGGCCCGGGCGAGGCTCTGCTGGTGCTGGAGGCCGGCGAGTTGCCCGCCCGCGCCAAGCTGCGCACCTTGCTGGAGCCGTCGCCGGATGCCGCTGTCATCCCCTGCTATCGCGAGCGCGGGGCGGAGCTGGCCGGCAGCATCGCCCGGATGCTCCAGGCCGAGGGCATCACGGCCGAGCCGGCGGCGCTGGAATGGCTGGCCGCCCGCCTCGGCGAGGACCGCATGCTGTTGCGCCGGGAAGTGGAGAAGCTGGCCCTCTATGCCGGCGCCGGCGGCCGCCTCTCGGAGGAGGACGTCATGGCCTGCGCTGGGGACGGCTCGGCGCTCGACCTCGACGAGGCGCTGGTGGCCGCCACGGCCGGCGACGTCTCCACCGCTGACCGGGCGCTGGGCGCCGCCTTCGCCGAGGGCGCCAGTCCGATCATGGTGTTGCGCGCAGCCCTGCGGCACGTGCAGCGACTCCATCTGGCCGCGCTGGGCATGGCCGCCGGGCAATCCGCCTCCGGCGCGCTGGAGGCACTGCGGCCGCCCGTTTTCTTCCGGCTGAAGCCGGGCTTCGAGCAGGCGCTGCGCCTCTGGAACCCGGAGCTGCTGGCGGCAGCGGGGGCGGCGCTGCTGGAGGCGGAGAAGCAGGGAAAATCCGGCTCCGCCAACCGGCCCATCCCCGACACGGTGGTGGCGCGGGCGGCGGTGCTGCAACTGGCACGGCAGGCCATCGCGCTGCGCCGGCGGAACGCGGCGTAAAAAAAGTCCGGGGGAAGGAATTCCCCCGGACCCCCATCTTTTTTCTGCAAGTTTTTTGCTCGCGCCCGTAGCCAAGGCCGTTCCCGATTACAGTCGCCGGGGCTGTTTCAGCCCCGGCGCGGGCGCTTTCCACCCGCGCGGCAAAAACTGACAGAAAAAAAGAAGAGGGGGTCCGGGGGAGAATTCATTCTCCCCCGGTTCCGCCCTCTGCCGGATCTCAGGACAGTCCCGCCTGCACCTTCGCGCTGGCGCCCGAGAGATCCCCGAGCTTCGCCCCTTTGGCGACCTTCTCCTGGTTGCCGAGGCCGCGTTCCTGCCGCGCGATGGCTGTGCGCGCCTCGGATTCGGCCTCGCCCGGGGGCAGCACCAGCACGCCGCTCTCGTCGCAGAGCACGGCGTCGCCCGGCATCACCACGGTGCCGCCAATGGCCACCGGCACGTTCAGCCGCCCGCCCAGATCGTAGATGCGCGTGGTGATCGGCGCGAGGCCGCGGCACCAGAGCGGGAAGTCGGAGGCCTCGACCTCCTCGATATCCGTGCAGGGCCCGTCTACCACGCCGGCCTTGGCGCCGGCGGCCTTGGCGCCGACCGTCACGCCGCCGCCCCAGCAGGCATGGCGGTCATCGCCCAGCCGGTCCACCACCAGGATGTCCCCCGGCCGCAGCAGGCCGAGCGCATGGTGCAGCAGGGTGGAATCCGGGCCGGGAATCTGCAGGGTGACCGCCGTGCCGGCCACGCGCTTGCGCAGCAAGCCCTGGATGCGGCGGTCCACGAAGCCCCAGTGGCGCCAGTGGCCGACGGTCGCGGTCTCGGTCTGCTCCAGCAGGGCGATGACCTCGGCGCTGATCGGCGCGGGCATCGGCTCGACAACGTATTTCGGCATCAGTCACGTCCCATGGCACGGGTGAAGCCCATCAGCCGCTCGACAACGGCGACCATGAGCAGGGCGAAGGCGATCAGGCTCATCGCCAGGGCGGCGATCAGCGGGTCGGTGGTGCGCTCGGCGTAGCGGAACATCTCCACCGGCAGGGTGGTCAGGCGCGGCCCCACCAGGAAAAGGCTGATCACCGTCTCGTCGAAGCTGACGAGGAAGGTGAGCACCCCGGCGGCGATGGCGCCGGGCGCCGCGTTCGGCAGGGTGATGCGCAACGCGGCGCGCAGCGGCGTGGCGCCGAGCGTCCAGGCGGCGGCCTCCAGTTCCTTCGGCACGGCGGCGAAGGCGGTGGTCATGATCCGCACGGCGAAGGGGATGGCGACCAGGCTGTGCCCGAGCATCAGGCCCGGCCAGGTGGCGACGAGGCCGAGCGGCTGCAGCACCAGCAGCAAGCCGAGGCCGAGCACGAGGGTGGGCAGCAGCAACGGCGCCATCAGCAAGGTGGCGAGCACGTCGCGCCCCGGGAAGTCCAGCCGGGCGATGGCATAGGCCGCCGGTGCGCCGAGCAGCAGCGCCAGCACCGACACCAGCGCGGCCAGCATGGCGCTGGTGCCGAGCGCCGCCATCAACCCGGGATGGGTGAACAGCGCCTGGTACCAGCGCAGCGAGAAGCCGGGTGGCGGGAAGGTGAGGAAGTCGCCGGCGCTGAAGCTGACGACCAGCACCAGCAGCCCCGGCGCCAGCAGCACCAGCAGGCCCAGCGCGGCGAAGAGGCGCAGCATCCAGCTCGGCCTCATGCGCGCTGCCTCCCCAGCCGGGCGACGGCGGCGCGCAGCAGCATCAGCAGCAGCAGGCCGCCGAGCAGCAGCATCGCCAGCGCCGAGGCGGCCGGCCAGTCCACATATTCCAGCGCCTGGTCGTAGATCTCGGTGGCCAGCACGAAGACGCGCCCGCCGCCCATCAGCCGCGGCGTGATGAAGGCGGAGATGCCGAGCACCAGCGTCAGCAGCCAGGCCGCCAGCAGTGCCGGCGCGGCCAGCGGCAGCGTCACGCGCAGGAAGGTGCGCAGCCGCCCGGCGCCGAGCGTCGCCGCCGCCTCCTCCAGCCGCGGGTCGAGCCGGCCCAGCCCGGCGATCAGCACCAGCACGGCATAGGGCATCAGGCTCTCGATGAGGCCGATGCGCACGCCCGTCCAGTTGTTGATCAGCGGATAGGGCGTGTCGCGCAGGCCGAGGCCCATCAGCACGGCGTTGATCAGCCCGTTATCGCCGAGAATGGCCATCCAGCCGATCAGCCGCGCCGTGCCGGAGACCAGCAATGGGGCGATCGCCATCAGCGCCAGCGGCCCGCGCCAGCGCGGCGAGGCGGCGCGCACCATCAGCGCCACCGGCAGGGCCAGCGCCACGGCGATGGCGGCGGAACTGCCGGCCAGCAGCAGGGTGTTCCAGACCAGCTCGCGGATGAAGGCGTCGCCGAGCAGCTTGGCATAGCTCTCGGTGGTCAGCGCGGTCTCCATCGCGCCGGTCTCGGTGGTGCGGTTCAGGCTGATGCGGAACAGCCCCGCCATCGGCCAGACGAAGGCGAGTGCCAGCACGGCGAGTGCGGGCGCGGCGAGCAGCCAGCCGATCATGATGCCGGGAAGACCGCGAGATCGGCGGCGCGGAAGGCGAGGCGCAGCGGCGCACCGGGGGCGAGGCCGCGCCAGGCCTCGTCGGCGCCGGCATGCAGCTCCGCCATGACCGGCCCGGCGCCCGTCTCGGTCTCCAGCGCGATCACCTCGCCGGTATAGACGCGGCGCGCGAGGGTGGCGTCGAGCAGGTTGTCGAAGCCGGGCGGCGGCGCCTCTGTGGGGGCCAGCAGCCGGACACGATGCGGGCGCAGGAAGGCTTCCGCCGGGCCGGGCGCGAGGTCGGCGGTGCTGCGCAGCGCGAGACCGCCGCAGCGGAGCACGCCGCCCGGCTCCAGCATGCCCTTGAGCCGCGCCGCGCGGCCGACGAAGGTGGCGACGAAACGCGTCGCCGGCCGCTCGAAGACCTCCTCCGGCGGGGCGAGCTGCTCCACCCGGCCGGCATCCATCACCGCCACGAGGTCGGCCATGGCGAGCGCCTCGGTCTGGTCATGCGTGACGAAGACGGTGGTGGTGCCGAGGCGCTGCTGCAGGGCACGGATCTCGTCCCGCACGCCTTCGCGCAGCTTGGCGTCCAGCGCCGAAAGCGGCTCGTCCAGCAGCAGTAGCTCCGGCTCGATGGCTAGCGCGCGCGCTAGCGCCACCCGCTGCTGCTGGCCGCCGGAAAGCTGCCGCGGCTTGCGCCCGGCCAGCGCGCCGAGGCCGACCATCTCCAGCGCCACCTGGGCGCGGCGCGCCCGCTCGGCACGGCCGAGGCCACGCATCTCCAGCCCGAAGGCGGTGTTGCCCGCCGCCGTCATATGCGGAAACAGCGCGTAGGACTGGAACACCACGCCCATCTGCCGCCTGTGCGGCGGCAGCGCCGTGACATCCTGCCCGCCGACCAGGATGCGGCCGCCATCCGGCCGTTCCAGCCCGGCAATCATGCGCAACGTGGTGGTCTTGCCGCAGCCGGAGGGGCCGAGCAGCGCCAGCAGGGCGCCGCGCGGCAGGTCCAGCGAGATGGTATCCACCGCCGGGGCGGGCGCCCCGGCATAGTGGCGGGTCAGGCGTTCCAGCCGCAGGTGCGGCGCCGCATCGCTCATCGTGGCGCGGCCGAGATCACCTCGCGGCGCCAGCGTTGGTTCCAGGAATCCCGCAGCGTCAGCATCTCGTTCCAGTCCAGGCCGATGACGCGCGCGCGGGCTTCGGGCGCAAGCGCCGTGCGCTGCATCGCCTCCGGCGAGATCTGCGCCGTGGTGTTGGTGGGGCCGTAGAACATCCGCTCGGTGAAGGCCTTCTGGGCCGGCGTCGAGAGCGCGTGCTTGATGAAGGCCAATGCCGCATCGCGGTGCTTGCTGTTGGCGACGAGGTTGATGGTGTTGATCTGGAACACCGTGCCCTCCTCCGGCAGCACCACGCCGAGGCGGCCCTTGGACTGGTCGTGGTAGAGCTGCGCGCGCGCGTTCCAGCCGGTGGCGAAGCGGATCTGGTCGTTCAGGATCATGCTGTAGCCATCGGGCTTCGGGTCGAAGGTCTGCGTATTGGCCGCCATCGCCTTCAATGTCGGCAGGGCGGCCGAGATGTCCTTCCAGTCCCTGCCATGCGCCTTGGCCAGGATGGCGGTGATGGCGAGACCCTGGATGTTCGGCGGCGCGGCAAGGCCCACGGCGCCCTTCTGCGCCCGATCGGCCATCGCCTCGAAGCGGGTCGGCGGCGGCTTCACCGCCTGGCTGTCATAGACCATCACCAGATGGTCGAAGGTGACGCCGGGGCCGCACTCGCCGCCCGCCTGGCGCGCCAGGGGGTCCAGCTCGTTCAGCACCGCCAGGGTGTCGGGCGAGAGCTTCTCCACCAGCCCCTCGGCGCAGGCCAGGGCGGCGGTGGTGACGTCCATGATCACGACATCCACCTGCGGGTCGGCCTTCTGCGCGCGCAGCACGCCCAGCATTTGCGAGCTGGTGCCGCCCTCGAAGTACTGGACCTGCGCGCCATTGGCGGATTCGAAGGGCTTGACCACGGTGTCCGCGTAATTCTCGCGGAAGATGCCGGCATAGGCCATCAGGGTCAGTGGATTGCCGCCCTGCGCTGCGGCCGGGAGGGCGGTGGCGGCGAGCCCGGCGAGGCCGAGCAGCGCCTCTTTCCAACGGATCATGTCTGAAGCCCCCTGTTCTCCGAGGCTGAGCATCATGGACAGGGCCGGGGCGGCCGGCAACCGGGGAGGAACGGCTTGCGGCGCGCGGGATTTGCACCCAGGCTGCGCACGGCGCAGCGCGCCGCCACTCCGCAGACCGCAACCAGGACTTGGCCCAGGGATGACCAGCAAGATCGTCGTGCTCGACCCCATCACCGCGGAAACCGCACGCCGCATGCGGGGGCTGTTGCCACCTGGCCTGTCCCTGGAGCACGCCGAGGGGCGCGACCGCGCGCATCTGCTCGCGATTGTCGCCGATGCCGATTTCATCGTCTCCGGCCAGATCCCCGTGGATGCCGAGTTGCTGCGCGCCGCGCCGCGTGCCCGGCTGCTGCACAAATGGGGTGTCGGCGTGGACAATTTCGACCTGGAGGCAGCGCGCGCCCAGGGCGTGACGGTGGCGCGCACCACCGGCAGCAATGCCATGCCGGTAGCCGAGTTCACGCTCGGGCTGATGATCGCGCTGCTGCGCAACCTGGCCTGGGGCCATGCCTCGCTGCGTGGCGGCGAATGGCGCAACACCTCCCTGCCCAAGCCGAGCTTCATGCTCTCGGGCAAGACGGTCGGCCTCATCGGCTTCGGCGCCATCGGCAAGAACGTGGCAAAGCTGCTGGCGCCCTTCAGCGGCCGCATCCTCTACAACAAGACCAGGCCCCTGGACGCGGCGGAGGAGAAGGCGCTCGGCGTGACCTATGCCAGTGTTCCGGAGCTGCTGAAGGAATCCGATATCGTCTCGCTGCATTGCCCGCTGACGCCGCAGACCCAGGGCCTGATCGACCGCGCCGCACTGCGGACGATGAAGCCCAGCGCCGTGCTGATCAACGTCGCGCGCGGCGGCGTGGTGAATGAGCAGGACCTCGCCGACGCCCTGCGCGCGCGGGAGATCCTCGGCGCCGCCACGGATGTCTATGAGGTCGAGCCGCCGCCGGCCAATCACCCGCTGCTGGGGTTGGACAATGTGGTGGCCACACCGCACCTCGCCGCCATGGCGGCGGATAACTTCGAGAAGACGATCAACCAGATGTTCGGCAACATCGCGCGCTTCGCCAAGGGGGAGGGCGTGCCGCCGAGCGACTTCGTCTGCTGAAGGGAAGCTTGGGGGAGTGAACTCCCCCATACCCCCTCCTTTTTCTGCCAGTTTTTGGTCGCGCCGGTGGCAAGGGCGACACCTCCACCGCAGTCGCCGGGGCTGCTTCAGCCTCGGCGCAAGCGCTCCCCGCCTGCGCGACACAAACTGACAGAAAAGAAAGAAGAGGGGGCCCGGGGGAGAATTCCTTCTCCCCCGGTTCCGCCCCTCATCCATTTGAGCGCAGGCCCGAATCCCCCCTCCAGGATTCCCCGTTTGGCCTCCATCTTTTTCTATCCGTCAGGATTGGTTGCCTACAGCAGTCTCGCCAGGCGGTGGGCGGTGTGTTGGATGACCGTCTCGGCACTCAGCCGCTCGCCATGCATCAGTCCCACCACCACCAGCACCACCATGGCCAGGGCGAAGCGCGAGACCGTGCGCGGCGCCGGCGGCGTCAGCCAGAGCAGTGTCAGCACGCCGGCCAAGCCGACCGCGCCGCCCACCATCACCTCCGGCAGGTTATGGTAGCGCAGGACGAGCCGGCTCGCCGCCAGCAGCAAAATCACCCCGGCGGCGATCAGCAGGGCCAGGGTGCGCCGCCGCAGCAGCAGCGCCGCCAGCCCGCCATAGAGGATGGCACCCGCAGCGACATGGCCGCTCGGGCTGCGCAGGTCGAAGGCGCCGAAAAAGCCGGGGAAGAGGAAGGCCGCCAGCTTCAGTACGAGCATGAGGCCGAGGGTGGAGACCGTCACTAGACTCCAGCAGAGCGCACCCCGCCGCCAGTCGGTGGCGAGCAGGGTGAGGATCAACGCCAACACTGCCGGGAGGATTACGGCCTGGTCGGCGAAATCGGTCAGAAACTGCATGTCGCGCGAGCATAGCGCGCTTTTCGCGGCGCGGCGTATCAAACTGTGGCGGGGCCGTGCGGCCGTGGCAGGACGGCCCTCCGCTTGCCAGAGGGAGGGCGGCCACAAACCTATGCCCTGCAGGGTCCGATGGAGGGAGTAGGCGGCGATGATGAAGTTTAGAACCTGGCGCTGGCTGGCCGCCGGAGTGCTGGCGCTCGGCCTGCCCGGGGTGGCCCCGGCACAGACGCGGGTGGGCGAGGTGAGCACCACCTTCCGCATGATCGGGCCCAACGACAAGGTGGTGGTCGAGCGCTATGACGACCCGCGCGTGCCGAACGTCTCCTGCTATGTCTCGCGGGCCGACACGGGCGGGCTGTCCGGCTGGGTGGGGCTGGCGGAGGATCCCTCCCGCTTCAGCATCGCCTGCCGCGCCACCGGGCCGGTGACGGTGCCGAACGGGCTGCCGCAGACGGAGTCGGTGTTCCGGCAATCCTCCTCGCCGCTGTTCAAGGCCCTGACGGTGACGCGCATCCTCGACACGGAGAAGCGCGTGCTGGTCTATCTCGTCACCAGCACCAAGCTGGTGGACGGCTCCCCCTTCAACAGCGTGACCGCCGTGGCACTGGGCGCGCCGCCGGGCTGACGCCCTCCGGCTTTCGGGAAAGGGCTGGGGCGCCCCTTCTCCCGGCCCTGCCGGCCTCCGTCATTTCGCACCCTGCTCGGCCGGGGTCAGGCGCAGCACCGCCCCGAGCAGGCCGGGGAAGCGCTCCTCCAGATCCGGCCGCAAGGCGACGATGCAGCGCGTACCCTCCCGCCGGTGCGTCACCAGCCCCGCCTGCCGCAGCACCTTCATGTGGTGCGACAGGGTGGAAGGCGCCACCGGCGCGTCGAACTCGCCCCAGCCGCGTTCGTCGCCCTGCGCCAGCGCCGCCACGATCCGTAGCCGCAGCGGGTCGCTCAAGGCTTGCAGCACCTCGCCGAGCTGCACATCGGCGATCTCCGGGTGCGGGTAGTGCTCTTGCATTTCCGACTCCTCCCTCCCACACCTTGGTCATTCGATATTCTTCGAACAAAGCCCGACGCGATGCGCCGGTTCCAGATCCCAGGAGAATTGTACCCGATGGCAAGCTTGTTCGACCCTATCCGGATGGGGGCGCTGGACCTGCCCAACCGGATCATCATGGCGCCGCTGACCCGCACCCGCGCCACGCCGGACGGCCGCGTGCCGACGCCGCTGATGCGGGACTACTACGTCCAGCGCGCCTCCGCCGGCCTGATCCTCTCGGAGGCAACCTCCGTCACCCCCATGGGCGTGGGCTATCCCCGCACCCCCGGCATCTGGTCGGAGGAGCAGGTGGAGGGCTGGAAGGCCATCACCGAGGCAGTGCATGCCGCCGGCGGCCGCATCATGCTGCAGCTCTGGCATGTCGGGCGCATCTCCGACCCCATGTACCTGGACGGCGCCCTGCCGGTGGCGCCGAGTGCCATTGCCGCGCAGGGCCATGTCAGCCTGGTGCGGCCGCAGCGCCCCTATGTCACGCCGCGCGCGCTGGAGGTCGAGGAAATCCCCGGCATCATCGCCGCCTTCCGCAAGGGCGCCGAGAACGCGCAGCGGGCCGGCTTCGACGGCGTGGAGATCCATGGCGCCAACGGCTATCTGCTCGACCAGTTCCTGCAGGACTCCACCAATCATCGCACCGACGCCTATGGCGGCCCGGTGGAGAACCGTGCCCGCCTACTGCTGGAGGTGACCGACGCCGCCATCAGCGTCTGGGGCGCCGACCGCGTCGGCATGCATCTGGCGCCGCGCGCCGATTCCCACACGATGGGGGACAGCGATCTCCCCGGCACCTTCTCCTACGTGGCGCGTGAACTGGGGCGGCGCAAGATTGCCTTCCTCTTCGCCCGGGAGCACCTGGGGCCGGACCGCATCGGACCGCAGCTCAAGGCGGCCTTCGGCGGCCCCTTCATCGCCAATGAGCGCTTCTCGCCGGAGGAGGCCGCGGCGGATGTGGTGGCGGGCCGGTCGGATGCGATCGGCTTCGGGCTGAAGTTCATCGCCAATCCCGACCTGCCGCACCGCCTGCGCGAGGGCGCGCCGCTGAACGAGGTGGACACCGCCACCCTCTATGCCGAAGGCGCCGCGGGCTATACGGATTATCCCTTCCTCCGGGCGAAGGCCGCCTGAATCCGGGCGGGCCGGAAACCCCGGCCCGCATCCGCCGCTTTCCCCTCAAGACGCAGCAGGAAAGGGCGGAACGAGCATGGCCCAGAAGAAGCCGGCACCGACCGGCAGCGCCGCGCGCATGAACAGCGCCGACCCGGAGAGCAAGCGCACCGCCGCGCAGGTACAGCAGGGCGACACCACCACAAACCCGGACGCCAAGGTACCCTCCGACCTCTATCCCAATCCGCCCGGCGTCTCCGACAAGGTGCGGGGCGCGCCGGACGACTGAAAAAGATCGGGGGGAAGGAATTCCCCCCGACCCCCATCTTCTTTCTGTCAGTTTGGCGCCGCGCTTTCCGCCAGCGCGGGAAACTCGAAGAAAAAAGAAGGGGGCCTGGGGGAATTCATTCCCCCAGCCTTTCTCCGTGGAGGCATTCACCCGACGATGACCGGCCTTTTCCTCGATCTCGACGGTGTGCTGGCCGATTTCGACCGTGGTGTGAAGGCGGTGACCGGCAAGCGGCCGGAGGAGCTATCGGTCAAGGCGATGTGGTCCGCCCTCGCGCAGGCGCCGCGCTTCTTCGAGACGCTGGAGTTCATGGCCGATGCGGAGGCGCTCTGGCGCTTCTGTGCACCGCACCGGCCTACCATTCTGACCGGCCTGCCCCTGGGTGCCTGGGCGCCGGAGCAGAAGCGGCGCTGGGTGGCGCGGATGCTGGGCGCGGATGTTCCGGTGATCACCTGCATGAGCCGGGAGAAGCCCCGCTGGTCGGGCCCCGGCTGCGTGCTGGTGGATGACCGGGTTTCGACCCGGGAGGGATGGGAGCGGAAGGGCGGCACCTTCATTCATCATCTCTCGGCCCACCGCTCCATCGCCGCCCTGCGACGGCTCGGCTTCACGGGGGAGGCCCGGGACTGAGCGGCCCCTCGGGGGAAAAGCCGCGGCTCCAGGCGGACCGGCTGCCGCTCCACCGCGGTCCAGCCATGCTTGCGCAGCACGGCATTGCTTTCCACGGGCTGGCGGCCCGGGCCGAGCGACCAGGTGATGTGATAGACCGAGCCGTCCGGCCGGCGCGTGGTGCCGCCGATCTCCACCACGAGGGCCTGTAATCCCGCCCCGTCATCGCTGAGGCCGATAACGACGCCTTCCTGCTCCACTGGTAGCGGAAAGCCCGCCCCGACCCCGAAGCGCAGCGTCACATGATGGGCCATGACGCGCGGATAGGCCGGGGGAATAGCGGAAAGCAGCCGCGCGCGGTCGGCTGGATGCAACAGCCAACCGACGAAGCGCCCTGACACGGGCTTCGGCTCAGCCCTTCTTGACCGGCTCCTGCGCCTGCTTCTTGCCGCCCTTGGGGCCCACGACGGCGGCCTGACCGCCCACCTCGTTGTTGTACATCTTCTCCGGCACCGGACGCGGCGCATCCGGGTCGGCCTGGTCCTTGTTCACGCCATGCGGCCCGACATTGCTGGGGCGGGCCGTCTCGAAGCGCTTGTCATTGCCCATTCGTCTCTCCTCCGCCTCCGTTCGGGGCAGCAAACCACCGGAAGACAAGGGCCCGGCGGTAGGAGCCGTTGCAGGCGGGACCGTCACATCGCTGTGCGGGCGCCGCGGGGGCATTATCTCCCGGCCCCCTGCAACATCCCCTGTGCAACATCCCCGGCGCTCGGCCGTTTGCCGGACATGGGCGGCGCAGCCGTGGCTCCTGCCGTCGCCGCGCGCGCAGAGCGAGACCGACCCGCCACGCCAGGGGGCAGCCCAGGGAGCAGTCATGAAGCCGCATGCCCGGTTCAACCTGAGCTACTGGATCGCCGCCCTCCTGGGCGTGCTGCTGATCCAGTACTTCCTCGCCACGCAGCAGGGGATCGCCTCAATCCCCTACAGCCAGTTCCAGCAGCTGCTGCATGACAACAAGGTGGCCGAGATCGGCATCTCCGACCGCTTCATCCAGGGCCGGCTGAAGGAGCCGCTGCCCGGCGGCGAGACGCGCTTCACCACCACCCGCGTGGATCCCGAATTCGCGCAGGAGCTGCAGCGCTACAACGTGCAGTACACGGGGCAGGTCGAGAGTACCCTGCTGCGCGACCTGCTTTCCTGGATCGTGCCGATGGCGCTGTTCATCGGCATCTGGATGTTCATGCTGCGGCGCATGGGGCGCGGCATGGGCGGGCTGATGCAGGTCGGCCGCAGCAAGGCCAAGATCTATGTCGAGAACGACACCCGCGTCCGCTTCGATGACGTCGCCGGCGTGGACGAGGCGAAGGACGAGCTGCGCGAGGTAGTGGACTTCCTGCGCTCGCCCAAGGAATACGGGCGGCTCGGGGGGCGGATGCCGAAGGGCGTGCTGCTGGTCGGCCCACCCGGCACCGGCAAGACGCTGCTGGCCAAGGCGGTGGCCGGCGAGGCCAAGGTGCCCTTCTTCTCCATCTCCGGCTCCGAGTTCGTCGAGATGTTCGTGGGCGTCGGCGCCGCCCGCGTGCGCGACCTCTTCGCCCAGGCGCGCGAGAAGGCGCCCGCCATCATCTTCATCGACGAGCTGGACGCCATGGGCCGCGCCCGCGGCATCGGCGGCCTCGCCGGGGCCAATGACGAGAAGGAACAGACGCTGAACCAGCTCCTGGTCGAGCTGGACGGCTTCGATTCCTCCACCGGCCTGGTGCTGCTCGCCGCCACCAACCGGCCCGAGATCCTGGACCCCGCCCTGCTGCGCGCCGGCCGCTTCGACCGCCAGGTCCTGGTGGACCGGCCGGACAAGAAGGGGCGCATCGACATCCTGAAGGTCCATCTGCGCAAGGTGCATCTAGACCAGACGGTCGATGCGGAGAAGATCGCGGCCCTCACCCCTGGCTTCACCGGCGCCGACCTGGCGAACCTGGTGAACGAGGCGGCACTGCTGGCGACCCGCCGGCGGGCGGGCGCCGTGAGCCTCGCCGATTTCAACAATGCGGTGGAGCGAATCATCGCCGGGCTGGAGAAGCGCAACCGCCTGCTCAATCCGCGCGAGCGGGAGATCGTCGCCTACCACGAGATGGGCCATGCGCTGGCGGCGCTGGCGACGCCGGGCTCCGACCCCGTGCACAAGGTGTCCATCATCCCGCGGGGCGTGGGGGCCCTCGGCTACACCATCCAGCGCCCCACCGAGGACCGCTTCCTGATGACGCAGGCGGAGCTGGAGAACAAGATGCTCGTCCTGCTCGGCGGGCGCGCGGCGGAATGGATCGTCTTCGGCCATCTTTCCACCGGCGCCGCGGACGATCTGGCGCGCGTGACCGACATCGCCCGCTCCATGGTGACGCGCTATGGCATGACGAAGCGCATCGGCCATGTCTCGCTGGAGAAGGATGGCCGTTCCTTCCTCAGCCCCAACCCGCTGATGGGCGGGGCGCAGGAGCGCGCCTATTCGGACGAGACGGCGGCCGCCGTGGACGAGGAGGTGCATGACATCGTGCAGCGCGCCTTCGACCGCACCGTGACCCTGCTCAAGGAGCGGCGCGAGACGCTGGAGCGCACGGCGCAGGCGCTGCTGGAGCGCGAGACGCTGGACGAGGCACAGCTGCGCGCGCTCGTGGAGCCGGCGCAGGTCCCGGCCGCCCTGCCGGGCGCCTGAGGCATAACCCGGCGGACGCGCGAAACGCCGGAAAAGCGAAAAGCCTTTCCGGAGCTTCAGGCCGGGACGCGACGCGGAGACTACCTCTCGTGGCGGGAGGCGTGATGGTCGCCGTGCTCGCGCTTCTCCATCGTGTCGCGCCCGACGATCTTGTTGAACAGCCCGTCCTTCTCGTAGAGCAGGGCGAGCTTGCTCTCGTCGAACTGCCGGAAGAACTCGTCCCAGGAGATCTCGACGAGCGCATCATGCTCCGACTGCTTCGATTTCGGGAACATGATGCGGATGATGCCGGTGTCGCCGCCCTTGTGGGTACGATCGACGGCCGCCGGCTTGCCGCCATGCGCCTCGGCCCATTTGCGGATGGTGGCATGGTCGGTGGTGACCTCAGCCATGGTCTTCTCCCGCTGCAGTGTCCATGCCTGCTCTAAACCGCACGCCGCCGCGAGAGTTCCCGCGCGGGCGGCACGCCGGAACAGCATGGAGGCGGCGTAACGGCTTCTCACGTTTCCTTGCCGTTACAGGCCTTCCGAAACTGTGGAACTCTGGATTGGTTCACTTCGTTCCCAGCACGACGGATTGCGATGCATGAAGCTTGTCGTCTTTGGCCTCACGATCTCCTCGTCCTGGGGAAATGGCCATGCGACGCTCTGGCGCGCACTGTGCAAGGCGCTGGTGCGCCGTGGGCACCGCATCGTCTTCTTCGAGAAGGATGTGCCCTGGTATGCCGAGTCGCGCGACCTGACGGAATTGCCCGGCGTCGAGCTCATCCTTTATCCCGACTGGCAGGCGGTGCGGCCCCTCGCCGAACGGCACCTTGCCGATGCCGAGGTCGGCATGGTCACCTCCTACTGTCCGGACGGCATCGCGGCCTCCGAACTGGTGGCGCGCTCGCCGGCGGAGGCGCGCGTCTTCTATGACCTGGACACGCCTGTCACCCTGGCCCGGCTGGCGGCGGGCGAGCCGGTCGGCTACCTGCCGCCGCAAGGGCTGGGCAGCTTCGATCTCGTGCTCAGCTACACCGGCGGCGCCGCGCTGACGCGACTGCGTACGCTGCTCGGCGCGCGCCGCGTGGCGCCGCTCTATGGCAGCGTCGATCCCGAGGCGCATCAGCCGACCGCGCCGGCCGCGGCCTACCAGGCCGATCTGTCCTATCTCGGCACCTATGCGGCCGATCGTCAGGCCAGCCTGGAGGCCCTCCTGGTACGGCCCGCGCGACAAATGCCGGAGCGGCGCTTCGTCATCGGCGGGGCGCAGTACCCGGCGGACTTCCCGTGGTCGGACAACATCTTCTTCGTCCGACACCTGCCACCGGCAGAGCATCCCGCCTTCTTTTCCTCCGCGCGCCTGACGCTGAACATCACCCGCCAGGCCATGGCGGAGATGGGCTATTGCCCCTCCGGCCGCCTCTTCGAGGCCGCGGCCTGCGGCGCGCTGGTGCTCAGCGACGGGTGGGAAGGGCTCGATGGCTTCTATGCGCCGGGCAGCGAGATCCTCGTCGCCAACACGACGGAGGAGGCGATGGCGGCGCTTGCCTTCGGGGAAGGTGAGATCCGCCGCATGGCTGCGCGCGCTCGGCAGCGCACGCTGGAGGAGCACACCGCCGACCACCGCGCGCGCGACCTGGAAGCGGCCCTGGCGCTGGTTTCCGCCCCGGAGCCCGACGCCCTGGCCGAGGAGGCTTGAGCCATGTGGGGCATCATCCCGGCCGCGGGCCTCGGCAGCCGCATCCAGCCGCTGGCCTTCTCGAAGGAACTGCTGCCGGTGGGCAGCCGAATCGAGGACGGCGTGGAGCGCCCGCGCGCCGTCAGCGAGCACCTGATCGAGCGCATGATCGCCGCCGGCGCCGACAAGATCTGCTTCGTCATCGCTCCTGGAAAGAGCGACATCATCAACTACTATGGCGCCAGCATCGGCCCGGCCCGCATCGCCTATGTGGTGCAGCCCGAACCCGGCGGGCTCTGCGACGCAATCTTCCGTGCCGCTCCCTTCATTTCCGCCGAGGAGCCGGTTCTGGTCGGCCTGCCCGATACGGTCTGGTTTCCGCGCAACGGTCTCGCGCTGCTGCCGGCGGAGGAGCTTTCCTTCCTCCTCTTTCCTGTCGAGCAGCCCGAGCATTTCGACGCCGTGGTGACGGATGCCGAAGGACGCGTCACGGAGATCCAGGTGAAGGCGCGCGACGCCCGCTCGCATTGGGTCTGGGGCGCCTTCCGCATGCCCGGCCATGTGCTGCACGCACTGCATGCGCTCTGGCAGGCGCCAGGGCGCGGGGACGAATACATCGGCACCCTGGTCAATGCCTATCTCGCCCAGGGCGGCACAGCGCGCGGCCTGCGGGCCGGGGAAGCCTATGCCGATGTCGGCACGCTGCACGGCTATCGTCAGGCCCTCGAACTGCTCGAAACGCGCCCAAAGGGCGGGCGCGAGGTCGCCTTGCCCTTCCGCGTGCTGCAGCAACGCGCGATGCTGCGCGGCGCCGCGCTGCGCCCGGACCAGCCGGGCCGAATGGACGGCGCCGCCATCCTGCCGGAGCGGCGGGCCGATCTGGCGGGCGGCGGCGGGTAAGGTCGCATGCAGGATCGTGCGGCCAGCCGCTTCCTGGCCGGGATGGCCGAGGGGGAGGCACCGAGCGACACGCCGGTGCTGATCGTCGCCGCGCATCCGGATGACGAGGTGATCGGGCTTGGCGGCCAGTTGCCGCGCCTGCGCGCGCTCTCCCTGCTGCACGTCACCGACGGCGCCCCGCGCGATGGGCAGGATGCAGCGGCGCATGGCTTCCGCAGCCTGCGCGACTACGCGGCGGCGCGGCGCGAGGAACTGGCCGCCGCGCTGCGCACGGGCGGCGTGCAGCGGGTCTGGACGCAGACCCTCGACATCGCCGACCAGGAGGCCAGCCTGCGACTGGCGGCCATCATTCCCGCCCTGGCCACGATCCTTCGCGAGCGGCAGCCGGCAGTGGTGGTCACCCATCCCTATGAGGGCGGCCACCCGGACCACGACGCCACCGCCTGCGCCGTGCACGCCGCATGCGCGCTGCTGCGCCGCGACGGCGATCCCGCTCCCGCGCTGGTCGAAATGGCCTCCTACCATGCCGGGCCGCAGGGCATCGCCGTCGGCCAGTTCCTGCCGGCCGATGGTTGCGTGCCGGTGATGGCGCCGCTGGATGCGGCCGCGCGCGAGCGCAAGCGCCGGATGCTCGCCTGCTTCGCCAGCCAGCGGCAGACCCTGGCGCAATTCCCGGTCGGCGCGGCGGAACCCCTGCGCGCCGCCCCCCCCTATCGCTTCGACGCGCCGCCCCATCCCGGGCGGCTCTTCTACGAGGGCTTCGCCTGGGGCATGACCGGTGCGCGCTTCCGTGCCCTGGCGGAGCAGGCACTCGCGGCCCTCGGCCTGCAGGGGGCGCTGTGAGCCTCACCATCGCCCAGGTCGCGTTTCCTTTCGCGCCGGTCGGGCCGGATGCGGTCGGCGGCGCGGAGCAGGTCCCGGCGCAGCTCGACGCCGCGCTGACGCGCCTCGGGCACCGTTCCATCCTGGTGGCCTGCGAGGGATCGCGCGCCAGCGGCACCCTGCTGGCCACCCCACGACGCCCGGGGCCGATCGACGCCGCCGCCCGCGCCATCACGCAGGCGATGCACCGGGAGAATGTGGAGCGGGCAGTCCGCCAGGGCGCCGACCTCGTACACATGCACGGCCTCGACTTCGACGCCTACCTGCCGCCCCCGGGCGTCCCCGTGCTGGTCACGCTGCACCTGCCGCCTTTCTGGTATCCGCCGGAGGCGCTCCACCCTGCCCGGCCGGAGACCTGGTTCAACCCGGTCTCCTGGTCGCAGCGCCGCGCCTGCCCGCCGATGGAGCGGCTGCTGCCGCCGGTCGGCAACGGGGTGCCGGTGGAGGCGCTGGCGGCCCGCGTCTCCCGCCGGGGCTACGCCATCGCCATGGGCCGCATCTGCCCGGAGAAGAACCTCCATCAGGCGCTCGATGCCGGCACGCGCGCCGGCGTGCCGGTGCTGCTCTGCGGCGAAGTCTTCCCCTATACCGAGCACGAGCGCTACTGGCGGGAGGAAATCGCGCCTCGCCTCGCCGTCGGACCGCACCGCTTCCTTGGCCCTGTCGGCTTCGCGCGCAAGCGCCGGCTGCTCAGCGGTGCCCGCTGCCTGATCTCGGCCAGCATCGCGCCGGAAACCAGCTCGCTGGTCGCCATGGAGGCCCTGGCCTGCGGCACGCCGGTGGTGGCGCTGCCCTCCGGCGCCCTGCCCGAAATCGTGGAGCACGGCGTCACCGGCTTCCTCGCCGATGACGTGGAGGGCTTGGCCGCCGCGATCCGCGCCGCGCCCCGGATCGCGGCTGAGGCTTGCCGCGCCGCCGCCCGGCAACGCTTCTCGGCCGAGGTCATGGTCGCGGGCTACCTGGAGGTTTATCGACGGCTCATCCGTGAGCACCCGCCGCATGCCCTCTCCGCCTGAGGCCGCGCCGCTGCTGGCCGAGGCGATCACCGATGCTGCCGCGCTGGAGCGGCTGCGGCCCGCCTGGCAGGCGCTGTGGCGGCAGGCACCCGAGGCGACGCCTTTCCAGTCGCCGGAATGGCTGATCCCCTGGTGGCGGCATGTCGGCGAGGGCGAATTGCTCACCCTGGCCATCCGCAGGCCGCCGGCCGAGGCGCTGGTCGGCTTGGTGCCGCTCTACATCCACACTCAACCGGATGGGCGGCGCCTCGTTTTCCCTCTTGGCATGGGCACGACCGACTATCTCGATGCGCTGGCGCTGCCCGGGCAGGCGGCCGTGGTGATGGATTGC
Organism: Roseomonas sp.; assembly: GCA_035565935.1. GTDB lineage: Bacteria > Pseudomonadota > Alphaproteobacteria > Acetobacterales > Acetobacteraceae > Pseudoroseomonas. The sequence continues at coordinate 63,443 of DATMRU010000026.1, forward strand.
GCCTTCCGGCACCTGGCCGCGCGGCGCGCGCGCTGGGATGCCTGCGAATGGCCGCAGCTGCGCGAGGGCGCGGTCCTGCTGGCGGGAGAGGCACCGCCCGGCTGGCAGGACCAGCGGGCCGAGGGCGCCCCCTGCCCGTTCCTGCCGCTTCCCCAAAGCCGCAACGCGCCGATCGAGGCCATCCCACCGCGGATGTGGCAGAACCTGCGCACCGCCCGCCACCGCGCGGAGCGGCAGGGCCGGCTGCATTGGGAACGCGCGACGGCCGCCAGCCTGGCCGATCTCTTCGAGGCACAGCTCGACCTGCACCGCGCGCGCTGGGCCGAGCGGGGCGAAAGCGGCGTCCTCGCCGAGCCGGCGGTGCAGGCCGCGCATCGCGAGGCGCTGCCGGGCCTCCTGGCCAATGGCACGCTCCGCCTGCACGCCCTGCGGCTGGAGGGCCGCGTCATCGCCACGCTCTACGCCCTGGCGGACCGCCCTGGCATCGCGGCGCGGCGGGTCTATTTCTATCTCAGTGGCTTCGACCCGCGCTTCGCAGCGCTCAGCCCAGGTGCCCTGGCGCTCGAGCACGCCGTCCACGACGCCGTGGCGGAAGGCGCCACCAGCTTCGACTTCCTGCGCGGCGGCGAGGCCTACAAGTATCGCTGGGGCGCGCGCGATGCCCCGACCTTCCGCCGGCTTGTCCAACCCGCCCCGGAGGACCCGCCCGACTGATGGACGATCCCTTCGCCCCGTTCCAGGCCACGGTCCAGGCCGCCATCCGCCCCTGCCGCGAGGCCGACCTGCCGGCGCTCGAATGGTGGGGCCTGTTCACCGCGCACCGCGACCTGATCCACCGTATCTTCGCGCGGCAGGAGCGGGGGCAGGCCACGCTGATGCTGGTGGCGGAGGTGAACGGCATGGCCGCCGGGCAGGCCTGGATCGATCTCAGCCGCCATGCCACGGAACGCCTGGGTGTGATCTGGGCCTTGCGGGTGTTTCCCTGCCTGCAGGGCTGTGGCATCGGCGGCCGCCTTCTCGGCGCAGCGGAAGAGGTCCTGCGCGAGCGCGGCTGCGCCTGGGCGGAGGTGACAGTGGACAAGGAGGATGACGGATCGCGGCGCCTCTATGAGCGCCGCGGCTATCGCAGGATCGATCTGCCTCCTGCGGCCATGGCCTCCCTGGCGCCGCCGGATTCCCCGCCTCCCGCTCCCGGCAGCCAGTGGGTGTTGCGGAAGCTGTTGCAGCCCGGAACGGCATAGGGAGGACAGCGGCTTGCACGGGAAGGACGGCAGGCTCGGCATCCGCTGGACGGTCGGCGATGTCAGCGAGCGCGGCTTCGAGGCCCTGCGGCTTTCCGTCTGGGGTGCCTGGAACCTGTTCGGCCCGCGCACGGCCTATACGGTGTGCTGCAACAGCCTTTCTCTCACGGAAGCGCGGGCGAAGGCCGGCCCCCTGCCGGAAGGGGTCCGCTGGCATGATTCAGCCGCCGCTGTCCCGCCCTGGCTGCGGCGCCATCTGGCCGAGGGCATGGCGGAGGGCGTCGCCTGGAAATTCGCGCCGCTGCGGCTCTTTCCCGACCGCTTCGAGCTTTCCCTCGACAATGACTGCATCCTCTGGGACCTCCCCGCCGCACTCCGCGCCTGGCTGGAGGAGGGCGTGCCGGATCGCTGCCTGCTGGCGGAGGATGTGAAGCCCGCCTTCGGCCAGTTCGCCGCCTTCTGCGGGCCGGAGCCCCGCAATTCCGGCATCCGTGGCCTGCCGCCCGGCTTCGACCTCGAGCACGCGCTGCGCGACGTGCTCCGGCGACAGGAAATGGCGACGGGGCAGCCCGTCCTCCTCACCTCGGAACTGGATGAACAGGGTTTGCAGGTCGCGGCCCTCTCCGCGCGCAGCACACCTCTGGCTGTACGGGTCGATGAGGTCACCATCTGCTCTCCCTTCTGGCCACACCAGCCAGAGCTTGGTCGCTGCGGCGCGCATTTCGTGGGATCGAACGCGCGGCATATCGCCTGGGACTATTACGACCATCCCGCGGATGACTGGATGCGGGAGCACTGGCTGCGCCACCGCGGCACGCTCTACCAGCGGACCGGGGCACCAGTTCCACCCAAGGCAAGGCTGGGGGAATGAATTCCCCCAGGCCCCCTTCTTTTTTCTTCGAGTTTCCCGCGCTGGCGGAAAGCGCGGCGCCAAACTGACAGAAAGAAGATGGGGGTTCGGGGGAATTCCTTCCCCCGACCTTTTTGAATTTCCGGCAAGAATGATTTTCTGATTTCGGATTTTCCCAACACCAAACCCCGCTGATACCTTGGCGAAAACGTCCGAGATCAGCCTGCGGTGAACCAGCCTGCTTCCGAAGCCGGCCTCCGGTCGGTCACCCCCTCCCGCTTCCGGGCCGCGATGGGCGCCTTCGCCACGGGCGTCGCCGTGGTCACGACGGAATGGCAGGGCACCCGACAGGGCATGACGGTCAATTCCCTGACCTCGGTTTCGCTTGAGCCGTGCCTGCTGCTCGTCTGCCTGCGCAAGGGCAGCGCGACCGGCACCGCCATCCAGGCCAGCGGCGCTTTCGCCGTTAACCTGCTCGCCGAAGGGCAGGAGGCACTAGCCCGCCGCTTCGTTGGGCCCCAGGGCGACCGCTTCATGGGCCTGCCACCCGCCCGCTGCGACCTCGGCCAGCCGCTGTTGCCGGAATGCCTCGCCCATCTGAGTTGCCGCCTGCATGCCATCCATCCCGGCGGCGACCACGACATCCTGATGGGCGAAGTGACCTCCTGCACCGCCCTCGAAGGGGCGCCGCTGGTGTTCTATCGCGGCCGCTTCGGCCGCTACCTGCCGGAGGCCGCGGCACAAGGCTGAGCCAGCGCATCAAGGCAGGAACTCGGGGGAGGATGAGGCCATGCACATCGAAACCAACGGCACCGCCTTGCACGCCATCGTCGAAGGGGCGGAGGGCAGGCCCTGGGTGGTGCTGGCGCACGGCATCGCCACGGATCTTCACCTGTGGGACGGCGTGGCCCGCGCGCTGGCGCCGCACTACCGGATCTTGCGCTACGACGCGCGCGGGCATGGCAGGTCCGATGCGCCGCCTGGCCCCTATGATCTCGACATGCTGGGCCGCGATGCCGCCGGGCTGATGACGGCGCTGGACATCGCGCGGGCGCATTTCGTGGGCCTCTCGCTCGGCGGCATGACGGGGCTGGGCCTGGCGCTGTCGCATCCCGAGCGGCTGCTGAGCCTGGCCTGCTGCAACGCCCGCGCCTCCGCCCCCGCCAGCTATCGCGAGGCCTGGGCGGAGCGCAGCGCGGCAGTGGCGGCGCAGGGCATGGAGGCGATGGTGGAGCCGAGCCTCTCGCGCTGGTTCGCGCGCGGCTTCCGCGAGGCGCAGCCTGCCCTGGCCGCCAGAGTCGCCGCCATGGTGCGCAACACGACACCCGAGGGCTATCGCGGCTGCGCCGCCGCCCTGCAAGGGCTCGACTACGGCGGACAGCTCGCCGACATCGAGCTCCCCGTGCTCTACCTGACGGGGAAGGAGGATCAGGGCGCGCCGCCCGAGGTGATGCGCGCCATGCAGCACGCGACGCCCGGCGCGCAATACGTCGAGATCCCGCATGCCGGCCACCTCTCGGCGATCGAGCAGCCGGAAGCGGTGGCCGCCGCGCTGCATCGCTTCTTCACCAGCCTCGAGACGGGGGGAACACGATGAGCCGGCTGCCGCCCATCGACCGCGAGGCGCTGAGCCCGGCGCAATCCGAAGTCTATAACCGCATCGCGACGGGCGCCCGTGGCGGCGTGCGCGGACCCTTCCTGGCGCTGCTGCACAGCCCGGCCCTCGCCGCGCGCGTGGAGCAGCTCGGCGTCTATGTCCGCTTCCAGTGCGCCGTGCCGGAGCGGCTGCGCGAGCTGGCCATCCTGACGGTCGCCAGCCATTGGCGCTGCGACTACGAATGGTACGCCCATGCGCCGCTGGCCGAGCGGCTGGGCCTGCCCGAGGCCGCCCTGGTACGGCTGGGCCAGGGCCAGGAGCCGGGCTTCGAGGACGTGACCGAAACCCTAGTGCGCGATTACTGTGCCACGCTGCTGCGCGAGGGCCGCGTGCCGGATGCGCTCTACCGGCGTGTGCGCGAGGCGCTCGGCCAGCAGGGGATCGTCGATCTCACCGGCCTCATCGGCTACTACACGCTGCTCGCCCTGACGCTGAACGGGCATGAAGTCGCCGCCCCCGAGGACACGCAGATCCCGTGGCGCGCGGCATGAGCGCGACAGGCATCGGGCGCGGCCTCGCGCCGGCGCTGGCCGAGGCGCCGCCGGCGCCGCGCCGCTTCCTCGGCCTGCAGCGGGGCCTGCCGGCGGCGGGCGTCATTGCCGGGTTGCTGCTGGTCGCCGGGCCGCTGCTGGCCATGCTGATCCGCAGCCTGCTGGTCTGGGACGGCGATGTCGCCCGGCTCTCCCTCGCCAACTTCACCCGCGTGCTGTCGGAGCCGCGCGTCTGGGAGGCCGTCGGCAATACCGCGCTCTGCGGCATTGGCACCACGCTGCTGAGCTGCGCCCTCGGCTTCACCCTCGCCTGGCTGGTGGCACGCACCGACATGCCGGGGCGGCGCTGGCTGGAGATGGGAAACCTGGTTCCCTTCTTCCTCTCTCCCTATGTCGGCGCGATCAGCTGGATCTATCTCGTCGCGCCGGGCAGCGGCCTGCTGCAGCAGTTCGCGATGCGCCATTTCGGCCTCGATCTCGGCTTCATCAACATCTACAGCCTGGGCGGCGTGATCTGGGTGCTGACCCTGTTCTACACGCCCTATGTCTATCTTTTCGTGATGTCGCCGCTGAAGCAGATGGACGCCGCGCTGGAGGATGCGGCACGGGTGCATGGCGCCGGCTTCTGGTACACGCTGCGCCATGTCAGCATTCCGCTGGTCAGCCCGGCGCTGCTTTCGGGCGCGCTGGTGGTGTTCATCACCAGCGCCGGGCTGTTCGACGTGCCGCTCGCCCTCGCCTTGCCGAGCGGCATCCCCACCATGCCGACCGAGATCTTCGCCGCCGTGCAATACCCGGCCGATTTCGGCCGCGCCGCCGCCTTCGGCATGATGGTACTGGGTGTCACCATCCTGCTCACCCTGGCGCAGCGGCGCTATCTGGCGCGGCGGCGCTACGAGATCGTCACCGGAAAGGGCTACCGCCCGCGTCTGCTCAAGCTCGGCCGCGCCGGCCGCATCGCGGCGCTGACGCTGGAGGCCATCTATATCGGCGGCGCGGTGCTGCTGCCGACCATGGCGCTGGTGATGGTCTCCCTCTCCCGCCTCTGGACCGGCAGCTTCGACATCACCCGCGCCAGCCTCGCCAATTTCGCCTATGTGCTGTTCAGCTTCCGGCTGACACAGCAGGCCATCCTCAACAGCCTGATCCTGGCGGTGCTGGGCGCCACCATCGGCGTCGCGCTGGCCGTGCTGCAGGCCTATTACCTCAACCGCGGCGCGCCGGGTCGGCGCGGCCTGGCCGATGCACTGCTCTCGCTGCCGCTCGGCATCCCCGGCATCATCCTCGGCCTCGGCTTCCTGATCCTGGCCATCCGCACACCGCTCTACAGCACGCTCACCATCGTGCTGATCGCCTATGTCGCACGCTTCTTCCCCTTCGCCACCCGCACCGTCTCCGCCATGTTCCTGGCGATCAACCCGGAGCTGGAGCAGAGCGCGCGGGCGAGCGGCGCGAGCTGGGGGCAGAGCATGCGCTGGGTGCTGCTGCCGCTGCTCAAGCCGGCGGTGATCGCGGCCTGGCTGATGCTCTTCGTCATCTTCATCCGCGAGCTGGGCGCGACCATCCTGCTCTATGCCCAGGGCACCGAGACGATCAGCGTGGCGCTGGTCCTGCTGGCCGACCGCAGCGCCGGCTATGTGGCGGCCCTGGCGATGGTGCAGCTCGTGCTCCTGCTGCTCGCCTTCAGCCTGTTCCGCCTGACCCGCACCACCGTCACCCAGTCCTGAGCGGAGAGAACGTCATGGACAGTAAGGCCTTCATCCGCGTGGACGGGCTGGTCAAGCAGTACGGCCCGCATCGCGCGCTGGACGGCGTCTCTTTCCAGGTCGGCGAGGGGCATACACTGGCCTTGCTCGGCCCCAGCGGCTGCGGCAAGACCACCATGCTCCGCTGCATCGCCGGGCTGGAGACGCCCGATGCCGGCACCATCGAGATCGCCGGCCGCGTCGTCTTCGATGCCGCCCGCGGCATCAACCTGCCCTCCGAGGAGCGGCAGCTCGGCATCGTCTTCCAGTCCTACGCGGTCTGGCCCCACATGAGCGTGGCGGAGAATGTCGGCTTCCCGCTCCGCGTGCGCCGCGTGCCGAAGGCCGAGCAGCAGGCGCGCATCGCCCGGATGCTGGAGATCGTCGGCCTCGGCGCCTGGGCGGAGAAGTCGGCCACCCAGCTCTCCGGTGGCCAGCAGCAGCGCGTGGCCCTGGCCCGCGCGCTGATCCATGAGCCGCGCCTCGTGCTGTTCGACGAGGCGCTCTCCAACCTCGATGCCCAGTTGCGCGAGCAGATGCGGATGGAGCTGAAGATCCTGCAGGACCGGCTCGGCTTCACCGCCATCTACGTCACCCACGATCAGTCCGAGGCCTTCGGGCTGGCCGAGCGGCTGGTGGTGATGAACCGTGGCCGCGTGGAGGCCGAGGGCGGCCCGCGCCGCGTCTTCCACCACCCGGCCACGCCCTTCGTCGCTCGCTTCCTCGGCCTCAACGTGCTGGAGGGCGAGATGCTCGGCAGCAAAGACGGCCAGGCCGAGATCCGCCTGCCGCAAGGCATGACCCTTCGTGGCACGCTCGGCGACGGCGCCACCCCCGCGCGCGGCAGCAAGGTGCTGGCCTGCGTGCGCAAGGAGCATGTGCGGTTTGGCGCCGGGGCGGGCCTACCGGCGGAGCTGCGGGCTTCCTCTTTCCTGGGCCTCACGGAGGAATACGTGCTCGACCTCGGCGGCATCGAGCTGCGCGCGGTACAGTCCCCGACCGGTGGGGCACCGGGCGATCGCGTACAGGTGGCGATCCGGCCGGAGGAATGCGTGGTGCTGCCGGCAGGGTAGAAAAAGGTCGGGGGGAAGGAATTCCCCCCGAACCCCCCATCTTTTTCTGTCAGTTTCCGGTTGCTCCGGTGGCAAGGACCGCCCTTCGCCGCAGTCGCCGGGGCTGCTCCAGCCCCGGCGTAAGCGCGCACCGCCCGCGCGACAAAAAACTGATAGAAAAAAAGAAGAGGGGGTCCGGGGGAGAATTCATTCTTCCCCGGTTCCGCCCCTGTGGCATTCGAGGACAGACCCGAATTCCCCCAGGCTTTTTTTCAAGCCGCCGTCACCCCGCCGTCCACCGCCAGGATCTGTCCCGTGACGATTTCTGCCCCCGCCAGATAGCAGACCGCATCGGCGACCTCCGCCTCCACCGGGAAGCGCCCCATCGGGATGCGATCGAGCATCGCCTGCCGACGCGCCGGGTCGGCCAGCATGGCCTGGCGCGAGGGCGTCAGCACCGTGCCGGGCGCGATGGCGTTGACGCGGATGCCCTGCGCCGCCCATTCGATGGCCAGCATGCGCGTCATCTGCACCAGGCCGCCTTTGGAGATGCCGTAGACGCTGCGCCCGGCGATGCCGACCAGCCCATGCGTCGAGGCGATGTTGACGACGGCGCCGGGCGCCCCGCGCGCGATGCAGTGCCGCGCCAGATGCGCCGAGAGGAAGAAGGCGCCTTTCAGGTTCACCGCCATCACGGCGTCCCAGTCTTCCCAGGCGACCTCGACCGCCGGCACGCTGAGCGGGCGCCCGGCATTGTTCACCAGAAGATCGATCCCGCCGAGCGCCTCGGCAGCCGTGGCGAAGCAGACCTCCAGGCTTTCCCGCGCGCGCAGATCGAGGGCGACGGGCACGGCCTGGCGTCCCGCGAGATCGGGATGCGCCAGGAGTGGGGCGAGCGTGGCGGGGTCCAGCTCCGCAAGCGCCAGATCGTACCCCCGGCGCGCCAAGGCACGCGCGATGGCGGAACCCAGCCCGGAGGCGGCACCGGTGACCAGCGCGCGCGCCACGCTCAGGCCGCCTTCGCCTCGCGGGCAATGGCGGCATTGACGCGCGGCATCACCTGCTCGGCCATGAGTTGCATCGAGCGCTTGGCCAGCGCGGGGTCCACCCAGTCGAGCCCGGCATAGACGATCTCGCCGAAATCGCCGATCCGTTCGCGAAGCGCGAGGAGCTGCTCCACCACCTGGTCCACCGTGCCGCGGATCACGCATTCCCGCATCACGCGCTCCTGCGTCACCGCCTCGTCCGGCTCCTCGCGATGCGTCTTGAACACGAAAAGCCGCTTGCTGCGCGTCATCTTCGCCAGGAGCTGGCGGTAGTAGAAGGCATAGGGGCTGTTCGGATCCTCGCCGCCATAGCGGGCGGCGGTGCGCTCGTCATCGGCGACGAAAATGGTGCGGGCGACGCGCCAATCCTCCACGCGCGGCGTCTGGCCCACCTGCGCCTTGCCCTCCGCATAGTTCTCCCAGTGCGAGCGCAACCACATCGGCAGCAGGAAATTGGCGGAAAGCGGATGGAAATCCCGCCGCCCCATGGCGATCACCCCCTGCGAGCCGGGCGCCAGCACCGTGCCGACGATCTCGGGGCGCGGCTTCTGGTAGGGCTTCGCCAGGTTGCCGACGCCGAGATGCAGCGCCTGGGTGCGGGCGGTCGAGACCTTGAAGCGGTTGTCCGGCAGGTCGATGTCGTAGGGCGCGTCGCGTGCCCAGATCTCCAGGATGACGTCGATCGCCTCGGCGAAGATCTTGTTGCGGTCCTGCTCGAGGATGCCGAGCACCTCGGCATCCGAGGTCAGGGCACCGGGGCTGACGCCGAGGATGAAGCGCCCTTCCGAGAGGTGATCGAGCATCGCCGCCTGGCTGGCGATGATCACGGGGTGATGGTGCGAGAGATTGGCCGTACCAGTCGCCAGCTTGATCCGCTTGGTATCGGAGACCAGCGAGGCCAGGAACATCATGCTGCTGGTGATGTTCTCGCAGGTGTCCGTCAGGTGCTCGCCGATGAAGGCGTCGTGGAAGCCGAGCTGATCCGCCAGGATCACGGCCTGGCGGTCCTCCTTCAGGGTCTCCGTCCAGTTCCGCTGCATCGGGTGGATCGGCATGGTGAAGTAGCCCAGTCGCATGGTCGCCTTCCTCTGCTGCCGCCCGTGACGGCTTGCCACCAATGAGGCACGGCCCACGCCTGTTGCAAATGTCCGAAGTTGCCAAAACAACCTTGCCAGATTGTCCGAGATCAGGAGGTGCGGGTGATCGCCACCAGGAAGTCGATGAAGACGCGCACCTTGGCCGGCAAGTGCCGCTGCGCCGGGTAGAGGATGGAGATCGGCATGCCCTCCAGGGCGTAGTCCGGCAGGATGGATTCCACCGCGCCGCGCTCCAGGTCCTTGCGCACCAGCCACCAGGTGCCCTGGCCGATGCCGATCCCGGCCGCCGCCGCCTCGCGCAGCGCGTCCCCGCTATTGACGATGGCATTGCCGCTGACCCGCACCGTCATCGGCTTGCGGTCGGGTCCGCGAAAGCTCCATTCCGGCCCGAAGCGCCCGACGATGCAGTTGTGCTCGCGCAGTTCCTCCGGCGTGCGTGGCGTGCCATGGCGCGCCAGATAGGAGGGGGCGGCGAAGGTCACCTGCGAGCCGCGCGTCAGCAGCCGTGTGGTCAGGCGGGAATCGCTGATTTCCCCAGTGCGCACCGCGACGTCATAGCCGCCGGCGATCAGGTCCACCGGTTGGTCGCTGAAGTTGAGGTCGAGGACGATCTCCGGGTATTTGCGCAGGAAGGCGGGCAGTTCCGGCACCAGCGTGACGCGACCGAAGGAGAAGGGGGTGATGACGCGCACCCGGCCGCTGTAGGAGATGCTGCCCTGGCGCAGTGCCGTTTCCGCATCCTCCAGATCGGCCAGGATACGGACGCAGCGCTCGTAGAATTCCTGGCCATAGTCGGTGGTGTGCAATTGCCGCGTGGTGCGGTTGAAGAGCTGCGTGCCAAGCTCGTCCTCCAGCCGCGCCACGGTCTTGGTGACAGCGGAGACCGAAAGGCCCAGCCGGCGGGCGGCGGCGGTGAAGCCGCCATGCTCCGCCACCTTGGTGAAGACCGTCAGCGCCAGGAACTTGTTCACCCCACCCTCCCATCTCGGACTTTTGGGCAAGAGCGTATTTCTTTTCCCGGACATTTCCACCGGGCCTTGAGGCCGATAACGTCCGAAACCAAGGGCCACAAAGGCCGAAACGGGAGAGGAAACGGGAGATGGCCGAACGCGTCGCCATCGTCACCGGCGGGCTGCGCGGCCTCGGCCAGGCTATGGCGCTGGGCCTGGCCGAGGCCGGCCATCGCGTGCTGGCCGCCGGGCACATCGCCGGGGACGAGGCGCCGATGCGGGCCGCCGCCGCGGCGCGCGGCGTCCCTGCGGGGCGGCTCCTGCCGATGGTGGCCGACATCCGCGACCCCGCCGCCTGCGACGCGCTGATCGCCACGGCGCGCGAGCAACTCGGCGGGCTCGACATCCTGGTGAACAATGCCGGGCTGACCTTCACCTATATCAGCCCCGACAAGTTCCGCCGCCCCACGCCGCAGCCTTTCTGGGAATGCACGGACGGCATGGTGCAGGCGGTGATGGACACCAACTTCGTCGCCGCTGACCGCCTCGCGCGCCGCGCCGTGCCGCACATGCTGGCGCAGGGCTGGGGGCGCATCGTCAACGTCACCACCAAGCTCGATACGATGAATCGCGCCGGCAGCTCGCCCTACGGCCCTTCCAAGGCGGCGCTGGAGATGGCAACCGAGATCTGGGCCAAGGAGCTGGCGGGCAGCGGTGTCACCGCCAACGTCGTCAATCCCGGCACCGGCGCGAACACGCCGGGCATGGCGGAGGAGGCGCGCGCGGCCAGCCGCGAAGGGCGCATGCCGCGCCTGCTGGAGCCGGAGCAAATGGTGCCGCCACTGCTCTTCGTGGTCTCCGAGGCCGCCGATGCCGTCAACGGTTTCCGCTTCGACGCCAACCGCTGGGAGACCGGCCTACCGGCGGCGGAGGCGGCGCGGCGCTGCGCGCGCCCCGCCGGTTTCGTGCTGCACGAGCCCGCCGCCTGGGCGCCGGCCAGGGCCGAACCATGCTGAAGAAGGGAGGGGGAATCATGCGACGCAGAGGCTTTTCTGCCGGCCTACTCAGCCTCGGCGCCGTGGCGCTGGCACGCCCCTCGCTCGCGCAAGGCAGCGGCGACAGCCGCGCGAAGCTGATCGAGGGCGCGAAGCGCGAAGGCAGCCTGAGCTACTGGGACACGGTGATCCAGCCCGAGACGAATGACGAGCTGACGGCCGGCTTCCGCAAGGCCTATGACCTGCCCTCCTCCTTCCAGGTCAACTACACGCTCTCGAACACCGGCAACCTGGTGACGCGGGTCGAGCAGGAGATCGCGGCGCAGCGCGCCACCATCGACATCGCCTCCATCGCCTCGCCCACCTGGGTCTTCGAGAAGGTGGAGGGCGGGCATGTGCTCGAATACGATTCGCCAGAATACCAGCACTATGGTCGCGTCTTCGAGGCGGGGCTGGGCCAGCCGCGCTACTTCGCCTTCAACGGCGCCTACATGTTCGTCCCCATGTGGAACGGCGACATGCAGGACTTCAAGCTCGCCTCCTGGCGCGACGTGCCGGGCCTGCTGAAGCCAGGCCGCTTCAGTCTGGGCGACGCCACCATCTCGGTCAGCTATCTCGCCACCTTCATGGGCCTGCGCAAAGTGCTCGGCGATGACTACTTCCGCGCGCTGGCGAAGCTGAAGCCGAATTTCCTCGTGCGCTCCGAGCAGATCGCCAGCCGGCTGGTGACCAACCAGGACATGTTCGCCGTCTTCGGCCAGCCGACGCGGGCGCTGCAGAACAACGAGCGCGGCGCCAGCCTGAAATTCGTCCATCCGCAGGAGGGCGTGGTGCTGATGCCGCAATGCAGCTTCATCCTGAAGCAGGCGCCGCACCCCAATGCGGCCAAGCTCTGGATCGACTACATCCTCTCACCGGAGGCGCAGGCCATCCTGGCCAAGCGCGAGGCGATGAGTTCCGGCCGCACCAGCTTCCAGAGCCCGGTGCCGGACTACGCGCCGAACATGGAGAGCATCAAGCGGGTGGATCTCGACTGGCGCCGCCTTTCCACCGCCGACATGCAGAAGGCCCGCGAGGACTGGAAGGCGATCTTCAGCGCCTGAGTCGTGTCCCGCGCTGATGCGGGCCTCCCTCTCCTGGCAGGCATGGCTCTCCCTCCCCCATAGCCTCTCCCCGGGCGCGCGGCAGGCCTGAAAACGCTCTGAGAAGGCGCGGCAGAAACTGAAAACAAGCTGTCTGCGTTGGCCTGTCCGCAAGGGCGGCGCGACAGGGTCCGCCAAGCTCACGCGGCCGGGAGCGCACCAATGGATGCAGCCCGCGCGGCATTCACCGGAACGGCAGCCTTGCTGTGCTTCCCCCTGCCATGACGCAACCGGACACCGCTTTGTGCCCACGCCGCCGCAAACGCGGGCCGGGCTGCGCGTTATCCCTGGCAATCGGCCCTCATGGCGCCGAGCAGAAGACCGATAAAGGGAGACTAGACGCATGCGGTCCACGACAACCGCCCTGGCCTTCGCCGCCACCCTGATGGCCGCGCCCCTGGCCATGGCACAAGGCCAGCAGCAGCCGCAGCAGGGGACGGTCGGCTCCCCCGCGGCGCCCGGCGGCGGCGGCTCCAGCATGACGCAGGGCACGCCGGGCACCGCCACAACCCCCCGCACCACCCCCGGCACCACCAATGCGCCGGGGATGGCGCCGCCGCCGGTGGGCGACACCCCCCGCACCGAGCGCACGGACCGGGGCGCCAATCCCGATGCCGTCGGCACCAACCGGCCGCCGACCACCACGACGCCGGCAGCCGGCGCCAACAGCTTCACTGAAGGCCAGGCGCGCGACCGCATCGCTGCCGCCGGCTACAGCGATGTCCAGAACCTGAAGAAGGACGACAAGGGCGTCTGGCGCGGCCAGGCCATGCAGAACGGCCAGCGTGTCGATGTTGGCCTCGACTTCAAGGGCCAGGTGGTGACCGGAAACGCGCCCGCGCAGTGACCCGCTGCGCCGGCCCCTCGCCCCACCCCTCGCACAGGAGAGATCCCATGCCCACGCAGACCATCACCCGCATGTTCGACACCCGCGAGCACGCCCTCGCTGCGGTGCGCGACCTGGAGGCCGCGGGCTTCTCGCATGACGATGTCGGCATTGTCGCCAGCGACACCGGCACCACCACCACGGACACCACCACGACGACCCATCGCGAGCATTCCGGCTCCGGCGCCGGCATCGGCGCCACACTCGGCGCGGTGATCGGCGGCGGCGGCGGGCTGGCGGCCGCGCTCGGCGCCATCGCCATTCCGGGCATCGGCCCCATCGTCGCGGCGGGCGCGCTGGTCGCCACCCTGGCCGGCGCCGGTGCCGGCGCGGCGGCGGGCGGGCTGGTCGGCGCCCTGACCGGCGCCGGCGTTAGCGAGTCCGAGGCGCCCGTCTATGCCGAAGGCATCCGCCGCGGCGGCAGCCTGGTGACGGTGCGCACCGATGAGAGCCGCGTGACTCAGGCACAGGATATCCTGAACCGCCACAACCCCGTGGATATCCAGGCGCGCGAGGCCGACTACCGCGCCGCCGGCTGGCGCGGCTACAGCGACGACACTCCCGGCAGCACCGCCAGCGACCTGCCTGGCACCGCCTCCAGCCGCGGCATGGGCGCGGCGGCGGATCCGACGCGCTCGGGCACCATTCCGCCGGATCGCCAGATCTGACAGGGGACGAAGAAGTCTGGGGGGTCCGAGGCATTGCCTCGGACAGTCCCCCAGACCCTCATCCTTGTTTCTTCGAGTCTGCGGGATTCCTTCCGCAGCAGCTTACGCTTCCGGTCCTGGCTCCTCGGCCAGCATCCGCACGAAGGCGCGCCAGTCGTCCTTGCGGGTCGCGGCGCGGGCGCTGCCATCCGGCCGCTCGGCATAGAGCGTCAGGATGCCCTTGGCCCAGAGCCCGTCGAACAGCCGCTCGTCCGAAAAGGCCAGGGCAGCGGTGCGCTGGAACACGCCCTCCTTCATCCGCGGCTGCACCTTCAGCAGCCACCAGGCGATGCCCGCCACCATGAGCAGGGCGCCGACATGGATGTTGATGAAGCGGGCAGCGAGGAAGAACACGACCAGGATGAGGATCGGCATGGTCAGGGCCTCACGCGCCCGATAGACCGGCGAGCCCACCGCATTCATCCGGCGGATGTCCACCCCCAGCCGCACCTTCTCTTGCGCGATCTGCTCGCGCAGCATCTCAAGCTCGTTCATTCGCCCGCCGAGGTCTCCAGCAGCCCGGCGCCATCCGGGAAGGCGGCGCGCATCAGCGCCCTTGTATAGGCCGCGCGCGGCGCCCGCATCACCGCATCCGCATCGCCGGCTTCCACCACCTCGCCGCCCTTCAGCACCATGATCCGGTGCGCCATGGCGCGCACCACCCGCAGGTCATGGCTGATGAACAGATAGGCCAGCCGGTGCCGCGCCTGCAGCCCGCGCAGCAACTCCACCACCTGCGCCTGCACGGAGACGTCGAGCGCGCTGGTCGGCTCGTCCAGCACCAGCAGGCGCGGCTGCAGCACGAGCGCGCGGGCGATGGCGACGCGCTGCCGCTGCCCGCCGCTGAACTCGTGTGGGTAGCGTTCGGCCGTGGCGGGGTCGAGCCCAACCTCCTCCAGCGCCTGAATCACCCGCCGCTGCCGCTCGGCACGGCCGAGGGAAGGCTCATGCACCGCCAGGCCCTCGCCCACGATCTCCGCCACACTCATGCGCGGGGACAGCGAGCCATACGGGTCCTGAAACACGACCTGCATCCGTGCCCGCAAGGGCCGCAGCGCGGCACGGGAAAGCCCCTGGATCGGCTTCCCCTCGAAAAGGATGCGCCCCTCGCTCCGCTCCAGCTGCAGCAGCGCCAGGCCGAGCGTCGTCTTGCCGCTGCCGCTCTCGCCCACCAGCCCCAGCGTCTCGCCCTCGTGCAGTTCCAGCGAGACGCCATCCACCGCCCGGACCGCACCGACCTGCCGGCGCAGCACGCCGCGGCGAATGGGGAAATGCACCTTCACATCCTCGGCCCGCAGCAGTTCCGGCGCCTCCCCCGGCACCGGCGCCGGCTTGCCGCGCGGTTCGGTGGCCAGCAGCAGCCGGGTATAGTCATGCCGCGGCGTGCCCAGCACCTGCCGCGCCGGGCCCTGCTCCACCACCCGCCCGTGCCGCATCACCACCACCGTATCGGCATGGGCGCGGACGATGGAAAGATCATGCGTGATCAGCAGCAGCGCCATCGAAAGGCGCTGCTTCAGCTCGTCCAGCAGATCCAGGATCTGCGCCTGGATGGTGACGTCGAGCGCCGTGGTCGGCTCGTCGGCGATCAGCAGCTTCGGGTCATTGGCCAGGGCGGCGGCGATCATCACCCGCTGCCGCTGCCCGCCCGAAAGCTGGTGCGGAAAGGCATCCAGCCGCTCCTCGGCCTTCGGCAGCCCGGCCCGCTCCAGCAGTTCGATGACGCGCGCCCGCAGCGCCGCCCCGCGCAGCGGGCGATGCAGCCGCACCGCCTCGCCCACCTGCCGCCCGATGCTGTGCAACGGATTGAGGCTGGTCATGGGCTCCTGGAACACCATGCCGGCCACGCCGCCACGCAGCCGCTGCAACTCGGCGGGGCTGGCCTTCAGCACCTCCGTCCCGTCCAGCAGGATGCGGCCCGTCGGATTGGCGCCCGCCCCCGGCAGCAGGCGTAGGCAGGAGAGCGCCGTGACGCTCTTGCCGCTGCCGCTCTCACCGACCAGCGCCACCGTCTCGCCAGGATTCACACGAAAGGAAACCTCGTGAACCACCTGCCGGCCACGGAAGGCGACGCTCAGGTTCTCTACATCAAGCAGCGCGCTCATGCGGCACACCATCCAGGGGGCGCCGCCCCCTGGACCCCCGCCGGGGTGACAGTGTCACCCCGGACCCCGCCATCCGTTGTTCCGGCGCTGAACGCCTCATCGCGGGACAGCGGGACGCAGGAAAAAACCAAAAGGCCATGCAAGCGGAGCCCGCAGTCGCCGGAGGGCGAGGCCCTCCGGCGCGCCCACGTCGAAACAGCCGTTGATGGCGGGGTCCGGGGTGGCACTGCCACCCCGGCAGGGAGGGTCCGGGAGGGGCTGAGCCCCTCCTGGCGACCGAGGCTGGTCATGTTTCGCTCCCCCCTGGCAGCTTGCGCGGGTCGAAGGCGTCGCGCACCGCCTCGCCGACGAAGATCAGCAATGTCAGCACTCCGCCGAGCACCACGAAGGCGGTGATGCCGAGCCAGGGCGCCTGGAGGTTGTTCTTCCCCTGGCTGACGAGTTCACCGAGCGAGGGCGAGCCCGGCGGCAGGCCGAAGCCGAGGAAATCCAGGCTGGCCAGGATGGTGACGCTGCCCGAGAGCAGGAAGGGCAGGAAGGTCAGGGTCGCGACCATGGCATTGGGCAGGATGTGGCGCGCCATGACGCGCGTGTCGGAGACGCCGAGCGCCTTGGCCGCGCGCACATAGTCGAGGTTGCGGCCGCGCAGGAACTCAGCGCGCACCACGCCGGTGAGCGACATCCAGGAGAAGAGCAACAGAAAGACCAGCAGCGTCCAGAAGCTCGGCTCGATCACGCTGGCCAGGATGATCAGCAGGAAGAGCTGCGGCATGCCGGACCAGATCTCGATGAAACGCTGGAAGCCGAGATCCACCCAGCCGCCGTAATAGCCCTGCACCGCGCCCGCGGCGATGCCGATGGCGGAACTGAACAGCGTCAGCACGAAGCCGAACAGCACGGAGATGCGGAAGCCGTAGATGACGCGCGCCAGCACGTCGCGTGCCTGGTCGTCGGTGCCGAGCGGGTTCTTCCAGGACGGTGGCGAGGGCGCCGGCTGGCCGAGGTCGCGGATGATGGTGTCATAGCGGTAGGGCAGCAGCGGCCAGACCATCCAGCCGCCGCGCTGGCGGATTTCCTCCTGCAGATAGGGGTCGCGCCAGACCACGGCGGTGGGGAAGCCGTCGGAGATGACATCGCTTTCGGCATATTCCCGTGCGATGGGGAAGAACCACTGATCGCCCATTTTGGCCACCAGCGGCCGGTCGTTCGCCACCAGCTCGGCACAGAGGGTGACGAGGAACAGCGCCAGGAAGATCCAGAACGACCACCAGCCGCGCCGGTTGGCGCGGAAATTGGCGAGCCGCCGCCGCGTGATCGGACTCATCGGCGCGCCTCGAAGTCGATGCGTGGGTCGATCAGCGTATAGGTCAGGTCGCCGACGATCTGCATGACGAGGCCGAGCAGGGTGAAGATGTAGAGGGTGCCGAACATCACGGGGTAGTCGCGCCGGATCGCCGCCTGGAAGCCGAGCAGGCCGAGCCCATCCAGCGAGAAGACGATCTCCACCAGCAGGGCCCCGGTGAACAGGATGCTGATGAAGGCGGCCGGGAAGCCGGCGATGATCAGCAGCATGGCGTTGCGGAAGATATGGCCGTAGAGCACGCGCTTCTCGTCCGCGCCCTTGGCGCGCGCGGTCAGCACGTACTGTTTGCCGATTTCCTCCATGAAGCTGTTCTTGGTCAGCATGGTGAGCCCGGCGAAGCCGCCGATCACCAGCGCGAGGGTCGGCAGGACCATGTGCCAAGCATAGTCCAGCGCGCGCTGCCAGAAGGGCCATTCCGAGGCGCCCGTGGAGGTCAGCCCCCGCAACGGGAACCACTGGAAGAAGCTGCCGCCGGCGAAGAGCACGACGAGCAGGATGGCGAAGAGGAAGCCCGGCACCGCATAGCCCACCAGCACCACGCCGGAGGTCCAGGCGTCGAAGCGGCTGCCGTCGCGCACCGCCTTGCGGATGCCGAGCGGGATGGAGACGAGATAGATGATCAGCGTGGACCACAGGCCGAGGCTGACGGATACCGGCATCTTCTCCAGCAGCAGGTCGATCACCTTGCGGCCCTGGAACAGGCTCTCGCCGAAATCGAAGGTGAGATAGCCCTTCAGCATGTCGAGGAAGCGCAGATAGGCTGGCTTATCGAAGCCAAAGGCCCGCTCGATCTCGGCCACCACCGCGGGATCCATGCCGCGCGCACCGCGATAGGTGCCGACGGGGCCGGATTCGCCACCGCCCTGCGGCGCCCGCGTCTCGCCCTGGCTCTCGCCCGAGAGGCGGCCGATGGCGCTGCCGCCCTGGCCGCGCAGTTCGGCCAGCATCTGCTCGACCGGGCCGCCGGGGGCGAACTGCACGATGACGAAATTGATCAGGATGATGCCAAAGAGCGTCGGCACCAGCAAAGCGATGCGCCGGAGGAGATAGGCGCCCATGCGTCAGGTCTTCCTGGAAGGGGAAAAAGAGCGGGGGGAAGGAATTCCCCCCGCGCCCCCCGTCTTTTTTCTGTCTGTCAGAAAGAAGAAGGGGGTCCGGGGGATTTCATTCCCCCGGCCTTTTTCAACTCGGCCCATCTATTGCGCCGTGCTGCGATCCGCCGGCAGCGCCCGCTCGCGCCCCGTGTCCACCCACCAGCTGTCGATGGCGAGCGCATAGCGCGGGTTGCGCTCGGGCCGGCCGAACTTGTCCCACCAGGCCAGGCGGAAGGTCCGGCTATGCCAGTGCGGGATGATGTAGTGGCCCCAGAGCAGCACCCGGTCCAGCGCCCGCGTGCGGTCGATCAGCGCCTGCCGGTCGGGCGCCGAAATGACCAGTTCCACCAGCGCGTCCACCACCGGGTCGGCGATGCCCATGTAGTTCAGGCTGCCCTTCTCCTGGGCCTTGGCCGAGGTCCAGAAGTCGCGCTGCTCATTGCCCGGCGAGAGGCTCTGCGGGATGACGACGGTGGTCATGTCGTAGTCAAACTCGTCCATCCGCACCTGGTACTGCGCCGGGTCGATGGTGCGCACCCGCGCCTCGATGCCGAGTCGCTGCAGTGCCTGGATGTAGGGCAGGGCAATGCGCTCGAAGGTCGGGCCGTTCAGCAGGATCTCGAAGCTGAAGGGCTGGCCCTCGCCGTTCACCAGGCGCCGCTCCTTCACCTCCCAGCCGGCCTCGCGCAGCAGGGTGAGCGCCCGGCGAGCATTCTCGCGGTTGCTGTTGCTGCCATCCGAGCTCGGCACGCGGAACTCGGTGGTGAACAGCGCCTCCGGCAGCTTCCCGCGGAAGGCGGAGAGCACCATCAGCTCGCCCTCGGAGGGCAGCCCCTTGGCCGCCAGTTCGGAATTCGAGAAATACGAGGTGGTGCGCGTGTAGCTGCCGTAGAACAGGTTGGCGTTCATCCACTCGAAATCGAACATCAACCCAAGCGCCTCGCGCACGCGCTTGTCCTGGAACAGCGGGCGACGCAGGTTCATGGCGAAGCCCTGCATGCCCGTCGGCAGCTCGTGCGGGATCTCCTCCCGCTTCACCAGCCCGCGCCGCACGGCGGGGAAGTCATAGGCCGTAGCCCAGTCCTTCGCCACGTTCTCGGTGCGCAGGTCGATCTGCCCCGCCTTGAAGGCCTCCAGCGCCACGGTAGTGTCGCGGAAATACTCGTAGCGCGTGACATCGACGTTGTTGGTGCCCTTGCGGGTGGGCAGGTCGCGGCCCCAGTAGTCCGCCACGCGCCGGTAGATAACGCTGCGCCCCGGCTCGAAGCTCTCGATCCGGTACGGGCCGGAGCCGAGCGGCACGGTCAGGCTCGGCTGGGCGAAGTCCTTACCCTCCCACCAATGCTTCGGCAGCACCGGCATCTGGCCCAGGATCTGCGGCAGCTCACGGTTCTCGTTGGTGCTGAAGCGATAGACGACGCGCCGCGGCCCCTCCGCCACCACCTCCGCCACATCGGCCCAGTAGGCCCGATAGAAGGGCCGGCCGCTCTGGCGCAGCGTGTTGAAGGTCCAGACCACATCCTCAGCGGTTATCGGCTGGCCATCATGCCAGCGGGCCTCCTCGCGCAGCTCGAAGGCCACGCCGCGCCCGTCGCGCGGCACCTCGATGACCTTGGCGAGGTGGCCGTACTCGGTGCTGGCCTCGTCGCTGCTCGGCATCATCAGCGTGTCGTAGAGCAGGGTGGTGCCGACGGCGGGCGTGCCGCGCAGGATATAGGCGTTGAAGGAATCGAAGCTGCCGAGGGCGGTCAGCGCCATCTGCCCGCCCTTCGGCGCC
Organism: Roseomonas sp.; assembly: GCA_035565935.1. Taxonomy (GTDB): domain Bacteria; phylum Pseudomonadota; class Alphaproteobacteria; order Acetobacterales; family Acetobacteraceae; genus Pseudoroseomonas. Next base: position 83,641 of record DATMRU010000026.1, read on the forward strand.
TTGGGGTTGACCCAGGGCCAGTGCGTGAAGTCGGCCGGCAGCGCGGGCTCGCCCAGCAGCGACAGGGCGTGGGTACGCCGTGGCGGCGGCACACCCTCCGCAGGGCCGGGCGTCGGGGCCTGGGCCCGGGCACGCGGCAGGAAGGGGCCCGTGCTCAGGGCGAGGCCGGAGGCGATCAGGTGTCGGCGGCGCATGCCCTTAGGATGAGGGCTCCGCCCCGCCGGGACAACCATCCTGTGAGGAAGCTTGCGTTTCGCAACAAAGGGAATTTCCGTTGCGAAATTCTATCATCTGGTTAGTTTGCACCCTCCCTCCTGGACATCTCCCACATGGCTCTTCTCATTGCCGGCCCGGCCGGGCTGAATGTCGACGCTGTTCCCACCGGCGGGTGGAGCAACACGACCTGGACCGCCCATAATACCAGCCATGTGGTCGGCCACTGGGGCCCGAAGGGCAATCCCGGCCGCGTCACGGAATTCGCGGGGTATGGCTTCGGCTATACCGAGACGACCTTTCTTTTCTCCCGCTACATCTACCTGACCGAAGGCACGCTCACCACGCTGCAGGAAACCCAGGATGGTACGCTGCTCTACCGGCTGGAGGGGATGGGGCTGCCGGTCCGCAGCCTGGGCATCGGTGCCGTACAGGGCAGCCTGAGCTATTTCCTGTCGGTCGCCCTCAACGGCGATGACACGCTGCGCGGCTCCGCGCAAAATGACCTGTTGCGTGGCTATGGCGGCCGCGACTTCTTCGACCTTGGTGCGGGCGACGACACCGCCGAGGGCGGTTCCGGCGATGACACGATCAACGGCGGGCCCGGTCTCGACACCGTGCTTCTTTCCAATCCCCCCTCCAGCTACGAGATCCAGGTCTTCAACGGGGTAGCCGGCGTGCTGTCGCGCTCCTGGAACGGCGAGGTGACCGAGCTTGACCGGCTCACCGAGGTGGAGCAGCTGCGCTTCACCGCCACCGGCGAAGTGGTGACCCTGGGGGTCAACACTTTTTCGGCCGAGCAGTACATGGCCGCCAACCCGGACCTGGCCTTCTTTGACGGCAATCCCGGTGCGGCCTTCGACCACTATCTGAGCTATGGCGCCCGGGAAGGACGCGCCGCAAGCTTCGACGGGCTGCAATATATCGCATCCTATGCCGATCTCTCCGCCGCGCTGGGCACCAACACCCAGGCCGGGGCGGAGCACTTCCTGCGCAACGGCCATGCGGAAGGCCGCCAGATCACCTTCGACGGCTTCGACTACATCGCCTCCAGTCCCGATCTGATCGCCGCCTTCGGCGCCAATGCCGAGGCCGGCGCCGCCCACTACATCCAGTTCGGGCGCGCGGAAGGCCGCCAGATCACCTTCGATGGCCTCGACTACATCGCCTCCTACGCCGATCTGAGTGCCACCTTCCGCACCAATGCCGAGGCCGGCGCCGTCCACTACATCCAGTTCGGGCACGCGGAAGGCCGCCAGATCACCTTCGAGGCCCTGGAATACATCGCTTCCTACGCCGATCTGAGCGCCGCCTTCCGCACCAATGGCGATGCGGGCGCCGTCCACTACATCCAGTTCGGCCGTGCGGAGGGCCGCCAGACCCGTTTCGACGGTCTCGAATACATCGCCTCCCACCCCGACCTGATCGCCGCCTTCGGCGCCAATGCCGAGGCTGGGGCCGTCCACTACATCGCCAATGGCCGTGGCGAGCATCGCAGCACCGACAGCTTCGACGCCGCCCAGTACCTGGCGAATTATGCCGATCTGCGCGCCGCCTTCGGCAGCGACCTTGAGGCCGCGACGCGGCACTGGATCCTGAACGGCCATGGCGAGGGGCGTTCGGACGAGCCGCTGATCGGCTGATCCTCAGGGCGCCGCCTTCCGCCTGCGCGGAGGGCGGGCCTCTTCCCGGGGCGGGCGAAAGCCGGGCGCCGTGGCGTCCGCCTCGGCCTCAGCCCAGCAGTCCGCAGACTTCCGGCAGCAGCGCCCGATCGCCGACGGCGATCACCTGCCCCGCCGCACCGAGCCGCAGGGGGTTTCCCTGCCAGTCGGTCATCGCCCCGCCGGCCGCCTCGATCACCGGCACCAGGGCCGCCCAGTCCCAGGGCTTGAGATCCGACTCGACCACCACATCAACCAGCCCGAGCGCCAGCAGCCCATAGGCGTAGCAGTCGCCGCCCCAGGTGACGCGCCGGGCGGCGGCGCGCACCCGGGCGAAGCGCGGCGCGTCCTCGGCCGAGAACATCTCGTGGCTGGTGCAGGAGAGTTCCGCCTCGGCCAGGCGGGCGCAGGGCCGCGTGCGCGGCGTGCCGCCCATCGGCCCCCGGAATGTGAGCGCCTCGCCCTCCAGCCCGATCCAGCGCTCCCCGGTCACGGGCTGGTCGATCAGCCCGAGCACCGGGCGCCCCTGGTGCAGCAGGCCGATCAGGCTGCCGAAGAGCGGCCGTCCCGTGACGAAGGCGCGGGTGCCGTCGATCGGGTCGATCACCCAGACATAGTCGGCATCCGCCCGCTCGGCGCCGTATTCCTCACCGATCACGCCATGATCCGGGAAGCGCTCGGCCAGCAGCGCGCGAATTGTGCGCTCGGCGGCGCGGTCGGCTTCGGTGACCGGGCTGGCATCGCCCTTCGCCTCAACGAGCAGGGGCGAACGAAAAAGGGGGCGGATCACCGCCCCCGCCGCATCGGCGGCCGCTTCGGCCGCCGCGAGCAGCGCCTGCCGCATCAGGGCAGCGGCACCGGATTGTCGGACAGCGTGCGCAGATAGGCGATGATATCCGCCCGCTGATTCACGCTGCGCAACCCGGCGAAGGCCATGCGGGTGCCACGGATGGTGCGGGCAGGGCTGGCCAGGAAGTGGTTCAGCGCCTCGTAATCCCACTGCTTGTCGGAAAGCGCCTTCATGGCCGGCGAGTAGTTGAAGCTGTCGAGATGCGCATGGTGGTTGCCGACGACGCCATAGAGGTTCGGACCCACCTTGTTGGCGCCGCCCTTCTCGAAGGTATGGCAGGCGCTGCAGATGCGCGTGGCGATCTGCTTGCCGTCCTCCAGATTGGCGGCGGCCAGCAGCGGCGTTACCGGCTCGACCTCGGGCTCGCTGGCGGCCGGGGCGCTCGCCGTCTCGCCGACGCCCTCGATGGTGATCGCCGTCTTTTCCAGCTTCTTCGGATGCACGACCGCTTCGCCAACGAGGCCCGCCACCATGAAGGCGATCCCAGCCGTGAGAACAGCCGCGAACGCCTTGTTGACCTCCAAGCTCATGCTGTCGATCCGTTCCCCGAATGATTCTGCCGGTCAGCGCGATTTGCACGCAGTCCGGGCCTCGATTAGAAGCGCCCGGACCATAGTGGGGAAGCACGGGCGCATCAACCCGTTGCCCCACCGGACGGAGAGGCCAGGGAAACGATCGCCCGCGCGACGGGCCGATGCCGCCCCGGCCGAACTGCAGCAGGGACAGGACCAGAGAGCCGATGAGCGGTGTGATCGCCTTCCAGGGCATGCCGGGAGCCTATTCCGACCTCGCCTGCCGCAGCGCCTATCCAGGCTGGACCACCCTGCCCTGTCCCAGCTTCGAGGCCGCCATGGCGGCGGTGCGCGAGGGCCGCGCCGGCCTGGCCATGCTGCCCTGCGAGAACTCCCTCGCCGGCCGGGTGCCCGACATCCACCGCATGCTGCCCGACTCCGGCCTCTTCGTGGTGGGCGAGCACTACCAGCGCGTCGAGCACTGCCTGCTGGCGCACAAGGGCGCCACGCTGGAGGGGCTGAAGCGCGCCCACAGCCACCCCGTCGCGCTCGGTCAGGTGCTGAACCTGCTGCGCGAGCGCCGGCTGGAGCCGGTGATCGAGGCCGATACCGCCGGCGCCGCCAAGCAGCTGGCCGAGCATCCGAGCCTGGAGGACGCCGCCATCGCCTCCTCGCTCGCCGGCGAGATCTACGGGCTGGAGATCCTGCTGCGGAACGTCGAGGACGCGGAGCACAACACCACACGCTTCTACGTCATGGCGCGGGAGCCGAGCTATCCGCCGCTCGACGCGCCGAACACCGTGACCACCTTCGTCTTCCGCGTCCGCAACATCCCGGCGGCGCTGTACAAGGCGCTCGGCGGCTTCGCCACCAACGGCGTGAACATGACCAAGCTGGAGAGCTACATGCTCGACGGCGAGTTCACCGCCACCCAGTTCCTCTGCGACGTGGACGGCCACCCCGAGCACCCGGCCCTGAAGCGGGCGCTCAGCGAGCTGGCCTATTTCTCGCGCGAGATGCGCGTGCTGGGCGCCTACCCGGCGCATCCCTACCGGCTGGGGCAGGCGGCACAGGCGGATTGAAAAAGGTCGGGGGAAAGAATTCCCCCAGACTACTGCAGCAGGTGCCGCAGCTTGTCCGGGTTGCGCTGGATATAGATCGCGGCGATGGCGTTCCCTTCGAGCTGCAGCGCCGTCGCCTGCAGCCCGGCATCCGACTCGCGGGTGATGAAGCCCGGCAGCCCGTCGATCATCCCGACATGCAGGGGCGGCTCCCGGGTGACGAGGCCCTTGCGGGCCAGCCCGGTGAAGAAGGCGATGATGCGCTCCGGCCCCAGGAGCGGGTTGAGCGCCGCGCGCCGGCGACCGCCGCCATCGGTCACCGCCACCGCCTCGGCGGCCAGCATCTGCCGCAGCGCCGAGGCGTCCCCGCTGCGCGAGGCGGCGAAGAAGGCCTCGGCCAGCCGCAGCCCCGCCTCCGGCGCCACCTGGAAGCGCGGCCGCGCCGCCTGGAGCTGCTTGCGGGCGCGGCTGGCGAGCTGCCGGCAGGCGGCCTCCTCGCGGTCCAGGCTCTGGGCGATCTCGGCGAAGTCCAGCCCGAAGACGTCGTGCAGCAGGAAGGCGGCGCGCTCGGCGGGGGAGAGCCGTTCCAGCACCAGCATCATGGTCAGGGTCAGCTCGTCGGCCAGCGGCGGCTCCGTGGCGGCGAAAGGGTCCACCAGCGGCTCCGGCAGCCAGGGCCCGACATAATCCTCGCGCCGCCGCCGCGCCGCGCGCAGCGCATCCAGGCAGAGCCGCGTGGTGATGCGGATCAGGAAGGCCTCCGGGTCACGGATGCCTTCCTTTTCGGCGCCCTGCCAGCGCAGCCAGGTCTCCTGCACCACGTCCTCCGCCTCGGCCACCGAGCCGAGCATGCGGTAGGCGAGGCGCAGCAGGCGCGGCCGCAGCCCGGCGAAGGCGGCCAGCTCAGGCGGCATGCGCCGCCGTCCCGGCCGGGACCGGATGCAGGGAACGGAAGCCGATCGCCAGCCGGTTCCAGCTGTTGATGGTGCCGATCATCAGCGTCAGCGCCACCTGCTCCTGCGGCGAGAAGTGCTCGGCCAGGGCGGCATAGTCCGCGTCCGGCGCATGGGTCTCGGCGATGCGGGTCAGCGCCTCGGTCCAGGCCAGGGCGGCGCGCTCGCGCGGCGTGTAGAGCGGCGACTCGCGCCAGGCATCGAGCAGGTAGAGCCGCTGCTCGGTCTCGCCATCGGCGCGCGCCTCGCCGGTGTGCATGTGGATGCAGAAGGCGCAGCCATTGATCTGGGAGGCGCGGGTCTTCACCAGATGGATCAACGAGCGCTCCAGCCCGCTCTTCTGCAGCGCTGTCTCCAGCGCGATCATCGGGCGCAGCAGCTCGGGGGCGACCTGGTGCGGGTTGAGCCTGGGGGTCATGGTTTCATGCTCCGTTGCGAACCTTACGCCCCCAGGACGCACCCGCCCCGCCCCGTGTGACATGGCGGCACAAAAATTCCGCACGTCCCCCGGACAAGGGTGGCTTGGCGCACCGGCCGCCGACACCTACCCTCCCCGTCCAGGAGGAGCACGCGATGGCCACGTCCTTCATTTGCACCGCCTGCGGAACCCAGTTCCCGCCCACCGGGCGCCCGCCGCCCTGCTGCCCGATCTGCCAGGACGAGCGGCAGTTCGTGCCGGCCTCGGGCCAGAACTGGACCTCGCTGGAGCAGCTCGCCCGCGGCCACAAGGCACTGCTGAAGGAGGAGCACGGCCTGCTCGGCATCGGCTGCGCGCCGGACTTCGCCATCGGCCAGCGCGCCCTGCTGCTGCCCACACCGGCCGGCAACATCCTGTGGGACTGCATCGCCTTCCTGGATTCCACCCTGGTCACGGTGATCCGGGCGCTGGGCGGGCTTGCCGGCATCGCCATCTCCCATCCGCACTACTACACGACCATGCTGGAATGGAGCCGCGCCTTCGGCGGTGTCCCGATCCACCTGCACGCCGCCGACCGCGAATGGGTGATGCGCCCCGGCCCCGAGATCGCCTTCTGGGAGGGCGAGACCAAACCCATCGCCCCCGGGGTGACGCTGATCCGCCTCGGCGGCCATTTCGCCGGCGGCACCGTGCTGCACGCGGCAGAGGCGGCGGATGGGCGCGGCGCCCTCCTCTCCGGCGACATCCTGCAGGTGGTGCCGGACCGCCGCCATGTCGGCCTGATGCGCAGCTATCCCAATCTCATCCCGCTCGGCGAGGCCGCGGTGCGGCGGATGGGCGAAACCATCGAAACCTGGGATTTCGACGCCGTCTATGGCGCCTTCTGGGGCCGGGTCATCCCGCAGGGGGGCAAACAGGCAGTGGCCGAGTCGGTAGGGCGCCACATCGCCCACCTGCACCGCGACTGGCCGTGAGGCAGGGGCGCGGCCCCCGCCGAAGGCGCGGTGGGGCGGCGAACCCGCCCCGTGCTATCCAGGCCCGCCAGCGCCTGTCGCGGCCGATCCCGGAGGAGAGCCCCCTATGACCGTCACCATCTATCACAACCCGGCCTGCGGCACCTCGCGCAACACCCTGGCCCTGATCCGCGAGCGCGGCGAGGAGCCGGTCGTCGTCGAATATCTCAAGACTCCGCCGGGCCGGGCGGAGCTGAAGGATCTCATCGCCGGCGCGGGCCTGACGCCGCGCGCCCTGCTCCGGAAGAAGGGAACGCCCTATGCCGAACTCGGCCTGGACGATCCTTCGCTGACCGACGAGCAGATCCTGGACGCCATGCTGGCGCATCCCATCCTGATCGAGCGGCCACTGGTAGCGACGCCCCTCGGCGTGAGGCTCTGCCGGCCCGCGGAAACGGTGCTCGACATCCTGTGACCGCGCGCCCTGGGAGGCTCTGCCTCCCCGGACCCCGCGATCAGTAAAACAAGGGGAGGTCCAGGAACCTCAGGTTCCTGGCGGAGGGTCCGGGAGGCAGCGCCTCCCGGAACTGCCGACGAGCAGGGCCGCCGCTACTTCACCTGCTTGGCAATCACCGAGAGGGCGGCCGCGCTGATGGAAATCTGCCCCAGTGTCTGCGTCAGGTCGCGCACGAAGCCCCAGGTCTCGTAGGGCGAGGGGTCCTGCGGCACGACGACGAGGCTGCCGGGCGGGATCGGCGGCCCGCCCGCCTGCCAGGCACCCAGGCCGGCCGGCACGCTCTGCCCGTTCGGCAGCACCACGAAGGCGCGGGACCCATCGGCGAAGCGCTGCTCGCCCCCTGAAGCGCGCACATAGTCGCCCGCCTTCCAGCCGGAGGTGAATTGCAGGCTGCCCGGGTTCAGCACCGCGCCGACCACCGTCACCTCGTTCGGCCGCTTCGGGATGACGATCAGGTCGCCCGGCTCCAGCAGCACGTCCAGCTCCGGCCGGGCGGCGAGGATGACGGGGTTGGCCTCCACCACCATGCGCCCGGCGGCGCGCGCCTCGCGCAGCGCGCCCGCCAATTCGCGCCCGGCGGTGATGGCGCCGCCGAGATCCATGTTGCCGGCACGGCTGCCGGCCACCGCCTGCCCCGCCGCCACCTGGATCAGACTCTGCTCCAGCTCGCGCGCGGTGCGGGCGAAGCCCTCCTGCTGCCGCTGCCGCACACTCTCGCGGGTGAACACCGCGCCATAGGGATAGGCCTGTGGCGAAAGCCCGCCGGCGCGCGCGATCAGCTCCGAGAGCCGCTCGCCGCGGCGGATGTCGTAGATGCCGGGGCGCAGGAACTCGCCGGCCAGCGTCACCGGCCCGGCGTCACGGTCACCGAAGCCGCGCGGGATGCGGACGCCGTCGCGCGGCGAAAGGCGGATGGCGGCGAAGTTGCGGCTGCGCAGGTCGAGCAGGGTGCGCGAGAGCGCGATCGCCCCCGCCTGCTCCGTCGGCTCGCGCGAGAGCTCCACGGCGGAGAGGTCGGCCGTGTCGGTGGCGCCGCCGGCGGCGGCCAGCACCTGGTCGAGCCCGGTATCGTTCAAGATGGGATAGAGGCCGGGCAGCCGCGCCTCGCCGGAGATCAGCACCGACTGGTCCAGCAAGAAGGGCAGCAGCGCCGGGTAGTCCACGAAGACCTGCGGGCAGGGCGGCGTGCCGAGATCGGGGAAGCCGGCGCTGCGCACATGCGCGAAGCGCACCGGCGAGGAGCGGGCGGCGATCGCCAGTGCCTGCAGGGCCGGGCATTCTGCCGGGGCGGGCGCGGGCAGCGGCGCGGCGCCGGCTGCGACGGGGATGGCGGGCGCCGGGGAGCCGGCCGCCACCTCGCCGCGCAGCGCCCGCTGCACGGGCGGGCTGGCCAGCCACAGCACGTCGGACTGCGCGATCAGGATGACCTCGTCATCCTCGCGCAGCGGCAGGTCGGCCGCGCCCTGCAGCACGCGGCCGAGGTCGAAGGCCTCGAAGCGGCGCACCCGGGTCGCCGGGTCCACGCGCCAGACGACGCCGAGCCGCACATAGGGGTCGGGCCGCACGATGCGGGGATCAGCCAGCAGGTGGCGCAGCCCCGCGCCGCGCGCCGGGCGCAGCAGCGGCGCCACCACATGCCCGGCCAGCCGCACCTGGCCCGCCGCCACATCGGCGCCCGGCTGCACCACCACCGCGTCACCGCGCCGCAGCCGCGCGCCGGGGCCGATCTCCGACAGGCTGCGCCGCCCCTGGGCGTCGGTGCCGTGCAGCAGGAAGCGGTTGCCGGCCGGGCGCAGGGCCTGGCCGGCCAGCCGCAGCAGGATGTCGAGCGGCGCGCTCGGCGTGCCGGCGGGCAGCTCGTAGATGCCGGGGCGCGTCACCTCGCCCGCCACCGCCACCGTGGCGCCGAGCGGCGGCACCACGATGCGCTCGCCCTCGCGCAGCAGCAGGTCCGGCTGCCCCGGCTCGCTGCCGATCACGGCATAGAGGTCGATGACGCGGGAGCCGCGCGGCCCCTCGACGCGGATGGCCCGCAGCGAGCCGGTCTTCTTCACGCCGCCGGCCAGGGCCAGCGCGTCCAGCACCGAGGCCAGCCCCGGCAGCGCCTGCAATCCCGGCCGCGTCACCTCGCCGGCAACGAAGACGCCGATCTGCCGAAGCTGGCCGATGGAGACGAAGGCTTCCGAGCCGCCCAGCTCGCGCGCCACCCGCTCCTGGATGTCGGCGCGCAGCTCGCCCAGGCTCCGGCCGGCGGCGATGAAGGGTGGCAGGTCGGGCAGCAGCAGCGTGCCGTCGCGGGTGACGCGCAGCGTGTGGTTCTGCCGGGTGCGCCCGCGGATGCCGATCAGCACCTCGTCGTCCCGGCCGAGGACATAGCTGTCGGGCAGGCTGCCGACCGTCACCGGCGGCACCGGCATCGCCGCCATGTCGCGGAAGGTGTCGTAGCCGAACTGGCGCAGCGGCGCGTCCAGCCGGGCGGCGAAAAAGGCCTCCGTCTGGGACAGCGGCTCAGCCAGCGGGGTGAAGGGCGCGAGGCGGTGCGGCGCCGCGATCGCCGGTGCCACGGAGGCGGCGGGCTGGCTCGGCGGCGGGCTGGCTGGCGCGGGAAGGGCGCCGCCGGAGGCGTCGATGATGCGCTGCAGGATGTCCTGCTGCAGCGCGGGCGGCAGGCTTGGCAGCGGCATCCCACCCGGGAGGGTGGAGGGCAGCGCGGGGGGCGAGAGCAGCGGGCTCGGCACCTGGCCGCCCGGCGGCCCGGACTGTGCCAGCGCCTCTCCCGCCAGGAGCGATCCTGCCAGCACGACCCGACCCATCAAGCGAGTCGTGAAGCGAAAGGACAACTGGAGAGCGAGCAAGAGGGCGTAGGACAAGGCCCGGCACTACCTCAAAGAGGAGCAAGCCGTTCTGCCTGCTCGCAAAAGTAATCGGCCTGCTATAACAGTTTCGTGATGTCGATCCAAGCGCGCAAAACCGGGCTGGCGCGGGCGATGCTGCTGGCCGATGTGGCCGGCCGCCTCGGGCCGCGCGCGCTGGCACTCTATGGTTGGCACCGGGCACAGCGCGCCGCCGGCCTGCCGCTTCGCCGGCTCGCGCCGGCCGCCGGGGTGACCGTGCCGCCGGGCGTGCTGGGCTCCGCACCGCTCCCCGCCGCACCCGCCCTGCCGCCGGAGGCCATCGAGTCGCTGCGCGTCGCCATGGCCGCCCTGCCGCCTGCCGCTTGGCACGGCCCCTTCTCAGCGGAAGCCCCCGCCCTCTTGCTCGACCTCTTCCGCCCCGGCGATGTGCGCCTGGTCTGGGAGGCCAATCGCCTCGCCTGGCTGCCACTGCTGGTGCAGGCGGCCCGGCTCTGGCCGGAACAGGGGCACCGGGCGGCGGCGGAAGCAAGGCTGGCCGCCTGGTGCGCCGCCAATCCGCCCTTCCAGGGGCCGAACTGGGCCTGCGGGCAGGAGGCGGCGCTGCGGGTGTTGCATCTCGCCCTCGCCCTGCTGCTGGCCGGCGCCGCCGCCGACCCGCCCGGGCCCGCTCGCGCCTTCCTGCGGCTGCATGCCCGCCGCATCGCCGCCACCGGCACCTATGCCCAGGCGCAGGACAACAACCACAGCATCAGCGAGCCCGCCGGCCTGCTGGCCTGCGGCTGGCTGCTCGGCGAGCCGGTGCTGGCCCGGCGGGCGGCCGCCGCGCTCTCCGGCGCGCTGCGGCGGCTGGTGGCGCCGGATGGCGGCTTCGCCCAGGTTTCCACCGGCTACCACCGCCTGCTGCTCGACACCCTCGCCGTGGTCGAGCTGTTGCGCCGGCACCTCGGCCGGCCGCCGCTTCCCGCGCCCTTCGCGGACCGGGCAGCGGCGGCCGCGCACTGGCTGGCCCGGCTGGTGGCAGCGGATGGCGCCCTACCCGCGCTCGGGCACCAGGATGGCTCCGCTTTCGCCGACCTTGCCCTCGGCGGCCCGGCCGATGCGCGCGGCAGCGCCGAGCGGGCGATGCGGCTCTTCGCCGGCGCCTCGGCCGGCTTCGCCGGCGAGCCGGGCTGCCTTTGGTTGGACCTGCCCGACTTGCCCCCCGCGCCCCGCCCTGCCGCCTGGGTGGCCAGCGGCACGCGCGGCTGGGAGGTGGCCGGCGCCCGTGCCCTGCTGCGCACAGGTCCGCTGCGCTTCCGCCCCGGCCAGGCCGATCTGCTGCACTTCGAGCTCTGGGACGGCAGCCGGCCGGTGCTGACCGATGCCGGCACCGGCGCCTACAACCCGCCCGCGGCGCAGGCCTGGTGGCTGGACTATTTCCCCACCGCGCGCGCCCACAACACCATCCTGTTCGATGAGCGGGAGCCGATGCCGCGGCTTTCCCGCTTCCTGCTGGCCCGCTGGCCGCGCCTGCGCCCGCTGCCGCAGGGCGCGGCGCTGCGCGACGCCAACGGCAACCATCATCGCCGCGAGGTGACGCAGGAGGGCCGCACCTGGACTGTCACCGACACGGTCGGCGGCCGCTTCCGCCACCTGGCGCTGCGCTGGCGACTCGGTCCTGGCGACTGGCGCCTGACCCCAGATGGCGTGGAAGGCCCCGCTCGACTGCGCCTTGAGGCCGATGCGTCGCTGGCCCTGGCCCTGGAATCGGGCTGGGAAAGCCCCGCCTATGGCCAGGTGCGCCCCTGCCCCGTGCTGGTGGCGCGGGCGGCGGCGCCGGTCTCCCGCATCGTCACCCGGGTGCTGCTGCCGTGACCGTCACCCGGCAGCCACGAGGAAGGCCGCGATGCCGCTCGACCAGCTGCTGAGGGGTATCGCCGCGCTCTGGCGCTGGCTGCTGCTGGCCATCCTGCTGCTGCTCGGCGGCGGCGGCGCGGTGATCCTGTCGCTGCCGCGCGCCTACCTGGCGGAGGCGGTGGTGGCGCCAGCCGAGACCACCGGCATCGCCACCTCCAGCCTGATCTCGGCCAATGCCCTGGCGCCCGGCAGCCTGCTGGACACCCGCCCAGGCGGCAATTTCGCCGTCTATCTCTCGGCGCTGCGCAGCTCCGAGGCCGCCGCCATGCTGGCGCGTGACACCACGCTGCTGGCCGACCTCGCGGAGCGCCGGGCGGGCGGCCCGCTGGCGCCGCTGCGCCGGCTGCTCGACCTCGAGCGGGCGCCCGACGTGGACGACGTGCAGCGCTGGCTGGAGCGCAACCTCGCCGTCACGCAATCCCTCGCCTCCGTGACCTGGACGCTGGAACTGGCGCATCCCCGGCGCGAAGCGGCACTGGACGCCCTGGCCCGTCTGCACGCCTTCGCCGAGGCCGCGGTGCGCGACAGCCTGCTGAACCTGACCCGCCGCCGCATCGCGGCGCTGGAGGAACGGCTGACGCAGGAGCGAGACATCTATCTTCGCACCCCCCTCTTCGAGCTGCTGGCGCAGCATCAGCGGGTGGCGCTGGTGCTCGCGGCCGATCAGGCGGTGGCGGCACGGCTGGTCTCCGGCCCCGGCGTGGAGCTGCACCCCTCCCTGCCCAACCGGCCGCTGCTGCTGGTGCTGCTGGCGGTGGCGGCGCCGCTCACCTGCCTCTTTCTCGCCGCCTGCTGGGTGCTGCTGCGCGGCGGGGGCGCACGCCGCCGGTGAGCCGATGGCAGGAGTTGCGCATCGACAGCGCCGCGCTGGGCGCGCTGGCCGGGCTCGCGGGGGCGGCGCTGCACTTCGCCGGCGCGCTGAAGTCCACCCCCCTCGGCGCCGCCCTGCCGCTGGACCTGACCCTGCTGGCCGGCGCGCTGCTGCCGCCCCTGCTGACCCTGCTGCTGCTGACACGCCGCTGGTGGCTGCACGGGCTGCTCGGCCCGCCGCTGGCGGGGGCGGCGCTGCTCTGGCTCTGGCTGGTGCTGGCCGGCGGCTGGAGCCGCAGCAGCGTGATCCTTGCCGCCAAGCTGCCGGAGGTGGTGCTGCTCGCGCCGCTGATGCTGCTCGGCGGCCTCGCGGTGGGCGCCGACCCGGCGGCGCGGCGGCTCTTCGTCGGCGCCACCCTGCTCACCGGCCCGCTGGTCGCCGTCTCGGTGGCGGTGGGGCTGGCGACGGGGCAAGTGGTGCTGGGCGGCGCGGTGGGCGCCAATCCCGACCTGCTGCGGGTGCAGTACCAGCTCGCCGGGCTGGCCATCGCCTGCGCCGCCGGGCTCGGCGCGGTGCGGCTGGTGGAGGCGGAAGCCTGGGCCTCGCGGCTGTTCTGGACCGCCTACACCCTGGCGATGGCAGCGGCGGCGCTGCTGCCGGGCGGCCGCATGGGGCTGATCTCGCTCGGCCTCTCGGTGCTGCTGACGCCGGCACTGCGCTGCTGGTCCGCCGGCTGCCCGCGCGCCGCGCTGCGCTGGGCGCTGCTCGCGACGCTGGCCGGCGCCGCCGGGCTCGGCCTCCTGCTGCTGCAAAGCCAGGCGCTGGACGGGCTGCGCACCCTGGAGCGCTTCACCGAGGGCGGGCTGGAGGCCTCGGCCCGCCCGGCGCTGTGGCGGGCGGCGCTGGACTGGGGCAGCGCCTCCCTGCCCTGGGGGCTCGGCACCGGCGGCTTCACCCTGGCCGCCGGCTATGGCGAGCGGCGCGGCCTGTATCCGCACAATCACCTGCTGGAGGCCTGGGCGGAGGGCGGGGTGCCCGGCCTGCTGCTCTGGCTGCTCTGCTTCGGCGGCGCCGCGCTCCTGCTGCTGCTGCGGGCACGCCATGCGGCGCCCGGGCGGGTGGCGCGTATCGCCGCGCTGGTGCTGCCGGTGGGGCTGGCGGCGATGGTTTCGACCGACCTCGGCAACCGGATGGTCTGGTTTGCCCTGGGTCTGACGCTTTCGGTGGGAGTGGTGGCGCGCCGTGCCTGAGAATGATGACAAGCAAGGCCCCTATGCGCGCTGGGGCAAACGCGCGCTCGACCTGGTGGGGGCAGGGCTCGGCCTGTTGCTGCTCTCGCCGCTGCTGCTTGGGACGGCACTGGCGGTGCGGCTGGCGCTCGGCCGCCCGGTGCTCTTCCGGCAGGAGCGCGCCGGGCGAGGCGGCGTGCCCTTCACGCTCCTGAAGTTCCGCTCCATGCGCGAGGGACTGGGCGAGGACGCGGCGCGGCTGACGCCCTTCGGCCGCCGGCTGCGCGCCACCGCGCTGGACGAGCTGCCGCAGCTCGTCAACGTGCTGCGCGGGGAGATGAGCCTGGTTGGCCCGCGTCCCCTGCCCGCCACCTACACGGCGCACTACACGCCACGGCAGCGGCAGCGACTCCGGGTACATCCCGGGCTGGCGGGCGTGGCGCAGGCCGCCGGCCGCAACGCCCTGCCTTGGGCGGAGCGGCTGGAGCTGGATGCGCGTTATGCCGCGCGGGTCACGCTTTGCGCCGACCTGCGCGCCATGGGTGGCACCCTGGCGGTCCTGCTGCGCGGTAAGGGGGTCCATGCGCCCGGTCACGCTACCATGCCGCGTTTTGATGCGACGCAGTAAACCACATCGTCGGTAAATCTTACTTAGCTTCTACACTGCAGGTTGTTTTCCGCCTTGCAACAGACCCGACAACCTGTTTGGCTGGAGCATATCACTAAAACGTGAGTGGCGTATGGCCGCAGTCCACCTCCGCGCAGAAGACGACGCTCCCTTCCACCAGCCCGGCGTCCTTTTCTTTCCCAGCCGCGGCATGCCCGCCCGCGCGCCGAAGAGCCGCCTGTTCCTCTCGCCTCCCACCCTGGTCGGCGGTGAACTGGCGGTTCTCAGCCGGACCCTCACCGATGGCTGGATCGCCCCCGCCGGCCCGGTGCCCGAATCCTTCGAGCGAGCGATCGCCGAGGCGACCGGCTTCAGCCATGTCGCCGCCGTGGCCTCCGGCACCGCCGCGCTGCACCTTGCCTATCGCGTGCTCGGCGTGGAGCGGGGCGACGAGGTCTGGACCCAGAGCCTCACCTTCGTCGCCACCATCGCCCCCGCCGTGCAGATGGGCGCCCGGCCGCGCTTCCTGGACGTGGCGGCGGAAAGCTGGACCATGGACCCCAACATCCTGGAGAGCGCCCTGCAACGCGCGGCGCAGCGCGGCAAGCTGCCGCGCGCCGTGGTGCCGGTGGATCTCTACGGCCAGCCCTGCGATCTCGATGCCATCCTCGCCCTCTGCGGCCGCTGGGGCGTGCCGGTGCTCTGCGACAGTGCCGAGGCGATGGGGGCGCGCTACCGCGACCGGCCGGTCGGCCATGGCGCCGCCTTCGCCGCCTTCTCCTTCAACGGCAACAAGATCATCACTGCCGGCGGCGGCGGCGCCCTGGCCTCCGAGGACCCCACGCTGATCGCCCGCGCCCGCCACTTCGCCAGCCAGGCCAAGGAGGTGGCGCCGCACTACCAGCACGAGACGACCGGCTATTCCTACGGCCTCTCCTCCGTGCTGGCGGCGGTCGGCCTGGCGCAGATCGGCGCGCTGGAGACCCGCGTGGCCGAGCGGCGGCAGGTCTTCGAGCGCTATGTCGAGGGGCTTGGCAACCTGCCCGGCGTCAGCTTCATGCCGGAGCCGCTCTGGGCCCGCGCCACCCGCTGGCTCTCGGTGATGCTGATCGACCCGAAGGCCTTCGGCACCACGCGCGAGGCGGTGCGCCGCGCGCTGGACGCCGCCAATATCGAGAGCCGCCCGGTCTGGAAGCCGCTGCACATGCAGCCCGCCTTCCGCGGCGCCCGCTACCATGGCGGCGGGCTTTCCGGACAGTTCTTCGAGCAGGGGCTCTGCCTGCCCAGCGGCGCCATGACGGCCGAGGAGCAGGCGCGCGTCATCGCCGCCATCCGCGGCTGCTGCAAGGGCTGAGCCGGTGCGCATCCTCTACCTGCACCAGCACTATTCGGCGCCCGACGGCGCCACCGCGACACGCAGCCACGCCTTCGCCACCGCCCTGATGGCGCGCGGCCATCAGGTCACCATGGCCTGCGGCCGCTACGAGGGTGCCGCCACCGGCCTTTCCGGCCCCTATCATCGCGGCCGGCGCAAGGGGCAGGCGCGCGGCCTGCGCATCATCGAGTTCGACATTCCCTGCGGCAATGCCCAGGGCTTCGGCGCCCGCAGCCTGGCCTTCGGCCGCTACGCCGTCCGCGCGGCGCGGCTCGCGCTCGGCGAGTCCTGGGACCTCGTGATCGCCAGCTCCACCCCGCTCACCGTCACCCTGCCCGCGCTGCTGGCGCGGCGCCTGAAGGGTACGCCCTTCCTCTACGAGATGCGCGACCCCTGGCCCGAGCTGCCCCGCGCGATGGGTGGCGTGCCCGGCTGGGCGCTGGCCGGCATGGGGACGATGGCCAATGCCGCCTGCCGGCAGGCCAGCGCCGTGGTGGCGCTGAGCGAGGGCATGGCCGAGACCGCCGTGGCCCGTGGCGCCGCGCCCGAGCGGGTGCATGTGGTTCCCAATGGCTGCGACCTCGACCTGTTCGGCCCGCATATCCAGCCCTGGCGCCCACCCGAGGCGGCGCCCTGGGAGGTGCTGGCCGTCTATGCCGGGGCGCATGGCCGCGCCAATGGGCTGGACCAGCTGCTCGACGCCGCCGCCATGCTGCGCGCCCGCGGCGAGCAGCGCATCCGCCTGCTGCTGGTGGGCGAGGGTGGCGAGAAGCCGCGCCTGCGCGCCGAGGCGGCGGCGCGCGCCCTGCACAATGTCAGCTTCCTGCCGCCCCTGCCGAAGCGGCAGCTCGCCAGCCTGCTGGCGGGCGCCCAGGTTGGACTGCACTGCCTGGCGCCGGTGCCGGAGTTCGCCGAGTGGACGGCGCCCAACAAGCTGATGGACTACCTCGCCGCCGGCCTGCCGGTGGTCTCCAACCTGCCCGGCCGCGCCGCCCGGCTGCTGGCGGAGGGCCCCTGTGGCATCGCCACCCCGCCCGGTGACGCCGAGGCCCTGGCCGGGGCGCTGGTGCGGATGGCCGACAACCCGCGGCAACGCGGCACCATGGGCCGCGCGGCGCGGGAGCAGGCGGTGCGCCGCTGGGACCGGCGCCTGCTCGCCCGCCAGTTCATCGACGTGGTGGAATCGACGGCCGAGACGGCGCCGACCCCCGCCCTGGCCGCCGCATGAGCGCCGCCGGTCTGCCCGAGCTGCATCTGGTGGCGGCGGCGCGGCCCAACCTGCCGAAGCTGGCCGCGCTGTGGCACGCGCTGGACGGCGCCCCGCCCTTCTGCCGCCCCGTGCTGCTGCACACCGGCCAGCATGCCGACCCCGCGATGTTCGGCGCCCATCTGGCCGATCTCGGCCTGCCGGAGCCGGAGATCTCGCTCGGTGTGGTGGCCGGCGGCGGGCATGCCGCCTTCACCGGCCACACCATGATGGCCTGCGCCGAGCTCTGGTCGGCGCGGCGCCCGGCGATGGTGGTGGTCGCCGGCGATGTGGACGGCACGCTGGCCGCGGCACTGGCCGCGCGCAAGCTCGGCATCCCCGTGGCGCATCTGGAGGCCGGGCTGCGCTGCGGCGACCGCGACATGCCGGAGGAGATCAACCGCCGCGCCGTGGACGCCATCAGCGACCTGCTCTGGGCGCCCGACCGGGCCACCGCCGCCCGCCTGCTGGCGGAGGGCCATGCGCCCGAAGCGGTCTGCGCCGTCGGCAATGCGATGATCGACACGCTGCTGGCCCGCCTGCCCGCCGCCCTGGCCCGCCCGCTGCCCGAGGGGCTGGCGCCCTCCGGCTATGGGCTCATCACGCTGCACCGCCCGGCCAATGTGGACCATGCGCCGGGCCTCGCCGCGCTGCTGGCGGCGCTGGGGAAAGCCGCCGCGCACCTGCCTCTGGCCTGGCCGCTGCACCCGCGCACCGCCGCGCGGCTGCGCGCCTTCGGTCTCGACCTGCCGCCGGGCGTGCGGGCGCTGCCGCCGCTCGGCTATCTCGACTTCCTCGGCCTGCTCGCCCGCGCCCGTTATGTCGCCACCGACAGCGGCGGCGTGCAGGAGGAAGCGGCGGTGCTGGACCGCCCCTGCCTGACCCTGCGCCCTTCCACCGAGCGCCCGGTAACGCTGGAATCCGGCGCCAACCGCCTCGTCGCCCCCGCCATGCTGGATGCGACGGTGGCCGAGGTGCTGGCCGGCGGCTGGCCAACCGCCCGCCCCATACCGCTCTGGGACGGCAAGGCCGGCGCTCGCATGGTGGCGCATCTGCGCGCCGCCCTGGCCCGGATGGCGCCCCTCCCCGACCGGAGCGCCGCCTGATGCCCGACGGCTCCGCCCTGCTGCGCCACCCCGTCGCCGTCCCTGCGCTGGAGGCGCCGCTGGTCTGCCTGCTCTCGGCCGCGCATCCGCCGACCGATCTGCGCGTCGTCGGCAAGGAGGGCGCCGCTCTGGCCGCGGCCGGCTGGCGCGTGCTGCATCTCTGCCCCGGCGGCTCCGAGGCCCCCGCCGCCCATGCGGGCGTCGCGATCCGCACCTATTGCCGCGCCGGCGGCTGGCGTGGGCGGCTGCGCAATATCCCCGCTCTGGCGCAGCGGGCCGCAGCGACCGGCGCCGCCGTGCTGCATGCCAGCGAGCCGGATGCCTGGCTCGCCGCCCTGCTCGCCGCCCGCCGCAGCGGTGCCCGCGTGGTGCTGGACGTGCACGAGCACTATCCCTCCCGCCTGGACCCCCGCCTGCCGGCCTTCCTGCGCCCGTTCGGCCGCGCCGCCATCCGCTGGGCCTGCCGCCGCATGGCGCGCCGCGCCGATGCCGTGGTGGTGGCGAAGGACGGGCTGGATAGCGACTTCGCCGTGCCCGGGCGCATCGTGCCCGTGCGCAATTACGCCACCGCCACGCCCGTCACTCCGCGCCGGCACCAGCCAGGCTCGCTGACGCTCGTGCATCTCGGCGCCCTCGGCCGCGCCCGCGGCGCGATGGAGATGCTGGACGCGCTGGCGCTCTGCCCCGCCGGCACGCGCCTCAGCCTGGTCGGCCGCTTCACCGATGGCTGCGAGGCCGATTTCGCCGCCCGCGCCGCCGCGCTGAGCCTTGCCGAAGCCGTGACGCAGCATGGCTGGATGCCGCACGCGGCCGCGCTGGAGCAGGCCGCCCGCGCCGATATCGGCCTGGTGCTGTTCCAGCCCGGGGTGGAGAACCACCGCCTCGCCTTGCCGCACAAGCTCTTCGACTGCATGCTCGCCGGCCTGCCGGTGATCGCCCCCGCCTTCGCCGAGGAAGTCGCGGCGGTGATCCGCGAGGCCGATTGCGGCCTGCTGGTGGACACTGCCGACCCCACCGCCATCGCCGCCGCCGTGGCCGGGCTGGCGGATCCCGCCCGCCGGGCCGAACTGGGCGCGCGCGGCCGCGCCGCCGCGCTCGGCCACTTCGGCTGGGCGGCGGAGGCCGAGCGGCTGGTCGGGCTGTATCGCCGCCTCGCCCCGCTGGAGCGCGCGGCGAAATGACCGGCGGCCTCGCCGTCCGGGAGGGGACGCCACGCGGCAATGCTTCACCCCTCGCGGTGCGGCGCCTATACGCGGCAATCATGGCCCTCCCCCGCATCCTGTTGAACCTCGGCCTCGACTCACTTCTGGCCGCCCTCGCCCTGCCGCTCGCCGTCTGGATGGCCGCCCCGGGCGCCTGGCCGCCGCCGGCCTTCTGGTGGCTGGGCGCCCTGCCGGGCGCGGTGGCGGCGCTGCTGCTGGCCGGCGTGCCGGTGCGGCTGCCGCAGCAATACTGGCGCTTCGCCGGGCTGAAGGATCTGGTGGCGGTGGTCGGCGCCGGCATCGGCGGTGCCGTGCTCTTTGCCCTCGGCCTCTATGCGGCCGATGCCTGGGCGCCGGGCAATCCCGCCTTTCCGCTGATCCATGCCGGCACCCTCTCCGCCCTGCTGCTGGCGCCGCGCATCCTGGCGCCGCTGAAGCAGGTCCACCGCACCGGCCCGATCAGCGAGGCACCGCCGCAATCGGTGCTGCTGGTCGGCACCGGCGATGCCGCCGATCTCTTCATCCGGGCCCTGCTGCAGCAGCGCGCGCCCGGCTACCGTGTCATCGGCATCCTGGCCCGCCGGCCGCGCGCGGCGGGGCGGCGCATCCACGGCCACCCGATCCTGGGCGGGCTGGAGGAGGCGGGGGAGGTGCTGGACCGGCTGCGCGCCGAGCTGCGCCTGCCCGGCGCCATCGTCCTCGCCGATCCCGACCTGCAGGGCCCGGCGCTGGAGGAGCTGCTCGACGCCGCCGACCGCCACGGCGTGCCGGTGAAGCGCGCGCCGCGCCTGACCGCGCTCGACCCCGCCCGGCGGGATGCCGCCGTGGTCCGCCGCTTCGATCTGCGCCCGGTCGCCATTGAGGAATTACTCGACCGCCCCCAGGTGCCGCTCGACCGCGAGGGCATGGCGCGGCTGGTGCAGGGCCGCCGCGTGCTGGTCACCGGCGCCGGCGGCACCATCGGCGGCGAGCTGGCGCGGCAGGTGGCGGCCCTCGGCCCGGCGCAGCTCACCTTGCTCGACCATGGCGAATTCGCGCTCTACGGCATCGACCTGGAGCTGGCCGAGAACCACCCCGGCGTGCCGCGCCGCGCCGTGCTGGCCGATGTGCGCGACGCCGCCCGCATCGCCCGCCTGATGGAGGTGGAGAAGCCCGAGCTGGTCTTCCACGCCGCCGCGCTGAAGCACGTGCCGATGGTGGAAAACGACCCGCTGGAGGGTCTGCTGACCAACGCCTTTGGCACCCGCATCATCGCCGATGCCGCGCGGGCCGTGGGCTGCCGGGCGATGGTCTTCATCTCGACCGACAAGGCGGTGAACCCGACCAGCGTGATGGGCGCTAGCAAGCGGCTGGCCGAGATGTACTGCCAGGCGCTCGACATGCAGGCGCGGCACGCCGAGCGGGCCGGCGGCATGCGCTGCGTCACCGTGCGCTTCGGCAATGTGCTGGGCTCCACCGGCTCCGTCGTGCCGCTGTTCCGCCGCCAGCTTGAGCGCGGCGGGCCGCTCACCGTCACCCATCCCGACATGCGTCGCTACTTCATGACGGTGCGCGAGGCGGTGGGGCTGGTGCTGCAGGCCAGCGTCGTCGGCATGGCCGACGCGGAGGATTTCCGCGCCGCCGGCGCGGCCAGCGCCGAGGATCGGCAGGAGCAGCCGAAGGAGCTGGCCGATGGCGGCATCTTCGTGCTCGACATGGGCAAGCCGGTGAAGATCGTGGACATGGCGCGCCGCATGATCCGCCTCGCCGGACTGCGGCCGGACGAGGATGTCGAGATCCGCTTCACCGGCCTGCGCCCGGGTGAGAAGCTCTACGAAGAGCTGTTCCACGGCCAGGAGCCGCCGCGCCCGACGCAGTTCCCGGGCCTGCTGGTGGCCACGCCGCGCACCGCCGATGCCGCCCTGGTCGGCCGCGCGATCGACGAGATCGCCGCCGCCGCGCGTGCCGGCAATGCCGAGGTGGCGCTGGCCCAGCTCGCCCGGCTGGTTCCCGAGTTCGACCACAATCCAGGCACAGCCCCGGTAGCCCGCGCATGACCCCTCCCAGCGATCTCGCCGCTCCTGCCCTGGAGGCCGCCCTCGAGCGGCGCGGATCGCTGGAGTTCCTGCTGGAAGTATGCGAGGCGGTGCGCCTGCCGGAAGACCCAGCCGCCGACCTGATCGCGCGGCTGGAGGCGCGCACGGCCCATATCGGCATTGTCGGCCTCGGCTATGTCGGCCTGCCGCTGGCGCTGCGCTTCGCCGAGCTGGGCTTTCCCGTCATCGGCTTCGACATCGACCCCGGCAAGGTTGCGGCGATCGAGGCCGGGCGCAGCCCGCTGCACGGCATCGCCGATGCGCGCATCGCCGGTTCCGGCCTGCTCGCCTATACGGACATGGCGGCCGCGCGCGGCTGCGACGCCCTTATCATCTGCGTGCCGACGCCGATCGGCCCGCACAAGGAGCCGGAGCTCGGCCCGGTGCGGCAGGCCCTGGCGGCGCTCGCGCCGCATCTGCGCCATGGCCAGGCCATCGCGCTGGAAAGCACCACCTATCCCGGCACCACCGAGGAATTCGTCCTTCCCGCCCTGGCCGCCGCCGGCCTGACGGTGGGGCGGAACGCCTTCGCCATCTACAGCCCCGAGCGGGAGGACCCCGGCAACCCAGAGGGCACAGTGGGCCGCGTACCCAAGCTGGTGGCCGGCGCCACCCCCGCCTGCCTGGCGGTGGGCAAAGCGCTCTACGGCCCGGCCGCCGGCGCGCTGGTGCCCGTCTCCTCGCTGCGTGCGGCCGAGCTGGTGAAGCTGTACGAGAATGTCTTCCGCGCGGTGAACATCGGCCTCGTCAATGAGCTGAAGCGCATCAGCCACGCCCTTGGCCTCGACGTGCAGGAGGTGATCGACGCCGCGGCCACCAAGCCTTTCGGCTTCATGCCCTTCCGCCCCGGCCCCGGGCTCGGCGGCCACTGCATCCCGGTCGATCCCTATTACCTCGCCTGGAAGGCGCGCGAACTGGGCGTGCCGAGCGATTTCGTCGAGCTCGCCGGGCGGGTGAACGACGCCATGCCCGCCTATGTCTTCGGCCGGCTGCGCGATGCGCTGGATGCCCGCGGCAGGCCTCTGCGCGGTGCGCGCGTCCTGCTGATCGGCCTCGCCTATAAGCCCGGCGTGCCCGACACGCGTGAGAGCCCGGCCATCGAGATCCTCCGCCTGCTCGTCGCGCGCGGCGTCGAGGTCGCCTGCCACGACCCTCTGGTGCCGCATTTCCCCGCGACGCATGGGCTGCCCGCGCTGGAGAGCCAGCCGCTCGACCCCGCCTTCATCGCGGCGCAGGACGCGGTGCTGATCGTCACGCCGCAGCCGGGCATCGACTTTGCGGCGCTGCGCCGGCACGCGCGGCTGATCGTCGATACGCGCGGCGTCTATCGCGACGCGGCGGTCGAGACCGGCCCCACGTTGCCCTTTGAAACGCGCAGTGATTTCCCACTTCCGGCGGAACCGGCCTATCACCCCGTCATCCAGGCCTGAGCCTCCGCGCCCGGGCCGCAGTGACGGAGCCGTTCCGCAGATGAGTGCCGAGACTTCCCCGCGCCCGATCTCCCTCTTCGACATGAAGGCGCAGCAGGCGCTGATCCGCCCCGAGATCGACCGCCGCATCGCCGCCATTCTGGACAGCGGCGCCTTCATCAACGGGCCGGATGTGCGCGAGCTGGAAGCGAAGCTGGCCGAATTCGCCGGCGTCGGGCACGCGGTCGGCGTCTCCTCCGGCACCGACGCGCTGCAGATCACCATGATGGCCGAGGGCATCGGCCCCGGTGACGCGGTCTTCCTGCCCGCCTTCACCTATACCGCCACCGCCGAGGTGCCGCTGGTGCTCGGCGCCACGCCCGTCTTCGTGGATATCGCCGAGGACAGCTTCAACATCGACCTGGACGACCTCCGGCGCCGCATCGCGCTGGTGAAGGAGGAAGGCCGGCTGCGCCCGCGCGCCGTCGTCGGTGTGGACCTTTTCGGCCGCCCCGCCGACTGGCCGGAACTGGAAAAGATCTGCCGCGCCGAGGGCATGTTCGCCCTCGATGACGCGGCGCAGGCCTTCGGCGGTGCCCTGAACGGCAAGCGGCTCGGCGGCTGGGCCGATGCCACCGCGCTCAGCTTCTACCCGACCAAGACGCTCGGCTGCTACGGCGATGGCGGCGCCATCCTGACCAACGACGCCGCCCGCGCCGAGCTCTACCGCTCGCTGCGCACCCATGGCGAGGGCAAGACCCGCTACGCGGTCGAGCGCACCGGCATGAACGGCCGGCTCGACACCATCCAGGCCGCCATCCTGCTCTGCAAGCTGCCGCTGCTGGAGGAGGAGCTGAAGGCCCGCGCCCGCATCGCCGGCTGGTATGCCGAGCGGCTGGGCCGACATGTCGTGGTGCCGGGCGCGCAGGCCGGGGCGGAAAGCGCCTGGGGCCTCTATTCCATCCTGCTGCCGGATGCCGAGGCGCGCGGCCGCGTGCAGGCGGCGATGCAGGCGCGCGGCGTGCCCAGTGCCATCTACTACCCGAAGCCGCTGCACCATCAGCCCGCCTATGCCGCCGCCCATGCTTCCGGGCTGCGTCAGGCGCCACCGCTGCGGGTCAGTGAATCCGTCTGCCAGCGCATCCTGGCACTGCCGATGCACCCCTACCTGGATGAGGAGCAGGTCGGTCGGGTGGCAGAGGCGGTGATCGCCGGGTTGTAAAAGGCCAGGAGCGCTGCCCCCACACCCCCACAACTGATTGGCGGGGTCTGGGGGGACACTGTCCCCCCAGCGGGAGGGGACCAGGGAGGGCAGCGCCCTCCCTGGTCCTTATCAGGCCGCCTGCCCCATCGGCGCCGAGCCCGCCACCGCCTCCAGGAAGGCCCGCCAGCGCGCCAGCACCGATGCTTCCGCGTAATCCCGTTCGTAGGCGGCGCGCCCCGCCACCGCGAGCGCCCTGGCGCGGTCCGGCTGCGCAATCAGCGCGGCGATCGCCCGCGCCAGGGCTTCCGCGTCCTCCCGCGGTACCAGCAGTCCGTCGATGCCGGGCGTGATCAGCTCGAGCGGCCCCGCTGCCTCCGCCGCGACCACCGCGCGCCCCGCCGACCAGGCCTCCAGCACCACATTCCCCAGCGGCTCGTGACGGCTGGGGCAGACGAAGAGATCGCAGGTCGCGAGCAGCGCGCCCGTATCCTCGCGCCAGCCCAGCAGAGCCACGCGCTCTGCCACGCCCAATTCACGCGCCAGGGCTTCCAGCGCGGCGCGCTCCGGCCCCTCGCCGGCGAGGAAAAGATGTACGCCCGGCAGGCGCGGCAAGGCGCGCAGCAGCACGTCAAAGCCCTTGTTGGGGTGCAGCCGGCCCATGGCCAGCAGCCGGACCGCGCCAGGCGGCGCCGGCAGCGCGGCGGGCGCGGCGCCGCCGAGGTCGGGCACGAAATTGGGCAGGGCATGGGCGCGCCCAGGCGGCCATCCCTGCTCCAGGAACCACTCCCGCAGGCCCTGCGTATTGCCGAGGATATGGTCGCAGCGGCGGTAGTAGCGCAGGTCGTAATAGCCGCCGAGGCGCCCGGCCAGGGGCCAGGGGCCGCCCATCCGGCGCCCGGGCGGCACGAAGCGGTTGGCGCGGTTCTGCCAGGCGACCACCACATCGGGGCGGAAACCGCGCAGCGCACGCTCCAGCCTGGGCCCGGTGCGCAGGTCGAGATAGCCGCCGAAGCCCAGTTCCACCGGCTCCAGCCCCGCCGCGCGCAGTCGCCCGGCGCGGCCCGGCTCGCGGCGGATGACCGGCAGCACCTGCTCGCCGGCGGCCGCCTGGGCGATGCAGAGGCGCTCGAAGAAGCCCTCGGCGCCGCCGCGCCCGGCGCTGCCGAGGACATGCGCGATCCTCATCGCCGCGGCCTTGCCGCCGCTGCGCCGCTCAGTGCCGCTGCTCGCGGCCGGTGAGGCGCCGCAGGAAATGCGAGAGCCCGTGCCGCCGCCGCTTGCGCTCCAGCTCGGAGGCGTCCCGCAGCCAGGCGACCTGCACGACCCGCCGCTCGCCGACAAAGGGGGTATGGCCGTGCCAGGAATGATCGGAGCGCAGGAAGGCGAGCATGTTGCCCTCCTCCGGGCTCACCTCGGCGACATAGTCCTCGAAGCTGTCCGCCCCCCGCAGGATGCGCAGCCGCCCCTCGGGCGAGCTCCAGCCGCTGTGCAGATAGACCAACAGCGTGGCCACCTTGCTGGCGCTGTCGGTATGGATGCGCCCCTCATGCGCGGCGGAGAGGCGGCGCACGGTGATCAGCCGTGGCAGGCCGGTCAGGTCCACCCCCAGCTTCTCGCCAACCACGGCGGCGATCTCGGGGCCTTCCAGCTCCCGCAGCAGCGCGGCGAAGGCGCCTTCCGGCGTGAAGCTGTCGGTCGGGTGGAAGCCGGTCTGACGCAGCATGGGGAAATCGCGCCGCAGCGCCGGCAGCGCCTCGGGCCGCAGGGCGTGATGGGCGATGAAGAAGGGATAGGGATTCTGGCGCAACGGCGCCGCACGCAGATTGTCGAAGTCGATGGCGCCGGGCGCTGCTGATGCCATGCCCGGCCCGGCCTGGCGCGGGGTGCCGGCGGCAGAAACATCCGCGGTCGAGGTCATGATGGTGTGCCCTCCCGGAAAGTCAGAACCGCCGGCCGGAGGCGATCCCCGGTGCGGAACTGCAACAGGCCTGTCACCTTTATGGGCGTCGGGAAGCGCCGCAGCTAAATAACACGTTCATGATTAGTAATGATTAATCTTCGCCTGGCTTATGCTCGGCACCCGCAGAAAATCCTTTGGCCATCGTCAGACAAGGACAGGGCCGCCTGCTTTTCGCGTCTGGATAAACAGGGCACGGTTTCATCCCTCCCGGGCATTTCTACCTGAGAGTGGACCATTCGTTTCGGACGCGCCCATGGAGTGGCTGCGGTTCAGAAAGTTCCCGCCGGGTCACGCCGGGCCGACGGACCAGGTGAAGTCCCGGCTCTCGCCCGCCGCGAGCACGAGGATGCCCGGCTTCTCCATGAACTCCCCGTCCCATCCCACCGGGCTGGCCATCCCGTGCCAGGGCTCGATGCAGAGGAAATCGGCCCCTTCCGGCTTCGACCAGAGGCCGAGGTCCCGGTAGCCCTCCCAGGCGACGCGCAGCGCCGGCCCACCTTCGGCGGCGAAGCGCACCGCCCGGCTGGCCACCGCCGGCAGGATCACCGCGTCACGGGCGAAGAGCGCCGGCGAGAGCGGCAGGTCCCGCCCGCGCACCGGGGAGGGCTCCTCCGGCCCCAGCAGGCCGCCCTGGAGATAGCGGGCGGGGCCGGTTTCGGGCTCGGCGAAGATGAGCCGGTGCCGCGGCTTCGGCACGCCCGGCGCCAGCGGCCAGCGGAAGGCCGGATGCGCGCCGATGGAGAAAGGCAGCGCCGCACGGCCCGGATTGGTCACCGTCGCGGTGACGGTGAGCCGCCCCTCCGCCACCGCATAGGTCAGGTCCAGTGCGAAGAGAAAAGGAAATATCGCCCGGCTGTCCTCGTCGGCGACGAGGCGCAGGCGGCATTCGGCGGGTTTGCGCCGCACCCATTCGAAGCGGCGGTCGCGGGCGAAGCCGTGCTGCGGCATCCGATAGGCCTGGCCCGCATGGCGGAGCGAGTCGCCCGTCAGCCGCCCGACGATGGGGAAGAGCACCGGCGCATGGCGCCGCCATTCCGGCCCACCATGCCACAGCAGTTCCATCCCCGCCGCATCGCGCAGGCTGATCAGCTCCGCCCCATGCGCCCGGATGGTGGCGGAGAGGCCCTCCGCCTCGATCCGGTGGTGGTCGGTCATGTCTTGGCTTCTTCGGCGCGGCGCTGCTCGTAGGTCCGGGCATGCAGCATGATCAGCTCGTGCAGCGCCGGGTCGATGCCGGCCCGCCGCGCGCCGTCCAGCAACTCGCCCAGGATGGCATCCGACTCGATCCGCCCGCCGCTCTCGAGGTCACGCAGCATGCTGGCGGTCAGCCGGCTGGCGGGGTCGGCGAAGATGGCGCGAATCCCCTTCAGGATCGCCGGCGCCAGCGGCGCGCCGTGATGCGCGGCGACGGCGACGTTGCGCTCCAGCAGAGTGCC
Source organism: Roseomonas sp. (assembly GCA_035565935.1). Classification (GTDB taxonomy): domain Bacteria; phylum Pseudomonadota; class Alphaproteobacteria; order Acetobacterales; family Acetobacteraceae; genus Pseudoroseomonas. Next base: position 111,190 of record DATMRU010000026.1, read on the forward strand.
CAGGAAGTCGGCCCCGCCCGGGGCCCGCAGGATCTGCCCGACCGAGCCGCGCATCAGCACCGTGGCGCCGGCCAGCGTGCCGAGCATCACCAGCTTGGCCCAAAGGGCGTTGCGGATGTCGGGCACCGCCTCGGCCTGGATGCCGCCCTTGTCGGCCAGCGCGACGAAATCGGTGACGCGCGGCGTCATCCGGCCGTCCAGCTCGCCCACCGTCAGGGCACGCCATTGAGCGAAGTTCCGCACCTCGCCCTCCGGCGTGAGGGTCGCCTGGATGCGCGCGACGCCGCCGAGCACCGCCGCCTCGCCGAAGGCGGCCTGCAGCGCACCGATATGGGCGAGGCCGTTCAGCACCGGCAGGATCGCCGTCTCCGGCCCGACCGCCGGGCGGATGGCGGCGATCGCGTCCTCCAGGTCGTAGGCCTTGCAGGTCAGCAGCACCAAATCCCAGCCCGGCCGCACCTCGCTGGCCTGCAGCGCGGTGACAGTACGATGCGAGCTGCCGAAGACCGGGCAATGCACGACGAGGCCCTTCTCGCGCAGCTGCGCCTGCCGCCGCGGCCGCACCAGGAAGGCGAGATTGGCTCCTGCCTCCAGCAGCCGCGACCCGAAATAGCCGCCCAGCGCGCCCGCGCCCAAAACCAGGATCCGCATGGCCTTCTTTCTCCACCGCCGTTCAAGGTCACGATGGACGAGCAGCGCCGGTTCCCGCAACCCGCCCTCCGAGTGGCCCCGCATCCTTGAACAGGGAAGATGGGGCCCGGAGGAATTCAGGCCTGTTCTCGAATGAGTCGGAGGAGAAGGTTGGGGGAGTGAACTCCCCCAACCTTCTCCTTCTTCTGCCAGTTTTCGGTCATACCAGTGGCCAGGACGGCTTCTTCGCCGCGGCCGCCGAGGCTGCTTCAGCCCCGGCGCGGGCGCGCGCCACCCGCGCGACCAAACTGGCAGAAAAAAGAAGAGGGGGGTCCGGGGGGAGAATTCATTCTCCCCCGGCTTTTTTTACCCCCGTCACCCCACGCGGTTGCTGACCAGTTCCTGCACCACGGTCGGGTCGGCGAGCGTCGAGGTATCGCCCAGGCTGTCGGTCTCGTTGGCGGCGATCTTGCGCAGGATGCGGCGCATGATCTTACCCGAGCGGGTCTTCGGCAGGCTGGGCGCCCACTGGATCACGTCCGGCGCGGCGATCGGGCCGATCTCCTTGCGCACCCAGGCCACCAGTTCCTTGCGCAGCGCGTCGGAGGGCTCCTCGCCCGCCTTCAGTGTCACGTAGCAGTAGATGCCCTGTCCCTTCATCTCGTGCGGCATGCCGACCACCGCGGCCTCGGCCACCTTGGGATGGGCCACCAGGGCGCTCTCGATCTCCGCCGTGCCCATACGGTGACCGGAGACGTTCAGCACGTCATCCACCCGGCCGGTGATCCAGTAGTAGCCGTCGGCGTCGCGCCGGGCGCCGTCGCCGGTGAAGTAGCGGCCAGGGAAGGTGGAGAAATAGGTCTGGATGAAGCGCTCATGGTCGCGGAAGACGGTGCGCATCTGCCCCGGCCAGGAATCGAGCAGCACGAGGTTGCCCTCGGTGGCGCCCTCCAGGATCTTGCCATCGCCATCCACCAGCGCCGGCTGCACACCGGGCAGCGGCAGGGTGGCGGAGCCCGGCTTCTGGTCCACCGCGAAGGGCAGCGGCGAGATCAGGATGCCGCCCGTCTCGGTCTGCCACCAGGTGTCCACCACCGGCAGGCGGCTGTCGCCGACCGTGCGGTAGTACCAGAGCCAGGCCTCGGGGTTGATCGGCTCGCCGACGCTGCCAAGAACGCGCAGCGACTTGCGGGACCACTTCTTCACCGGCGCCTCGCCCTCGCGCATCAGCGAGCGGATGGCGGTCGGCGCGGTGTAGAAGATATTGACCTGGTGCTTGTCCACCACCTGCCAGCAGCGGTCGATGCCTGGCCAGTTCGGCACGCCCTCGAACATCAGCGTCGTCGCGCCGTTCGCCAGCGGGCCATAGACGATATAGGTGTGGCCGGTGACCCAGCCGACATCGGCGGTGCACCAGAACACCTCGCCGGGGCGGTAATCGAAGACCAGCTCATGGGTGAAGCTGGCCCAGACCAGATAGCCGCCGGTGGTGTGCAACACGCCCTTCGGCTTGCCGGTGGAGCCGGAGGTGTAGAGGATGAACAGCGGGTCCTCCGCGTTCATCGGCTCCGGCTCGCAGTGCGGCGAGGCCTCGGCGCAGATCTCGTGGTACCAGCAGTCCCGCCCGTCCTGCATCGGCACGTCGCCGCCGGTGTTCCGCACCACGATGACGTCCTTCACCGTGGGGCAGGACTTCAGCGCCTCGTCGGCATTGGTCTTGAGCGGCACCTTGCGGCCGCCGCGGCGCCCCTCGTCGGCGGTGATCAGCAGCGTGCTCTCGCAGTCCTGGATGCGGGAGGCGAGGCTGTCCGGGCTGAAGCCGCCGAAGACCACCGAATGCACCGCGCCGATGCGGGCACAGGCCAGCATGGCCACCGTCGCCTCGACGATCATCGGCAGGTAGAGCGTGACGCGGTCGCCCTTCTTGACGCCGAGCGCCTTCATGGCGCTGGCCAGGCGGCAGACCCGCTCGTGCAGATCGCGATAGGTGACCTTGGCGTCGGTGTTCGGGTCGTCACCTTCCCAGATGATCGCCACCGCGTCGCCGCGGCTCTCCAGGTGCCGGTCGAGGCAGGAGACGGAGGCGTTCAGCACGCCGTCCTCGAACCACTTGATGGAGACGTCGCCGGTGAAGCTGGTGTTCTTGATCTTCGTCGGCGGCGTCATCCAGGCGATGCGCTTCGCCTCCTCGCGCCAGAAGCCCTCCGGGTCGCGCAGGGCCTCGGCCGACATGGTTCGGTAGCGCGCGGCATCCACCTTGGCGCCCTGCGCCAGCTCGGGCTTCACCGTGATCAGCGCATCATCGGGCATGTCTCGTTCCTCCCCGCTCCGCTTCCCGCCCATGTGGCGGCGCGCCGCGTCTTCAGCGCGTATTGGGCCAAGGCGCCCTGACATACGTCAAGTGCCATGCAGGACAGCCGGTTTCAGGCGCCCGCATCCGCCGGCACCCAGACGGTGCCCTCGGCATCGATCCGTGTCTCCACTGCCTCCAGGCTGTCCCCAGCGCAAGGGCCGGAGACGCAGAAGCCATCCTCAATGCGGAAGCGCGCGCCATGCACGGCGCAGATGATCATCCGCCCCGCGCCGTCGAGGAAGCGGTGCGGCATCATCTCCAGCGGCACCCCGACATGCGGGCAGACATTCACATAGACGAAGACCCGTTGCCCCCGGCGCACCGCCAGCAGCCCGATGAAGCTGCCCTCCGGCCCCGGGAAGCCGCGGGCCTGCCCGTCGGGGATATCGTCCAGCCGGCACAGGGCGCGTGCATCGCTCATCTCCTGCGGATGGCGCAGGCGCAGCCGGAAGGCAAGCAAGGCCGGGGGGGAATCGAGCCCTGTCCTCGAATAAGGGGGAGAGAAAGGTTGGGGGAGTGAACTCCCCCAAACCCCCTCCTTCTTCTGCAAGTTTTCGGTCACGCCGGTGGCAAGGACGGTTCCGCTCGCCGCAGTCGCCGGGGCTGCCTCAGCCCCGGCGTGAGCCCGCGCCGTCCATGCAACAAAAAACTGACAGAAAAAAAGAAGAGGGGCTCCGGGGGAGAATTCATTCTCCCCCGGTTCCTGCCCCTGCGGCATTTGAGGACAGGCCCGAATTCCCCCACAGGGGCTCTGGGACCTACCGCCACGCCCCAAGGCTTCATCCTTCCTTCATCGGCCGCGCGCAGCTTGTCCGAGCGGAGGGAGGCACGGATGCGAAGACTGGGATGCCACGCCCTGGCGCTGGGGCTGCTGCTGGGCCTGGCCATGCCAGCCCGCGCGCAGTTCCGGCCCGATTTCGACGGCCACGGCCGCTATCTCGGCCAGAGCGAGCGGCAGGGGGACGAAACCTTTCATTACGACCCTCGGGGCCGTTATGAGGGCCGCTCCCAGCGCTCCGCCGGGGGCGGCGTGCGGCGGTACTACGACCAGGAGGGCCGCTATCTCGGGCGCGAGGACATAGAACGCGACTTCCGCCGGCGGCGCGGTCAGCCGGGCGCCTCCTCCTCCCCGGAGAATGGCGTGCAGATCTATATCGACCCCATGCCCTTCCTGCAGGAGCAGCCGCCGGACCCAGCGGCGCGGCCCGATTTCCGGCGCGGTCGCACCCCCTGGTTCGGCGGGCGCTAAACCTCTTCCGTTCGCCCCGGCTCACGGCAAAAGCTCTAGCAATGCCAAGCGGGTGGCCGAACCTGTTCCCCGGCTGCCGCGAACTGGCCTACCCTCTTCATGACCCGGAGGAGGGAACCACGATGGAGTGGGTAGCGCGCTGCGACTGCGGCCAGCTTCAGATCCGCTGCACCGGTGAGCCCGCGAAGGTTTCCGTGTGCCATTGCCTGGCCTGCCAGCGGCGGACCGGCAGTGCCTTCGGGATCGCCGCCTTCTTCGAAGCGAAATCGACCGAAGTCATCGGAACTTCAAAGCCATATCGGCGCAGTTCCGACAGCGGCTTCCCGATCGTGTTCCACTTCTGCGGGACATGCGCATCCACGGTGTTCTGGTACCCGTCCCGGAAATCCGCCTTCGTCGCGGTCGCGGTCGGCTGCTTCGCGGATCCTCGGTTCCCTGCTCCCGAGCAGGCGGTCTACAGCGAGCACCGGCACAGATGGGTCGCGCCCCTGGGTAAAGAGAGGCACGACCCGACCGCATCGCGCAACGAAGACCCGCTCCGGGTTTCAGGCGGCGGCTCCTGATCGGGTTCTCGCCCTATCCCGCCGCCCAGCCCCCCATCCGGCAGAGCAGCGCCCAGTGCTCCGCCGAGACCGGCATCACCGAGAGGCGGGACTGACGGATCAGCGCCAGCTCCGCCAGGGCCGGCTCAGCCTTGATGGCCGCCAGCGTCACCGGCCGGGGCATCGGCCCCACCGCGCGCATGTCCACGCAGCACCAGCGCGGCGCCTTGCCCTCGGCCACCACCTCGGTCGGGTCGGGATAGGCCTCGCGCGCCACCTCGACCACGCCCACGATCTCCTTCCCCACATTGGAATGGTAGAAGAAGGCGTGATCGCCGGTCCGCATGGCGCGCAGGTGCTTCGCCGCCAGGGCATTGCGGACGCCGGTCCAAGGCTCGGTGCCGTTCGCCACCTGGTCTTCCCAGGAGAAGGCGTCCGGCTCGCTCTTGACCAGCCAGTAGGCCAAGGCCACGCCTCAGCCGCCGACCTGCTTGCCGTCGGCGAAGACCTGGCGGAAGGCGCGCACGGTGACGCGCTGGAACAGGCCGGCCTTCATGTAGGGGTCCTCGGCGGCCATCTTCTCGGCGGCGGCCAGGTCGGGCAGCTCGGCCAGGATCAGGCTGCCACAGGGCTTGCCCTCGGCATCCAGCATGGCGCCGCCCTGCACGACGGAGGCCGCCCGGGCGGAGAGATACTCAAGATGCGCGGGGCGGGTCGCGGCCCGCTGCTCCAGCGCGCCCGGCTTGTCCTCGTAGATGAAGGCGAACAGCATGGTCAGGCTTCCTTCTGCGTGGCGGCGGCGGAACCGCTCCGCGCGCGGCTGTTGCATGACGTAACCGCGTGCGGCGATGGCTTCAATCCGACGCCGCGAGGGCCTAGTTTGCGCCGCGTGAGCACCCCCCAACCCCGCCTCCGTCCTGCCGCCATGACCGCCCCCCGCGCGGGAGGCGGGCTGCACCGCTTCGCCAATCCAGGCCGCTTCCTGCGGCTGACCGACCGCCTGCTGCCCTGGCTCTGGGGCGTGGCGCTGGTCGTGCTGGCGGTCGGCGCCACCTGGGCGCTGGTCTTCTCGCCACCCGACTGGCAGCAGGGCGAGACGGTGCGCATCATGTATGTGCATGTCCCGATGGCCTGGCTCTCCATGGCGGGCTATGCCGGTCTCGCCGTGGCCTCGCTGCTCTCGCTGGTCTGGCGCCACCCCCTGGCCGATCTCGCGGCGCGCGAGCTCTCCCCGGCCGGCGCCATGGTGACGGCGCTCTGCCTTGCCACCGGCAGCCTCTGGGGGCGGCCGATGTGGGGCACCTGGTGGGCCTGGGACGCGCGGATGACCTCGGTGCTGGTGCTGTTCTTCCTCTGGGTCGGCCATGCCGCCCTGGTGCGCGCCTTCGACGAGGAGGAGCGCGGCGCCCGCGCCGGCGCCATCCTGGCGCTGATCGGGGCGGTGAACCTGCCGGTCATCAAGTGGTCGGTGGACTGGTTCAACACGCTGCACCAGTCGGCCTCCGTGGTACGCCTGGGCGGGCCGGCGATGCATGTGGAGATGCTCTATCCCCTGCTGATCTGCGCGGTCGGCTTCACCCTGGCCTTCGTCGCCCTGGTGTTGGCCCGCACCCGCGCCGCGGTGATGGAGAAGCGCGTCCGCCAACTACAGCTGGCGCAGGCGCGCCGGCACGAGGTGGGCGCATGACGCCGCCCGCCACCATGCCCTGGGCGCGACAGGTCAGCGCACCCCGGAAGGGGAGGCCGGCATGACGGAACACTGGTGGCACGTGGTCATCTCCTGGGCGCTCACGGCCCTCGGCTTCGGCATCATGGCGGCGCTGGCGGCACGGCGGCACGCGGCGGCGAAGCGGCGCCTCGCGCTGCTCGGCCCGCGGGAAAGGAGGCAGGGGTGAAGCTCTCGCGCAAGCGGCGGCGGCTGTGGATCGTGGTGCTGGCCGGGCTCGGTCTCGGCACGGCGACGGCGCTGGCCCTCACCGCCTTCCAGGACAACCTCGTCTTCTTCCTGGCGCCGAGCGACATCGCCGCGAAGCATCCCGGCCCCGAGCGCGCCTTCCGCCTCGGCGGCCTGGTGGAGGCCGGCAGCCTGGAGCGCGGCCGGACTTCCGACGGCAAGCCCGAGGCGCGCTTCCGCGTCACCGACGGCCCCGCCACCATCCCCGTGACCTATGTCGGCGTGCTGCCGGACCTGTTCCGCGAGGGCCAGGGCGTGGTGGCGCTGGGCAAGCTGGGCCCGGACGGCCTGTTCCGCGCCAGCGAGGTGCTGGCCCGGCATGACGAGACCTACATGCCGCCCGAGGTCGCCGACGCGCTGAAGCGCACCGGCCATTGGGACCCGGCCAAGGGCGCGCCGCCGCCGGCGGCCTCCTGGAACACCCTGGAGCCGGCGGCCGCCCCCGCCGCGCCCACCCGCCCCGGAACCTGAGGAGCGCCCATGATCGGCGAATTCGGCCATTTCGCCCTGGCGCTGGCGCTCGCGCTCGCCCTGGCGCAGACGGTGCTGCCAATCCTCGGCGCCGCCCGCAACGAGGCCCGGCTGATGGCTGCCGCCGGGCCGCTGGCGGTGGGGCACCTGCTGGCCTGCGGCGCCGCCTTCCTCGCCCTCGTCACCGCCTTCGTGGTGAACGACACCAGCGTCATTTCCGTCGTGCAGAACAGCCACTCGGCCAAGCCGCTGCTCTACAAGGTGGCCGGCGCCTGGGGCAACCACGAGGGCTCGATGCTGCTCTGGGTAATGATCCTGGCGCTCTGCGGCGGCGCCGTGGCCGCCTTCGGCCGCGACCTGCCCGGCGCGCTGCGTGCCCGTGTGCTCGGCGTGCTGGGGCTGGTGGCGGTGGGCTTCCTCGTCTTCATCCTGGCCACCTCCAACCCCTTCGGCCGCGTCTGGCCGCCAGCGCCGGACGGGCAGGGCCTCAACCCCGTGCTGCAGGACCCCGGCCTCGCCTTCCACCCGCCGATGCTCTACCTCGGCTATGTCGGCTATGCCGTCACCTTCGCCTTCGCCGTCGCCGCGCTGATCGAGGGCCGGGTGGACGCCGCCTGGGGCCGCTGGGTGCGGCCCTGGGCGCTCGGCTCCTGGTGCTTCCTGACGCTCGGCATCACCCTCGGCTCCTACTGGTCCTATTACGAGCTGGGCTGGGGCGGCTACTGGTTCTGGGATCCGGTGGAGAACGCTTCCCTCCTGCCCTGGCTGGCCGGCACCGCGCTGCTGCACTCCGCCATCGTGGTGGAGAAGCGGGAGGCGCTGAAGGTCTGGTCGGTGCTGCTGGCGCTGCTGGCCTTCGGCTTCTCGCTGCTTGGCACCTTCCTGGTGCGCTCGGGCGTGCTGAACTCGGTGCATGCCTTCGCCAACGACCCCGCGCGCGGCGTCTTCATCCTCGGCCTGCTGCTTTTCTATGTCGGCGGCAGCTTCGCCCTCTTCGCCTGGCGCGCGCCCTCCATGGCGCCCACCGGCATGTTCGCGCCCCTCTCCCGCGAGGGCGGCCTCGTGCTGAACAACCTGCTGCTCTGCTCCATGGCCGCCGTAGTGCTGAGCGGCACGCTCTGGCCCATGTTCGCCGACCTGCTCTTCCAGCAGAAGATCTCGGTCGGCCCGCCCTTCTTCAACACCGCCCTGCTGCCGCTCGCCGTGCCGCTGATCCTGGGCATGGCGGCCGGGCCACTGCTGCCCTGGAAGCGGGCGAGGCTCTGGCCGGTGCTGCAGCGCCTCTGGTGGGCCGTAACGATCGCCGCCGCGGGCGTGGCGCTGGTGCTGGCGCTGTCGGGCTGGGCCATCGGCCCGGCACTCGGTATCGGCGGCGGCCTCTGGCTGATTTGCGGCGCCGCCGCCGACATCATCGACCGCATCGGCCTGTTCCGCCGCCCCGCCGCCGCCTGGAGCCGTGCACGGGGCCTGCCGCGTGCCGCCTGGGGCGGGGCGCTGGCGCATGCCGGGCTCGGCGTCTCGGTCCTCGGCATTGCCGGCATGGGCCTGGCCACCGACCGGCTCGCTGCCGTGCAGCCGGGCCAGAGCCTTTCGCTCGCCGGCTACGAATGGCGGCTGGACAAGGTCGCCGACGCGGTCGGCCCCAACTGGTCGGCCCGCCGCGCCACCGTCACCGTGCTGCGGGATGGCGCGGTCGTCACCGTGCTGACGCCGGAGCGGCGCTTCTTCCCGACCGGCCGCACCACCACCACCGAGGCGGCCATCCACACCACCCTCTTCGCCGACCTTTATGCCGTCATGGGCGAGGAACAGGACGGCGCCGCCGTGCTGCGCCTGCACTATAACCCGCTGGCGCCCTGGATCTGGTTCGGCGGCGGCATCATGGCGCTTGGCGGCGCGCTCTCCCTCACCGACCGGCGCATTCGCGTGGCGGCGCCCGCACCCCGCGCTGCAGCGAGGGCGACGGCATGAGGGCGGCCGAAAAAGGTCGGGGGGAAAGAATTCCCCCCGAGCCCCCTATCTTTTTTCTACCAGTTCTGGTGGGCGCCTGCGGCAAGCGGGCGCTGAAAACTGAAAAAAAGAAGATGGGGGTCTGGGGGAATTCCTTCCCCCAGCCTTTTGCTTCCGGAGTCCGCTCATGCCGATAACCTCCCGTCGCATGCTGATGCTGGCCCCTCTGGGCATCGCGGCGGCTGGCGGCGTCGGCTTCTATGCCATGCTACGCGGCCTCGGCACCGGCACCTATGACCCGCATGGCGTGCCTTCGGTCCTGGTCGGCCGCACCCCGCCCGAATTCAGCCTGCCGCCGCTGGAGGGCGCAGGCCTTCCGCCGCTCGCCAGCACCGACCTGCAGAACCTCGAAGGCCCGATCCTCGTCAATTTCTGGGCGAGCTGGTGCGTGCCCTGCGTGGTCGAGCACCCGCAGCTGATGCGCCTGAAGCGCGAGGGCGTGGCGCTCTACGGCATCAACTACAAGGACAAGCCGGAGGCCGCGATGGCGTTCCTGACGCGCCACGGCAATCCCTTCCAGCGGCTCGGGCGGGACGACCCCGGCCGCGTGGCGATCGACTGGGGCGTCTACGGCGTGCCGGAGAGCTATTTCATCGATCGCAAGGGCGTCGTCCGCTGGCGCTGGGCGGGGCCGATCACGCCGGAGGTGCTGGAGCAGGACGTCCGCGCCCTGCTGCGGCACTACGCCTGATGCGTCGGCTGTTGCTCACGCTGGTGCTGCTGGTCGGCGCCTGGGTACCGCTGGCGCTCGCCGTCAGCTCGCCCTCCGAGATGCTGCCCGACCCGGCCCAGGAGCAGCGCGCGCGGGCGATCGGGCGCGAGCTGCGCTGCCTGGTCTGCCAGAACGAATCCATCGAGGACAGCCACGCCGATCTGGCGCGCGACCTGCGGCGCATCGTGCGCGAGCGGGTGGCGGCGGGCGACAGCGATGCCGCCGTGATCGACTACATCCATGACCGCTACGGCGATTTCGTGTTGCTGCGGCCCCCCTTCACCCTGCTGACGGCAGCCCTCTGGGGCATGCCGGTGCTGGCGCTTGGCGGGGGCCTCGTCGCCATCCTGCTGCTGCGCCGGCGCGGCGCGGCTTCCGAACCGCCCCCGCTCTCGGCCGAGGAACAGGCGCGCCTGGCGGCGCTGGAGAAAGACGCGGCGCGATGATCTGGCTGCTGTTCCTGGCCCTGGCGGCGCTCGCCCTGGCGCCGCTCGCCCTCACCCTGTTCCGCCCGGCGCGGCTGACCGGCCGGCGCGAGGCCGACCTCGCCCTCTATCGCGCCCAGCTCGACGAACTGGAGCGCGAGCGCGCCGCCGGCCGGCTGGAGGAAAGCGCCCACCGCGCCGCCGTGCTGGAGGTGCAGCGCCGGCTGCTCGCCGCACCGGACAACGCCCCCGGCCCGCGCGCCGGGCGCGGCACGGCGCTGCTGGCCGCCTCGCTCTTCCTGATCCCCGCGCTGGGCCTGGGCGTCTATCTCTGGGGCGGGCACCCGAACATCCCCGCCGCCACCTTCAGCGAGCGCGCGGCGGCGGCCGCGCGGGACGAGACGCTGCTGGCCCAGCTCCGCGCCCGGCTGGAGCAGGTCCCGCCGGGCAGCGAGGCCGCGCGGCAGGGCTGGATCCTGCTCGGTAATGCGCAGCGCGGGCGCGGCCAGCTTCCCGCGGCGGCCGAGGCCTGGGAACACGCCCTGGCCAGCCGCTTCGACCCGGAACTGGCCGCCGAGCTGGCGGCGGTGCGGATCGAGCTGGGCCAGTTCGACGCGGCGAGGGCGCTGCTGGACCGCGCCCTGGCCACCGAACCGAAATCGCCGCAACTGCGCTTCCTGCGCGGCATGGCCGAGGCACAGGCCGGGCGGCCGGAGGCGGCGCGGCGGACCTGGAACGCGCTGATGGCCGAGTTGCCGACCGAATCGCCCTGGCGCGGGCTGCTGCGGCAGCGGCTGGACGAATTGCCTTAGCCGGGGCCAAAGGGGGCGCCGCCCCCTTTGGAAACCCCTGCCGGGGTGGCAACGGCCACCCCGGACCCCGCGGCAACTTGCAGAAAAAAGATGGGGGTCCGGGGGAATTCCTCCCCCCGGCCTTCCGCCGGAAGTTGGGCCCAGCCGGAACGAATCGACATCCGCACAATATTGTGCTCGCAACGGTTGCAGCACTTCCCTGTAGAGCGGCTTTTCTGACCTCTGGAAGAGGCAGGAGGGACCGATGCGGCGACGTTCCTTGCTGATGGCGGGTGGCCTGGCGGCGGCGGCCGGATGGATGCTCCCCGGCCCCCTCCTCGCGGCGGAAGCGGTGGATGTGCTCCTGGTCCTGGCGGTGGACGTATCCCGCTCAGTGGATGAGGACGAAGCCCGGCTGCAGCGGGAAGGCTATCGTGCCGCCATGACCGACCCGAAGGTGATGGAGGCGGTGCAGGGCGGCATGATCGGCGCCATCGGCGTCACCTATGTCGAATGGTCGGGGGCCGAGTTCCAGCGACAACTGTTGCCGTGGAAGCGGATCGCCACCCCCCGCGACGCGGAGAGCTGGGCCAGCGCCCTGGCCGAGGCGCCGCGCGCCTCCCTCTCCTGGACCTCGATCTCCAACGCCATCACCTTCAGCGCGCGGATGCTGGCCGAGGCTCCCTTCGAGGGGATACGGCAGGTGATCGACGTCTCCGGGGACGGCGTCAACAATTCCGGCCCCCCCGTGGAAGGCGCGCGGGACGCCGTGGTGGCGCAGGGTATCGTCATCAACGGCCTGCCGATCATGAACGACCGTCCGACCTTCGGCCGCCGCCCCGCCCTGCCGCTGGACCGGTACTATGCCGAGGCGGTGATCGGCGGCCCCGGCGCCTTCGTCGTGGCGGCGGAGGATTTCGAGAGCTTCGGCGCGGCGGTGCGGCGCAAGCTGATCCGCGAGATCGCCGGCCTGCCGGGGCCGGTGCTCGAAAGGGCCTGAGGCGCCGCCATCCAGGCCGGAAAGCCTGGGTGGCTCGCGCCCGGCCGATCGGGAGGCGCCTCAGCGCTCGATGTCCTCCACCGAGATGCCGAAGGCGGCCAATCCTTCCGCCAGCAGGTCGCCCGCCATGTCCATGCCGAGCAGATAGGCGGCGGTATCGGTGCCGGCGCCCCGCTCCTTGGCCAGGCGCAGGGCCTCGCCCCATTCCTCCGGCTCGTAGTCGCCCCGCCCGACCCAGGCGAGGGCCACCAGCGCGGCCTGCTCGTCCTCGTTCAGCTCGTCGATGAAGGCGGCAAGGGTGTCCGCGTCGAAATCCTGCTCGGTCTCGCTGCCATCCTCGTCGTCGGTATCGAACTCGTCGCTGTCCTCGTTCTCCTGGATGGCGCGGAGGTGATCCACCACGGTGGCGATGGTCTCGAAGCTGACGCCCAGATCGACCTCGGCGCCATTGTCATCTTCCCTGGGAGTGTCGCTCATCGGGGCCTCCTCGGCGGATTTCGGATGCTGGCACGCGAAGCGGGCAGCAGGCCCGCCGGTTTCTTAAAATCTTTTGTGTTGGGCGCGCTGCAAGACCGCTTGGAAACAATGCAGCATGGGACTCGTTCTTTTCGCATGCGCCCGACACTCATGTTCCCCCTCATGGCGGCGGGTCTTCTGGCAATCGGCACGGCTACGATGACCCCCGCATCGCCCGCCCTCCGCTCCGGCCCCGCGCCTGCCTTCCAGCGGGTCTCGCTGGAGACCGACCTCGCCGCAGCTCCCGGCTGCGCCGACATCGCCCCCCTGTTCCGCTCCTACATGCCGTCCCGGGTGGCCTGGCGCCCCGCCACGACGCCCCAGACCGGGGAGGACGCGGCGCCGGACGGCCTGGCCCCCGCCATGCACCAGGCGATGCATCTTTGCGCGGTGGAGCGCTTCGACCCCCGGCGGCCCTTCAGCGGCGCCCGATCGGCGGTCTATCATCTCTGAGCCCGGCACCTCTGAACTTGGCGGCGGGGCAGCCCTGCGCGCCTCGCCGGGGTGATCTTGCGCGAAAGGCTCGCTTTTTGCGTGGAGGCATCTTATCTGTGCAGCGCAACAAGCCGCCCGGCCAGCCCTGCCCGAACCTCGCCGCACCCCTGCGGAAGAGTCGCCGGGCTGTGTGCGCAGGCGGCGCAGCCCCGGGACTGCCCGCCGTATGGAATTGCGCAACGTCGCTATCATCGCCCACGTCGACCATGGCAAGACCACGCTGGTCGACAACCTGCTGAAGCAGGCCGGCGCCTTCCGCGCCCACCAGGCCGTCGCCGAGCGTGCCATGGACCGCAACGACCTAGAGCGTGAGCGCGGCATCACCATCCTCGCCAAGTCCACCGCCGTCGAGTGGAAGGGCGTGAAGATCAACATCGTGGACACGCCCGGCCACGCCGATTTCGGCGGCGAGGTGGAGCGCATCCTCTCCATGGTCGATGGCGCCATCGTGCTCTGCGATGCCGCCGAAGGCCCGCTGCCGCAGACCAAGTTCGTGCTGACCAAGGCGCTGGCGCGCGGCCTGAAGCCGATCGTCGTCATCAACAAGGTGGACCGCCAGGACGCCCGCGCCGACGAGGTACTGAACGAGGTCTTCGACCTCTTCGCCGCCCTCGGCGCCTCCGATGAGCAGCTCGACTTCCACACCCTCTTTGCCTCTGGCCGCCAGGGCTGGGCCGACACGACGCTCGATGGTCCCCGCAAGGACCTGGCGCCGATGTTCGACCTGATCCTGAGCCATGTGCCGGCGCCGAAGGTCGAGCTGGACAAGCCCTTCGCGATGAACGCCACCATCCTGGAGGCGGACAACTTCCTCGGCCGCGTGCTCACCGGCCGCATCGAGCAGGGCGTCGCCAAGACCAACATGCCGGTGCGCGTGCTGCGCCAGGACGGCACGGTGGTCGAGACCGGTCGCCTGACCAAGCTGATGACCTTCTCCGGCCTGGACCGCGTGCCGGTGGACGAAGTGCAGGCGGGCGACATCTGCGCCATTGCCGGCCTGTCCGACGCGACCATCCCCGACACCATCGCCGCCCCTGAGGTGGCCGAGCCGCTGCCGGCGATCCCCATCGACCCGCCGACGCTGAGCATGACCTTCCGCATCAATGACGGCCCGCTCGGCGGCCGCGAGGGCAAGAAGGTCACCTCCCGCCAGATCCGCGACCGCCTCTACAAGGAGACGGAGGGCAACGTCGCCATCCGCGTGAAGGACAGCGAGGAGGCGGACAGCTTCGAGGTCGCCGGCCGTGGCGAGCTGCAGCTCGGCGTGCTGATCGAGACCATGCGCCGCGAGGGCTTCGAGCTGACCATCGGCCGCCCGCGCGTGCTGACCCAGACCAATCCGGAGACGGGCGAGCGTGAGGAGCCCTTCGAGGAGGCGGTCATCGACGTCGATGAGGAGTTCTCCGGCGTCGTCGTCGAGAAGATGTCGCTGCGCAAGGGCATGATGCAGGACATGCGCCCCTCCGGCGGCGGCAAGGTGCGGCTCACCTTCCACATCCCCTCGCGCGGCCTGATCGGCTACCACGGCGAGTTCCTGACCGACACGCGGGGCACCGGCATGATGAATCGGCTATTCCTGGGCTATCAGCCCTGGGCCGGGCCGATCGAGGGCCGGGTGAAGGGTTCGCTGATCTCCAACTCGGATGGCGAGGCGGTGCAGTACTCGCTCTTCTCGCTGCAGGAGCGCGGCACGCTCTTCGTCGATCCGGGTGCCAAGGTCTATGTCGGCATGATTCTCGGCGAGCACTCGCGCGAGAACGACCTCGAGGTGAACCCGATCAAGGAGAAGAAGCTCACCAACATCCGCGCCGCCGGCAAGGATGAGGCGCTTCTCCTGACGCCGCCGCGCCGCATGTCGCTGGAGCAGGCGATCGCCTATATCGAGGATGACGAGCTGGTGGAGGTGACGCCGTCTGCCGTGCGCCTGCGCAAGCGCTACCTCGATCCGCATGAGCGCAAGAAGCACGCCCGCCGCGCGGAGAGCGAGGCGGCGTAAGCCCTGCCCCGAATGAGTTGGGGGGTCCGAGGCACTGCCTCGGACAACACCCCCAAATCCCCTCGTTCTTTTGCAAGTTTCCGGTCGTGCCCCTGACAAGGGCGGCTCCTCGCCGCCTTGCCGGCCGCAGTCGCCGGGGCTGCTTCAGCCCCGGCGTGAGCGATCCCCGTCAGCGCAACAAAACTGAAAAGAATAAGAGAGAGTTCGGGGAGAATTCTTTTTCACCCGGTTGGTGCCGCGCCGGCCGCCTGCGCTGAAAACTCGAAGAAAAAAGAAGGGGGTCTGGGGGAATTCATTCCCCCAGCCTTGTCTCCCCCGCCTTCCCCGTCGTAACGCGGTTTTCGTGCAAAACGATCTCTGGTCCTGGCTGACCGGGCGGGCCTGGCCGCTCTGGCTTTCGCATGGGGTGGACTGGCAGGCGGGCGCCTTCCACGAATCGCTCGACCTGCACAGCCTGCGCTGCCCGGCGGAGTTCCGGCGCCTGCGCGTCGTCACCCGGCAGGTCTTCAGCTTCAGCCTGGCGCACCGGCATGGCCTGCCCCGCGCCGCCGAAGCGGTGGAACTGGGCATCGCCTTCCTGCGCCGCCACGCCGCCCTGCCGGAGGGCGGCTATGCCTGGCGCTTCGCGCTGGACGGCACGGTGCTCGACGACCGGCGCGACCTCTACGACCATGCCTTCGTCCTGCTCGCCCTTTCGGCTGCCACCGCCGTGCTGCCTTCCGGGCCGCTGCGGCGCGCGGCGCTGGCGCTTGACACCTTCATCGAACACCACATGACCCATGCCGAGGGCGGCTATCTGGAGAGCCTGCCCCCCGCCCTGCCGCGCCGCCAGAACCCGCATATGCACCTGCTGGAAGCGCGCCTCGCGGCTGCTGAGGCCTTCGGCGAGGACAGCTTCCTGGCCGGCGCCACGCGGCTGGTGGCGCTGTTCCGGCAAAGGCTGTTCCAGCCCCGCAGCGGCAGCCTGCCGGAATTCTACAGCGATGATCTGGTGCCGCTGGCGGAGCCCCGTGCCGTCGAGCCCGGCCACCATTGCGAATGGGTCTGGCTGCTGGACCGGCACGCCCGCCTCGCCGGCAGCCATGCCGCCCCGGAGGAAGCCGCGGCGCTGCAGCGCTTCGTGGACGAGCATGGGCATGACCCGGCGACGCGCGCGCTGCGCGATCAGGTGGAAAGCGACGGCACACCCCTGCCCGGCGGAAGCCGTCTCTGGCCGCAGACGGAGCGGCTGAAATCGGCCGCGCTGCGGCGCGCTGCCCTGCCGCGGGACTTCGTGGAGGCCCGAAACGTGCTGGCGGCCTATCTGCGCCCGGACGGGCTCTGGCACGAACGCCGCCTGCCGGATGGAACCCTCAGCGAGGAGCCGGCGCCGGCCAGCAGCCTCTATCACCTAAGCGGAGCGATTGATTTCGCGCGGCGCCAGGGGGCGCTGCCCCCATTGGTCCCTTGAGACCCCCGCCGGGGTGACAGTGTCACCCGGACCCCACCATTCGGGGAATCCCGGTCAGTCGCCCAGCAGCACCAGCCCACCCCAGGACAGGCCGATCATCGCCACCACCACCAGCCCCGCCGTCATGCCGGGATGCCGCGTGGCACGGTCCAGCAACAGCCCCGCCAGGGTCGCGCCGGAGGCGAAGAGCAGCAGTACCAGGAGGAAGCCGGAGAGCACCGGGTTGTTCATCCCCGCCGCACTCCCTCCGCGCGCGCGGCGCGGCGCTCCTGGCGCAGGCGGTCACGTTCCTCGGGTGGGAGGGCGGCATAGCGGGCACGGGCGGCCTGCAGCCAAGCGACCCGCTCCTGCGGCGGATGGCCGCCGCAGCGGTCCTGGCCTTCCTCGTCCTGCACCGGCACCGCCCGCGCCTCGGCATCGTTCGGCAAGGGCGGGATCGCCGCCAGCCAGCCCATTAGCGCCAATGGCCAGAGCCGGGTTCCCGGAATATCCGTCATGAGCCCCTCCGCGCTTGTCTGCGCCCTGCGGCACACCATTACGAAGGGATGCAACGCGTTCGTGGCCAGGATGTGTCCGCGCGTGACAAGATTACGGCAGCGCGGCGCGAAGGTCCCCACCGGGCGCGCCTGAAGCCCCTTACGCGGGCGGCAAAGCAAAGGAGCAAGACTCTTGGCCAGAGGCCCCTCTCCCCTGTTCACCGGACGGCGCGCCGGCGCCACGGCCCTGCCCGGGCTGAACAGCCGGGGCGCGGCCATTCTCCGCCAGGTGGTGGAGCTCTATGTCGAGACGGGCGAGCCGGTCGGCTCGCGCACCCTCTCGCGGCGCCTGCCACAGGCGCTTTCCCCGGCAACAATTCGAAACGCGATGGCCGACTTGGAGGAAGCCGGGCTGCTCTACGCGCCGCACACCTCGGCCGGGCGGCTGCCCACCGAACAGGGGCTGCGGCTCTTCGTGGACGGGCTGCTGGAGTTCGGCGACCTGACGGAGCAGGAGCGCGAGGCGATCACCGCGCGCTGCGCCGCCGCCGGCCGCAGCGTCGAGGAAACCCTCTCCGAGGCCGGGCAGATGCTCTCGGGCCTGGCCGGCGCCGCCGGGCTGGTGGTGGCGCCCAAGACCGAGGCAGCGATTCGCCACATCGAGTTCGTCTCGCTCTCTTCCGGCCGGGCGCTGGTGGTGCTGGTGAACGCGCATGGGCAGGTGGAGAACCGCGTCATCGACGTGCCGCCCGGCCTGCCGGCCAGCGCCTTCACCCAGGCCTCCAACTTCCTCAATGCCCGGCTGTCCGGCCGTACGCTGGAGGAGGCGCGCAGCACCGTCGCGCAGGAGATCCAGGCCAACCGCACGACGCTCGACACGCTGACGCAGCAGATGATCGAGTCGGGTCTCGCCACCTGGGCCGGCGGCGGCGGCTCGCTGATCCTGCGGGGCCAGGCGAAGCTGCTGGAGAATGTGGACCAGCTCGCCCGCGTGCAGGAGATCCAGGCACTGTTCGAGCGGCTGGAGGCGCAGGAGACCATGCTGCGCCTGCTGGAGCTGGCGCAGCGCGGCGAGGGCGT
>DATMRU010000027.1:0-14900 GCA_035565935.1 Roseomonas sp.
GAGTTTCTCTGCCAGATGCTGACCCAGCCTGTCGTCCGGGCGCGCGTCCTCGGACGCTCAGAAGCCCCCGAGCTGCCGGCCAGCGCCATGGTGACGGCAACGGGCAACAATCTGGTGCTCGTGGGTGATATGACGCGCCGGGCTCTGCTCTGCAGCCTGGATCCTCAGGAGGAACGCCCTGAACTGCGAACCTTTACCTCAAACCCGATCAGCCAAGCCAAGGCCGATCGTGGACGCTACCTGGTTGCCGCCCTGACGGCCCTCCGCGCCTTCCATGTTGCGGGGCGACCGCGCCAGGCGGACCCTCTCGGCTCCTTCGAAGCGTGGAGCGACTGGGTGCGCGGAACTCTGCTCTGGCTCGGACAGCAGGACCCGGTGTCGACCATGGCTGGCGCCCGCGAGCTGGACCCCAAGCTTGATGCGCTGACCGCCGTCGTGTTGCAGTGGGCGGAGGTGATTGGCAACCGAAGTGTTTCGGTGCGCGACATCATCGAGCGCGCGACCGCACCGCGAACCGTCGCTGCACAGGGCTCCATCACCACGCCCAGACCGGAGTTTGCTCATCCGGACTTTCGAGAGGCCTTGCTGACGGTGGCGGGTGATGGAGGCGCGGTGAACAGCCGGCGGCTGGGCAAGTGGGTGGCGGCGAACCAGAACCGCATCGTCAAGGGCTGGCGCATCGCCCGCGAGGGCTTGAACGCAGGCACCCAGCGGTGGCGGCTGGAGACGGTGGATGAGGTCGGCCAACGTGCTGCGGCCTAAAGCTGGTGGGTTTGGTGGGTTTGGTGGGGATATTTTCAGCTCCCCGCGCGAAGTGGCAAACAACCTTCTCATCAATCAGAGAATCCGTGTGTGCATGACACTTTCATAGGGGGGATCGGGAAAAGTCCACCAAACCCACCAAACCCACCAAGAGGGGGGGCGCGCAGCTCACGTCGGCGGCGCAGGGAACGGTACCAATCTCAAGGGAGATGAATGGCTGCGGGACCTCTCGCTGCACTGCTTGCCGCAGGCATCTGCATTCGGCTCGCTGGCGCCGATCCCACAAACGATCCGATGCCGCCGGCGTAAACAAAGGAAATGCAGCGAAAGAATGTCGTGTCGATCATCGAGCACGGACCAGGTATTCTCTCCCGCAGATAGGCCGAATGTTGAGGGTAGGGGGCGGGTCAAAACCCGACAGCGTTTCGCGCCAGACCGCGTCCCCCGCACAGATTTCACGATTGCACATTCGGCCAAATTGGAGCGGGAGAGATCTCAGGCATGCAGACCACCGTCTGGCCCGCCGACCAGGTGGAACGCTGGTCCCTCGCGCGCCTGACACCCTACGCCCGCAACGCGCGCACCCATTCCGAAGTTCAGGTCGCGCAGATCGCCGCGTCCATCCGCGAATGGGGCTGGACCGTGCCGGTACTGGTCGATGAGGCCGGCACCATCATCGCCGGCCATGGCCGGGTGCTGGCGGCGCAGCGCCTGGCGCTCGCCGAAGTGCCGGTGATGGTGGCGCGCGGCTGGTCCGAGGCCAAGCGGCGGGCCTATGTGCTGGCCGACAACAAGCTGGCGCTGAACGCCGGATGGGATGACGCCATGCTGCGCGCCGAGTTGGCCGATCTCGCTGATCTTGGCGCCGACCTCTCCCTGACCGGCTTCAGCGCGGAGGAGGTGACAGCGCTGACGGCCGAGGGAGCCGCGGGACTGACCGACCCGGATGTCGTGCCCGAAACGCCGGCGGTCCCGGTGAGCCGCTTGGGTGATGTCTGGCAGCTCGGCCGGCACCGGTTGGTCTGCGGTGACTGCACCAGCGCAGAGGATGTCGCGCAGGCCCTGAACGGCGTTGTGCCGCACCTGATGGTCACCGATCCGCCCTATGGCGTGGCCTACGACCCGGCTTGGCGCAACGCGGCCGGGCTCTCCGGGACCCAGCGCACGGGGAAGGTGCTGAACGACGACCGCGCCGACTGGCGGGAAGCCTGGGCGTTGTTCCCCGGCGCGGTCGCCTATGTCTGGCATGGCGCGCTGCACGCCAGCACGGTGGCCGAGAGCCTGAAGGCCGAGGGCTTTCAGATCCGCGCGCAGATTGTCTGGGCGAAAGACCGCTTGGTCCTCAGCCGCGGCGATTACCATTGGCAGCACGAGCCCTGCCTCTACGCCGTGCGCGCGGGGGCCAAGGGCCACTGGTCCGGTGATCGTAAGCAGACGACGCTCTGGCAGATCCCCTCGCGCGACCAAGACGCGGCGACGGTGCACGGCACGCAAAAGCCGGTCGCGTGCATGCGCCGGCCGATGGAGAACAACTCCTCGCCGGGCCAGGCGGTCTACGAGCCGTTCTGCGGCTCCGGCACCACCCTGATCGCCGCCGAGATGACCGGCCGCGCCTGCCACGCGCTGGAGCTTGATCCGGCCTATGTCGACGTCGCCGTGCTGCGCTGGCAGGCCTTCAGCGGCCAGCAAGCGGTGCTGGACGGCGATGGCCGCAGCTTCGGGGAGATTGCTGCGGAACGCCGTCCTGCGGCCGTGGAGGTGGCTTGATGCCGCGCCCTGGCCCCAAACCGATCCCGACCGCGCTGCACCAGCTGCGCGGCTCCTTCAACGCCACCCGGCATGGTCGCGACCGCGCCGGCGAGCCGCAGGCGGAGGGCGAGCTCTCGGCCGTGGCGCCGGACTGGATGAGCCCGGGGCAGCGAGAAAGCTGGGCTTATGCCATGGCGCATGCGCCCAAGGGGATCCTCAAGGCGATCGACCGCGGCGTGCTGGCGATCTGGGTGGAGGCGGAGGACCGCCACCGCACCGCCGTGCAGCAGCAGGCGAGGCTGGACGCCAGCTCCTCGCTGCCGTTGATGACGCGGGGCAAGGATGGCCAGCCAATTGCCTCGCCGTACCTGCGCCTCATCCGCCATGCCGCGGAGACCATGCTGCGGGCGGCCAGCGAGTTGGGGTTCACGCCAGCGTCGCGCCCGCGCCTGGCACCGGGGCAGACCGAGGCACCGGCGGTGGAAAGCCCCTGGACCCGCTTGAAGGTGATCCACGGTGGCCAGGACGCCTCCTGAGCCCTGTCCGGGCGTCGCCGAGGCGACCGCCTACGCCGCGGCGGTGAGGGGAGGGACCATTCCCGCCTGCCGCTACGTTCAGCAGGCCGCCGCGCGCTTCCTCTCGGACAAGGCGGCAGCGGCACGCGGGGAGGGGCTCTGGGACTTCCGTCCCGACCTCGCCGAGGCGGCCATGCTTTTCGCCGCCCAGCTGCCCAACATCAAGGGGCCGGAGGCCGGCCAGCCGCTGCGCCTGATGCCCTGGCAACGCTTTGTCTTTGCCAACCTCTTTGGCTTTGTGGAGCGGGGCACCACGACCCGCCGCTTTCGCCAGGCGGTGGTCTACGTGCCGCGTGGCAATGGCAAAACGACCTTTGCGGCGCCGATCGCGCTGTATCTCACCTTCATCGAAGGGGAGGGCGGGGCCGAGGGCTACGCCGCCGCCGTCACCCGGGACCAGGCGCGCATCCTCTTCGACGCCGCGCAGCAGATGGTCCGCCGCAGCCCGGAGTTTCGTCAGGCCTTCGGCGTGGTCGAGCGGGCCAACGCCATCTCCCAGGAGCGCACCGCCAGTCGCTTCACGCCGGTCTCCTCGGACGCCAAGTCGCTGGACGGGCTGAACGTCACCGTGGCCGTCTGCGACGAGCTGGCCAGCCACCGCACCGCGCTGGTCTATGACGTGCTGCTCACCGCCATGGGCAAGCGCCGCCACCCGCTGCTGCTGTCGATCAGCACCGCCACCGGCAACACCAGCGGCATCGGCCGCCAGCTGTGGGATTACGCGGTGCGGGTGCTGGAGGGCCAGCAAGAGGACGCGCGGCTGTTCGCGTTGATCTACACGCTCGACGACGGCGACGATCCCTGGGACGAGGCCAGCTGGGTCAAGGCCAACCCCTCCTGGGGCCAGGCGGTGCAGCCGGAGGCCATTCGCGCCATCATGCGGCAGGCGCGGAACAACCCGGCGCAGGAGGCGGCGGCCAAGACCCGGCACCTCAACATCTGGGTCGGCGCTGACGAGGCTTTGTTCAGCACCCGCGCCTGGCGGGCCTGCGGTGATGAGGACCTGACCCTGGAGAGCCTGGAGGGCCGGGAGTGCCATGTCGCGGTGGATCTGGCAGCCACCACCGACCTGACCGCGCTGGCGCTGGTGTTCCCCTCCCGTGGCCTGGACGGCAAGCCGCACTACGACGTGCTGACCCGCTGTTACCTGAACGAGGCGGCGGTGCTGGAAGCGCGGAATCCGTCCTACCCGGGCTGGGCGGCGGAGGGCTGGCTCAGCGTCACGCCGGGCAATGAGACCGACATGCAGGCCGTGGAGGCAGATCTGCGGAGCCTGGCCGAGCGATTCCGGGTCCGGAGCCTGGCCTTCGACCCCTGGCAGGCGCGGCAGATGCGCCAGTCCCTGGCGGCCGATGGGCTGCCGGTGGTCGAGTTCCCCATGCGCACCGGCAACCTGTCAGAGCCGACCAAGGAGCTGGGCGCGGCGATGCTGGCCGGGCGGCTGCGGCACGACGGCAACCCGGTGCTGGAGTGGTGTGTCGGCAACGTGGTGGGGCACTACGACGCCCGTGGCAACGTCTACCCGCGCAAGGCGCGGCCGGAGCAGAAGATCGACGCGGCGATGGCGCTGATCATGGCGCTGGGACGGGCGATGAGCGACGCCGGGAGCGAAGTGGAGCTCGAGGGGTTCCTGGCCGAGCCGCTGTTTCTGTAGGCCGGTGCCGAAATCTACCAAGCTAAGGCCCACCCCAGGGCGGGGGTGGGTTTCCGTCTCCGGCAGAGCAAGCGGCGGCAGGCTGATTGGCAGGAGAAGGCCGCGGCCATTTTCGCTTGGGCAAGGCGCTACAACGTGGTCTGCCGCGCGTTTACTGGCCAACGCAAGCCCAGGCAGAACAATCCTTGAACGAGAGGTGTTCGCCTGTTTGTGTCAACGAACTGCCTCAAGGAGGCTGATGTGGACCCAACCCCAGGGACTGCCGTCCCCGACCTGCACCCAACCATTCCGGCGATCATGCACCCGTAGGCTAATCCCTCGCGCGACCGTCCTGACCACCGCCGCTGAGCCGCTGGCATCCGACCGGACGTTGGCGCCCTGCTTGGTGACGACCCGCTCCCCATCGGGCAAAGCTGTCTGGCTAGGCGCCACCACTGCCGGCAACGCTGCCGAGAGGGGTACCGGAACCGCAGCCTTGGCTGGCATGACGGCGGGCGTCCCTGCCGGGGCAGCCGCTTGCAAAGCCGGCGCCGCAGGATCGGACGACGGGAAATAAGCTCCGGGAGGAACGAAGGGGTTCGCGGCCAAGTGCGCCGAGCCAAACCACAGAGCTGCTCCGAGGAGGGCAACCGCGCCGGCGGTGTATTCGTGGGCGCCGCCTACCTGTGGCAGAGGAGGTACCGCGTAACGATTGATCGGCTCGGCTGGAGCGAATGGCAGGTCGTCGGCTTCGGCGCCCGATGTCGCCTTGCGGGCCAAGTCCGCCAGCGCCTGCTGCAAGCGGCGGTAGCAGGCCCCAAACTCCTCCACCGCGTCGTGGTCGCTGAACATCCACGCCTCATGGACCCCGCCTGGGCTCCGCAGGGTAATTCGCCCGTACAGGGCGACCGGGATCTGGTGGTTGTTGGCGAACCGGCGGTCGCGGCTGCCGTCCTTGTTGGCTTTCTCCCAATTGTGCCCGACGACCTTGGCGTCGGACGGCACTCCCTCGCTCTCCACGAACCGCACGGGCACCGCCTCCATGTGAAGGTCGCGCAGATCAACGATGGCGAAGTCGCCGCTGCCGCCTCTCCGGTCGCAAACGAGACAGAAGCCCGGGAAAATCTCGATGTCCTCGCCGTTCGCGTTCCCGAAGCCGAGGCCACTCCACCGCGACGCCACGATACCGGAGTTCGCGACAGCCAGAGAGGTCGGGGTCCTCGTGATCAGGGTGCTGGCCGTCGTCCGGAGTGCCACCCTGTCGATGGCGACTGAGGCAGTGACGTCCCAGACCTTCTGGGAACGCGCAAGGCGGAGGTGCGCCGCGGAAAGGGCGCGGTAGGCATCCAGCGCCTCATCCCCGAAGGCGAAGTCCATCTGCACATGGCAGGCATCATGCTCGGCCGCCCGTTGCTCAACCTGCGCCTTGCGCTCCTTGAAGGTGGCCTCAAGCGTCGGCAGGCGCTTGCTGGCGAACGGGTGCAGGGGGAACTTGCGGCTCCGCTCCAGGGAGCGCCAAGCGGCATCGCGCGCCGAAATATCGGAAGCCAGCTGGGTGGAGAGATTGCGGCGCTTCGATGCTGCCTCGTTGACAAGCCGCTTGAGGCCCTCCAGGTCAGGGCTGGTCAGCTGGCCGACATGGGCGCTCCGAATCTCGCCCGGCATTCCTCCAGGAATGGTGGAAGTCTCGGGCGGCGCGAACCGAGATTCTGGATACCTCCATTCGCTTAGCCCCGGTTCGTGAGCCGGTTCCGAAAGGCGCTGCCGGAAGGAGATGCCCGTGCCGGGGAGGCCTAGGTTCAGCGTCTGGCCGCCTGGGCCGAAGTTCACGCTGGCTCCAGGCACGCCAACCGTGACGCTCAACCCTCGGCCACTGACGTGCAGCCTTATGCCGGGGAATAGGCTCAATGAGTTGTGGAAGCGCAGGGACATTTCGCCTCATTAGCACAACGAAAATGTTTTTTGCTCGATTCAAATTGACCTTCGCCGCTTGAGATAATGCGGTTCCGCTTCACCAGAACGCCCCTCAAGAGTTCTCGACGCGTGGGGCGATGCAAGGTGTTCTCGCCAAGCGAGCGGCGTCCAAAAGTGCATCTGACTTTCGCCGCCCTGCCACTGGCGGCGTACAAGGTACCTATGTCGACAGAGGCGATTGAGCGGATCGGCATCTCCAAGGTGTCCGGATGGGGTTCCTGGGGAGGCGCGGCTCGTAGTGTTCTTCGGGTTAGGACTGTCGTTCCAGGCGTCGGGAGCCGTCCGTGGAGGTGCGTCTGGGAAGGCCACGATGCGCCGCGGGATGGGTCAGGGCTGCGCAGTCCCCCGATCTCGGATCCTGACCGGTGCGACCTGCCTGGCGCTCCTCGCGGGTTTCCTCGCCGCCTCCGCACCCGCCGCTGCTGCCTCCACCAGTTGCCCTGAGCATTTTGCGTCCGGCAGTGCCCCCGAATCGTCCGCCCGGCCCTCGCCGCGCAGATCAGCGCGCTGTGCTTCGAGGGCTACGCCGTGTTGCACAGCGGCATCTCCCGCACCCCGCTGGCCGTGGCCGAGCACCTCACCCGCGCCCGGATGGCGGCGGCGGGCGAGATCCGGCGCGAAGGCAATTTCCATGAGGAGAGGCGGCTCCCGCCCGACGCGCGGGCGCGGCTGGCCGACTACGCCCGCTCCGGCTTCGACCGCGGCCACATGGCGCCCGCCGGCGATATGGCCACGCCCACCGCCATGGCCGAGAGCTTCTCGCTCGCCAACATGGTGCCGCAGAACCCGGGCTCGAACCGCTGCCTCTGGGAGGGCATCGAAGCCTCGGTCCGCTGCCTGGCCGAGGACGAAGGCGAGGTCTTCGTGGTCACCGGCCCGGTCTTCGCGGGCGACACCCTGCAGCGGATCGGCGGCCGCGTGCTGGTGCCGACCGCCCTGTACAAGGCCGTCTATGTTCCCGGACGCGGGGCGGCCGCCTACCTCACCGAGAACGCGCCGGGCCTGGACTGGCGAGCGGTATCCCTGTCCGAATTGCGCCAGATTGCCGGGATCGAGGTGTTCCCCGGCCTGCCGCCTGCCGCCCGCGACCGGCGCCTCCCGCTCCCGGAGCCGCAGCCGAACAACATTGCCGGTGCCTGCGCGCGGCAGGATGAGATCGCCAGCGCGGGACCCGGGAACGGCACGCAGACCCGCCAGGCCACCCCGGCGGCGCCTGTCTCGCCCTCCTCGACTACGCAAGAGGCGTCCCGCTCCAACTGGAGTAGAACCATCTCCTTGTCGCCAGCCTCTTTGCGGTGGTGATGATCATCCTGCTCGTCCGGTGCTGGGGTGACGCTGAAGGAGCAAGGGCATGTCCAAGCGCGCAGAAGGCGCCGGTGGCGCGGACCCGGTGAAGATCACTCCCTTTGCCGATGAGGCCGCCTCGATCTCGGTCGGCGGCCTCACGATCGAGAACCGACTCGATCGGGTGTCACTTTACGGCTCGCTCGACCTCACGCGGGATCGGCCGGGCCTGGAGGATGCGCGGCGCCTCCGGGCGCTGCTGGAGGCCGTCGTGAGGGTGCTCGAGGGTGAAGGCGTCCGGCTGCCGGAGAAGGACTAGGACAAGTCAGATGTGACCGAGGTTCCCAACCCGTTTGGTTGATGCCTGCACCAGGAATACTGGCCGCTGCCGTTTCGACCCCCGACCAAAGCCGGTTACAGCGGCTTCGCGCCCATCTCGGCCATCCGCAATCCGTCATCGCCTCCCCGGAAGCGGGCATGACTCCCCAGGCGGCCGATGACTGATGTGGCAGATGAAGATCGCCTCTCTGGACTTTCGGAACGGACCTGCCGTTCCGAAAGCCTTTGCCAACTTCCGGCAGCGGGGGCTTCGTGTTGCCTGTTGCAGGGCGATTCGATTAGCTCTCACCCCAAGCGCGATCCCGCTGCGGGAGTCGATATCCTAGCCCAGATTGAATCGCTTCTTGCGTATGAAAGCGCCAAAATCGGCGCGTTCCGGCACCGAATACTGCCGGATCTTGTCCTCGGACCATCCGTAGTCGTCCGTTTGCCCGAAACGGTCCGTGTATCGCTGCGTTGCGTATGGCTGCACGGCTGCGCGCCGCCTGTCATAGTCGGCGATCTTTTCCTGGAGGCCGCTCTCATCGTACCGGTCGTGGTGGATGGTGACGTCGAGACCCAGGCGCGGACTGAGAACACCCGCGAAGGACGGCCAGCCCATCCCCAGTCCAGCCACCGGGAAGACATGATCCGGCAGGCCCAGAAGGTCGGAGACCTCCGCTGCCCTGTTGCGGATGGCGCTGACCGGGCAGGTCCCCAGACCGACCCGATCCGCCGCGGCGATGAACGTCGCCAGAACGATGCCTGCATCGAGCGAAGCGTTGAAGAAGGGGTCCAGATGATCGTTCACGAAGGGCTGCTGGCGCCATTCAAACATCAGGCGATGGCGTCTGTTGTTGGCACAGAAAACCAGGAACACGGGCGCCTCCCGGATCCACGGATTGTCCGGAATGAGTCCGTGCAGCCTATCGCGCTGGGCCTTGTCGGAGATCATGATGATATCCGCCTGTTGCAGATCCGACTTCGACGGCGCCGCAAGCGCCACGGCACAGAGCGTCTCCAGCAGCGCCGGATCGACGGGCTTGTCGGTGTATCGCCGCATGACCCGGCGGTTCGCCATCGCCGCCAGGACCTCAATACCCTCGGGCATGGTCTGCAATGCAGGCGACGAACCAAACCGGGCCTTGATGATGTCCAGTAGACGATCGAGCAACACCATCTCCTTCGAGTTGAGGGTCGTGGGCAAGCCTATGAGGCTGCATCCACGCCCTCAAGGCCACACATCATCCGGGGAAACGGGTCGGGTCCTAGATGACAACGGCCTCGCCGTCGGCCGGGACAAGCAGGCTCGACGCGAAGCCCTCCTCCTCGGCAAAGGCCCGCAGCTCGGCGCGGCTCAGGACGCAGTGGTTCACCGCCTCCATGTGGCTGGCGATCAGCGTGGCTCGCGGCGCGGCACGGTGGACTGCCAGGACATCCGCTTCGCCCATGATGATGGGTTCCAGGCCGTTGAAGGTAGCCTTGCCCGCATTCAGAACGATCGCGTCCGGCCGGTGCCTGGCGATGGCTTGCTCGACATGCTGGTTCCAGATGGTGTCGCCTGCCACGTAGAGCGTCTTCTCCGACGGGTGGCTGAAGACGACGCCGCAGACCTTGCCCAGGGCTGGAATCGCCTTGAGCGTGGCATCGGTGCCGTGCTGCCCACCCGTCTTGGTAAGCGTGACGCCGTTGAACTCCGACGCTTCGGTGAGAACGCGCACGTCCAGGAATCCTGCTCTCCGGATCGCTTCAGCATCCTCGTCATTCTGCACGAACAAGGGCAGCGACTTGTTGAGCTTCGCCTTGGCGGTATCGTCCCAATGGTCAGTGTGCAGATGGGTTACGATCACCGCGTCCACATCGGTGATGTCGGCGATGGGCAGCGGAAGGGGCACCAGGGGGTTACGGCGCTCGCTGTTGGCCGAGCCGGGGAAGCCGGGGGACGTGCCCTGGTCGTCCAGCATCGGGTCCACCAGGAACCGCACGCCGCCATAATCGATGCGCAGCGTTGCGTTGCGGATCTGCGTCACCATCGCCCGCTGGCGGGCCGCTTGTGAGGCTTGTGTCGTCATTCCGATGATCCCCATGGACAAGGCCGTAAGCGTCTTTCGGCGCGTGATCAGGAAGCCTTCCTTGCTCCTGTCGGTCATGGTTTCAGTCCTCCTCCCCAACAGCTGGGCTGCAAAGGGCGCCAGTGTTCCCTGCATGCCATGAAGGCCGCGATGGCCTCTGGATAATGGGCTAGGCGCAATAGTAAGAGTGGCGGCAACGACATAATGAGGGCCAGAAACGACATGGTGGGGCAGAAGCCGATCGAGATTGGCCTGGTGATCTACCCTGGTGCCCAGATGGCGGCCGTTCTCGGGATGACGGACTTCCTCGCGCTCGCGGACCGGATCGCGAGCGAACGGGCTGATGGTCGCCAAGCCCCTTCGCTGCGTGTCAGCCACTGGCATCTGCAGAACGGCGAGGACACCCCGATCCGCATGTTCGACACCGCTCCCGGAGCCGAGGGGACGCCGAACGTCCTCATCCTGCCGCCCCGGCTGGGTGCGCCTATCACGCCGGACGAGGCGATGCCCTTCGTGGGTTGGCTGCGTGAACGGCACAGCACAGGCACCTCGCTCGGTTCGATCTGCACGGGCGCGTTCCTGCTAGGCGAGACGGGCCTCCTGTCCGGCCGGTGCATCACCACCCACTGGACCTTCGAGGAGGCGTTCCAGGCCCGCTTTCCCGAGGCCAGGACGGATGCCGCCCGTCTGCTCATCGACGACGGCGACATCATCACCGCGGGCGGGGCGATGGCCTGGACCGACCTCGTCCTGAAGCTGATCGACCGTCATCTCGGACCGGTGGTTATGATGGAGACGGCGCGGCGGCTCCTGGTTGATCCCCCCGGGCGGGAGCAGAGCTACTACAGCGCCTTCGCACCGAGGCTGAGCCACGGTGACGGCGCCATCCTCAAGGTCCAGCACTGGCTTCAGGCAACAGAGGCGAAAGATGCCGACTTGGCCACTCTAGCCACCCAGGCAGGCTTGGAAGAGCGGACCTTCCTGCGACGCTTCCAGAAGGCGACAGGCCTAACAACCACGGAGTACTGTCAGCGGCTCCGCGTCGGTAAAGCTCGCGATTTGCTGCAATCCAGCCCGATCACGGCGGATCAGGTGGCATGGGAGGTCGGCTACTCCGATCCGGGCGCCTTCCGGAAGGTGTTCACGCGGATCGTGGGCCTGACGCCCGCCGAGTACCGCAAGCGTTTCCGGGCATGAGGTGGACTGACCGAAAGCAGCCAGGCTTGTCGAAGGTCTGCTTTCTTGTGCCATCCGCTAAGGAGCGGCCATTCTGCTTTCGGCCAATATTGGCCGCCGGGTCCAAGGCTTTGTCAGGTGGACGAAATTCGATTCACAATCAAGCAGGGCCCAAGACGCCACCCTAGATTCGCCGCAGCGGCAGGGTCCAGGCGAGCAAGGCGTTCATAGCCGCAATGGCTGCCACGGCCATAAAGGCAACGCTGAAGCCAGTATTAATCCTTGCCGCCGTCGTGGCACGCATCGCGTCCGGCAGGGCGGCCAGGGCAGCGGGACCGTGCCGAACCATGTCGGCGAAGACCGCGGCAGTCGCACCATCCTGGTTCAGGATCGCGAACAAGGCGCCGACCACCACCGTGACGCCCGCGGCCGAGCCGACCGAACGCGACAACTGCACCGAGGCTGCCGCAGCTCCCAGCATGGCGGGCGGTGCCAGCGCCTGAGCCGTGACCTGCGCCACCGGCATCGCCGAGCCCTGGAACACCGCAACAAGGGCGAGCATCGCCGGCACCCCCCAAGGACCCAACGTCGCTCCGGCTTGGTGGTGTCCGAAGGCGACCAGCAACAAGCCCAGCGCTGCCGCCGTCTGTCCGACCGCGGGGAAGATCGCCAGGCGTCCCGTGCGAGTCACGAGCCATCCTGTCACCAGCGAGCCCATCCCAACCGTTGCCGTCAGAGGCAGCATCAGCAAGCCAATCTGGGCCGCCGAAGCGCCGTCCACCGCCTGTAGGTGGATCGGCAGCAGTGTCACCTCGCTGACCAGCAGGGCGCCCGAGCAAGCAGCCATGGCATTGGCACGCCACATGGCTGGACGCCGCAGCATATCCAGCGGGAACAAGGGTTGCGCCGCCCGCTGTTCGAACCGGAGGAGGAGCACGAGGCAGAGCAGCGACACGCTGATGCTGATCACAGTACCCAGCAGCGTGGCGGCGTCGACGCGCTGCATCTGTTCCAGCGCCAGCAGCAGCGGCACAACGAACCCGGCGAACAGCAGCAGGCCTGGCCAGTCGAAGCGGCCCCGCTTGCTACTGACGGCATGTGCCGGCAGGCGCAGCGCCAGCAGCATGGCCAATGCGCCCAGCGGCAGGTTGATCAGGAACACCGAGGGCCAACCAAAGAACTGCGTCAGCACCCCGCCCGCCACCGGGCCGAAGGTGGAGGAGGCCACGATCACCGCGGCCAGGATGCCCTGGGCGCGGCCGAGCTGGCGCCGCGGCACGTTCTCGCCGAGCAGCGCCTGGGACAACACCATCAGCCCCCCGCCGCCGAAGCCTTGCAGGATCCGTGCTGCTGTCAGCGACAGGATACCCTGCGCCGAGGCGCACAGCACCGAGGCCGCGACGAACAGCACCAGCGCCACGAGCAGCAGGCGCCGCCGCCCGAAAGTGTCGCCCAGTCGCCCGTACACCGGAGCCACCACGGTGCTGGCGACCAGGTAGGATGCCACCACCCAGGACACCCGCTCCACCTCGCCGAAGGCTCCGGCCATGGCAGGAAGGGCCGCCGCCACGATGGTTCCGTCGACCACGGCCAGAAAGATCGGCAGCAGGATCGGCGGAAAGATCCGCCACAAGGAAGGCCATGCCGGCTCCCGGACGGAGCCTGGCGTGTGGGGGACAGTGTCGGGCATCATCGCTGCAAGGTGGATCAGGCCCGAGGTTCTGGCCAGCAGCCCAGCGTGACCATCTGGACGCGTCCGCTTGCTCGCATCACGGCTTCAGAGCAGCTAGGCCGCGTCTGACCAGCCTCAGCCACCGGCAGCTTCGCGCCCACGTCGGCCATCAGCTTGTCGCAGGCAGCCTCAGAAAAGCGAACAAAGCGCTTCCAGCCTTCGTACCGGGGTAGGTGGCTTCACCAGTGTCGGTTTCTGGTCGCCGGAGTTGCTCAGTCGGCCACAGCGAAACCGACGTTGACCGATCCTTGTCCCCCACGCGCCTTCGCAGCACGCAGACGTCATCGGCCTTCGACCGACCATCTGGCCATCAGAGCGTGAAGCGCTATCCCGAACAACTCCGACGCTGCCCGATGCCCCCCCTCCGAGGCTGTTCCAGAGATGGGGGTGGCAGGCTGCCTTAGGAACCTTTAGAGAACATCTGAAGGATTGCCATGACCGACCAGATTGTCATCACCGAGAAGACCAGCCAGGCCAAGGACGTCCGGGCCGCGGTGGGCAGCCGCTATGGCATGATCCTGCCGGCCGAAGGCCACCTGTTCGACCTGGTGGAGCCGGAGGAGGTCGCCCCGGAGTGGAAACGCTGGTCACCCGTCCTGCTGCGGCCGGAGGGGCTCTATGCCACCAAGCCTGCCAAGGGCGGCAACAAGGCGTCCAAGCTCCAGGCCATCCGGTCCGCGCTGAAGGGCGCCCGATGCGTCTGGCTCGCCACCGACTGCGACCGCGAGGGGCAGCTGATCGGACAGGAAATCCTGGAGGACCTGAAGTACCGCGGTCGGGTGATGCGGGTGATCTTCACCGCCCAGGATCCCCAGACCATCCGGGATACCTTTGCTCGGGCCAGGCCGAACGCCGAGTATGCCCGCCTCTACGCTGCCGCGGTGGCGCGCCGCCAGGCGGACCAGATCTACAATCTTTCCCTGACCCGGACCGCAACCGTGACCCTGGCCCGTGGGGCACGGACTGTCATTGGCGTGGGCCGGGTGAAGACGCCGACGCTGGCGATCGTCTGCCGGCGGGAACTCGAGATCCGCAACTTCGTCCCGCAAGCCTATTTCGAGGTGGCGGCCACCGCCGAGGCGGCCGCGGGTCCGTTCAGGATGCGCCACGCGCCGCAGGAGCGCATCCTCAAGCGCGCGGAGGCCGAGGCGATCGCCGCGATGGCCGAGGGCTTCGAGGGCCCGCTCGCCGTGAAGGTCGAGGACAAGCGGCAGGGACCACCCCGCCTGCACGACCTGCCCTCGTTGCAGAAGCTCTGCGGCTCCCGCTTCGGCTGGTCGGCCGCGCGGACGCTGGAGGTGGCGCAGCAGCTCTACGACGGGGAGGGCAAGAAGGTGATCACCTATCCCCGTGCCGAGACGCGCTACCTGCCGGAGAGCTTGATTCCGGACGTGCCGCGGATCGTGGCGGGCCTCCGCGTGGGCCGCGCCTTCAACGAGGTTCCGGTGCCGGACCCGCCGGTGATTCGCCGCGGTGCGAGCGGTCCCTTCCACGACCGGGGTCTCGCCGGGGCCAGCCACCACGCCGTCATCCCCAATGTGAACACGGTGGAGACGCTTCGGGAGGTCTGGCCGCGCCTCTCGGCCGACGAGCGCAAGCTCTTCGACGTCATCGCCCGCTCCTAT
>DATMRU010000028.1:0-67822 GCA_035565935.1 Roseomonas sp.
GAGATGGTGATGCCGGGCGACAACGTGTCGATGGACGTCGAGCTGATCGCGCCGATCGCCATGGACGAGGGCCTGCGCTTCGCCATCCGCGAGGGCGGCCGCACCGTCGGCGCCGGCGTCGTCGCCTCCATCAGCGCGTAATCGGACGCGGACAGAGAGCAGGCGCCAGACCATGGACAGCCAGAACATCCGCATCCGCCTCAAGGCGTTCGATCACCGCGTGCTGGATGGCAGCACGCGGGAGATCGTGAACACCGCGAAGCGGACCGGCGCGCGCGTGCGGGGCCCGATCCCGCTGCCGACCGAAATCGAGCGGTTCACCGTGAACCGCTCCCCGCATGTCGACAAGAAGAGCCGTGAGCAGTTCGAGATCCGGACGCACCGGCGGCTGCTTGATATCGTCGATCCCACTCCGCAGACCGTGGACGCGCTGATGAAGCTCGACCTGGCCGCCGGCGTGGATGTCGAGATCAAGCTCTAAGGCCCGGGGGAGCAATCTGCCATGGCCGCGAAGAATGGTCGCACCGGCCTGATCGCGAAGAAGCTGGGTATGACCCGGCTGTTCAACGACGACGGCTCGACCGTGCCCGTCACCGTGCTGCACCTCGACCAGGTGCGCGTGGTGGCGACCCGCACGGACGAGAAGGACGGTTATAATGCGGTGCAGCTGGGCATTGGCCTGGCGAAGCCGAAGAACGTCTCGAAGCCCAACAAGGGTCATTTCGCCAAGGCGGGCGTCGAGGCTCCGAAGAAGGTCGTGGAGTTCCGCGTGGCAGCTGATGCCGCGCTGGAGCCGGGCGCCAAGCTGACCGCGAATCATTTCGTGAAGGGTCAGCTGGTCGACGTGACCGGACAGTCGAAGGGCAAGGGCTTCGCGGGTGCGATGAAGCGCTGGAACTTCGGCGGCCTGGAAGCGACGCACGGCGTCTCGATCAGCCACCGTAGCCACGGTTCGACGGGTAACCGTCAGGATCCGGGCAAGACCTTCAAGAACAAGAAGATGGCTGGCCATCTGGGTGTTGAGCGCGTGACCACGCAGAACCTGGAGGTCGCTGGTTTCGACCTCGAGAAGGGTCTGCTGATGGTCAAGGGCGCGGTGCCTGGTGCGAAGGGCGGGTATGTGCTGGTGCGCGACGCGGTGAAGTCCGCGCGCCATGCCGATGCGCCGTTCCCCGCGGCCGTGGCCTGAGGGTATCGACATGCAGGTTCCTGTCATCACCCTGGATAACGGCCAGGCCGGCGAGATCGATCTCCCGGATGCGCTGTTCGCCGCTACTCCTCGCGCCGACATCATGGCGCGCGTGGTGCACTGGCAGCTCGCCAAGCGCCGCGCCGGCACCCACAAGGTGAAGGGGATGGCCGAGGTTTCCGGGACGACCAAGAAGCCGTATCGGCAGAAGGGCACCGGTAACGCGCGCCAGGGCTCGCTCCGTGCGCCGCAGTTCCGCACGGGTGGCGTGGTGCACGGCCCCGTCGTGCGCGACCACGGCTATTCGCTGAACAAGAAGGTCCGCCGCCTGGGCCTGATCAGCGCACTGAGCCAGAAGGCCGCCGAGGGCAAGCTGATCGTCCTCGACACCGTCGCGCTGGGCGCCGAGGCCAAGACCTCCGCCATGGCCTCCAAGGTCAAGGCGCTGGGCTGGAAGAGCGCGCTGGTGGTGGACGCCACGGTCGAGGACGGCTTCGGCCGCGCCGTGCGCAACCTCCCGCACGTGAACGTTCTGCCGACGCTCGGCGCGAATGTTTACGACATCCTGAACCATGACGTGCTGGCGGTGACCCGTCAGGCCGTCGAGGCTCTGAAGGAGCGGCTGGCATGAGCGAGACCGCGACCAAGAAGCCCGCGATCGTGATCTCGCGCGAGAAGATGTATCAGACCATCCTCGCGCCGGTCATCACCGAGAAGGCCACCGCGCTGGCGGAGCAGAACCAGGTCACCTTCAAGGTGCCGCTGTCTGCCACGAAGCCGGAGATCAAGGCCTCGGTGGAGGGTCTGTTCGGCGTGAAGGTTCTCGCCGTCAACACGATCCTGACCAAGGGCAAGACCAAGCGGGTGCGTGGCCGTGAGGGCCGCCGCTCCGACTGGAAGAAGGCGATCGTGCGCCTGGCCGAGGGCCAGAGCATCGATCTGACGACGGGGCTCGCTTAACGCCATGGCGCTGAAGCACTTTAACCCGGTCACCCCGAGCCAGCGCGGCACGATCCTCATCGATCGTTCCGAGCTGTACAAGGGCAAGCCGGTCAAGCAGCTGACGGAGGGCAAGAGCCACTCCGGCGGCCGCAACAATCATGGCCGCATCACCGTCCGGTTCCGGGGCGGCGGGCACAAGCAGAGCTACCGCATCGTCGATTTCAAGCGGCGGAAGTTCGATGTGCCGGCCACCGTGGAGCGGCTGGAATACGACCCGAACCGCACGGCCTTCATCGCGCTGGTGAAGTACGAGGATGGCGAGCTCGCCTATATCCTCGCGCCGCAGCGCCTGAAGGTGGGCGACACGGTCGTGGCCGGTGAGCGTGTGGACATCAAGCCGGGCAATGCGATGCCGCTCGGCGCGATCCCGGTCGGCACGATCATCCATAACATCGAGATGAAGCCTGGCGCCGGCGCCAAGATCGCCCGCTCGGCCGGCACCTATGCGCAGCTGGTCGGCAAGGATGCCGGCTACGCGCAGGTGAAGCTAATGTCCGGCGAGCTGCGCCTGGTGCGTGGCGAGTGCATGGCCTCCATCGGTGCGGTGTCCAACCCGGACAACCAGAACCAGGAGATCGGCAAGGCCGGCCGCAGCCGTTGGCTGGGCCGTCGCCCGCACAACCGCGGTGTCGTGATGAACCCGGTCGATCACCCGCATGGTGGTGGTGAAGGCCGTACCTCGGGCGGCCGCCACCCGGTCACCCCGTGGGGCAAGCCGACCAAGGGCTACAAGACCCGCACCAACAAGCGCACGGACAAGCTGATCGTCCGTCGCCGCAACGTGACGAAGGGCTGACCGCGATGGCGCGCAGTGTCTGGAAAGGCCCGTTCGTCGACGGTTACCTGCTGAACAAGGCGGAAGCGGCGCGTGCCTCCACCCGCAACGAGATCATCAAGATCTGGTCGCGGCGGAGCACGATCCTGCCGCAGTTCGTGGGTCTGACCTTCGGCGTGTACAACGGGAAGAAGTTCATCCCCGTGCAGGTGTCCGAGAACATGGTGGGGCACAAGTTCGGCGAGTTCTCGCCGACCCGCACCTTCACCGGCCACTCGTCGGACAAGAAGGCGAAGCGAGGCTGATGCGATGAGCAAGCCGAAGCACGAGCGCACGCTCGCCGAGACCGCGGCGCAGGCCGTCACCCGGAACATCCGGGTGTCGCCCTACAAGCTGAACCTGGCCGCCGGCCTGATTCGCGGCAAGAAGGCGCAGGACGCGGTCGCGATCCTGACCTTCTCCAAGCGCCGGATCGCCAAGACCGTGAAGGCGACGCTGGAGAGCGCCATCGCGAATGCGGAGAACAACCACCAGCTCGATGTCGACCGCCTGGTCGTCGAGCGGGTGGAGGTGGGCCGCGCCATCGTGATGAAGCGCTTCCATGCGCGTGGCCGCGGCAAGGCGGCGCGGGTCGAGAAGTGGTTCAGCCACCTGTCGATCACCGTTGCCGAGCAGCCGGTGGAAGCCGAGCCGGCGCAGCAGGAGGCCGCGTAACATGGGCCACAAAGTCAATCCGATCGGGCTGCGGCTCGGCATCAATCGCACCTGGGACTCCCGCTGGTTCGCCGGCGAGGACTATTCCCGGCTGCTGCATGATGACCTGAAGCTGCGCAAGACCCTGAAGGACCGCCTGAAGGGCGCCGGCGTCAGCCGCGTGGTCATCGAGCGGCCCGCGAAGAAGCCGCGCGTGACGATCCACGCCGCCCGCCCGGGTGTCGTGATCGGCAAGAAGGGCGCCGATATCGAGGTGCTGCGCAAGGACCTGGCGAAGCTCGCCGGGGCCGAGGTGGCGCTGAACATCGTCGAGATCCGCAAGCCGGAGATCGAGGCGCAGCTGGTGGCCGAGAGCATCGCGCAACAGCTGGAGCGCCGCGTGGCCTTCCGCCGTGCGATGAAGCGCGCCGTGCAGTCCGCCATGCGCCTGGGCGCCGGCGGCATCCGGATCAATTGCGGCGGCCGCCTGGGCGGGGCCGAGATCGCCCGGATGGAGTGGTATCGCGAGGGGCGGGTGCCGCTGCACACGCTGCGCGCCGATATCGACTACGGCACGGCGACCGCGAAGACCACCTACGGCACCTGCGGTGTCAAGGTGTGGATCTTCAAGGGCGAGATCCTGGCTCATGATCCGCTGGCGCAGGACAAGCGCGCCGCGGAGCAGGCGCCGCAGCGCTGAGGGTATAGGAAATGCTGAGTCCCAAGCGCACGAAGTTCCGCAAGGCGCACAAGGGCCGGATCAAGGGCGTGGCGAAGGGCGGCTTCTCGCTGTCCTTCGGCGGCTTCGGCCTGAAGGCGCTCGAGCCGGAGCGGGTCACCGCCCGGCAGATCGAGGCCGCGCGCCGCGCCATTACCCGCGCCATGAAGCGTCAGGGCCGGGTGTGGATCCGCATCTTCCCGGACGTCCCCGTCTCCAGCAAGCCGGCGGAAGTCCGCATGGGTTCTGGTAAGGGCGCGCCCGAATTCTGGGCGGCGCGCGTGAAGCCGGGCCGCATCATGTTCGAGATTGACGGCGTGTCGGTCGAGACAGCGCGTGAGGCGCTGACCCTCGGCGCGGCCAAGCTGCCGATCAAGACCAAGCTCGTGACCCGCCTGGGCGCGGCGGAGGCCTGAGCCGATGACCAAGATCGTGGACATCCGCACCAAGACGGCGGACGAGTTGAAGGCGATGCTGCTGGACCTCCGCAAGGAGCAGTTCAACCTGCGCTTCCAGCGCGCGACAGGTCAGCTTGAGGCGGTTTCCCGCATCAAGGTGGTGCGCCGCGACATCGCCCGTGTTAAGACGGTGCTGGCCGAGCAGTCCCGCTCGGCCGCCAAGGCCTGATTGAGGAGACCCCGGCTATGCCGAAGCGCGTCCTCACCGGGCGGGTCGTCAGCGACAAGATGGACAAGACCGTCACGGTGCTTGTCGAGCGTCGCGTGATGCATCCGCTCTACAAGAAGTTCATCCGGCGCTCCAAGAAGTACGCCGCGCATGACGACGCCAACTTGTGCAAGGAAGGCGACGTCGTGGCGATCGAGGAGTGCCGTCCGATCAGCAAGCGGAAGACCTGGCTGGTTGTCGAGCGCAATGGTGAGGCGGTCGTCACCCCCGGCTTCGGCGCGGGCGCTGCTGCCCCTGCCGCGCAGGCCTGAGGACGAGACTGACCGATGATTATCGTTGAGTCCAACCTCGACGTCGCCGACAACTCCGGCGCGCGCCGCGTCCAGTGCATCAAGGTGCTGGGCGGCTCGAAGCGCCGCACTGCCTCGGTGGGCGACATTATCGTGGTGTCCGTGAAGGAAGCGATTCCCCGCGGCAAGGTGAAGAAGGGCGACGTGCAGCGCGCCGTGATCGTGCGCACCGCCTATTCCGTGCGCCGGCCGGACGGCACCGCCATCCGCTTCGACCGCAATGCGGCCGTTCTGATCAACAAGCAGAACGAGCCGATCGGCACCCGTATCTTCGGCCCCGTCGTGCGCGAGCTGCGCGCGCGGAAGTTCATGAAGATCATCTCGCTGGCGCCGGAGGTTCTGTAACCATGGCCGCGAAGATCAAGAAGGGCGACCGCGTCCAGATCCTGACGGGGAAGGACAAGGGCAAGCGGGGCGAGGTGCTGCGCGTGCTGCCCGAGGACGGGCGCGCGGTGGTGCAGGGCGCCAATGTGGTGAAGCGCCACATGAAGCCCCGCGGCATGGGTCAGCAGGGCGGCATCGTGGAGAAGGAGGCGCCGATCCACCTCTCCAACCTGGCGCTGATCGACCCGCAGTCGGACAAGCCGACCCGCGTCGGCTTCAAGGTGCTTGAGGACGGCAAGAAGGTCCGGGTGGCCAAGGCCTCGGGCGAGGTGATCGACGCATGAGCGAGGCGAAGGAACTGCCGCGCCTGCAGCAGCATTACGCTGAGGCGGTGCGCAAGGCGCTGGTCGAGGAGTTCGGCTACAAGAACCCGATGGAGGTTCCGAAGCTCTCCAAGATCGTCATCAACATGGGCGTGGGCGAGGCCGCGGGCGACCAGAAGAAGCTGGACGCCGCCCTGGCCGACCTCACCCTCATCGCCGGCCAGAAGCCGGTGAAGACGCTGGCCAAGAAGGCGATCGCCGGCTTCAAGATCCGCGAGGGTCAGGCGATCGGCTGCAAGGTGACGCTGCGTCGTGCCCGGATGTTCGAGTTCCTCGACCGTCTGGTGACGATCGCGCTGCCCCGCATGCGTGACTTCCGCGGAATTCCTGGTAACAGGGGCTTCGACGGCCGTGGCAACTACTCGCTCGGCCTGAAGGAGCAGATCGTGTTCCCCGAAATCAGCTACGATAAGGTGGATGCGGTCCGCGGCATGGACATCGTGTTCGTCACCACGGCGAAGACGGACAAGGAAGCCAAGGCCCTGCTGAAGGGCTTCGATCTTCCCTTCGTCAACTGAGTTTGGAAAACCGCTCCGACCGCCTTCGCGGCGGATCGGGCAGGTTCCGGAGGATTTAGACCGCATGGCCAAAACCTCGGCTGTCGAGAAGAACCAGCGCCGCGAGCGCCTCTCGAAGCTGCATGCCGCCAAGCGCGCCGCCCTGAAGAGCGTGGTGATGAACCGCGAGCTCCCCGTCGAGGAGCGCTTCGAGGCGACGCTGAAGCTGGCCGAGCTGCCGCGCAATGGTGCCAAGGTGCGGGTTCGCCTGCGCTGCGAGCTGACCGGCCGCCCGCGCGGCAATTACCGTAAGTTCAAGCTGAGCCGTAACGCGCTCCGTGACCTGGCCTCGAATGGCCAGATCCCGGGTCTCGTCAAGGCGAGCTGGTAAGGGGGCCGCATGTCGCTGTCCGATCCACTGGGCGATATGCTGACGCGCATTCGCAATGCGCATCGCGCCCGTCAGTCCCGCTGCACCTCGCCCGCCAGCCGCCTGCGCGCTGACGTGCTCGAGGTGCTGAAGCGCGAGGGCTATATCCGCGCCTGGCGTTCCGAGCAGGTCCGCCCGGGCGTCAGCATGCTCGATATCGAGCTGAAGTATTCCGAGGGCGAGCCGGCCATCAAGGAGATCATGCGTGTCTCCAAGCCGGGCCGGCGCGTTTACTCGAAGATCAGGGAACTGCCGAAGTTCTACAACGGCCTCGGCATTTCCATTCTCTCCACGCCGCGTGGCGTGATGAGCGACAACGAGGCCCGCGCTGCCAATGTTGGCGGCGAGGTCCTCTGCCGCGTGTTCTGAGGGAGGGAGAGGCATGTCGCGCGTCGGCAAGTATCCCGTTCCCGTCCCTGCGGGCGTGACGGTCGCGCTGAAGGATGGCGTGGTCTCGGCCAAGGGCAAGCTCGGCGAGCTGTCCATGCCGCTGGTCACGGACGCCGTCTCGGTGAGCGTCGAGGACAACCAGGTCA
Source organism: Roseomonas sp. (assembly GCA_035565935.1). Lineage (GTDB taxonomy): Bacteria > Pseudomonadota > Alphaproteobacteria > Acetobacterales > Acetobacteraceae > Pseudoroseomonas. Next base: position 7,525 of record DATMRU010000028.1, read on the forward strand.
CGGTGAAGCCGCTCGGCTCCGACCGCCGTTCCCGCACGCTGTGGGGTACTACCCGCAGCCTGATCAACGGCATGGTCACCGGCGTCTCCACCGGCTTCTCTAAGTCCATGGAGATCACCGGCACGGGTTACCGTGCGGCGGTCCAGGGCAAGGAGCTGGTGCTGAACCTCGGCTACAGCCACGAGATCCGGTACCCGATCCCGGAGGGCATCAAGATCACCACCGAGCGCCCGACCGCCATCAAGGTCGAGGGCGTGAACAAGCAGGTGGTCGGCCAGGTGGCTGCCGAGATCCGCGGCTTCCGTGGCCCCGAGCCCTATAAGGGCAAGGGCGTGCGCTACGCGGATGAGGTGATCCTCCGGAAGGAGGGGAAGAAGAAGTAAGATGGCGAACAAGCTCAATCTGCAGGAGCGGCGGCGTGCCCGTCTGCGCTACCAGCTCCGGCTCAAGAGCGGTGGTCGGCCCCGTCTTTCGGTCTTCCGCTCCGGCAAGCACATCTATGCCCAGGTCATCGACGACAAGGCCGGGCGGACCCTGGCTGCGGCGTCCACGCTGGAGAAGGCGCAGCGCGAGAGCCTGCGCACCGGCGCCGACAAGGACGCTGCCTCCGTGGTCGGCAAGCTGCTGGCCGAGCGGGCCAAGGCGGCGGGCGTGACCGAGGTCGTGTTCGACCGTGGGCCTTACCTGTATCACGGCCGGGTGAAAGCCCTGGCGGACGGCGCCCGCGAGGGCGGGCTGTCGTTCTAAGGAGCACAGAATATGGCACGTGAACCGAGGAGCGGCGGTGGTGACCGCGATCGTCGGGGCCGCGGCCCCGACCGCAATGCCGAGCGCGATCAGGGCGACGAGCTGAAGGACAAGCTGGTCACCATCAACCGCGTGGCCAAGGTGGTGAAGGGTGGCCGTCGCTTCTCCTTCGCCGCGCTGGTCGTCGTGGGCGATGAGAAGGGCCGGGTTGGCTGGGGCGCCGGCAAGGCGCGCGAGGTGCCGGAGGCGATCCGCAAGGCGACCGAGCGCGCCAAGCGGACCATGATCCGGGTGCCGATGCGCGAGGGTCGCACCCTGCATCATGACGTCATCGGCGAGTTCGGCGCCGGCCGCGTGATCCTGCGCGCGGCCCCGGCGGGGACCGGCATCATCGCCGGTGGCCCGATGCGCGCGGTGTTCGAGACGCTGGGCATCGGCGACGTCGTCGCCAAGTGCACCGGCACGACGAACCCGCACAACATGGTCAAGGCGACCTTCGCGGCGCTGACGCGGGTCACCAGCCCGCGCGCTGTGGCCTCGCGCCGTGGCAAGAAGGTTTCCGACCTGCTTGGCCCCCGCAAGGATGCCGAGCCGGCGCAGGAGGCGGTGGCCAGTGTCTGATCAGCCGAAGAAGACGGTGCGGGTGACGCAGATCGCGTCCCCCATCGGCCGCAAGCCGGGCCAGCGCGAGACGCTGATCGGGCTGGGGCTCAACAAGATCCGCCGTACGCGCGAGCTGGAGGATACTCCGGCCGTGCGCGGCATGATCCGCAAGGTCGCGCACCTGATCCAGGTGGGCGAGACCACGGAGAAGTGACATGAAGCTGAACGAGCTTCGCGACAACGAGGGCGCGCGGCCCAAGTTCAAGCGCATCGGTCGCGGCATCGGCTCCGGCAAGGGCAAGACCGGCGGTCGCGGCGTGAAGGGCCAGAAGGCGCGCACCGGCGTGTCGCTGAATGGGTTCGAGGGCGGTCAGCTCCCGATCTACCGGCGCCTGCCGAAGCGCGGCTTCGTCAATCCGTTCCGCAAGGAATACGCGCCGATCAACCTGAACACCCTCGATGCCGCCATCGAGTCGGGCCGCCTGCCGGAAGGCCAGGCGATCGACGAGGCGGCGCTTGAGGCGGCCGGGCTGGTCCGTACCGGGGCGAAGATCGCCGGCGTGCGCCTGCTGGCGCGCGGCGAGATCAAGCGGGCGGTGAACATCACCGTCTCCGGTGCTTCGGCGGCGGCGATCGCGGCGGTCCAGGCGGCGGGCGGCACCGTTACGGTGCTGGCTCCGGCGAAGGAAGAAGCGCCCGCGGCGTAAACCTTGCGCCCCCCGCCTCCGGGGGGCTAGGTGATGCAGCATCAGGGCTGGCAGCGGCGCCGCGGGAGAGCCCCCCGGCGCCGCAGTCATGTTGAAGGGGCGAAATCATGGCGTCCGCCGCCGAACAGCTCGCGGCCAACCTCAATCTCGGCGTGCTCTCCAAGGCCACCGAGCTCAAGAAGCGCATCTGGTTCACGCTGGCCGCGCTGATCGTCTACCGAATCGGCACCTATATCCCCGTCCCAGGCGTGGACGCGGGCGTGATGGCCGAGATCCTGCGCCAGCACGGCGGTGGCATCCTGGGCATGTTCGACATGTTCACGGGTGGCGCGCTGGGCCGCATGACGGTCTTCGCGCTGAACATCATGCCCTACATCTCGGCCAGCATTATCATCCAGCTGATGTCCTCGGCCCTGCCGAGCCTGGAGACCCTCAAGAAGGAGGGCGAGGCCGGGCGCAAGAAGCTCAACCAGTACACCCGTTATCTGACGGTGCTCATCGCCATCTTCCAGGCCTATGGCATCGCGGTCGGGCTGGAGAGCATGCAGGGCAGCTTCGGCCCGGCGGTGTACAATGCGGGGCTGTTCTTCCGCATTTCCTGCGTCGCTACCCTGGTCGGCGGCACGCTGTTCCTGATGTGGCTGGGCGAGCAGATCACCGCCCGCGGTGTCGGCAACGGCATCAGCCTGATCATCTTCGCCGGCATCGTGGCCAATCTGCCCTCGGCCTTGGTGGCTACGCTGGAGCTGGGCCGGACCGGCGCGCTCTCCACCGTCTTCATCATTGCCTTCCTGCTGATCGCCCTCGCGGTCATCGCCTTCGTGGTCTTCATGGAGCGCGCCCAGCGGCGCATCCCGATCCAGTACCCGAAGCGCCAGGTCGGCAACCGGATGTTCGGCGGCGAGAGCACCCACCTGCCGCTGAAGCTGAACACCGCCGGCGTCATCCCGCCGATCTTCGCCTCCTCCTTGCTGCTGCTGCCGGCCACCTTCGCCGGCTTCGCGGGCGGGCAGGCCGGTGACGGCTGGATCAGCCGCATCACTGCGGCCCTGGCCCATGGTCAGCCGCTCTACATGGCGCTCTATGTGGCGCTGATCATCTTCTTCGCCTTCTTCTATACAGCCGTGGTGTTCAATCCCACGGAAACGGCCGACAACCTGAAGAAGCATGGCGGCTTCGTCCCGGGCATCCGGCCCGGCCAGGCCACCGCCGACTACCTGGACCGCGTGCTGACCCGCCTGACCGGGGTGGGCGCCATCTATCTCTGCATCGTCTGCCTGCTGCCTGAGATCCTGATCAGCCAGTACGGAGTGCCTTTCTATTTCGGCGGCACTTCCCTTCTGATCATTGTTTCGGTCACGATGGACACGGTGGCGCAGGTGCAGTCGCATCTGTTCGCGCACCAGTATGAGGGGCTGATCCGCAAGGCCCGCCTGGGTGGTCGTGGCGCCCCCCGGGTGCGGTGACGGGAGCGGGGAATGACGTGCAGGAAGGTGGGAAGGCCGGGATGAACCTGATTCTGCTGGGGCCGCCGGGGGCCGGCAAGGGCACCCAGGCCAAGCGCCTTGAGGAGCGCCATGGGATCGCGCAGATCTCCACCGGCGACATGCTGCGCGCCGAAGTGAAGAGCGGCAGCGAGATCGGCCGGCAGGCCAAGGCGATCATGGAGCAGGGGGCGCTGGTCCCCGATGCCATCATCACCGCCATGCTGGCGAACCGGGTCTCGCAGCCGGACTGTGCCAAGGGCTTCATCCTGGACGGCTTCCCGCGCACCACGCCGCAGGCCGAGGCGCTGGACGTCATGCTGCGGGAGAAGGGGCTTCAGCTTGACCATGTCATCGAGCTGAAGGTGGACGACGGCGCGCTGGTGGAGCGCATCGCCGGCCGTTTCACCTGTGCTAAGTGCGGCGCGGGCTATCACGATCGGTTCAAGCCGACGGCGGTGGCCGGTGTCTGCGACGCCTGCGGCGGCACGGAGTTCATCCGCCGCGCCGACGACAAGGCCGAGACGGTGGCCGCCCGGCTAGAGGCCTATCATCGCCAGACCGCACCCCTGCTGCCCTATTACGCGGCGCAGGGGAAGCTGAGCGCGGTGGATGGCATGGCCTCGATGGACGAGGTGGCGAGCCAGATCGAGGCCATTCTGGCCAAGCCGAAATAGGTCCGCGGCGGCTGCCAGCGCGCCTTGCGGCACCCGGACCAGAGGACGGGGGAGTTCATCCCTCCGGCCCCTTGACTCTTAAGGCGGGAACTCGTTAAACCCGCGCCTCTCGCGCGGTCGGGGGTTTCCTCGGCCGCGACGATGGTTGCGCTCGGCTTACTTCCAGGCCGGGTTGCGCCGATCACCTTCACCGGCGCCCATGCCGGTACGAACGGGGGCCTGCAGGCCCCGGGAGCAGGGATCAATGGCACGCATTGCAGGCGTGAACATTCCAACCAACAAGCGCGTTCTCATTTCGCTTCGCTACATCTACGGCATCGGTCCGTCGAATGCGAAAGTGATCTGCGAGCAGCTCGGCATCCCCGAGGATCGCCGCGTCAATCAGCTGACGGATGAGGAAGTCCTCAAGATCCGCGAGCTGATCGACCGCGAGTACCGGGTCGAGGGCGACCTGCGCCGCGAGAACGCGATGAACATCAAGCGCCTGATGGACATGGCCTGCTACCGCGGCCTGCGTCACCGGAAGGGCCTGCCCGTTCGTGGCCAGCGTACCCATACCAACGCCCGCACCCGCAAGGGCAAGGCCGTGGCGATTGCCGGCAAGAAGAAGGTGACGAAGTAAGATGGCCCGCCAGCCCACCTCCCGCGCGCCGCGCAAGAAGGAGCGCAAGAACATCGCCACCGGCGTGGCGCATGTGCTCGCGAGCTTCAACAACACCATCGTCACCATCACGGACAGCCAGGGCAACGCCATCGCGTGGTCCTCGGCCGGCAGCCAGGGCTTCAAGGGCAGCCGCAAGTCCACCCCCTATGCCGCGCAGGTCGCCGCCGAGGATGCCGGCCGCAAGGCCCGCGAGCACGGCATGGAGACGCTGGAGATCATGGTCTCCGGCCCTGGCTCGGGGCGTGAATCCGCGCTGCGCGCGCTGCAGGCCGTGGGTTTCTACGTCACCGCCATCAAGGACGTGACCCCCATCCCGCACAACGGCTGCCGTCCGCGCAAGCGGCGTCGGGTCTGAGGCGAGGCTGCAGGAGAAACCATAGTGCTCGAGCGCAACTGGCGTTCCCTGATCCGCCCCGAAAAGCTCGACGTCGAGCCGGGGGGTGACCCCTCGCGCATTGCGACGATCGTGGCGGAGCCGCTCGAGCGCGGCTTCGGCATGACGCTGGGCAATGCGCTGCGGCGCGTGCTGCTGTCCTCGCTGCAGGGCGCGGCCGTGACCGCCATCCGCATTGACGGCGCGCTGCACGAGTTCAGCAGCCTGCAGGGTGTCCGGGAGGATGTCACGGACATCGTCCTGAACATCAAGCGCCTCGCCATCCGTATGCAGGGCGAGGGCGCGAAGCGCCTGCAGCTCATCGCCACCGGCCCGGGCGAGGTTACCGCGGGGCAGATCCAGACCACCGGCGACATCGAGATCGCCAATCCGGAGCTGGTCATCTGCACCCTCGATGACGGCGCCCGGCTGGCGATGGAACTGACCGTCGATGTCGGCAAGGGCTATGTGCCGGCCAGCGAGAACCGCCCGGAGGACGCCCCGATTGGGCTGATCCCGGTCGATGCCATCTATTCCCCGGTCCGCCGCGTGGCGTATCAGGTGCAGCCGACCCGCGTCGGCCAGCGCACCGATTACGACAAGCTGGTGATGACCGTGGAGACGGACGGCACGGTGGCGCCGGACGATGCGGTTGCCCTGGCGGCGCGCATCCTGCAGGACCAGCTCCAGCTCTTCATCAATTTCGACGAGCCGCGCGAGCGCAAGGTGGAGGAAGTGCAGGAGGACCTGCCCTTCAACCGCAACCTGCTCCGCAAGGTGGACGAGCTGGAACTGTCGGTCCGCAGTGCGAACTGCCTGAAGAACGACAACATCGTCTATATCGGCGATCTGGTGCAGAAGACTGAGCAGGAAATGCTCCGCACGCCGAACTTCGGCCGCAAGTCGCTGAACGAGATCAAGGAGGTCCTCGCCTCCATGGGGCTGTCCCTCGGCATGACCGTGTCGGGATGGCCGCCGGAGAATATCGAGGACCTCGCCAAGAAGATCGAAGAGCCGTTCTGATTTCGGCGGCGTGAAGGAATAGGACCAATGCGTCACGGGATTGCCGGCCGGAAGCTCGGCGTCACATCCGCCCACCGCATCGCCATGCTCCGCAACATGGCGACCAGCCTGCTCAAGCATGAGCAGATCACCACCACCCTGCCTAAGGCGAAGGAGCTGCGCCCCTACGTGGAGCGCATCATCACCCTGGGCAAGCGCGGTGACCTGCATGCGCGCCGTCAGGCCTATGCGCAGATCATGGACAAGAAGGTGGTGGACAAGCTCTTCACCACCATCGCGGAGCGCTACAAGGCGCGTCAGGGTGGCTATACCCGCGTGCTGAAGGCGGGCATCCGCTATGGCGACGCTGCCGACATGGCGGTGATCGAGCTTGTCGAGCGCGACGTCGCGGCCAAGGGCCTCGACTCCGGCCCGAAGCCGGAGGTGGCCGAGGCCGAGGGCCAGGAAGCGGCGTAAGGCCGCTTTCCGGGTCAGGAATGCCGGGCGGGGCGGATGGGCAACCATTCGCCCCGTTCGCATTTTCGGATGTGCCGCTCCTGCCCTGTGCGACAGCCTCTTGCGGCAGGGTCTCGGGCGGGGCTTGATGCCGGAGGATGCGGAAGAGAGGTCCCACCATGCCTGTCCTGACCGCGCCACGCGGCCGCACCCACGGCTGCCGGCCATGACCGCGGCCTTGCTCGGCCCCGGCAGCTACTGCGAGGCGCCGGACCTGCCGGCCGACCTGCATGGCCGGATTGCCTTCCTCGCGGCACCGACCGACGTGGCCGAGAATGCCCGGGCCCGCTTCGTCGCGCTCTATGGGGACACCGCGCCGGAGCAGGCGGCCATCCTGGTGGCGCTGGGCGGCGACGGCTTCATGCTGGAGGTGCAGCACCGTTTCCTCGGCCGCAACCTGCCGGTCTATGGCATGAACTGCGGCAGCGTGGGCTTCCTGATGAATGCTTTCCACGAGGACGATCTGCTGCCGCGCCTGCGCGCGGCCCAGGCTGCCATCCTGCACCCGCTGCGGATGCGGGCGCTGCGCTCCGATGGGCAGATGCAGGAGGCGCTGGCGATTAACGAGGTCTCGCTGCTGCGAGAGACGCGCCAGGCGGCCAAGATCCGCATCCTGGTGGATGGCAAGGAGCGCCTGGCCGAGCTGATCTGCGACGGCATCCTGGTCTCCACGCCGGCGGGCAGCACGGCCTACAACCTTTCCGCGCATGGGCCGATTGTCCCGCTGGGCGCCAACCTGCTGCCGATGACACCGATTTCCGCCTTCCGGCCACGGCGCTGGCGCGGCGCCCTGCTGCCCGGCGAGGCGGTGGTGATGTTCCAGGTCCTGGAACCAGCGAAGCGCCCGGTGGCGGCCGTGGCCGATTATGTCGAGGTGCGCGACATCCGCTCGGTCGAGGTGCGGGAGGACCGCAGCGTGCGCCTGACCCTGCTCTTCGACCCCGACCACGGCCTTTCGGAACGCATCATCGCCGAGCAGTTCACCGTCTGAACGGCGGGCTGAAGCGCAGGCCGGGGGAGGGGGCGTCACTACCTTCGGTTGCGCGGCCGATGGTGCATCAGCATTCTTCCGCAGTGCAGCAGGAGAATTGCGAAGGCTTGGAAAAATCCTTTCGCAGGCGCGGGAAGACGAGGTCGCCGCGCGGCAACGCTGAAGGCGACGCAGGGGGTTTCATTGCCGCTGCGTTTGGAAAAGCCTGAAACCTAGCGGCCCTTCCAGCGTTCTGCTAAACCGTCCCAATTGAGAGGTGTTTGCCTCCGGGGGGCAGGAATCATGACAATCCGCAAGAAGGTGGCCGTTCTGGCCGCCGTTTCGGCGCTGGCGCTGGGTATGACGCAGGCCGCCCGGGCGCAGAACCTCACCATGGCGGTGGGCGCCCAGGTGACATCGCTGGACCCGCACTACCATGCGCTGTCGCCGAACTTCGCCGTGGCGACCATGCTGTTCGACACGCTGACGCAGTTCGACGCCGATGCGCGGCTGCAGCCGGCCCTCGCGGAGTCCTGGAAGGTGGTGGAGCCGACCGTCTGGGAGTTCAAGCTGCGCGAGGGCGTGCGCTTCCACAACGGCAATCCGCTGACGGCCGATGACGTGGCCTTCACCATCAGCCGCGTGCCGAACGTGCCCAACAGCCCCTCCTCCTACGCGATCTACACCCGCGCCATCGAGCGGGTGGAGGTGGTGGACCCGACCACCGTGCGCTTCCACACCCGCACGCCCTATCCGCTGCTGCCGAACGACATGTCGCAGGTCGCCATCCTCGACCGCGAGACGCATGAGGGCGCCGGCACGGAAGACTTCAACTCCGGCAAGGTTGCGATCGGCACCGGCCCCTATCGCTACGTGAACTTCCGCAACGGCGAGCGGCTCGAGCTGGAGCGCAACGACGCCTACTGGGGCCCGAAGCCGGACTGGGCGCATGTGAACTACCGCATTGTCGTCAATGATTCCGCGCGCACCGCCGGGCTGCTGGCGGGCGATGTGGACTTCATCGACCAGGTGCCGACCAGCGACATCGCCGGGCTGCGCCGCGACAACCGCGTGCGTCTGGTCGAGAAGGACGGGCTGCGCATCATCTTCCTGGCGCTCGACCACCTGCACAAGGACGGCTCGCCCTTCATCACCGACAATGACGGCAAGCCGCTTTCCAAGAACCCGCTGCAGGATGTGCGCGTGCGCCGGGCGCTCTCCATGGCGATCGACCGCCCCGCCATCGCCAGCCGGGTGATGGAAGGCGCCGCGCAGCCCTCCGGCCAGTTCCTGCCCAAGGGCGCCTTCGGCTATGTGCCGGGGCTGGAGCCGCCGAAGGCCGATCCGGATGCCGCGCGCAAGCTGCTGGCCGAGGCCGGCTACCCCGACGGCTTCCGCATCACCCTGCACGGGCCGAACGACCGCTACATCAACGACGGCCGCATCGTGCAGGCCATCGGCCAGTTCTGGACCCGCATGGGCGTGCGTACCGCGGTGGACGCGCAGCCCTGGACGACCTTCGTCTCGCGCGCCGGCAAACAGGAATTCAGCGCCTTCCTGGTGGGCTGGGGCACCTCCTCGGGCGAGGCCTCCTCGCCGCTGCGCTCGCTCGTGGCCACCTATAACCGCGACAAGGGCTACGGCACCTCCAACCGCGGCCGCTACTCCAACCCGGAGATGGACGCCAAGCTGGAGGCCGCGCTGCGCGAGATGGACGACGAGAAGCGCGAGAAGCTGCTGCAGGAGGCGACCCGGATCGCCATGGAGGATGTCGGCATCATCCCGATCCACATCCAGAAGAACCTCTGGGCGATGCGCCCGACCCTGGTGCACGATTCCCGGGCGGATGAGCTGACCCGCGCGCAGGACGTGCATCCCGCGGGCAACAAGCCGGCGGCGCGCTGATCGATGGCGGTCTATCTCCTCCGCCGGCTGCTGCAGTCGGCCCTCGTGATGCTGGCGATGTCGATCATCGTCTTCATCGGCGTCTTCGCGATCGGCGACCCGGTCGAGATCCTGATCAGCCCCGAGGCGGACCAGATCGAGCGTGAGCGCGCCATCCACGCGCTCGGCCTCGATCTGCCGCTCTGGCTGCAATATCTCTCCTTCCTGAAGAACGCGCTGCAGGGCGATCTCGGCCGCAGCTTCGTGTTCAACGAGCCGGCGCTGCAGCTGATCCTGCAGCGCATGCCGGCGACGCTGGAATTGGCGCTCGGCGCCACCTTCCTGGCGCTGCTGATCGGCCTGCCGCTTGGCCTCTATGCCGGGCTGAAGCCGAATTCCTTCGGCGCCAAGACCATCATGGCCGGCTCCATCCTTGGCTTCTCCCTGCCGACCTTCTGGGTCGGGCTGATGCTGATCATGGTCTTCGCCGTGCAGCTCGGCTGGTTGCCCTCCACCGGGCGCGGCCAGACGGTCGAGGTGCTGGGGCTGCGCTGGTCCTTCCTGACCTGGGACGGGCTGCAGCATCTGGCGATGCCGGCGCTCAATCTCGCCCTGTTCAAGATCAGCCTGGTGATCCGCCTGACCCGCGCCGGCGTGCGCGAGACCATGCTGATGGACTATGTGAAGTTCGCCCGCGCCAAGGGGCTCTCCCCCCGGCGCGTGACCTATGTCCATGTGTTCAAGAACATCCTGATCCCGGTGGTCACGGTTGTCGGGCTGGAGCTGGGCTCCACCATCGCCTTCTCGGTGGTGACGGAGAGCGTCTTCGCCTGGCCGGGCATGGGCAAGCTGATCATCGACAGCATCAACGTGCTCGACCGCCCGGTCATCGTCGCCTACCTGATGATGATCGTGCTGATGTTCATCACCATCAATCTGCTGGTCGATCTCGCCTATTCGGCGCTCGATCCGCGGGTGCGGCTGGAAGGTAAGTGAGATGAGCACGACCACCGCAAATGCCACCGCGCCGGCGCCCGCCTCCGCGCCGGCGCCGAAAGTCGAGACGCCGTTCCGCCGCTTCGTCTCCGAATTCGCCGAGAGCAAGCTTGCCCTCCTCGGCCTCGTCGTCATCCTGCTGATCGCGCTGATCGCCATCTTCGCGCCCTGGCTGGCGCCGCAGAACCCCTACGACCTGGCGCAGCTCGACATCCTGGACGGCCGGCTGGAGCCGGGCACCCGCAACGGGCTGGACACCTTCACCTATTGGCTGGGCACCGATGACCAGGGGCGCGACATGCTCTCCGGCATCATGTACGGCCTACGCATCTCGCTGACGGTGGGCGGCGGCTCGGCGATCATCGCCTGCGCCATCGGCGCCACGCTCGGTCTGCTCGCCGCCTATGCCGGCGGCAAGACCGACACGGTGATCATGCGTCTTGTCGACCTGCAGCTCTCCTTCCCCTCGATCCTGGCCGCGCTGATGATCCTGGCCTTCCTGGGCAAGGGCGTGCTGAACGTCGTGCTGGCGCTGGTGATTGTCGAGTGGGCCTATTACGCCCGCACCGTGCGCGGCACCGCGCTGGTCGAGCGCGGGCGCGAGTATATCGAGGCGGCGCAGTGCCTGGCGCTGCCGACGCGCCGCATCATCTTCCGCCACCTGCTGCCGAACTGCCTGCCGCCGCTGATCGTGGTGGCGACCATGCAGGTGGCGCGTGCCATCGCCCTGGAAGCGACGCTCTCCTTCCTCGGCCTCGGCGTGCCCATCACCGAGCCCTCGCTCGGCCTGCTGATCTCGAACGGCTATGAGTACATGCTCTCCGGCAAGTACTGGATCAGCTTCTATCCGGGCATCGCGCTCCTCGTCACCATCGTCTCCATCAATCTGGTGGGCGACCAGCTGCGCGACGTGCTCAACCCGCGACTCAAGAAGTAAGGGGGAGGGCATGGCACAGACCCCGACCGCCAACGCCGCGTCACCCGTTCTGGAGGTGCGCGACCTCCAGACCCATTTCTTCACCCGCGCCGGGGTGGTCAAGGCGGTGGACGGCGTCTCCTTCACCGTCAGGCGCGGCAAGGTGCTGGGACTGGTGGGCGAATCCGGCTCCGGCAAGACCGTCACCGGCTTCTCGATCCTGGGGCTGGTGGATGCGCCGGGCCGCATTACCGGCGGCTCCATCCTGTTCCATGGGCAGGATCTGGCGAAGCTCTCCGACGAGCAGATGCGGCAGCTGCGCGGCAACCGCATCGCGATGATCTTCCAGGACCCGATGATGACGTTGAATCCGGTTCTCCGGATCGACACGCAGATGATCGAGACGGTCCAGGCGCATGCCAAGGTTAGCCGCGAGGAGGCTCGCCAGCGCGCCCGCGACACGCTGGGCATGGTCGGCATCCCTTCCCCGGATGAGCGGCTGAAGGCCTATCCGCACCAGTTCTCCGGCGGTATGCGCCAGCGCGTGGCCATCGCCATCGCGCTGCTGCACCGCCCCGAGCTGATCGTGGCGGACGAGCCGACCACCGCGCTCGACGTCACCATCCAGGCGCAGATCCTGGCCGAGGTGCAGAAGCTTTGCGCCCAGACCGGCACAGCGATGATCTGGATCACGCACGACCTCTCAGTGGTTGCCGGCCTCGCCGACGACCTGGCGGTGATGTATGCCGGCCGCGTGGTCGAGCGCGGCCCGGTGAGCGAGACGCTTGACGCGCCGCTGCACCCCTATACCGCCGGCTTGATCGGCAGCGTGCCGAGCCGCAACAAGCGCGGCGAGCCGCTGCGCCAGATTCCTGGCATGACGCCCTCCCTGCTGAACCTGCCGGGCGGCTGCGCCTTCCGCACCCGCTGCCCGCGGGCGCAGGAGAAGTGCAAGCAGGATCCGCCGCTCGGCGAACTGCTGCCGGGGCGCGAGGCGCGCTGCTTCTTCCCTTACAATATGCCTGCCGGAGAGGCCGCCGCATGAGCACGCCGATCATCGAGCTGAAGGGGGTCTCCAAGCGCTTCTCCAAGAAGCTGGACTTCGCCGGCAAGCTGGCGAAGAAGCTCGGTGCCCCGGTGAGGGAGGAGACAGTCCACGCGGTGGATGACGTCAGCCTCACCGTCAACAAGGGTGAGGTGGTCGGGCTGGTCGGCGAGTCCGGCTGCGGCAAGTCCACCCTCGGCCGCATGGTAGCGGGAATCATGCCGGCCACGGCGGGCGAGATCCGCTGGCATGGCCGCAAGCTCGACGACCTGTCGGGCGCCGAGGCACGGAATGCCAAGCTGCAGACGCAGATGATCTTCCAGAACCCCTATGCCAGCCTGAACCCGCGCATGCGGGTGGCTGACATCGTGGGCGAGGCGCCGCTGGTGCATGGCCTGACCAAGCGCGGCGAGTACGACACCTATGTCGATAACCAGCTTCGCCGCGCCGGGCTCGATCCCTCGCTGAAGCGGCGCTACCCGCACCAGTTCTCCGGCGGCCAGCGGCAGCGCATCGGCATCGCCCGCGCGCTGGCGGTGCAGCCGGAGTTCATCGTCTGCGACGAGGCGGTGGCGGCGCTGGACGTCTCGATCCAGGCGCAGATCCTGAACCTGTTCCTGGATCTGCGGCGCGAGCTGAACCTCACCTATCTCTTCATCAGCCATGACCTCGGCGTGGTGGAGCACCTCTCCGACCGCGTCGTCATCATGTATCTGGGACGGGTGGTCGAGGAGGCGCCGGCGGAGGAGGTCTTCCGCAACCCCAACCACCCCTACACCCAGGCGCTGCTCGACGAGGTGCCCCGCATCGAGGTGCGCAAGAAAAGCTTCGCCGGCATCAAGGGCGAGATCCCCTCGCCGTTGCATCCGCCCTCCGGCTGCCACTTCCATCCGCGCTGCCCGCATGCCTTCGAGCGCTGCAAGGTGGAGCGGCCGGCGCTGAAGGAGATCGCGCCCGGCCACCGGTCGGCCTGCCACCTGAACGACAAGACCTGAACCCGGGCCGGGGAGCCTTTCCCCGGCCCGACGCTTCCACGCGCGCACATGGTGGGGCGCGGCTCCGGCGATGGAAGGAAAAATGGGGGACCGGGGATGTCCGTGCCCCGGTCTTCAGCCGGTCGCGATATCTGGCGGCGCGGCCAGCAGGATCCGCGTCAGCACCGCTTCCAGCTCGCCCCGTCGCAGCGGCTTGCGCAGCAGCACGGTCCGGCCGTCACCCGCCTGCCCCTCGGGAAGATCGCCATAGCCGGTGGCGAAGACCACCGGAACGCCCTGTCCGGCCAGGATATCGGCGGCCGGGAAGGAAGGGCGGCCGGCGAGATTGACATCGAGCACCGCGGCATCGATGGTCCCCGCTTCCGCCTGGGCCAGGCGCAGCGCCTCCTCGACCGTCGCGGCGGGACCCAGGACCTCGCAGCCGAGGTCGCGCAAGGTCTGCGCGACTTCCATGGCGACGAGCAACTCGTCTTCGGCGATCAGCACGCGGCGGCCGGCCAATCCGCGGAACGGCCTGCGGTCACGCGGCGTGGCCAGCGGCAGCGCATCGGACTCCGTTCTGCCCGGCGGCTGCAGATTCTTCGCGCTCACCGTGATCTCGACCTGCAGGCCGCCCGGCTCCCAGCGTCGCCGGACCTCGCCTCCGAGCTGGCCGGGAACAGTGGCGTCGATCAGTTGCGATCCGAAGCTGCGCCGCTCTGGCGGCCCCGCGAGCGCCGGGCCGCCGCTTTCCCGCCAGTGCAGTTCCAGCGTGCCGCTGGCCGGGGAAGTGCTCCATTCCACGACGACGCGCCCGCCCGGCGCGGACAGCGCACCATATTTGAGGGCATTGGTCGCCAGCTCGTGCAGGACCATGGAAACTGGCTGCACCGCTGTCGGCATCAGCCAGGCCGCCGGACCGCGCAACTCGACACGCCCGGTCGCGCCGCAGGAGCCGAGCTCCGCCTGCGCGACGGCTCGCAACTCGGCGCCGCTCCAACCTTCCTTGGCCAGGAGGTCGTGCGCATTGGCCAGGGCGGCGATGCGCCCCTCCACCGCCTCGGCGAAGCTGGTAGGGTCCTCGGCGCGCGTCAGGCGGAGCAGGGAGAGCGCCACCGCCAGGGCATTCTTGGCGCGATGATCCACCTCGCGCATCAACAGCCTCTGGCGCTCCTCGGCTTGCTTGCGCGCGGTGACGTCGCGGGTGATCGCCAGTTGCGCGACCTGCCCGTCCGGCAGGTGCAGGGGCGTCGCGTGGGTTTCCATGCGGCGCCGGGCACCCTGCAGGCCGATGATGTCAAACTCCCAGCTCAGGGCCTCGCCACGGCAGACGCGCTCATGATTGGCGCGCCATGCCACCCGATGCTCCGGGGCGATGAGGTTCAGGACCGAGCCACCCTCCACCTGCTGGTGCGTTCCCGCCTGGATCATGCCAAGCCCGGCGGAGTTCATCTGCAGCAGCGTGCCGTCCTGCGCGACCAGCTTGATGCATTCCGGTGTCGTCTCGAAAACGGCCCGCAGCCGTGCGGCGCTCGCCGCCAGGGCCGCCTCGGTGCCGCGCCGGTCGGAGATGTCGACCAGCACATTGATCGCCCCGACGATCGCGCCATCGGCATCGCGCAGGGGCGCCGGGTAGGCCATGAAGGGAATGCGCGTGCCATCGGGGCGCTCCGCCACGGCCTCCGCGCCATGTAGGGGCCGCCCCTCGCGCAGCGCCACGGCCATGGGGCATTGCTCATGCGGCAGCGGTGCCCCATCCGGGCGGTAGAGACGCCAGGAGCCGCACCAGCATGCTTCGCGCAGCGGTGGCCGCTGGCCCCAGAGCGCCACGGCGGCCTCGTTATAGGCGGTGAGTCGTCCTTCCGCATCGGTCGTGTAGACCGCCACGCCCATGGCCTGCAGCAAGCCAGGCTGATTCCCGCCGGCGACTGTCGCCACGGTATTCTCCGGGCAGGGCATCTCGTCAGCAGCCAAGGATAGTACACCTTCCAACACAGCCAGTGACGCGTGAGGACCCGCTATAAGGCGCCTGTTGCGGTCTGCGTCCAGTCGAAACATCGCAAGTCTTCGCGAAGCGCGCTGCAATCCGCAGCAAAGGTGGCGCCCGCGCGCTTGACGGCCGCGGCGACACAAAGGGATGAAGGCAGCGCCAGGGTTGTTCGCGACGGATGGCCGCAGCAGGAGGGTGCCGATGCAGGATCCGATTCTGGTGGAGGTGACGCGGGGCGCGCGGATGGAATCCCGCCATGCCGGCGCCTTCGCGGTCGTTGACGCCGAAGGCACCGTTCTGCATGCGGCGGGGGATATCGACCGGCCGGTCTATCCACGCTCTGCGGTGAAAGTGATCCAGGCGCTTCCCTTGGTGGAAAGCGGCGCGGCCGACCGCTTCGGGCTGGACGATGAAGCGCTGGCCCTGGCCTGCGCCTCGCATGGCGGGGAGGCGCGGCATGTCGCGGTGGCCGCGCGCATGCTGGCTGCGGCGGGGCAGGATGCCGGGCGCCTCGAATGCGGTGCCCATTGGCCGAGCTTCGCGCCGGCCGCGCGCGCTCTTGCCTGCGAGGGTGCCGAGCCCGGGCCGCTGCACAACAACTGCTCGGGCAAGCACGCCGGCTTCATCTGTCTGGCCTGTGGCCTCGGCGAGGATCCGCGCGGCTATGTGGCCCCCTCCCACCGCGTGCAGCGGGAGGTGCGTGCCGCGCTGGCGGCGGTGACTGGAACGCCCTTGCGCGAGGGCGACCACGGGACGGATGGCTGCTCCATCCCTACCTATGCCATTCCGCTGCGCGCGCTGGCGCATGGCTTCGCGCGCATCGGCAGCGGGGTGGGCCTGGCGCCGGAGAGGGCGGCGGCGGCCCGGCGGCTGCGCCGGGCGGTGGCGCGGCATCCCTTCCTGGTCGCCGGCACCGGCCGCTTCGACACGGCGGTGATGGAAGCCCTGCGAGAGCGGGCCTTCGTGAAGGTGGGCGCGGAAGGCGTGTTCTGCGCCGCGCTGCCGGAGCGCGGCCTGGGGATTGCCATCAAGTGCGACGACGGCGCGGTGCGTGCCGCCGAGGTGGCGATGGCCACCCTGTTACGCCGCCTGCTGGCCTTGGGCGAGGCGGAGGAGGCGGTGCTCGCGCCGCTCGCGGCGCCGGTGTTGAAGAACTGGAACGGCCTCACGGTTGGTGAAATGCGCCCGGCCGCCGCCCTGCTGGGCTGACGAGGAAAAGACCGGGGAAGGAAATCCCCCGGACCCTCGTCTTCTTTCCGCGAGTTCCCGCACCGACCCGCACCGCAGGTTCCAACTGACAAAAAGAAGAAGGGGGCTCGGGGGAATTCTTTCCCCCGACCTTCTCCCTTTTTCTTGGCGATCCGCCGCGTCCCATTCTGATCCATGTCATGGCGGCGAGCCCTTGCAGGCCATTAGCGATGCCCGTGGGAGCGAATCGCGCGCAGTGGCGTGCCTTCCGAGTCGCTTGCAAGCTATGCGCGTGATGAATTGGGAAGACGCGAGAGTTTTGTGGAAAAGGCACGCTCCGCGTGTATAGGGCCGTCCGTATTTGCCGTGCCGATTTTCAATTGGGCTCGCTTTCCCGTGAAGTTCTTCATCACGGCCGTCAAGGTCTTCGCAATCGCGCGAGGCCGGGTTCCGGCGCGTGTCGTTGGCGCTTACCAATGCGCACATGCGCCGCCGAATCTTTTTTTTGGCAACCGCCGCGACCGGATTGCTGGCCGCCCCGGGTGCCGTTCACGCTGCGACCCGACGCCGCTTTCCTGAACTTCCCGCCGCGCGGCGGCTGACGATCCGGCATGCCGCATCGGGTGAACGCTTCTCCGGCATTTATCACAACGGCCGCTCTCCCGATCCGGTTGCCATGACCGAAATCTCCGAAGTCCTGGCTGATAGCCGCACGGGTGCCGTACGGGCCTTCGATCCGGAGGCCATCGACATTCTCTGGCAGCTTGGTCAGCAGCAGAAATTCTCCGAATTCGTCATTCTCTCTGGCTATCGCACGCCGGCGACGAACCGTGCCGTGCATGGCGCCGGCGATAGCCAGCACCTGCGGGCCGCGGCGCTCGATGTGGAAATGCCGGCGGCGAAGTTCGAGGCCTTCGGCGAGGCCGCGCTGCGCTTGGCGCGCGGCGGTGTGGGCCTCTACCCGCAGCATGGCTTCATCCATGTCGATTCCGGTCCGGTCCGGCACTGGGGCAGCGGTGCCCCCACCACCACCGCGGCGGCGCGTGCGCCGCGGCGGCCTTCCCCGGCCGAGGAGCGGATGAACCGCATCGCCGAGGCCTGGGCCGCCACGCGGCGCTGAGCGGCCTTCAGCCCTCCAGCGACAGCCGCGCCGCCCGGCAGGCCGCAAGGTCCCAGGCGGCGCAACCGACGCTCTTGAGGAAGATCGGCCGGCTGAAGTCCGGCGGCGTTTCCAGGGCGGCGGCAAGCGGACGAACCTCGGCCCAATCCGTACCCGCCGCCACGACGTCCCCGGCCTCGACCGGGGCGCCCACCGGGTCGTCCACATAGACTTGGCTGCCCGTGATCGTGCGGGCCCCGATCTCCACCATGTCGAGCCGGTAGGCACCCACGCCGATCACCAGGCACTCCGCCCGGGCCGGCGCGTCATAGACCGGCTGCTTGCTGCTGGTGGCGGCGATCACCACATCGGCGGCTTCCGCGCTGCCGTCCGCAGGATGCACGGCCTTGCCGAAAGCATCGCAGAAGCGGCGCACCACCTCGGCGCGTCGCCCCTGCACAGCGATCCGCACGCCCGGGAAAAGCTCCAGCAACGCCTCCGCATGCGCCCGGGCCTGTGCGCCGGCACCGATCAGCAGCACGCTCCGTGGCGGAGCGGAGCGCAGGCGGTGAATGCCGAGCATGGAAATGGCGGCGGTGCGCCGGGCGGTAACGGTCGGGCCGTCCAGCACGAAGAGCGCGCGGCCGTTGGTGGCATCGAGGCAGGTGACCTGCCCCTGCAGCGCGGGCAGGCCGGCCGCCGGATTGCCGTTATAGATGGTGATCAGCTTGTGCGCGATCAGGTCCGGCGCGCTGCAGGGCATGGACAGCAGCATCCCCGCACCACCGCCGACGGGGACGACCAGCCGTTCCGGACTGACGATCTCGCCGCGCTGATAGGCGGGCAGAATGTCTTCCAGGGCCGCGATCAGGCGCGGATAAGGGAGCAGGCGGGCGGTCGCCGTGGCGTCATGAATCTGCATGGCGGCAGGGCATCAGGAAATTCGCGGTGTTGCAATCCCGAGGCTGGGGGAAAGAATTCCCCCAGACCCCCCTCTTTTTTCTGTCCGTTCCCGCGCTGGCGGCCCGCACAGCGCCAAACTGGCAAAAAGAAGATGGGGGTTCGGGGGAATTCCTTCCCCCGACCTTTTCTTACGCTCCCAACTGGAGATCCGCGCACAGGAAGGGCGCGACCCTTTCCTCTACGAGATCCACGCCCAGCCCCGGCCGCTCGGGGATGGTCAGCCGGCCGTTCTTCACCTGCGGCTCCAGCGGCGCGTCCACCAGGGCGAAATGCTCCGGCACGCGGAAGGGGTAAAGCTCCTGGATCAGGAAGTTCGGGATGCAGGCATCGAGCTGCAGGGCCGCGGCGGTGGCGACCGGTCCGGCGCAGAGATGCGGCTGCACCCGCATGTTGTACATCTCGGCGATGGCGGCGATCTTCTTCGTTTCCATGATGCCGCCGACCGTACCGATATCAGGCTGCACGATGGCTGCGGCGCGCAGCTCGAACAGGCGCCGGAAGCCGTAGCGCGTGTAGAGCCGCTCGCCCGCCGCGATCGGCACGCTCAGCCGCTCGGCGACCAGCTTCATCGCATCCGGGTCGAAGGGATCGACCGGCTCCTCCAGGAAGAGGAGGTCGAATTCCTGCAGCTTCTCCCCGAGGCGGATGATGGCGTCGGTGGTCAGTTCGGCGCTCATGTCCACCATCAAGTCCACATCCGGCCCGACGGCATCGCGCACGGCGCGGACGCGCGCCACCGCCAGCCGCTCGAAGTCACGGTCGAACTCGCGGCGGGAGACATGCGCGAAGATACCGTTGGGGTGGTTCCTGATCGGCGTCGCCAGCGGATAGAATTTCAGCGCGTCATAGCCCTTGGCCACGGCCTGCTCGGCGGCGCGCGCCGTTTCGTCGGGCGTGACGGCGCGGAAGGACCAGCCATTGGCATAGCACCGCACCTCCTGACGGTAGCGGCCGCCCAGCAATTCATAGACCGGCACGCCGAGGGCACGGCCCTTGATGTCCCACAGCGCCGTCTCGATGGCGCTGACCGCGGCATAGAGGATCGGGCCGCCACCCTTGGCCCAGAAGGTATGGTCGTAAAGGTCGCTCCAGATCGCCTCGATCTGCCGGGCATCGCGCCCCAGCACGATCCGGCGCAGCATCTCCTCGATGAGGGAGGCCGCGCCTGTCGCGCCGATGCCATAGGCGAGTGCCGCCTCGCCGAGGCCGCTGATCCCCTCATCCGTCCAGAGCCGCAGGATCAGCGGGGTGCGGCCGTCGATCCTGGTGAAGTAGATCTGCGCGCGGGTGATCTTCATCCTGTCCTCCCTCTCAGGCAGCGGCCTGGAAGCGGTCGATGCGGAAGGCTTCGAGTGGGGTATCGGTGCGGCCATCCAGCACCAGCTCGCTCAGGATGGCGCCGATGGCGGGGCCCAGTTGGAAGCCGTGCCCCGAGAAGCCGAAGGCGTGGAAGAGGCCCGGCGTGGTGCGGCTCGGCCCGATGACGGGAATGCCATCGGGCATCTTGCCGTCGATCCCGGTCCAGGAGCGGATCACCTGCACGCCCGCCAGCGCCGGCACCAGCCGCACGGCATGCTCCATCGCCTCCAGCGCGACCTCCGGCAGGGGCCGCGACCACGGCACGGCGGGGTCGGACTCGCCGTGCCCGCCACCGAGGATGACGTTGCCGCGCGGGATCTGCCGCAGATAGACATTACCGCCGACGACACCGAGATTGGGCTCGATGAAATAGGGGACCGGCTCCGTCACCATCATGTTCGGGCTGAGCGGTCGGACCGGCACCGGCTCGCCGAAAGCCTCGGCCACCGCGCCGCCCCAGAAGCCGGCCATGTTCAGCAGCACCGGCGCGCGGAAACTCTCGCCGGCCTCGCTGGTCAGTTCGAAGCGCCCGGCCGTATAGCGATGGGAAACGACCTTGGTGTGCTCGCGGATCTCGGCGCCGGCCGCGCCCGCCGCCCGGGCCAGGGCGGGCGCGAGCAGGCGCGGATTGGCCGAGCCGTCCTCCGGCGCGAAGGAGCCGGCCACCACCGCCGGCCCGAGCCAGGGATACTCACGATGGATGGCGTTGCGCCCGACCATGCGCAGCGGCAGGCCGTGCTGCTTCGCCACGTCGAGATAGGCGATCAGCTCGGCCTCCTCCGCATCACTGCGCGCCAGCTTGAGGTGGCCGGTGACGGTGAATTCCGACTCGGTGCCGGTAATCTCCTTCAGCCGCCCCCAGATCTCGCGCGAGCGCCGGGCGATGGGCAGTTCTGCCGGATGGCGCCCCTGCTGGCGCACCCCGCCATAATTCACCCCGGACGCCTGCGAACCGACCAGGCCACGCTCCAGCAGCACCACCTTCACCCCGCGCTGCGCCAGATGCAGTGCCGCCGAGCAGCCGGCACCGCCACCGCCGAGAACCAGAACCTCGCATTCTCTGGTCATGGCACGGCCTCCGGCGCGAGGCGCGGAGCCGGGATGGGCATCGGCTTCACCGGCGGCTGGCCGCGCAGCCGGCCGATGGTCTCGACCGGCTGGCCCAGTTCGGCGGCCAGGATCTCCGCGGCGGCCGCGCCGCAGACGCGCCCCTGGCAGCGGCCCATGCCGGTGCGGCTGAAAGCCTTGGCGCGGTTCATCTCCGGCGCCGGGCCGGCGGCATTGTCGGCGCGGGCGGCGGCCCTGAGCTCACCCGCGCGCAGCCCCTCGCAGCGGCAGAGGATGGCGTCGTCCGGCAGGGCGGCGGCGAGATGCGCGGGGAAGGGGAAGGCGCGATCCAGCGCGGCGCGGAAACGCTGCTGCTGCGCGAGGGCCGCATCCAGCCGCGCGACGGTCGTGGCATCCACCGCCTGCCCGGCATCCTGCAACAGGGCCAGGGCGGCGCGGGCGCCGGCCAGCTCGGCCACCTCGGCGCCGCCGATGCCGGCGCCATCCCCGGCGAGATAGTGCCCCGCGATGGGCGTGCGCCCGGCGGCGTCGCGCTGCGGTACCCAGTTGTGCTGGAGCGCGTCGAAGCGGAAGGGAATGCCGGCGAGATCGGCGAGCTGCGCTTCCGGCTTCAGCCCCCAGCCCATGCCGACCGCATCGCAGGCCACTTCATGTTCGCGGCCCGCTGCATCGCGCCAGCGCAGGCCCGTGACGCCTTCGCCACCGGTAATGACCAGCGGCGTGACACCCTCGGCCACCCGCACGCGGTGCGCACGCAGCCAGCCAACGTAGAAAAGCCCCTTGGCGAAGGTGGCGCCGCCGCGCAGCAGCCCGGGCGCCGCGGCGGCCTTGGTGGCGAAGGGCGTGGTGTCCAGCACCGCCACCACCTCGGCGCCAGCCTTGGCATACTGATAGGCGACGAGCCAGAGCAGCGGGCCGCTGCCGAGGAAGGCCACGCGCCGGCCGATGCCGCAGCCCTGCGCCTTGAGGGCGATCTGCGCGCCGCCCAGCGTGGTCACGCCCGGCTGCGTCCAGCCCGGCACCGGTATCACGCGGTCCATGGCGCCGGTGCAGAGCAGAGCGGCATCGTAGTCGATGGCGCCCTGCGCGCCGCGATGCAGGATGTGCAGCCGCTTCGCGCTGGAGCGGATGTGCCAGGCCAGCGTCTCCGGGCGCCAGTCGGCGCGTGTCTTCAGCGCATCGAAGGCGGTGTGCAGGGCGGTGGCGCGCTTCGCCTCGAAGCCATAGAGGGTTCTGGCGTCACGTTGGAGGGGAGCGGGCGGGCGCTGGTAGATGCGGCCACCCCCCTCCGTCGCCTCGTCGATCCATACGGGGCGGTGGCCCGCCGCCACCAGCACCTCCACGGCGCGCACCCCGGCGGGGCCGGCGCCCACCACGGCGACCCTCATCCGCGCCGCACCGCCATGCCGGGCTCGGCCAGGGTGGTGCAGGCGCGCACCCGGCCCAGTCCTTCCACCGCCACCCAGCAATCCTGGCAGGCGCCCATCAGGCAGAAGCCGGCGCGCGCGCCATCGCCGAACTCGCTGCGGCGCAGATGGCCGGCGCCGCCGGCGAGCAGGGCGGTCAGCAGCGTATCGCCCTGCTGCGCCTCGATCACCTGCCCCTCCAGTGTCAGGGCGATGCGCAGCCGGCCGGCGTCGCGCAGGCGGTGCAGCCTCACAGCGTATCCTCGTGGCGGCAGTTGACGAGCAGTTCGGCGACACTCGCCGTGTTCGGCAGGTGCAGGAGAACCTCGGCCAGCACGGCGATGTCCTCGGGGCGGGACATCTTCTCGCGCGGCCATTTCGTCACATGCGCGGTCATGTCGGTATCGACGAAACCCGGGCAGAGGGCGCTGGCGCGGATGCCGTGCTCGAAGCCGAGGCGCCGAACCTCCTGCGTCAACGCCATGACGGCGAACTTGCTCATGGCATAGGCGAGATTGTCGTTGCGCACGCGCTTGCCGGAGAGGGAGGCGATGTTCACCACCCGCCCCGTGCCGCCCGCGACCAGATGCGGCCAGGCGGCGCGGATGACGCGCATCGGGCCCTTGGCATTGATGGTCCAGAGCTTGTCGAAGGGCGCCTCGTCGCCGTCCAGCAGCGTGCCACGCGTGTTGCTGCCGGCGGCATTCACCAGGGCGTCGATGCGCCCGTGCCGCTCGACGGTGGCGGCGACCCAGGCCTCGGCGCTGCCCGGCTGCGCCGCCTCGTAGCGATGGTGGGTGAGGTTCGGATGCTCCGGCAGGCGGCTGGCATCCCGCACCCCGGCGCTGACCGCGCAGCCGGCGGCCAGCAGCCGCTCCAGGACGGCGCGCCCGATGCCGCGGGTGGCGCCGGAGATCATCACCACGCGGCCCTGCGGCGTCAGCATGGAGGTTTTCCTTCCGAGGAGAGAGAGGGCAGGCGGCGCGTGCTGCGCCGCCTGATGCAGCGGCCTTAGGCCAGCTCGGTGGTCTCGAAGGTGAGGCCGGAATAGAAGGTCAGCGCCCCCGGCAGGTTCTTGAAGCCGGTGACGCCCTTCTGCATGGCGTAGCCCTGATTGCGCCAGTTCAGCCCGACGATCGGCACCTGCTCGATCGCCACCTGCTCCATCTCGCGATAGATCGCCTTCCGCTTGGCAGTGTCGAATTCGGACCGGCCAGCGGCGAGCAACTCGGTGATGCGGTCGATCTTCAGCCCGTAGCTGCGGACATAGGAGGGCGAGAGATTACCATCGAGGAAATTGGCCAGCCCGCTCGGGTCGTTGCTGTCCGCCGCCGTGCCCATCACCGCCATGTCGTATTGGCCGCGATTGCCGAGCGCGACGCGCGTGCCCCAGTCCGGCAGGTTGAGCTGCGCCTGGATGCCGACGGCGGCCAGATGCTGCTGCACCACCTCGGCTGTGTCCTTGTGCATGCCGTATTGCGCTGTCGAGAGCAGGTTGCAGCTGATGCTCGGATGCCCCGCCTCGGCCAGCAGCTTCTTCGACAGCTCCGGGTCGTAGTTCCAGGCGTTCTTGAATTCAGGATTATAGAACTCGCTGGATTCATCGATGGGCAGATGCTCCAGCGGCGAGCCACGGCCGAAGAAGGCGGCCTTCACCAGGTCGGGGCGGCGGATGGCATGCGCCACGGCGCGGCGCACCCGCGCATCGTTGAAGGGCGGCCGCGCGCCGTTGAACACCAGGAACATGAAGGGGCCGTCCACGGCATCCAGCTTCAGCGCCGGGTTCTCCTCGATGCTGCTCATCGACTGCCAGGGGACGTATTCGATCAGGTCCACATCGCCCGCCTGCAGCGCCGCGGTGCGCAGGTTCTCGTCCGGATAGGCGACGGCGCGGATGCCCTTCAGCTTCGGCAGGCCGGGCTTGTAGTAACCTTCGAAGGGCTCCAGTTCGAGCGAGGCGCCGCGCTCCTGCGACTTCAGCACGAAGGGTCCGGCGCCGATGAAGTCATTGCCCGAGGATTTCCGCGAGCAGATTGGCATGTGGTAGCTGGCCAGCCAGCTCAGCAGCGTCACCACCGGCTCCTTGGTGGTCAGCCGCACCGTGCGCGCATCCGGCGTCTCGATGCGCGTGATGTTGCGCATCTCGGTGCGGAAATAGGCGGTGGAGCGCTCGCCGGAGACCTGCTCGATGGTCCACTTCACGTCCTCGGCGGTCACCGGCTCGCCATTCTGGAACTTGGCCTCGCGCAGCTTGAAGATCCAGGTGGTGTCATTGTCGCGCGACCAGGATTCGGCGAGCCCCGGCTGCAGGGACCCATCCTCGCCATAGACCACCAGCCCGCGATGGATCATCAGCTTCACCGTCGCCGCGGCGGTGCCGCTATTGGCCCAGGGCTGGATGGTGGGCGGGAAGCTGGAAAGCCCGAAGCGCAGCACGCCGGAGCTGGCCGCGCGCGCCCCGGGAATGCGCAGGAAGGGCAGCAGGGCGGAGGCGGCGGTGCCGGCCAGGACGGCCCGTCGGGTGGCGGTGATGGCCATGCGGAACTCTCCTTTCCCAGGTGGTCGGTGACGCTTACGGCGCGTGGTGATAGACCCCGCGCGCGGTCTCGGCGCTGATCGCGCCCTCGGCCAGGTCGCGCGCCACGGCTTCGGGCGCGCGCTGCTCGGGCGGCCCGTAGCCGCCGCCGCCGGGGCTGACGATGGCGAACCACTGCCCGGCCTTCAGCACCGCCGTATTGCCGGTGAACCTGACGCCCGGCCCGCATTCCACCCCGCCATGCCCGCCGGGGCCGCCGCCGAACAGGCCCCAGCTCCGCGAGTGCAGGCGCGAGGTGTCGATGCGCACGCGGCAATCCTCGTCGGCGCGATAGACCCGGCGCAGACCCATGCCGCCGCGGAAGCGCCCGACGCCGCCGGAATCCTGCACCAGCTCGTAGCGCAGCAGGGTCAGCGGATACTCGATCTCCAGCGCCTCGACCGGCAGGTTGGAGGTGTTGGTGGTGTGCACATGCACACCGTCCAACCCGTCCTTGCTGGCGCGGGCGCCGTTGCCGCCGCCCATGGTCTCCAGATAGACCCAGAGCGCGCCATCGGCCTTGCGGCTGCCGATGAAGCTGGCGACGGTGCAGGTGGAATTGGTGCAGGCGGTGACGCGCTCCGGCACCGCTTGGGCGAGCGCGCCGAGGATCATGTCGGAAACGCGCTGGCAGGCCTGCAGGCGCCCATTCACGGCGGCGGGATGCTTGCAGTTGAGCATGCTCCCCTCCCGCGCTGTGACGGTGAGCGGTCGTGCGAGGCCAGCATTCGGCAGGATGGTCGGGTCTACCACCGACTTCACCGCATAGTACACGGTGGCGAGCAGCGCCGTGTAGGTCATGTTGAGGCCGGCGCGCATCTGGTCCGGCCCGTCAAAATCCAGCGTCATGGCATCGCCCTGCACGGTGACGCGCAGCGAGAAGGGCAGGGTGCCGTCGATCTCCGGGCTGTCGAACTCGTCCTCGAAGGCATAGGTGCCGTCAGGGATGGCGGCGATGCCGGCGCGCATCTTGCGCTCGGCATAGTCGAGCAACGCGCTGCCGGCGGCCAGCACCGTCTCGGCGCCGTACTTCGTGCAGAGCGCCTGGAAGCGCTGCACACCGACGCGGTTGGCCGCCATCTGCGCCCGCAGGTCCGAGAGGCGCTCATGCGGGACCTGGCAGTTCAGCAGGATCAGGTCCTGCACATCCGTCTGCAGCACGCCAGCGCGGTAGAGCCGCACGGGCGGGATGCGCAGCCCCTCCTGGTAGATATGGGCATGGCCGCGATCGGCGAAGTCGGAGTGGTGCGCCAGGTTCACCGTCCAGGCGGCGATCCGGCCGTCCACGAAGATCGGCTCGGCCAGCACGATGTCGGGCAGGTGCGTGCCGCCGCCCTCGTAGGCGTCGTTGCCGACGAAGACGTCGCCCGGCCGCATCTCCTCGACGGGATGCCGCCGCATGATATGCGGGATGATGCCGATGAAGCTGCCGAGATGGATCGGGATGTGCTCGGCCTGGCAGAGCGTCTCGCCGGCGGCGTTGAACAGCGCCGTGGAGCAGTCGCGCCGCTCCTTGATGTTGGTGGAATAGGAGGCGCGGATCAGCGCCTCGCCGGTCTCCTCGACGATGGAGGAGAGGGCGGCGCCGATCACCTCGACGGTGATCGGGTCCAGCACGGGGGCGGCCGCGGCCTGCAACGCTTGGCTCATGCCGTCACCTCCAGGATCAGGTTGAGATAGGCGTCCACGCGGGCGCTCATGCCCGGCGGCACCACGGTGGTGGTGTCCATCTGCTCGACGATGGCGGGGCCGGCGAAGCGGTTGCCGGGCTGCAGGGCCTCGCGGCTATAGATCGGCGTCGGCACGAAATCGCCCGCCTCGGGGAACCAGACCGGCCGTTGCCCGGTGATGGCGCCGGAAGCGTCCGGCCCCGCCTCGGGGTAGGATTTCAGCTCGGCCTTGCGCACCAGACCGGTGGCCTCCAGCCGCAGCGTGACGATCTGCACCGTCTCGCCCTCGGCGACGAAGCCGTAGCGCTGGCGATGCGCCTCGGTGAAGCCATTCACCAGCGCCTGCAGGGTGGCGGCGGTGATCTCGCCTTCCGGCAGCGGTACGGCCAGCTCGTAGTTCTGGCCCTGGTAGCGCATGTCGGCGGTGCGGGTCAGGCGGCGCGCCTCGGGGGCGATGCCCTCATGCCCGAACCATTCGACGGCGCGCGCGCCAAGTTGCGCAAAGCCCGAGGCCACCTCGGGCACCGCCGCCTCGGAGGCCGCCAGCAGCTTGGTCGCGGCGAAATCGGCGCGCAGGTCGGTCAGCAGCAGGCCCATGGCGCAGAGGATGCCGGGATTGCGCGGCACCAGCACGCGCTTCATCTCCAGCTCCTTGGCCAGCCGCGCCGCATGCAGCGGGCCGGCGCCGCCGAAGGCCATCAGCGTGTAGTCGCGCGGATCATGCCCGCGCTGCACGGAAATGACGCGGATCGCCCGCGCCATATTGGCCGTGACGACCGACAGGATACCCTGCGCCGTCTCCATCACGCCGAGGCCGAGTTTTTCCGCCAGTTGCCCGATCGCGGCCTTGGCAAGGTCCTGCCGCACCGCCATCCGGCCGCCGAGCAGGTATTCCGGGTTTAGCGTCTGCAGCACCACATTGGCGTCGGTGGTGGCGGGCTCGGTATTGCCGCGGCCGTAGCAGACCGGGCCGGGATCGGCGCCGCAGGAACGCGGCCCCACCTTGAGCAAGCCCCCGGCATCGACATAGGCGATAGAGCCGCCGCCCGCGCCCACCGTGTGGATGTCGAGCATCGGCGCCTTGATCGGATAGCCGTGCACCACGGCCTCCGAGGTCAGCTTGCACTGGCCGCCCTGCAGCAGCGCCACATCGGTAGAGGTGCCGCCCATGTCAAAGGTGATCAGGTCCTCGAAGCCGGCCAGGGCGCCGATCGCCTGGGCGCCGACCACGCCGGTCGAGGGGCCGGAGAGCACGGTGCGCACCGGCATGTCGGCGGCGGTCGAGAAGCCGATGACGCCGCCATTCGACTGCGTCATATGCGGCGTCGCCGCCATGCCGAGGGATTGCAGCCGCGGCGTCAGCCGCTCGATGTAGCGGCGCATCACCGGGCCGAGATAGGCGTTCAGCACCACCGTGGAGAGCCGCTCGAACTCGCGGAACTCGGGGGCGATCTCGTGCCCGGCGCTGATGAAGGCCTCCGGCATTTCCTCGCGCAGGATTTCGACGGCGCGCTGCTCGTGCTCGGGGCGGACGAAGCCATAGAGGAAGGAGACGGCCACCGCCTTCACCCCGGCCTCGCGCAGGGCGCGCGCGGCGGCGCGCACGCGCCCCTCGTCCAGCGGGGTATCGACCTCGCCGGTGTGGCGCACGCGTTCCGGCACTTCGAGGCGCAGGTCGCGCGGCACCAGGGTCGGCGGCTTGTCGGCCTGCATGTCGTAGAGATCGGGGCGCTTCTGGCGGCCGATCTCCAGCAGGTCGCGGAACCCGTCGGTGGTGACGAGGCCGGTGCGCACGCCGCGATGCTGGATCAGCGCATTGGTGGCGACCGTGGTGCCATGCCCGAAATAGGCGACCGGCGCGCCGGGCCGCTCACCCGCTTCGGGGGCGACGCGGCGCATTCCTTCCTCGACACCTTGGGCGATGCCGCGCGAGGGGTCATCCGGGGTGGAGGAAACCTTCCAGACCTCGACCCGGCCTTCCTCCTCGTCAAAGAGGCAGACATCGGTGAAGGTCCCGCCCGAGTCCACGCCCACACGCCAACGCGCCATGCTGCAGCTTCCTCCACGGATGGATGCAGGGAACGGCGGTTACTATTTCGTTGCAACCCCGAGGCCGGCAAGCAGCTTTTTCTTAGAATGGTAAAAAGGCGATCAGACTTCCATCAGGTGGAATTCCGTGACCCAATAAGGCGGCCATGATGCCGCTGTCCGGAATTTCTCGTGCTTGATCCCACCAGCAGCCTGCACCGCGCCTTCGGCCTGCTGCGTCTGCTGGGCGAGGGCGGCCCGGCCGGGCTGCGCCTGACCGAGCTGGCGGAGGCCGCCGGCCTGCCGCGCCCCACCACCCATCGTCTGCTGCGCAGCATGGTCGCGGCGCGGTTCGTGCAATTCGACCGGCAGAGCAAGCGCTATGCCCTTGGTCTCGACCTGTTCCTGCTCGCCGCCCGCGCGGGAAACCCGCAAGGACTGCGCGAGATCGCCCGGCCCGCCCTGCTGCGGCTGACGGCCTCGCTCGGCGAGACGCTGTTCCTGCTGGTGCACAACGGCTACGACGCCGTCTGCATCGACCGCTCCGCCGGCCCGCTGCCGATCCGCTCCTTCACCGGTGATATCGGCGGGCGGGTCCCGCTCGGGGTGGGGCAGGGCTCGGTCGCCATCCTCGCCTTCCTGCCGCCGGAGGAGCAGGACGAGATCATCCGCCACAACCTGCCGCGCATGCAGCAGCTCGGCCTGTTCGACGAGGCCTCGATACGGGCGGAGCTGGCCGTGGTGCGGAAGGTGGGACATGCGGGTGGCGCCACCGGGCTGATCCCTGGCATGGGCGGCCTTGGCGTGCCGATCCTGGACCGCGAGGGCCGTGCCGTCGCCGCGCTCAGCGTCGGCAGCACCGAGGACCGGCTGACGCCGGAGCGGCGGACCGTCATCGCGCATCTGCTGAAGCAGGAGGCGGCAGGCATTGCCGCCCGGCTCAACCCCTTCGATCCGGTGCTGCGCCGGGCCGGGGCGGCGATGGAAGCGGTGCCGGCCGTCCAGGGCGCCGGCTGAACCGGTGTCGCGCTACCGCACCATCAGGCTGTCATGCATCCAGCCCCAAGGCTCGCTGTCGCCCACCTGGAGCCAGCCGCCCGGCGCCTCGCCGAAGACGCGCAGCGTGGTGCCCTGCGGCACGATGCGCAGCACCGCGCCGCCGCCATGGGGATGCACGCGCAGGTTGCCGTTCTGTCGCAGGGTGACCTGCCGCCCACCCGTCTCCGGAGCATGGGCCGCTGGCGCGAGGGCCGGGGCCCCATCCGGGGCAGCTTGGGCTTCGGGCGCGGCCATGCCGGGCGTGGGGAGGCGGTCCGGCACCGGCGGCATCGGCGGTGGCGCGCCGGGGCGCTGGCCGGGCTGCGGCCCGCCGCCCTCATAGCAGCGCGAGACCATCTCGACGAAGACCCGTGAGGCCGTGGTGCTGGAGGTCGCGACATGCTGCTCCACCATGTAGCGCCCGGCCTGCTCCGCCCCGCCCTCTGGCGTGACGATGGCGACGAAGAGCGTGAACAGGCCGGCGCCGCTGGCCGGCTGCAGGTTCACCTGGCCGCAGACGGCGCTGCTCCCCTCGGCCGCCTGGGCATAGACCTGCACGCCGCGCGTTACGATACGGCCGCCGGCCGTCTCGCGCAGCGCACCCTCCGCCATGCGGCGCGCGGCTTGCGCGCGCGCCGCCTCCGGCCCCTCGGTGCCCGACTTCTCGTCGCAGGCAAGGAGGGAGAGCAGGACGAAGGCCAGCCCGGCGCGCCGTAGCATGAAGATCCTCTTCCGTCCGGCGCGCCGCCCCGTGTCGCTCCGCCCTCCTGCGCCGGCTTCACTTCAGGTGGTTGGACAGATGCTTGTTCATCTCGAACATGGTGACACGGTCCTTCCCGAAGACCTTGCGGAGCTTGTCGTCGGCGATGATCTCGCGGCGGTTCTCAGCGTTCTGCAGGTTATTGGCTTTGATGTAGTCCCAGACCTTGCTGACCACCTCGCCCCGCGAGAGCGGTTCGGAGCCGACGATGCCGGCCAGTTCGGGCGAGGGCTTCAGGGGTTGCTGCAGCGCGTTCGGCTTCTTTCCCGCTTTCGGCTTCTGGTCAGCCTCGTTGTCCTTGCGCTTGGTGGCCATTTCCAACCTCCGGAATGGTGACGGCAGGGGTGGAACGCGGGCGGGGCGGCTCGGATGCAGTGTTCCCTGATCTTCCGGGCCGGGCGGCCACCTTCCTCGTCTTGTCCTGCAGGCTATGATATCCGCAGCCTGATGCCCATCCGTCCCGAGTTGCGCTGGCTCTATCCGATCGACTGGACCCAGCTCAGCCATGCCATCCGCTTCGGCCGCGCCGCGGGCCGCTGTGAACGCTGCCGCCGGCCACACGGCGCCGCGGTGCGATGCCTGCCGGATGGGCGCTGGCAGGAGGCGGAGGGCGGCCCCTGGCGGGACGGCGATGGCCGGCGCTGCGCGGCCGTGCGGCCGGAGGAACTGGCGGCCGCCCGCACCACCCGGGTGGTGCTGGCCGCCGCCCATCTGGACCACGACCCGACGAACAACCACCCGCGCAACCTGCGCAGCCTCTGCCAGCGCTGCCACATGCTGCACGACCGACCCTACCATCTGGCGCAGCGCCGCATCACGCACCGCCTGCGCTGGGCGCTCGGGGATCTTTTCACCGGCCCCTACCGGCGGCCCTGACGGGGCGGAATCTCCCGCCCTTTCGCCTTGCCTCTTTGCTCAGTCGCTTGCCCCCCGCCCCGCGTTCCAACTGGCAAAAGAAAATGAGGGTTCGGGGAAATTCGGGGCCGTCCTCAAATTGGGCAGGGGACGGAACCGGGGGAGAAAGAATTCTCCCCCGGACCCCCTCTTCTTCTTTTCTGTCAGTTTTTGTCGCGCGGGCGGGGAGCGCTTGCGCCGGGAGGAGCTGTCCTTACCACCGGCGTGACCGGAAACTTGCAGAAGAACTTGCAGAAGAAGGAGGGGGTTTGGGGGAGTTCACTCCCCCAACCTTCTCTCTCCCCGTCATTTGCGGGCAGGCCGGAATTTCCCCGACCCGCTCCACCGCCTCTCCGACTCCAGCATCCAGTTCCCCGCCGTGCTGCCGGGTGGACAGGGCGGGGCTCCGCAGCGATCCTCTCCGCAACGAAACACGGAGGACGCCCATGACACGCGCAGTCGCGGCCGGTACCGCGCTCGGCCGACGCGCCCTGCTGCTCGCCGCGCCGGCGGTGCTTTCCGCCCCCGCCCTGGCGCAGAAGGCGGCCGCCTGGCCGGACCGCCCCGTGCGGGTCATCGTGCCCTGGCCACCGGGTGGCGGCGCCGACACGGTGGGGCGCATCCTGTTCGCTCATCTCTCGGAGGCAATGGGGGCCTCCTTCATCATCGAGAACCGGCCGGGCGCGGCCGGGGCGGTGGGCGCGGCGGTGGCGGCGCGGGCGGAGCCGGACGGCTATACCGTGCTCTACGACTCGACGCCGCAGACGATCAACCCGGCGCTGCGCTCCGACATGCCCTTCGACCTCTGGCGCGACCTGCGCCCGGTCTTCCTGGCCGCCGTGGTGCCCAACCTGCTGATCGCCACCAACTCCGCGCCGGCGAAGACCCTGCCGGATCTGATCGCCGCGGCGAAGGCGACGCCGGGCGGACTGAACATCGGCTCCTCCGGCACCGGCTCGGCGCAGCACATGGCGCTGGAACTGTTCCGGCTGGCGGCCGGCATCC
Source organism: Roseomonas sp. (assembly GCA_035565935.1). Classification (GTDB taxonomy): domain Bacteria; phylum Pseudomonadota; class Alphaproteobacteria; order Acetobacterales; family Acetobacteraceae; genus Pseudoroseomonas. The sequence goes on from DATMRU010000028.1 coordinate 40,126, forward strand.
CAGTGAACCACGTGCCTTATCGGGGCGGCGGACCGCTGACGAACGACGTGATCGGCGGCCAGATTCTCTACGGCTTCGCCAATGCCTCGGGGGCCGTGGGCCATGTGAAGGGCGGCTCGGTGCGCGCGCTCTGCCACACCGGGAGCGGCCGCCTCGCCTCCCTGCCGGACGTGCCGCCGATGTCCGACACGCTGCCGGGCACGGTGGCCTATGAATGGAACGGCACCTTCGTGCCGGCCGGCACGCCGGACGCCATCGTCGCCCGGCTGAACGAGGCGCTGAACGCCGCCATCCGCGCGCCGGCGGTCGCCGCCCGGCTGGCCGAGCTGAATGTCGGCACCCGGGCCAATACGCCGGAGGAGTTCACCGCCTTCCTGCACACCGAGTGGGACAAGTGGCACCGCGTCGTGCGCGACGGCAACATCAAGGTCGAATGAGGCATCCGTGACCATTCCTACCCCCGGACCCAACCCGCATCCTGAACCCGTCTCCCCCGCGCCGCCGCCCGGTGGCTGGGACTGCCACGCCCATATCTTCGGCCCTTCCGACCGCTTTCCCTATGCCGAAGGGCGCGGCTACACGCCGCCCGACGCGCCGCCGGCCCACTTCCTGCGCCACCTGGACGCGCTGGGCCTGGAAAGGGGCGTCGTGGTGCAGGCCAATGCGCATGGGCTCGACAACCGCGCCATGCTGGCGGCGCTGGCGGCGGCGCCGGAACGGCTGCGCGGCGTCGCCATCACCCCGGCGGGCACCGATGCCGCGACCCTGCGCGACTGGCACCGCGCCGGGGTGCGCGGGTTGCGCTTCCACCTGTTCCACCCCGAGCACCGGCCGAATTACCGGCGCGGCATCGGCTGGGACGCGGTGGAGGCGCTGCTGCCCACCATGCTTGAACTCGGCTGGCACGCGCAGTTCTGGGCCGATGCGCGGGCCCTGCCGGCGGAAGCGGCGCGGCTGGCGCGGCTCGCCGCCCGCCTGCCAGTGGTGCTGGACCATTTCGGCGAGGCCGATGCCACTGAGGGCACGGAGGCGCCGGGCTTCCAGGCGCTGCTGCAGCTGGTCGGCGAGCATGGCGCTTGGGCCAAGCTCTCCGCGCCTTACCGTGTTTCGCTGCGGGGGCCGGACTACCCGGATGCCCGGCCGCTGCACGAGGCGGTGCTGCGCGCCGCGCCGGACCGTGTGGTCTGGGGCAGCGACTGGCCGCATCCGCAGATCCCGGCCGAGCGGATGCCCAATGATGGCCGGCTGCTGAACCTGCTGCTCGCCTGGACGCCCGATCCCGTCGAACGCGAGCGCGTGCTGGTGCGCAATCCGCTGCGCCTCTACGGGGGCTGACCGCCGCGCCGGAGGAGGAGGGCGGCTTCCCCGCCGCCCCCTCCCGCCCGCCCAGACCGCCGGGCAGGATGGCGGGCCAAATCCCCGGGAGTCCGCATGTCCGCGAAGGCCACCCATGTCGCCCTGATCACGGTGGCGCAGGTTCTTGCCCTGTCGCTCTGGTTCGCCGGCACCGCCGCGGGCCCGGGCATGGCGCGCGAGGCGCCGATGCTGGACGCCGGTTTCCAGGCGCTGCTCACCAGTTCCGTGCAGGCGGGCTTCGTCTGCGGCACGCTGGTCAGCGCGGCGCTGGCCCTGGCCGACCGGATCGACCCGCGCCGCCTCTTCGCCCTCGCGGCGCTGCTGGGTGCCCTGGCCAATGCGGCGATCCTGGCGCTGCCGATCGGCGCGCCCTCGGCCGTGGTGGCGCGCTTCGTCACGGGGGCCGCGCTGGCGGGGGTCTATCCGGTCGGGATGAAGCTGGCGGCGGGCTGGGCCGACCGCGACGACACCGGGCTGATCGTCGGGCTGCTGGTGGGCGGGCTGACCCTGGGCTCGGCCTCGCCGCATCTGGTGAACGCCTTTGGCGGGCTGGACTGGCGGCTGACGCTGGGCAGCGCCTCGCTCGCCGCGCTCGGCGGCGCCGCGCTGATGGGATGGGTGCGGCTCGGCCCGCGCCACGCGCCGGCCCCGCCCTTCCGGCCCTCGGCGGCCCTGCAGATCTGGCGCAACCGCGGCACCCGCCTCGCCACCCTCGGCTATCTCGGCCACATGTGGGAGCTCTACGCCATGTGGACCTGGGTCGGGCTCTACCTCGCCGCCAGCTTCGCGGCCTGGCGCGGCGACACGCAGGTGGAGCCGGCGCAGGCCGCGCTGGCCACCTTCGGCGTGATCGCGGCGGGGGCGGCGGGCAGCGTCGCGGCGGGCCTGCTGGCCGATCGCATCGGCCGGGTGCGCGTCACCGTGGTCTCGATGGCTGTCTCGGGCACCTGCTGCCTGGTGGCGGGGGCCTTCTTCGGCGCGCCGCCGCTGGCCACCACGCTGCTCTGCCTGCTCTGGGGTGTCGCCGTGGTCGCTGATTCCGCGCAGTTCTCGGCCGGGGTGGCGGAGCTGTCGGAGCCCGGGCTGACGGGCACGATGCTGACTGTACAGACCAGCCTCGGCTTCGCGCTCACCCTGATCACCATCCACCTGATGCCCCTTCTCGTCGGGGCGGCCGGCTGGGGCGGCGCCTTCGCGGTGCTGGCGATCGGCCCCGCGCTCGGCTGCGTGGCGATGCTGTACCTCGGCCGCAGCCCGGCGGCCGCGCGGCTGGCGGGCGGCCGCGGGTGAGGCTCCGCAGCGCGCCCAGCCCGTCCGTTGCGCGATGGAAACCGCAGAGCTTTGACTTTCCTGACCGCCGGGCAGGACCTAGGTCGGAACGGCAAGAACCGTGATGGAGCGTGGAGCAGCAATGACGTCTCGGGAAGCCAAGCCGTGAGCGAAGCGGCTGCGACGGTTCGGACGATGCAGGCGGCCGCCCTGGCGGGGCCGGGGCAGGTGCAGTTGCAGGCGGTGCCCCTGCCCGAGCCCGGCCCAGGGCAGGTGCGCATCCGGCTGGAGGGATGTGGGGTCTGCGCCTCCAACCTGACGCCCTGGGAAGGGCCGGAATGGATGCAGTTTCCGACCGAGCCGGGCGCCCTCGGCCATGAGGGCTGGGGCGTGGTGGACGCGCTGGGCGAGGGGGTCGAGGGCCTGAGCCCCGGCGACCGCGTCGCCGCGCTCTCGTACAAGAGCTACGCCGAATACGACCTGGCGGATGCGGAGTCTGTGGTGCGGCTGCCGGAGTCGCTGGCCGGCCAGCCCTTCCCGGGCGAGCCGCTGGGCTGCGCCATGAACATCTTCCGCCGCAGCGGCATCGAGGCGGGGCAGACCGTCGCCATCATCGGCATCGGCTTTCTCGGCGCCATCCTGACGAAGCTAGCCACCGATGCGGGCGCGCGGGTCATCGCCATCTCGCGCCGGCCCTTCTCGCTGGATCTCGCGCGGCGCATGGGCGCGGCGGAGGTGATCCCGATGGAGGACCACCACGCCATCATCGCCCGTGTGAAGGAACTGACCGGCGGCACCTTCTGCGACCGCGTGATCGAGGCGGTGGGCAAGCAATGGCCGCTCGATCTCGCCGCCGAACTGACGAGGGAGCGCGGCCGGCTGATCGTCGCCGGCTACCATCAGGACGGGCCGCGGCAGGTCAATATGTGGCTGTGGAACTGGCGTGGGCTCGATGTCATCAACGCGCATGAGCGCGACCCGAAGGTCTACATGCAGGGCATCCGCGAGGCGGTGGAGGCCGTCGCCTCCGGCCGCCTCGATCCGAGCGGGCTCTACACGCACCGCTTCCCGCTGGCACGGCTGGACGAGGCGCTGAACGCCACGCGCGACCGGCCCGACGGCTTCCTCAAAGCGCTGGTGACCTTCCCATGAGCGAGGCCGTGACCGAAGCGCCGCGGGCGGCGCAGCTTCGCCGCCCGCGGCTCGGCTTCCTCGGTGTCGGCTGGATCGGCCGCCACCGCATGCAGGCGATCCTGGAGACGGGCATGGCGGAGGCTGCCGCCATCGCCGATCCCTCGCCGGAAATGATGGCCGAGGCGGAGAAGCTGGCGCCCCGCGCGCGGCGCGTCGGTGGACTGGACGAGATGCTGGCGCTGGACCTCGATGGCGTGGTGATCGCCACGCCCAGCGCGCTGCATGCCGAGCAGTCGATCCGCGCGCTGGAGCAGGGTGCCGCGGTGTTCTGCCAGAAGCCGCTCGGCCGCACGGCGGCGGAAGCGCGCGCGGTGGTCGAGGCGGCGCGGAAGGCGGACCGGCTGCTGGCGGTGGATCTCTCCTACCGCTTCACCGAGGGAATGCGGCACATCCGCGATCTCGTGCAGTCCGGCGAACTGGGCCGCATCTATGCGGTGGATCTCGTCTTCCACAACGCCTATGGGCCGGACAAGCGCTGGTTCTATGACCCCGCCTTGTCGGGGGGCGGCTGCGTGATGGATCTCGGCGTGCATCTGGTGGATCTCGCCCTCTGGGTGCTGGATTTCCCGGGCGTCGCCAGCGCTTCGGGCCGGCTTTTCGCCGAGGGCGAGCCGCTCGGCGGGCGGCCGGACCGGGTGGAGGACTATGCCGTCGCGACACTGGGGCTGGAGACCGGCGCGGCGGTGCAACTTGCCTGCTCCTGGCGCTTGCAGGCCGGTTGCGACGCCATCATCTCCGCCGCCTTCTACGGCACGCAGGGCGGTGCCGCGCTGCGCAACGTCAATGGCTCCTTCTACGACTTCACCGCCGAGCGCTATCGCGGCACGGCGCGCGAGACGCTGGCCACGCCGCCCGATGCCTGGGGCGGCCGTGCCGCCGCCGACTGGGCGCGGCGCCTCGCGGCGGGCGAGCGCTTCGACGCAGGCGCCGAGCGGCTGGTGGCGGTTTCCGAAGTGCTGGACCGCATCTACGGGCGGTAAGCGGGTTCCTGGGAGGCGCTGCCTCCCAGAACACCGCCCAAGAAGGGAGGTCCAGGAACCTCAGGTTCCTGGCGGTGGGTCCGGGAGGCAGAGCCTCCCGGGATTCCGGGCTACTTCTTCTCGATGTTCCAGAACACCATGACCGGCGCATTCAGCACGCCGGAGATATTGGCGCGCCGCGCATAGGGCTGTGTGTACTGCCCGAGCACGCGATAGGGCTGCACTTCCGCGAGCCGGCGGTGCAGCGCCTCGGTGGCGGCGCGGCGGCTCTCATCGTCCACCGCCTCCACCACGGCGTTGCGCAGCTTCTCCGCTTCGGCGTCGCAGGGCCAGCCGGCCCAGGCGCGCTCGCAGGCCATGTTGGTGCCGATATTCGTCACCGGCGACTGCATGGTGGCGCCCGAGGCGGTGGTGACGAAAAGGTTCCAGCCACCCTGGTCCGGCGTCGCGCGGTTCTGTTGCCGTGTCGTCACCGTGCCCCAGTCGGAGAATTGCAGATCGACCTTCATGCCGACCTTCTTCAGCGCCTCGGCCGCCACCTCTGCCATGCGGCCGATCGGCGCGATGTCATAGGAGGAGGTGATCACCACCGTCTCGCCCTTGTAGCCGCTCTCGGCCAGCAGCTTGCGGGCGGTTTCCAGGTTCGGCTTCGCATAGGCCTCCGTGCCGGCCTCGGTGCCGTTCGGGCTGCCACAGACGAAGTAGGAAGCGCAGCGCTTCCACCACTGCTCGTCACCGAAGCCGGCGGCGAGGAAGTCGGCCTGGTCCGTCGCATAGGCGAGCGCCAGCCGCGCGCGCGGATCGTTGAAGGGCGGGTGCAGGTGGTTGGGCCGCAGCATCACCTGATTGTCGAGACTGGTGTAGCGCTCCACCTTGATGCCGCGGCTGCCGCTGATGACGGGAACGAGGTCCTGACTCGGCTGCTCCCAGATGTCGATCTCGCCGGCCTGCAGCGCCGCCGCCGCGGTGGCCGGGTCGGGCATGATGGTCCACTCGACGCGGTCGAGCTTCACCACGCGGCCGCCGGCGAGGCCATCCGCGGGTTCCTTGCGCGGCACGTAATCCGGATTGCGGTCATAGACGACGCGCGCGCCGCTGCGCCATTCGGCGCGGTTGAACAGGAAGGGGCCGCTGCCGATGGTGTTCATCACCGGCTGCATCGGATCGGTCGTCGCATCGCTCTCGCGCATGATGGCCGGGATCTGGCCGACCGCCGAGCCGAGCGCAAAGGGTACCATGCCCGTGGGCTTCTTCAGCCGCAGGGTGAAGCTGCGGTCGTCCTGCGCCTCCAGCGCGGCGGTGTATTCGGCCAGCTTGCCGCCCACCGTGTCGCGCGCCATCCAGCGCTTCAGCGAGGCGATGACGTCCTTGCTGGTGACGGGCTGGCCATCATGGAAGCGCAGCCCCTCGCGCAGACGGAAGTTCCAGGAAAGGTTGTCCGGCGAGGTCGAGAAGCTCTCCACCATCTGAGGATGCGGCTGCAGCTTCGAATCCCAGGCGAAGAGCGTCTCGTAGATCATCAGCCCGTGCATGCGGGTGATGACGATGGAGGCGAAGACCGGGTCGAGCGTCTTGAGATCCGCATGCGGCGCCACGCGCAGCACGCGGTTCGGCGCCAGCTGCGCCATGGCCGGGCGCGCCGGGGCGAGGGTCAGGGCGAGGGGCGCGGCGGCCAGCAGCAGCGCGAGGCGTGAGCGGATCAAGCGACATCTCCCAGTTCGTTGCAGCGATGGAAGTGCAACACCCGGGCGCGATGGCTGGCAACCCGCAGCGAGCCATCGGGCTCCAGATAAAGGCAAGGGCGGTGGCGCCAGGGGCCATGCGCCAGATCGGCCAGCGCCCGCCCGCCCGGCAGCGGGGTAAGGCGGGTTTCCGCGCCTAGGTCGCCGGCCCAGGGGAAATGAGCTGTGGGAAAGCGCGCGGTGCCATCGGCGCGTAGCGTCAGGCGCAGGCCGAAGCGCGGCTCGCGCCATTCGCCGGCCAGGCGGGGATCGAGCGTCTGGTCCGGCGGCACGCGCAGCAGCCGGCGCGCGGCGCCGCCGACATGACCTGCCAGTGTCCCGGCGCCTTCGGGCCGCAGGCGGATATCGAGATAGGCGGGCAGGCTGCGCCAACCGCCTTCTGGCGCCGCGACCAGTTGCTCATGGGCGCCCATGTAGCTGATCGCCCCGGCGCCGGTTTCGGCCCAGAAGGGCCCCTCCGCAGTGGCGAAGAGCCCGCTGGGGAGGTCGCGCGGTGGCGGAGGCAGTTCCTCCCCCACCAGTGCCGCCGTCACCCGCAGGGCGGGCCAGAGCGCATCCTCCTCACGGTTGGTCAGCACCACGACGCCGACGCCCTGCTCGGGCGCCATCAGGACGTGGTTGCGGTAGCCGGGCAGCGAGCCGCCATGGCCGAGCAACGTCACGCGGCCCAGGGCGCTGCGCACGAGGCCAAGGCGATAGAGGCTTTCCGTGCCATCAGCGAAGAAACGCGGCGCGGCGAGGCGCTCCAGCATTCCCGCCAGCGGGCCACGCCCGGCCAGCAGCGCGGCGGCCCAGCGCGCCAGCGCCGCCGCGCTGCCCGCCAGCCCACCCGAGGCGGAGAAATGTATTCCGTAGCGCCCGCGCCGCCAGGATGCGCCCTCCCGCCAATAGCCGGTCGCGAGGCCGGGCACGATCTCCGCCTCGTCTTCCGGAAAGGCGACCGGCAGGTCCAGTGGCGCCAGCAGGCGGCGGCGCAGGGCTTCGGCGTAAGTCACGCCGCGCTGCGCCGGGAAAACACCCTGCGCCAGTCGGCAGCCGGTGTTGGAATAGGCCATTTCGCTGCCCGGAACGGCGTTCAGGCCCGGCAGGCGCTGCACCAGGGCGAGAATCTCGCTGGCCTTCAGGCTCGCCGTGAAGGGCACGCCCTGCTGCCAGAGCAGTTCCATCGTGTCCGGCAGGGCGGCGGTCATGTCCAGCGCGCGGCCGAGCGGCACCGGCCCCAGCGCTTCCGGCAGACCCGGCAGCAGCGCGCCCAGCGGGGCTTCCAGCGGGATATCCTCCAGCAGCAGGGTCGCGGCCAGGAACTGCTTGCTAATCGAGGCGTAGCGGCTCGGCGTCTCCGCCGTGAAGGGAAGGGCGTGCTCGATGCTGGCGAAGCCGCCTGAGGCGCTGCCACGGATGCCACCGCTGTCGAAGAGCAGGATGGCGCCGCCCGGCCCACCCCCGGCGGACCAGGTGCCGGCAAGGGCTTCGGCTTCGGCGGTGGCGCGGGTCCAGTCCGGCATGCGGCGTGTTCCTGGCAGGCGCGGGGCGGCATGGCCACGCCCCGGCGCTGCCCTGCCGCGCCGATTGGGAGAAGTGCTCGGGAGAAGTTCCGGGGCGGTCAGGTCATTCCCACAGCCTTCCGCCCCGCCGTCAACACCGGTCTGGGCCTGGCGCTCGCCTATGCGCTCAGTAGGGCTCCCATTCCTCCGCATCCTCCGGCTCCGGCGTGGAGCGGAGGGTGAGTTCGGCGAGCGTGCCGAGCGTCCAGTACATGCAGGTGCGCAGCAGTTCCATCGTGGCGGCGTTTCCGACGGCCTGGGGCCGTAGTCCTCATCAGGTAAAACTCTGCCGGAGAAATGTCGCCAGCGGCCAATGGCTGCATCATGACAGCTGCGTGTCAGCTTTTTGTGTCCATGCGGCAGGGCCTGACGCCGGCACATGCGGGGTACTCCCTCCGGGCTGACGGCCGCAGGCGCTCCGTGCTTGAGGCGGCGTGGGGAAGAGAGGGAAGCTGACCGTCTCTTCCGCAGAGGGACAGGCCGTCGGACATGACCGGGAGCCGACCAGTCCCACTCGTTTTCCTCGACCACCGGCTGGTGGTCCGGAGCTTCACGCCAGGCGCGGCGAGGGTGCTTGGCCTCGCCACGAGCGATGTCGGGCGGCCGGTCATGGCCGCCCTGGAGAGGGCCCGCCTGTTCGGCCTGCCGGAACTGGTCCGTGCCGCGCAGGCGAAGGGCCGGCCCATGCTGGGGTGGCTGGCCCGGCTTGGCACTGTACGGCATCTCTGGGTCCTGGTGCTGCCGGGGCGCACCGTGCGGCGGACGGGTTCACGGCGCGGCCTGCTCCTCCTCCTCCTCGGCCGTGGCAGGGCGGAACCGGTCTCGTCGCGCGGGATGGCGAGGATGCTGGACGCTCTTCCGGTCGCCGCCGCGCTGCTCGATGGCTGTGGCGTGGTCCGCGCCCTCAATACAGCCTGGCGGCGGCTGGCGGCGGATCTGGCCGGCTGCCCCATTTTCCGGTCCGGCGTGGGGGAGAATTTCGTGCCGGCCTATGTGGCGGCGGAGCCGGGTGGCGATACGGGAGCCGCCCGTCGGGCCGGGGAGGGGCTGCGCGACATTCTGGCCGGCGGGCAGAAGCGGTTCGAGACGGAATGCGCCTGCTTCACCGGAGACCGGCAACACCGGCTGCGGATCTCCGCGATGCCTCGCCGGAGCGGGCGGGCCGGGGGCGCGGTGGTGCTGCTGTGGGAGGTGGCGGCGGCGCAACTTGCCCGCGGCAGCTTCGAGGCGCGCGAAGCGCATCTGCAATCCATCCTCGACACCGTGCCGGACGCGATGATCGTCATCGACGAGCGCGGCATCATCCTCTCCTTCAGCAGCGCCGCCGAGCGGCTGTTCGGTTTCACCGCCGCGGAGGTCTATGGCCGCGACGTGAGCATCCTGATGCCCTCGCCCTATCGCGAGGCGCATGGCGAGTATCTGCGGCGCTACCTGCGCACCGGCGAGCGGCGGATCATCGGTATCGGCCGGCTGGTGGTCGGGCAGCGCAAGGACGGCAGCACCTTCCCGATGGAGCTCTCGGTCGGCGAGGTCAATCGCGGCGGCCCGCGCCTGTTCACCGGCTTCGTGCGCGACGTCACCGAACGGCAGCAGACCGAGGCGCGGCTGCAGGAGCTGCAATCGGAGTTGCTGCACGTCTCGCGACTGAACGCGATGGGGCAGATGGCGGCCACCCTGGCGCACGAACTGAACCAGCCGCTGACCGCGACGGCCAACTATCTCCGCGCCTGTGAACGACTGCTCGATATTCCCTCGGGCGCGGCGCCTGACTTGGCGCGGCTGCGCGAAGCGGTGGTACTGGCCAGCGAGCAGACGCTGCGCAGTGCCCGGATCATCCGCCGCCTGCGCGACTTCGTGGCGCGCGGCGAGACGGAGAAGCAGCCGGAAAGTGCCGTCAAGCTGGTGGAGGAGGCGAGCGCGCTGGCGTTGGTCGGCGCCAAGGAACACGGGGTCAAGGTGCGGCTGCGGATCGCGCCGGACCTGCCGCGCGTCCTGGGCGATCGTGTCCAGCTGGAGCAGGTGCTGCTAAACCTGATCCGCAACGCCATCGAGGCCATGGGCGCGGCGGCGCGGCGCGAACTCACCCTGGCCCTCTCCGCCGGGGAGGGGGAGATCCTTTTCGAGGTGGCAGACACCGGCCCGGGGCTGGCGCCGGAGATCGCGGCGCAACTGTTCTCGCCCTTCGTGACGACCAAGCCGAACGGCATGGGGGTGGGGCTGTCGATCTGTCGCTCGATCGTCGAGGCGCATGGCGGGCGCATCTGGGCGGAGCCAAATCCGGGCGGCGGCACCGTGTTCCGCTTCACCATCCCCACCGTGCCCGGGGAGCCAGAGGACGTCGGCTGAGCCGGCCGCCGCCGGGCCTTGGACCCGCCTGCTGCCCTGGGCTGGCGCAGCCGGCGGGTCAGTGCGACATCAGCACCGGGGCCGTCATCCGCCGTAACAGCGTGCGCGTCACGCCGCCCAGCACCACCTCGCGCAGCCGCGAATGGCCATAGCCGCCGATCACCAGCAGGTCGGCCGAGAGTTCCGCGGCGCGGTTCAGCAGGACGTCGCCGTCGCTGAGTTCCGGAGCGACGGTGTGTTCGACCTGCACTGTCAGCCCATGGCGCGCGAGATGCAGGGCGATGTCCGCGCCCGGTTCCTCACCATGCCCACCGAGCCCGCCGCGCGGGTTGACGGCGAGCACGGTGACGCTGTCCGCCTGGGCGAGCAGCGGCAGCGCGTCATGCACCGCGCGTGCCGCCTCGCGGCTGGCGTTCCAGCCGATCAGCGCGGCGCGGCCGAGGCTCTCGAAGCGCCCGGCATAGGGCACCACCAGAACCGGCCGCCCGGAGCCGAACAGCACCGCCTCGATCAGCGCCTCTGCCGCCGAGCCGCCGCTTTCCGGGTCGTCCTGGCCGAGCAGGGTGAGATCGGCATAGCGGGCGTGCAGTGCCAGGAGCTCCGGCGCCATGCCCTCGGCCAGGCGCCATTCCCCGGAAAGCCCGTCGCGCCGCAATTGCTCGCGAAACGCTGCCTCCACCTCGGCCGCCTCTGCCAGCCTGTCCTGCCGCATGCTCTGGAAGAGGTCGGCCAGCACCGCCGCGCCGCCCGCCTCCGGCGCCGCGATGGCGGGCACCGGGATATCAACCGTGAACAGGCCGACAAGATGCGCCGCGTGCCGGCGCGCGAGGTCGGCCGCGAGCTGCAGGCGCAGCTTTCCCTGCTCCGTCGCGTCGAGGTGCACGAGAATATCCTTGAGCTGCATCCGATCCTCCTGCCCGCTGCGGGGAATTGCCGGGGGCCATCCGAGGGGCACCGCCGGGCTTCTGGCGCAGCTTAGCCCCGGCCCGCCCTAGGGCCTTGATCAACATCAAGCGGCAGCACGACCCGGTCTGTCTGAAGGAGTTCCCCTGCTTCCGCCCGCGCCGCCCTGCGGAACGGGCCTTAGCCTGCCGCCTCGCCCTCCAGCAGTGCAGTGATCGAACCGCCCTCGTGCAGCCGCCGGATCGCCTCGGCGAAGAGTGGCGCGGCGCTCACCACCTCCACACGCGGTCCGTGCAGCATGGGGGGCAGGCGGAACAGCGGCACGCTGTCCGTCACCAGCGTGCGGGAGAGGGCGGGCGAGCTCATCGCCGCGGCGGCGCTGTCCGTGAACAGGCCATGCGCGGCGACGGCGAAGACCCGCGCCGCGCCCTGCGCCAGGCAGGCCTCGGCCGCGCGGCGCATGGTGCCGCCCGTGCTGATGAGGTCGTCGATGATCAGCACCGTCGCGCCGCGCACCTCGCCGACCAGCTGTTCGCCGCTTACCACCCCGTCCCGGCGCCGCTTCTCCATGAAAGCCTCGCCGACCTCGCGACCGAGCCGCCGCTCGAAGCTCTCGCGGAACAGCTGCGCGCGCTTCACCCCGCCCGGGTCGGGCGAGGCCACCACCACCGGGCCGGTGCCGACCAGCACCTGCAGGCGGGGCGCGAAGAGGCTGCGGGTGTCCAGATGCTCGGTGCGGCAGCGGAAGGCGTTCTGGAAGGCGGCGAGATTGTGCACCTCGAGCGTCAGCACGGCATCGACGCCCATGGCCTCGAAGAGCTGCGCGACATAGCGGGTGGTGACCGGGTCCTGCGGCTTGGTGCGGCGGTCCTTGCGGGCATAGGCGAGATAGGGGACCACCGCTGTCACCCGCGCCGCGCCGGCGTCGCGCACCGCGCCGAGGAAGAAGAGCAGGCGGCAGAGCTTGTCGTTGGGACTTTCCTGCGGCCCGTCATGCAGGCTGTGCAGGACATAGACGTCGTCGCCGCGCAGGTTGATGAGCGGCCGCGCCTTGTGCTCCCCGTCCTCGTAGCTGCGCTCCTCATGGGCGGCGAGCGGGCTGCCCAGCGCGGCGGCGACCCGCTGGCCGAACTCGCGGCTGGCTTCGAGTGCGAACAGGTGCATGACGGCCTCCTCGCCCTGAAACCTTCCGGGCCGCTCGAGGTCGGGCTCAAACCCGGCCCGCAGCTCATGGCCTTCCGGGGTTCCTGGCCCTGCGGGCCGCCGCGCCATCGCTGGCGGAACGCCCAGCAGGAGAGGGAAGAGGCTATGCCGCCGGGCCGGCTCAAAGCAATGCCGCCGGAGGCCGCGGCGCGACAGGGCGGCGGGGCAGGGTGCCCGCGCCCCTGCGGGACACGGGCGCCGGGTCAGGCGCCGGGGCGAAAGGCCCCGGCTCGGCAGGTCACTGGTCGCGCATCTCGAGCTGGCGGTTGGTCATCAGCGCCAGCAGGGTGCAGATCACGCCCGAGAGCAGATAGGCGCCGACGGCAGCCAGCCCGAACCACTGGGACAGCGCCAGCACGACCAACGGCGCGAAGCCGGCGCCGATCAGCCAGGCGATGTCCGAGGTCATGGCCGCGCCGGTGTAGCGGAGCCGGCGGCTGAAGTTCGAGGCCACGGCGCCGCTGGCCTGCCCGAAGGAGAAGCCGAGCAGCGCGAAGCCGATCAGGACGAAGCTCTGGCCCGCGTTGGAGCCGCTCAGCAGGAAGGGGCCGACGAAGCTGAAGATGCCGATCAGCAGGGCGCCGATGCCCAACAGCCGGCGCCGGCCGATGCGGTCGGCGACCCAGCCGGACAGCACCACCGTCACGATCATGATCGCGGCGCCGGCCATCTGCGTCAGCAGGAAGTCGGCAACGCCGGTATCGGCCCGCAGCACGACCCAGGCGAGGGGAAAGACGGTGACCAGATGGAAGAGCGCGAAGCAGGCCAGCGGCACGAAGGCGCCGATCACCAGGTTGCGGCCGTTCGTCGCCACCACTTCGGAGATGCGCGCCGGCTGCAGCTCCTGGCGCTCCAGCAGGTTGGCGAACTCGTTCGAGCCCACCAGGCGCAGCCGCGCGAAGAGGGCGACGACATTCACGGTGAAGGCGACGAAGAAGGGATAGCGCCAGCCCCATTCCTGGAAATCCGCCTCCGGCAGGGAGGCGACCAGGAAGGTGAAGAGGCCGGCGGCCAGCAGGAAGCCAAGCGGCGCGCCGAGCTGCGGCATCATGGCATACCAGCCCCGCCGGTTCTGCGGGGCATTGAGGGCGAGCAGCGAAGCCAGCCCGTCCCAGGCGCCGCCCAGGGCCAGGCCCTGCGCGAAGCGGGCCAGGCCGAGCAGCACGACCGAGGCGGCGCCGATGCTCTCTGGCGAGGGCAGCATGCTGATGGCGGCGGTGGAGCCGCCGAGCAGGAACAGCGCCACAGTCAGCTTGACGCCACGCCCGTGCCGGCGGTCAAGCGCCATGAAGATGACGGAGCCGAGCGGGCGGGCCACGAAGGCGAGCGCGAACAGGGCAAAGGAGTAGAGCATTGCCGTGGTCGCGTCGGTGTCGGGAAACAGGAAGCGCGGGAAGACCAGCACCGCGGCGATGGCATAGACGAAGAAGTCGAAGAACTCCGACATGCGCCCGATCACGACGCCGATCGTGATCTCGCCCGGCGAAACCGCCCCATGGCCGGCATTCGCCAGCCGTGCGTCCCGCTCGAGCTCCGCCGAGTTCGGCAATCCCTGCATTTGGCTGCTCGTGATCAAGTCCAACCCTCACTTCGACCCGCTGCGGCGGCGCCGGCCCCCTGGCCGATCCCCTGGGTGGCTGCCCCGCATCGTGCTTGCCCCTGCCGCGCCCATTGTCCCGCCGCGGTACGGCCGCCGCAAGCGAAAGCCGCCGGGCCACAGGGCGCGAGGGTGGGCGTCTAGCATGGCCGTTCCGGCGCCGCCGATAGGACAAAGTGTCCAATCCCCGGCCGCGCCCAGGCCGCCTATGTACCGCCGCACCGCACCATGACTTCATGATTGAACGGCATGTCCTGCAAGATCCTGCGCATCCTGCCCCTGATGGCCCTCGCGGCCATCCTCTCCGGCTGCAAGATGACGGTGCTCAACCCCTCGGGCGACGTGGCCGCGCAGCAGCGCGACCTGATCATCGCCTCGACGGTGCTGATGCTCGTCATCATCGTGCCGGTCATCGTGCTGACCCTGTTCTTCGCCTGGCGCTACCGGGCCTCGAACAGCAAGGCCAAGTACGATCCCGAGTGGTCCCATTCCACGACGCTGGAGGTCGTCATCTGGGCGGCCCCGCTGACCATCATCGTGGCGCTGGGCGCGCTGACCTGGGTCAGCACCCATCTGCTCGACCCTTACCGGCCGCTGGCGCGCATCGACGCCAACACGCCCGTTCAGGACGAGGTGCGGCCGCTCGAGGTGGATGTCGTGGCGCTCGACTGGAAGTGGCTATTCATCTATCCCGAGCAGGGGATCGCGACGATCAACGAGATGGCGGCGCCGGTGGATGCGCCGATCAACTTCCGCCTGACCTCCTCGACGATGATGAACTCCTTCGCCATCCCCGCGCTGGCCGGCCAGGTCTATGCCATGCCGGGCATGGTGACGAAGCTGCATGCGGTGATCAACCAGCCCGGCGTCTATGACGGTTTCTCCGCCAACTACAGCGGGGCCGGCTTCTCGGACATGAACTTCAAGTTCCACGGTCTGAGCCAGGGGGATTTCAACCGCTGGGTGGCCGAGGCCAAGGCAGCCGGCGGGCGGCTGGGCCGGCAGGAATACCTCAAGCTGGCCGAGCCGAGCGTCAAGGAGCCGGTGCGCCGCTTCGGCAGCATCGATCCGGGGCTCTATCAGGCCGTCATCGAGCGCTGCGTGGAGCCTGACAAGATGTGCATGAGCGAGATGGCCCGCATTGACGCGCAGGGCGGCGCCGGCATGGCGGGCACCCTGAACGTGGTGGCCAGCCGGGTGCGGCAGGGCGGTGTCGCCCAGCGGGGCCAGGTGGGCCAGGAGGTGGAGCGCCGCTACGTGCTCGCCTTCTGCACCCTCGACCAGCCCTATGGCGACCAGCCCTATGGCGCGAGCGCCACGGAGCCCGCCGGCGCCCCGCGCCCCTCGTCCCCTGGAACGACAGAGTAACGCCATGTCCCCCAATTCGGACTTCTGGAGCTTCGTGTTCGGGCGGCTCTCGTGGGAATCCATCCCGCTGCATGAGCCGATCCTGGTGGTCACCTTCATCGCGGTGGCGCTGGGCGGCGCCGCGGTGGTGGGTGCCATGACCTATTTCCGTGTCTGGGGCTACCTGTGGAAGGAGTGGCTCACCAGCATCGATCACAAGCGCATCGGCATCATGTACATCGTGCTGGCGCTGATCATGCTGCTGCGCGGCTTCTCCGACGCCATCATGATGCGCGCCCAGCAGGCGATCGCCTTCGGCGGTTCCGAGGGCTACCTGCCGCCGCACCACTACGACCAGATCTTCACCGCCCACGGCGTGATCATGATCTTCTTCGTCGCCATGCCGCTGGTGACGGGGCTGATGAACTTCGTAGTGCCGCTGCAGATCGGCGCGCGGGACGTGGCCTTCCCCTTCCTAAACAACTTCAGCTTCTGGATGACGACCGCGGGCGCCGTGATCGTCATGATGTCGCTGTTCGTGGGTGAGTTCGCGCAGACCGGCTGGCTGGCCTATCCGCCGCTCTCCGGCATCGAGGGCAGCCCAGGGGTCGGGGTGGACTATTATATCTGGGCCTTGCAGGTGGCCGGCATCGGCACATTGCTGTCCGGCGTCAACCTGATCGCCACCATCGTCAAGATGCGGGCGCCGGGCATGACCATGATGAAGCTGCCGGTCTTCACCTGGACCGCGCTCTGCACCAACGTGCTGATCGTGGCCTCCTTCCCGGTGCTGACCGCCGTGCTGGCGCTGCTGTCGCTCGACCGTTACGTGGGGACGAACTTCTTCACGAACGACCTTGGCGGCAATCCGATGATGTACATCAACCTCATCTGGATCTGGGGCCACCCGGAGGTCTACATCCTGATCCTGCCGGCCTTCGGCGTCTTCTCCGAGGTCACCTCGACCTTCTGCTCGAAGCGCCTCTTCGGCTACACCTCGATGGTCTATGCGACGGTGGTGATCACCATCCTGTCCTACCTGGTGTGGCTGCACCACTTCTTCACCATGGGCTCGGGGGCCAGCGTCAATTCCTTCTTCGGCATCACGACGATGATCATCTCGATCCCGACGGGTGCGAAGATCTTCAACTGGCTCTTCACCATGTTCCGCGGCCGCATCCGGTTCGAGGTGCCGATGATGTGGACGGTGGGCTTCATGGTCACCTTCGTGGTCGGTGGCATGACCGGCGTCATGCTGGCGGTGCCCCCGGCCGACTTCCAGTTCCACAACAGCCTGTTCCTGATCGCCCACTTCCACAACGTCATCATCGGTGGCGTGGTGTTCGGGATGTTCGCGGGCATCGCCTACTGGTTCCCGAAGGCCTTCGGCTTCAAGCTGGATCCGTTCTGGGGCAAGATGTCCTTCTGGTTCTGGCTGATCGGCTTCTGGGTCGCCTTCATGCCGCTCTACGTCCTCGGGCTGATGGGCGTGACCCGCCGCGTCAACCACTTCGACGACCCCTCGCTGCAGATCTGGTTCGTCATCGCCGCCTTCGGCGCGGTGCTGATCGCCATCGGCATCGCCAGCTTCCTGATCCAGCTGGTGGTGAGCTTCATGCGCCGCGAGCAGCTGCGCGACGTGACCGGCGACCCCTGGGACGGCCGCACGCTGGAGTGGTCCACTTCCTCGCCGCCGCCGGTCTACAATTTCGCCTTCACGCCAATCATCCATGACCACGACGCCTGGTGGGACATGAAGCAGCGTGGCTACACGCGGCCGCTGCACGGCTTCCGCCCCATCCACATGCCGAAGAACACCGGCACCGGCATCATCCTGGCCGGACTCTCGATCGCCTTCTCCTTCGGGATGATCTGGTACATGTGGTGGCTGGCAGCCCTGACCTTCGCGGCGATGATCGTCCTCTCCATCGCCCACACCTTCAACTACGACCGGGACTACTTCATCCCGGCGGACGAGGTGAACCGCACCGAGCAGAGCCGCACGGCCCTGCTGGCGGGGGAGTAAGCTGATGTCCGCACACAGCCTGCAGGCCGCCACGCCCGCCGAGGAGTTGGCCTTCCATGTGACGGAGGAGGAGCACGCGCATCCCGGGGCCAGCACCATGCTGGGCTTCTGGATCTACCTGATGAGCGACTGCCTCATCTTCGCGGTGCTCTTCGCGACCTATGGCGTGCTGGGCCGCAGCTATGCGGCCGGCCCCTCCGGCGCGGACCTCTTCGATCTGCCGCTGGTGGCGCTCAACACCGCCATGCTGCTGTTCTCCTCCATCACCTATGGCTTCGCCATGCTGGAGATGGAGCGCAACCGGAAGAGCATGACGCTGCTCTGGCTGGCCATTACCGGCCTGTTCGGTGCCGCCTTCATCTACTTCGAGCTCTATGAGTTCGCCCACCTGATCGCCGAGGGCGCCGGGCCGCAGCGCAGCGCCTTCCTGTCCTCCTTCTTCGCCCTGGTCGGCACCCACGGGCTGCACGTGACGGTCGGCATCGTCTGGCTGGTCACGCTGATGGTGCAGGTCGCGCAGCGCGGGCTGGTCGAGGACAACAAGCGGCGCCTGATGTGCCTCAGCCTGTTCTGGCACTTCCTCGACGTCGTCTGGATCGGTGTCTTCACCTTCGTTTATCTGATGGGAGTGCTGCAATGAGCCCGGACGCCCTGGCGCAGCATCAAGGCCACGGAAACGGCCATGGCCACGCGCATGACGATGGCGCCGGCCATGGCACGCTGAAAGGCTATCTGACCGGCTTCATCCTCTCCGTCATCCTGACCGCCATTCCCTTCTGGCTGGTCATGGACGACGTCTTCGCCGACCAGCGGCTGACGGCCTTCGTCATCATGGCCTTCGCCGCGGTGCAGATCGTGGTCCACATGATCTACTTCCTGCACATGAACACGCGGTCGGAAGGCGGCTGGACCATGCTGGCGCTGATCTTCACCATCGTGATGGTGGTGATCGTGCTCGTCGGATCGCTCTGGGTCATGTACCACCTCAACATCAACATGATGCCCATGGCGCCCCACGACATGCGCACCATGCCCTGAGCATGGTCGCGCCACGTCCCCAGGCGGAGGCCGGAGAGGCGAGGCGGCCCCGCTCGCCGCGTCTCCTCGCCCTGCTGGGGACGCTGGCGGTGCTGGCCGTCATCGGCTTGGTGGCGCTCGGCAACTGGCAAGTCGCGCGCCGCGCCTGGAAGCTCGACCTGATCGCCCGGGTGGATGCCCGGGTCCATGCGGCGCCCGTGCCGGCGCCCGGGCCGGAGGAATGGCCGGCGGTTTCCGCCGCCCGTGACGAGTACCGGCACGTCCGGGTCCAGGGCCGCTTCCTGCCCGGGCCGAACACCCTGGTGCAGGCCAGCACGGCGCTCGGCGCCGGCTTCTGGGTGCTGACCCCCCTGCAGACGGAGCGCGGCTTCCCCGTGCTGGTGAACCGCGGCTTCGTGCCGGGCGGGCGGGCTGAGGCCGCCGGGCACGCCGGCAACCCGCCGGAGGGCCCCGTCACCGTCACCGGTCTGTTGCGCCTGACCGAACCCGGCGGCGGCTTCCTGCGCAGCAACGTGCCGGCGGAGGAACGCTGGTATTCGCGCGATGTCGCCGCCATCGCCGCCGCGCGCGGGCTGACGGAGGTGGCGCCCTATTTCATCGACGCCGATGCCGGACCCGATCCGCGGGCCTATCCGGTGGGCGGCCTGACCGTCATCCGGTTCCCGAGCAACCATCTGGTTTATGCGCTGACCTGGTATGCCTTGGCGCTCCTGCTCGCCGGCACCACTCTCTATGTCGCGCGCGAGGAATGGCGGGCGCGGCGGCAACCCCACGGCTCCTGAGCGGGGCGGCCTGCTCCGCCGGCAATGGAGACACGGTATGGCACTGACGGAGATGGCCGCTCCGGCCTGGTCTCGCCTGGCCGCCGCCTGGCGGTGGCTGCGGCCGGGCGCCAGCCGCCGGGCCGAGGACCGGGGGGCGCCGGGGGTGCGGGCGGAGGGCGCGGCGCAGCCTTCCGACGCGACCGGTAGCAAGAACATGCAGCAGTTGGTCCATCTGCGCTGGCTGGCCGTGGGCGGGCAGGTGCTGACCATCGGCTTCGTCCAGTTCGGGCTCGGGGTCGATCTTCCGCTGGAGCCGATGGCGGTCGTGGTGGCGGCGCTGGCCATGCTGAACCTGCTCAGCCTGATGCGCCTGCGCCTGCGCTTCGCCATCCGGCAGGGCGAGCTTTTCCTGGCCCTGGTGCTGGACGTGGCGGCGCTGACGGCGCAGCTCTATCTCAGCGGCGGCGTCACCAACCCCTTCATCTCGCTCTATCTGCTGCAGGTCACGCTGGCGGCAGTGCTGCTGCGGATCGGCTGGGCCTGGACCATGGTGGTGGTCACCAGCCTCTGCTTCTTCGGCCTTTCCGTGGCACACCGCCCGCTGGTGCTGCCTTCCTCGCTGAGCGCCGACCCCTTCCGGCTGCACCTCCAGGGGCTGCTGATCTGCTTCATCCTGGATGCCATGCTGCTGGTGGTCTTCGTCACCCGGATCAGCGGCAATCTGCGCGCACGCGATGCGCGCCTGGCCGATCTGCGGCAGCAGGCGGCGGAGGAGGAGCATATCGTCCGCATGGGCCTGCTGGCCTCGGGCGCCGCGCATGAGCTCGGCACTCCCCTGGCTACCATGTCGGTCATCCTTGGCGACTGGAAGCGGATGCCGGCGCTGCGCGACATGCCCGACCTCCAGCAGGAGATCGAGGAGATGCAAGCCGAGCTGAAGCGCTGCAAGGCGATCATCAGTGGTATCCTGCTCTCGGCGGGCGAGGCGCGGGGCGAGGCGGCCGACGTGACCACCCTGGGCGCCTTCCTCGGCGGGCTGGTGCGCGAATGGAACGCCATGCGCCCCGGCACCACGCTGGTGCTGGAGAACGGCCTCAGCCAGGAGGTGCCGATCGTCGCCGACCCCACGCTGAAGCAGGTGCTCTTCAACCTCTTCAACAATGCGCAGGAGGCGCAGGCATCCCGGATCGCCCTGTCCGCCTCGCGGAAGGGCGGGGAGCTGACGCTCGCCGTGCGGGATGACGGCCAGGGCTTCACGCCGGAGATGCTGGCGCAGTTCGGCAATCCCTACCGTTCCACCAAGGGCCAGCAGGGGCGCGGGCTCGGACTGTTCCTCGTGGTCAATGTCGTGCGCAAGCTGGGCGGGCGCGTCACGGCCCGCAGCCGGCCGGGGGGCGGGGCCGTGGTGGCGCTCTCCTTCCCCCTGGCCGCCATCGCGATCGAAAGGGAGCGTGCCGATGCCGCCTGACCGTCTGCTGCTGATCGTCGAGGATGACGTCAATCTGTCCCGCACGCTGCGCCGGTCCTTCGAGCGGCGCGGCTATGAGGTGATGGTGGCGGCCAGGCCGGAGGAGATGGAGGCGCTGCTGCAGGAGCGCACGCCGCACTACGCGGTGGTGGACCTGAAGCTGGAAGGCGCCTCCGGCCTCTCCTGCGTACAGGCGCTGCATGCGCATGACCCGGAGATGCTGATCGTCGTGCTGACCGGCTTCGCCAGCATCGCCACCGCGGTGGAGGCGATCAAGCTGGGCGCCTGCCACTACCTGGCCAAGCCGTCCAACACGGATGACATCGAGGCCGCCTTCGGCAAGGCGCAGGGCGACGTGGACACGCCGCTCAGCCAGCGGCCGACCTCGATCAAGACGCTGGAATGGGAGCGCATCCACCAGACCCTGGCGGAGACCGGCTTCAACGTCTCGGAATCGGCGCGGCGCCTCGGCCTGCACCGGCGCACCCTGGCGCGGAAGCTGGAGAAGCGGCAGGTGGACTGATCGCTCGATGAGGGGCGGGCCGCGGAGGCATCTCCACGGCCCTGGCCGCGTTCAGGCGCGCTTCACGTTCCAGAAGATCGGGAAGGAGGCGGGCACGATATCCACGATATCGGTGCGGAAGGCGGTGGGATAATAGATCTGCCCCAGGGGGATGAAGGGCACCTCCTCAAAGGCGATGCGCTGCATCTCCTCGGCGATCTTCTTCTGCGCGGCCACATCCGGCGCGTCCATCCACTGGTCCCGCAGCGCTTCCAGCCGGGGGCTGGTGGGCCAGCCGAACCAGCCCTGCGGCCCGTTGCCACGCAGCGGCGGATGGCTGGAGGGGTCCGCCACCGTCAGCCCCTCATAGGTGGTGGGGAAGAGGTTCCAGCCGCCCTGGTCCGGCGGCTCCTTGCTGGTGCGGCGCTGCACCAGCGTGCCCCAGTCCATGCTGGCGAAGTTCACGTTCAGGCCGAGTTGCCGGAACAGGTCGGCCGTGACCTGGGCGAAGGCCGCCTGCACCGGGTAGTCGGAGGGCGACATCAGCAGGATCGGCTCGCCCTTGTAGCCGCTCTCCTCCACCATCTTGCGGCTCTTGGCGATGTCGCGCGGGCTGGTCAGGATTTCCATGCCGGCGTCGTTCGCCATCGGCAGGCCGGGGGTGAAGACGCCGGCGGGGACGTGGAACAGCTCCGGCTCCGCCCCCACGGCGGCCACCATATAGTCCTCCTGCTTCACCGCCGAGAGGATGGCGCGCAGCAGCTTTGGATTGTCGAAGGGTGGCTGGACGTGGTTGACGGCGAGCATCGCCAGCACCCCCACCTTGTCGTTCACCGCCACCTTCACGTTGCGCATGTCACGCAGCAGGGAAATCAGGTCGAAATCCGGGCGCTGCAGCCAGTCCACCTCGCCATTCTGCAGCGCACCGGTGGCGGTGGCGGCATCCGGCATGACGATCCACTCGACGCGGTCGAAATGCGCCACCTTGCCGCCCGCGAGGAAGCTCGGCGGCTCCTGCCGCGGCACATATTTGTCGAAGCGCGCATAGACCGCCTTGGAGCCGGAGACCCATTCGTCGCGAAGGAAGCGGAAGGGGCCGCTGCCGACATACTCGCTGATCTGCTGAAAGGGGTCGGTGCGCGCCATGCGCTCGGGCATGACGAAGCAGTTGTCGGCGAAGGCACGCGTGGTCAGGCTGTAGGGCTTGTTGAGGTGGATCTCGAAGCGCCGGTCGTCCAGCGCCTTCATCTCATCCGTGCGCGCCAGCAGCGTCTGCCCCAGCGGGCGGCGCTTGGCCCAGCGCTGAATACTGGTGATGCAGTCGATGGGCCGCACCGGCTCGCCGTCGTGGAACACCAGCCCCTCGCGCAGGGTGAAGCGCCAGGTCAGCTTGTCGTCGGACAGTTCATGCCCCGCCACCATCTGCGGCTGCGGTTCGAAATTCGCGTCGAGCCCGTAGAGCATGTCCCAGATCATCGCGCCGTGGTTGCGGGCGATGGTGGTGGTGGTCCAGACCGGGTCCGGATTGGCGAGGTTGCCCTCGGGAACGAAGCGCAGCACCCGGGCCTTGCCCTGGGCGAGCGCTGGCCGGGCCAGGGCGGCGGCGGTGACGCCGCCTGCGGCGGCGAGCAGGGTTCTGCGCTTCATGATCGCGTCCTCCGATAGGTCCAGCTAACTGCGCCGCCGGGGCGCTGGCAAGGTGGCTGCGTCGGACGCTGTCCCGGCCGTCAGGGGGAGGCCGGCGCATCTGGAGGCGCGGGGAAGGGCAGCCCTACCGAAGCCGGGTGCAGGCTTCGCCACCGGGGAGGCGGAAGCGAGATCCGGCCCGACGTTTCCCCCTCAGCCCTCCTTCGCGACCTGCCGCAGCGTGACGAGATGGTGGTAGGCACGGCGGAAATAGACCAGCCCGTCCGGCTCGCCTTCCGTCATCCGCAGCCCGACCACCTCCCCGAGGAAGATGGTATGGGTGCCCGCCTCCACCACCTGGGTTACGCGGCAGTCGCAGCAGACCGGGGCCTCCTCCAGCGCCGGCGCGCCGGTGACGAGCCGACCCCAGTGCCCCATGGCGAAGCGCGCCTCCATCTCCTCCCGGTTGTTGCTGAACAGGCCGGAGAGTTCCTGGTGCGCAGCCGCCAGGATGTTCACGCAGAACACGCCATTGATCTTGACCAGGGCATTCAGCCGGGCGGACTGGTTGATGCAGGTCAGCAGGGTCGGCGGCGTGTCGGTCACGCTGCACACGGCGCTCGCCGTCATGCCCGCGCGGCCGCCCGGCCCATCGGTGGTGATCAGGTTCACCGCCGCCGCCAGATGCGACATCGCCGCGCGGAACGACTGCTGGGTCACGCTCATGCTGCTGCCTTCCATTGCCTGCCGCCTTCCTTGCGGCACCTTCGTCATTATGCTGGCCCTGGCCGTGCCAGGTTCCAAGCCGCCCGCGACCGGGGTTACCCCTGCCCGGCCATCATGGCGGCGCGGGCCATGGCGAGCGCCGCCTCGCGCGTGCGCGCGCTGCCGATGAAGCGGCGCGCATGCACGAAGACGGCCTCCGGGATGCCGCAGACCGCGACCAGGGGCTCGCCCTGCAGCCCCGCCCAGGCTTCAGGCAGCGGCAAGCGCTGGGCGAAGCTGCCGCGCTCGGGCGGCATGGCCTCGACCATCCAGTTGCCGTTGGGCACCGGATAAACCGCGTAGAGGACTGGCCAGCCGTGCCGGAACACGGAATCCTGCCAGGGCAGCTTGCGGTCCAGAACCAGCAGGCGCGGATCCTCTCCCGCCGCCTGGGCCCTGGTCACCTCCGCCTCCGCCGCCAGGCGGGCGCGGATAGCTGCGACGCGGCGGCGCAGCACGCCTTCCACCAGCTCCGAAGCCTGCCGGAAGGCGGCATCCTCGGCGGCGGCGTCGCCCAGCAGCGGGGAATCCCAGGCGGGATTGAAGTCGGCCACCAGCCCGGCCAGGCCAAGCACGCCCTCGCGCGGGCCGATGCCATTGTCGAGGGCATCCACCTTGCGGATCATCGTGGCGTCGATCTCGGCCGCCACGGCGGCGGCCATGGCCTCCGCCCCGAGCGGCGCCAGCAGGGCGCGGATGGCGGCCTCGCCATGACGCTGCCAAACCAGCCCGGCGGCGCTGAAGGGCAGCCCGTCCGGCCGTTGCGGGGCGCCGCGCTGGTGGTGATCGAAGCGTCCGGCTCCGGGGTCGTAGGTGCCGCCGACATCCCAGGCGATCATCGCACGCGCGATCACCTCCGGGTCGCGCGTGCGAACCAGCTGGTGGTCCTCCCCGGCTCGGCCGAGGCCCAGCGCCAGGCGGAGCACCGCATAGGCCAGGGCGTCGTCGCAATGGAAGCTGCCGCTATGCGTCACCAGCAGGGGCGCGGGGCCAGAGGTCATCGTCTCGCTTTCGTGGAGGGAAAGAAGCATCAGGTGCTGGCGGGCGGTGCCGCCTCCTCGGCGGCCTGCGCGGCGGCGAACTGGGCCACGCTCATGGTCGGCAGGTCGAAGCGGTCGCGGGTGCGAGCATAGCCATGCCCGCCCATGCGGCCCACAGCGTCGAGGACCGCCGGATCGACATGCAGCCGCGCATCCACCGCATCGGCGCGCAGATGCGCATGCACCACCTCGCCCAGCACGATCTCGCGCGAGGCGCCGATCTCCAGGAAAGAATGCAGCCGGCATTCCAGCGCGGCCGGGGCGGCGGCGATGCGCGGGCTGGCCACCGCCGTGCCGGGCAGGAGGGCGAGGCCGGCCTGCTCCAGCTCGTCCACCTCCGGCGGGAAGGGCACGGCGCAGACATTCATCGCCTCCACTAGCGCGTCGGAGACGATGTTGACGGTGAAACAGCCGCTTTCGCGGATGTTGCGCCCGGTGTCCTTCGGTGACCCGTCCGGACGGAACTCGATGCCGAGCGCGACGATGGGCGGGTCGGCGGAGAGGCAGTTGAAGAAGCTGTAGGGCGCCGCATTAGGCCGGCCCTCCGGCCCGAGGGTGGTGACCCAGGCGATCGGGCGCGGCACCACCGTGCCGATCAGCAGCTTATAGCGGTCCCGCGGCGAAAGGCGGGTGAAGTCGAAGCCGACGCTGTCCGTCATATCCTGCCTTTGCCTTCCCGGCGGCGGCCCTGTCCAGAAGGCCGGGGGAAAGAATTCCCCCGGGGCCACCCTTTGGCCCCATCTCCTTTTTGCCAGCTTGGCGTTGCGCTGGCCGCAGGTGCCGGAAATTCCAAGAAAAAAAAGAAGGGGTCGAACGCACTGCATTCGATGGGAGGTCGGGTTTGTCCGCAAATCCGGTAGGGCGGAGCCGGGGGAGAAAGAATTCTCCCCCGGGCCCCCTCTTCTTCTTTTCTGTCAGTTTGGACGCGCTGGCGGGGAACGCTCACGCCGGGGCTGAAGCAGCCCCGGGGACTGGGCGGGAGGCGCCGCCGGTGCCGCCGGTGCGACCGGAAACTGACAGAAAAAGGAGGGGGTTTGGGGGAGTTCGCTCCCCCAACTTTTTTCTCCCCTGGCCTTCTCAGCGGCGCAATGGATCATAGGGGGCCAGGGAGATCTCCGCCTCGCCCCGCAGCAGGTGCTGAGCCAGCAGCCGCCCGGCATAGGGGCCGATGGTCAGGCCACTGGCGCCGAGGCCGTTGCCGATCACCAGGCCTTCGATCCCCGGCACCGGGCCGAGCAGCGGCTTCAGGTCCGGCGACATCGGCCGCATGCCGATGCGCATCTCGTGCAGCGTCGCCGAGGCCAGGCCGGGTGCCGCGGCGAGGGCCTGCTGCAGCACCTGCAGCACACCGCCGGCGGTGAAGCGATGGTCGAAGCCGGAGCCGGTCTCCCGCGTCGCGCCCACCACGACGCGGGAATCGTCGAAGGCCAGGAGATAGTGGCTGGTCATCGGCAGCAGCACCGGCCAGTCGCGCGTCTGCTGGCCGGGCAGGACCAGGTGCAGGATCTGCCCGCGCTGGGGCACCACGGCGAGGTCCAGGCCGAGCGGCGCCAGCAGCGGCGGCGCCCAGGCGCCGGCGGCCAGCAGCACGGCATCGGCATGGAACTCGCGCCGCCCGGCGCGCACGCCCTGCACCCGGGAGACGGTGCCGATGAGGCCGGTGACGGCATCGCGGTGTACCTCCGCCCCGCGCCGGATGGCGGCGCGCAGCAGGGCGGCGGCGAGCAGGCGGCCATCCACCCGCGCGGCGCCGCTCAGGTGCAGGGCCGGCTCATCCGGGCGCAGCGGCGGGAAGAGCTGGCGAGCCTCCGTGGGCGAGAGGTGATGCAGCGTGCCGGCCTGCGGCGCGGCCGGCAGGCGGGCGCGGATGCGCCGCTCGGCCTCGTCCAGCCCGCCATCCTCGCCGGCGATGATCAGCGCGCCGACGCGGCGATAGCCCAGCTCGGCTTCGCCCTCCTCGGCGAGTTGCGCCACCAGGGTGGGGTAGTCATGCGCGCCGCCGTTGGAAAGCCGGTACCAGTCGGGATCGGCCACCGCCGAGCGCCAGGGGCAGACGATGCCGGCGCCGGCGGCGGTGGCGCGGCCTTCCACCATGGGGTCGAGGATCACCACCTCGGCACCGCCCGCCGCAAGATGATAGGCCGCGCTGGCGCCCAGCACACCCGCGCCCACAACGATCACCCGCATTCCATCCCCTCCTGCCTGCTGCATGGTCCGGCGCAATCCTGCGCTGCGCCGCCCGCGCTGCAAACCCGGCTTGCAAGCGGCAGGCCGGCGCGGGCCGGAAACCCGGGGCGGGCCCTCCGGTTAGGTTTGCAACCTGGACCGGAGCGACCATGACCCCGCGAAACCTGGACGGCGCGACCGTCGTCATCACCGGCGCTTCCAGCGGCATCGGCCAAGCCACCGCCGAGGCCTTCGCCCGCAACCAGGCCCGGCTGGTGCTGGCGGCGCGGGATGGGGCGGCGCTGGAGCAGGTGGCGGCGCGCTGCCGCGCACTGGGCGCCAATGCCATCGCCGTGCCCACCGATGTGACCGATGCCGAGGCGGTCCAGCGCCTCGCCGCGCGGGCGGTGGAGTTCGGTGGCCGTGTCGATGTCTGGGTGAGCAATGTCGGCGTCGGCGCCGTCGGCCGCTTCCACGAGACGCCGATGGCCGCGCATGAGCAGGTGATCCGCGCCAACCTGATCGGCCATATGAACGACGCGCATGCAGCGGTGCCGGTCTTCCTGAGGCAGGGGCATGGCGTCTTCATCAACACCATCTCGCTCGGCGGCTTCGCGGCGGCTCCTTTCGCGGTGGCCTACAGCGCCAGCAAGTTCGGGCTGAAGGGCTTCTCCGAGGCACTGCGGGCCGAGCTGGCCTCCGAGCCGGAGATCCATGTCTGCGACGTCTATCCCGCCTTCATCGACACGCCGGGCCTGGTGCATGGCGCCAACTACACCGGCCGCGCCCTTTCGGCGCCGCCGCCGGTCTATGACGCGCGC
>DATMRU010000029.1:0-45000 GCA_035565935.1 Roseomonas sp.
CCCCGTTCATTTGCGGACAGGCCTTCCTTAGCCCCGCCGCGCCGTCCTTCCGCCACCCGGCACCGCCGCGGCCAGCGCCAGCGCCGCCGCCAGGCAGAGCAGCCCGAGCAGGGCGACCGGCGTCGTGTAGCTGCCGCTCCAGGCCCAGAGCCAACCCGCCGCGACCGGCCCTGCTGCCCGCGCCAGGGCGCCCGGCGCGGCGAGCGCGCTGGTGATGGCGCCGTAATGCCCAGTGCCGAAAAGCTGTGCCGGCAGCGCCCCGCGCACGATGGTCATCACGCCATTGGCCAGTCCATAGACCCCGATGGCACAGGCCATGGCGGGGATGCCGCTGCCCCAGGCCAACAGCGCCGAGGCCGGCACCAGCGCCAGCAGCGCCACCAGCCCGACAGCCCGCAACGGCCAGCGCCCGCCGCCGCCGAACTCGATCACTCGCCCCGCCACCTGCGCCACGCCCAGCAGGCCGGCCAACAGCGGCGCCGCCGCCCCGAGCCCGCGCTCCACCAGCAGGGGCACGAGATGCACCCCCACCACGGCACTGACGAAGCCGACCGCAACATTGACGAAAGCCAGGGCCCAGAAGCGCGGCTGGCGGCACACCACGCCGAGATGCAGGTCGCTGCCCGCTTCCCCGGCCTTGGGCGGCGGTGCCCGGCCGGGCAGGACGGCGGCATGCGGCAGGGCACAGGCGAGATTCACCAGCGCCAGCACCGTGCAGGCCGCGCGCCAGCCAAGATCGGCCACCAACCAGGCGGTCAGCGGCCAGAAGACCGTGCTGGCCAGCCCTCCGGCAAATGTGACCAGCGCGATGCCCGGCCGCATGGCAGCCCGGCCGAAGGCGGCAGCGACGGCGGTGAAGGCGGCCTCATAGAGTGTCGCCGCCATCACCACGCCCAGCCCGGCCCAGACGGCGTAGAACTGCCACAGCCCCTCCACCTGTCCGGCCAGCCAGAGGCCGAGCCCGGCCAGCACCGAGCCCGCCGCCATGACGGTGCGTGGCCCGAGCCGGTCCAGCAGGGGGCCGACGGTCAGCGCCGCTCCCGCCTGCACCAGCAGCCCCGTCGAGAAGGCGCCAACCACGGTGTCGCGTGGCCAGCCCGTCTCAGCGGCGATGGCCGGCATCAGCACGGAGAAGGCGTAGAACAGCGAGCCCCAGTGCACGACCTGGGTGGCCGCCAGTACGGCGGCCACGCGCCAGGCCCCGGTGGGGACGGGCGCGGAGCGCGCCGTGGAAGCCGCGGCGCTCATCCTCGCGGTACCGGCGGTTCCGCCGCACCCGGGCCCAACGCGCGCTGCAACAGCACGCTGTCCAGCCATTGCCCGTGTTTCCAGCCGACGGCACGCAGCACGCCGACCTCGCGGAAGCCCATGGCCCGGTGCAGGCCGATCGAGGCGGCATTGGCGCTGTCGCCCACCACCGCCACCATCTGCCGCAACCCCCGCGCCTCGCAGGCCTCGATCAGCGCGGCGAGCAGCCTCCGGCCGAAGCCGCGCCCGGCCTGGTCGGCGCGCACATAGATCGAGTTCTCCACCGTGTCCCGGTAGGCCGGGCGAGGCCGGTAAGGGCCGGCATAGGCATAGCCCAGCACAGCGCCGCCTTGCTCCAGCACCAGATACGGCATCCCCTGCGCCAGCAGCGCCTCCTGGCGACGGCGCAGCTCCGCCTCATCCGGCGGCTCGAGCTCGAATGAGGCACGGCCGTGCCGCACGTGATGGGCATAAATGGCGGTGATCGCCGGGATGTCCCCTGCCGTGGCAGGGCGGATGCGGGGGGCGGCTTCGTCTTCAGGGAGCGGCATACGGCAGTGCGGTCCAGGCCAGGGAGAGGCCGCCATGCTGCACCCACTCCCTGAGGGCGCCCAGAAAACTCTTCTGATGCCGCGCATTCGGATAAGTTGTTCTTATGTCGCTCCCGACCCTGCGCCAGCTCCGCACCTTCCTCGCCGTGGTGGACGAGGGCAGCGTCTCCCTCGCTGCCCGCGCCCTGGGCCTGACCCAGCCGGCGGCGAGCCAGCAGTTGCGCGAACTGGAGCGCAATCTCGGCATCCGGCTGCTCGACCGCGCCGCCGGGCGCTCGCTGCCCACCGCTGCCGGTGCCGCCTTCGCCGCCCCCGCCCGGCGCGCCGTCGCCGCGGCGGAGGAGGCCCTGGCCGCCGCGCTCTCGCATCGCGAGGGCCATGCGGGGCGGGTGCGGCTCGGCACCGGCGCCACGGCCTGCATCCACCTGCTGCCTCCCGTCTTCGCCGCGCTGAAGCGGCGGTTGCCCGCGCTGGAGGTGGTGGTCGTCACCGGCAATTCAGACGAGATGGTGCGCCGCGTGGAGGAGGGCGCGCTGGACTGCGCCGTGGTCACGCTTCCCCTCGCCCGCAACCGCGCGCTGCAGATCACACCGCTCGTGGCCGACCCTCTGGTGGCGCTGCTGCCCAAGGCCATGGCCGGGCCGGGCCGCAGCATCCGCCCGGCCGAGCTCGCCGCCCTGCCACTGATCCTCTACGAGGCCGGCGGCCGCACGCGCGGCCTGATCGACGCCTGGTTCGAGCGTGCCGGGCTGACGCCGCGCCCGGCCATGGAACTCGGCAGCGTGGAGGCAATCAAAGGCTTGGTCAGCAGCGGCCTGGGCGCCTCCATCCTGCCGGCGCTCGCCGCCGCCGGGCCGGGCATCCCCGACACGGTGGTGCGGCCTCTGCAACCGGCACTCGGGCGTAAGCTCGGGCTGGTGCTGCGACGGGAAAAAGTGCTGGACCGGGGGCTGCGCGCCTTGGTCGAGGCGCTGGAAAGGCTGGGGGAATGAATTCCCCCAGACCCCCTTCTTTTTTCTTCAAGTTTGGGCGCACCCCTGCGAACGAGCACCGCAACTGACAGAAAGAAGAAGGGGGTTCGGGGGAATTCATTCCCCCGATCTTTTTTCTTACTCCTCCACCACCCCATGCTGCCGCAGAAATCCCAGCAGCGGCAGCAGCGGCAGCCCCAGGATGGCGCTGTGTTCCCCCTGAACATCCTGGAAGAGCTGGATGCCCAGTCCCTCCAGCCGGTAGGCGCCGACCGAATGGGTCACGGCCTCGCCCTCGGCCGCCAGGTAGCGCTCTAGGAAGGTCTCCGAGAACTCGCGCATGGTGAGACGGGGTGTCGCCACGTGCTGCCAGATGCGCTGGCCGTGCCGCCACAGCACCATGGCGGTGAAGAGCGTGTGCGTCCGCCCGCGCAGGGCGCCGAGCTGCTCGCGCGCGCCGGCGAGATCCTCCGGCTTGTCGAACCAGCGCCCCTCACAGACCAGGAGCTGGTCGGCGCCGATCACCACCGCCTCCGGCTCGCGGCGGGCGATGCGCTGGGCCTTGGCCTCGGCCAGCAGGATGGCGGCCTCGGCGGGGGGAATGCCCTCGGCCTGGGCGGCGGCCTTCAGCGCGGCCTCGTCCACCGCGGCGGGCCGCGCCTCGAAATCCAGCCCGGCGGCGCGCAGCAGCGCCGCCCGGGTGGCGGAGGAGGAGGCGAGGATCAGCCGTGTCATGCCTCGGCGGGCCGGGGCTTGGCGGCGTTAAGCTGGTTGCGCCGGGCGTGCCAAGCCTCCATGAGTTGCAGCACCGTCGCCGCCGTTTCCTCGATGGAGCGGCGGGTGACGTCGATCACCGGCCAGCCATGGCTGGTGCAGAGCCGGCGCGCCGCCTGGATCTCCGCCTTCACCGCCTCGAAGTCCACGTAATCGTTGGCGTCCTGCCGCACGCCGCCATTGCCGATGATCTTCAGCCGGTGCCGGCGGATATCGATCAGCGCGCTGGTGTCGATGGTCAGGCCGATCACCGGGCAGGGCGGGTTCTCCAGTTCCACGGGCAGCGGGCTGGTCGGCACGATCGGCACATTGGCCGCCTTGATGCCGCGGTTCGCCAGATAGAAGCAGGTCGGCGTCTTGCTGGAACGGGAGACGCCCACCAGCACGCAATCCGCCTCCTCGATGCCGGCGATGCCCTGGCCGTCGTCATGCGCCAGCACGTAATGCATGGCGTCGATCCGGCGGAAATAATCGGCGTCCAGCACGTACTGGGCGGCGCGCTTCTCGCGCGCCTGCTGGCCGAGCTGCGCCTGCAGCAGGTCCATCACCGGGTCGAGCACGGAGAGGCAGGGCACGCCGATCTGCTGGCAGACCTCCTCCAGCGCATGCCGCAGCGAGCGATCAACCAGGGTGAACATTACCGGCCCCGGCTCGGCCTTGATGCCCTCCAGCACCTGCTCAAGCTGGAGATGCGAGCGCACCAGCGACCAGCGATGATGCACCACCTGCGGGTCGGGGAAGCGCGCCAGGGTGGCGCGCATGATGGAATTCAGCGTCTCGCCCGTGCTGTCGGAGACAAGATGCAGGTTGAAGGGGCGGTGTGACATCGGCTCCGGGACGTTGTGCGGCGTTCTGGGGGTGGAGAATAGCGGGGATTCCTGTGGAGATTGGGGAAAACCGGACCACCTCCAAGGACCCCCTGGGGGAATCGGGGATTGAATCCGCATTTTCAGAGGGTTGGGCATGGTTGGGCACAGCGGGCGGTGCGAGTCCGGGAGAAACGCCGGAAACCCGCCTCAAACCTCGGTTTTTTGCCGATTCGCCCTTGTGGAAAACTTTGTGGAAAGCGGTGGACGCCTTTGCGTCCCCCTTATCCACAGGCCCTACTGGACCCCCCACCTTTCTTAAAGACTCTTTTTCATAGAAAGGGGCGCCATGGAAAACGCGTCGAAGCCCTTGCTGCGTGCCCTCTCCGGCGAAGCCCTCTGGCCTCCGCCCTTCTGGCTGATGCGCCAAGCCGGGCGCTACCTGCCCGAATACCGCCAGCTCCGCACCCAGGCCGGTGACTTCATCAGCCTGTGCACAAATCCAGAGCTGGCAGCGAAGGTGACGCTGCAGCCGGTGCGCCGCTACGGCATGGACGGGGCGATCCTGTTCAGTGACATCCTGATGCTGCCCTGGGCCATGGGCCAGGGGCTGCGCTATGCCGAGGGAGAGG
The DNA here is from genome assembly GCA_035565935.1 of Roseomonas sp. Taxonomy (GTDB): domain Bacteria; phylum Pseudomonadota; class Alphaproteobacteria; order Acetobacterales; family Acetobacteraceae; genus Pseudoroseomonas. The sequence goes on from DATMRU010000029.1 coordinate 4,983, forward strand.
GACCGCTGCTTGCGCCCGTGCGGGATGCCGCCGGCCTCGCCGCGCTGCGGCCCGACCTGGTGCGAGCGAAGGTGGCGCCAATCCTGGAGACGGTCGCGCGGGTGCGGGCCGGGCTGGCTCAGGAGGCGCCGAGGACGGCGCTGATCGGCTTCGCCGGCAGCCCCTTCACCGTCGCCTGCTACATGGTGGACGGAAAGGGCGGCAAGGAGTTCCCCGAGACGCGCCGCCTCGCCTATGCCGACCCGGCCTTGTTCAGCCGGCTGATCCGCACCCTGACGGACGCCACGGTGGATTACCTGCTGGCCCAGGCCGAGGCGGGCGCCGAGGCGCTGATGCTGTTCGACAGCTGGGCCGGCCTGCTGCCCCCCGCCCAGTTCCGCCGCTGGTCGATCGAGCCGGCCAATGTCATCGTCCGCGCCATCCGCAAGGTCCGGCCGGATATCCCGCTGATCGGCTTCCCGCGCCTCGCCGGGCCGATGATCGTCGAATACGCGCAGCGCGCCGGGGTCGGCACGGTCGCCATGGACACCGCCATGGACCCACGCTGGGCGGCCGCGAACGTGCCGGCGCAAATTACCCTGCAGGGCAATCTGGACCCCCAGGCCGTGGTGGCCGGCGGCCCGGCGCTGGAGGCGGAGGCCCGCTCGATCCTGGCGGCAATGCGCGGGCGGCCTTTCGTCTTCAATCTGGGCCACGGCATCGTGCCGCCCACCCCGCCCGAACATGTGGCGGCGCTGGCGCGGATCATCCGCATCGGCTAAGGCAAAAGCTCGGGGGAAAGAATTCCCCCGAACCCCCATCTTCTTTTTGTCAGTTTGGGGCTGCGCGGGCCGCCAGCGCTGGGAACTCGAAGAAAAAAGAAGGGGGGCCTGGGGGGAATTCTTTCCCCCCCAGACTTCAATGCGAGATGAAGCGCTTGGCCATGCTGGCGTAGAGCGGGCGCCGGCAGATCAGGCGCGAGACCAGGAAGGCCAGCAGCGCCGTGCCCATCAGCGGCATGGCGAGGCGCGGGTTGCTGGTCATCTCCAGCACGATGACCGCAGCGGTGATCGGCGCCTGCACCGCGCCGGCGAAGTAGCCGACCATCCCGAGCAGCACGACCGCCCCGGCCGGCGCGCCCGGCAAGAGCGCGCTCATCCACTGGCCGATCCCGGCGCCCACCGCGAGCGAAGGGGCGAAAATACCGCCCGGAATGCCGCTCAGGTAGGAGACGACGGTGGCCAGCAGCTTCCAGACGGCGAAATCGGCCGGCAATTGGGCGCCATTCCCCTCCACCAGCAGCTTCGCCTGTTCGTAGCCAGTGCCGTAGCTGGTGCCGCCCGACGCCCATCCGATGAGGGCGATCAGCAGCCCGCAGAGCGCAGCGAAGACCGCAGGGCGCCGCCTCGCGAGCTGGCCCACCACCCGCGGCAGATAGCGCTGTGCTTCCAGCAGGGCAGAGCTGAACAGCCCGCCCGCGACGCCGCCCACCACACCGCAGGCCAACACCGCCACCCAGGCCGGCCCGATCTCGAGCTGTGCGTGGCTGACGCCGAAATAGACATAGTTGCCGACCAGGGCGATGGCCATCAGGCCAGCCAGCACCACCGCCGTCAGGGTCATGCTGCCGGTGCGGATGCGCGTGCCATGGCTCAGCTCCTCGATGGCGAAGACCAGCCCGGCGAGCGGCGTGTTGAAGGCGGCCGCAACCCCCGCCGCGCCACCCGAGAGGACAAGAATGTGCACCATCTCCGCCCGCGGCAGGCGCTGCCAGCGGCCGAGGCTGTGCATGATGGCGGCGCCGACCTGTACCGTCGGCCCCTCGCGGCCGATCGAGGCGCCGCTGAGCAGGCCAAGCAGCGTCAACAGCACCTTGCCGATGCCGATGCGCAGCGTCAGCAGCGCGCCAATGCGCTGCGGGTCGGTCTCGTGCAGGGCGGCGATGACCTGCGGGATGCCGCTGCCCTGCGCGCCGGGGAAGAACCAGCGTGTCAGCAACAGCGAGAGCGCCAGGCCGCCCGGGGCGATCACGAAGATCAGCAGCGGCTGCACCGCCATGATCAGGTGGAACAGGCGCTGCGCCTCGTTGGCGAGCGCGGCGAAGCCGACCGCGGCGACGCCGACCAGCACGGCGCTGAGCCAGAACAGCAGCCGTCGCCGCCACTGGCGGGGAGAAAGCAGCGGCAGGCGGCGAAGCCTGCGACGGTCCAATGAGGGGAAGCGGTCTGCCCGCATGGCGGTGGAGGGCCTTTCGGGTTCGGAATGAGCAGGGGCAGGCGGGCGCCCAGTTTGCCCTCGCTACACCCTGGCGCGGGCGAGGGAAATCGCGCGCTGGGGATGCAAGGCGTGCGTCGTTGCGGCATTCATGGAAGGCGCGCGGCTACGCGCGGCCCCTTTCCACGCCGGACATGAAACGATGCGGGTTCTGGTCCTCGAAAACTCTCCCCTGGCGCCGGTCGGCCATTTCGGCGTCTGGCTGGAGCGGCGGCACGGCGCGGTGCTCGATACCATCGCCGGCCCCGAGCTGCCCGAGGGCCTGATATCGCAGGGCCTGATGCCCGACGCGGACCTTCTGGTGACGCTGGGTTCGCCCAAGGCGGCCTATGACACCGACGGCTGGATCGCCCGCCAGCGCGACCTGCTGGCGCGCTGGATCGCGGCGGGGCGGCCGGTGATCGGCATCTGCTTCGGCGCGCAGATGATCGCCTCCGCCATCGGCGGCAGCGTGGCGCCCACGGGCACCTTTCACGAGGGCTGGATGGAGACCGCCGAGGTTTCCGCCCCCGTCTGGCGCGGGCCCTGGATCCGCTGGCATGGCGACCATGTGGCGCTGCCGCCGGAGGCGATGGTGATGGCGCGCTCGGAAGGCACCATCCAGGCCTTTCGCTACTGCCGGGCGCTCGGCCTGCAGTTCCACCCGGAGGCCAATGCCGGCTGCATCGCCAACTGGATCGGCTTCACCCCACCCGGGCGGCTGGCGGCCAAGGGGCTGCGGCCCGAGGCGCTGGTGGCACTGACGCGCGAGCGGGATGCCGCCCTCGCCGGCCAGCGTGAGGCCCTCTTCGCCGAGATGCTGGCGCAGGTCGGGCTCGGCACGGAGCCATCGGTGACGGCGCGGCCGCTGGCGGCCCGCGCCGGGGTGTGACCCCCGCGCTCCGGCGCATCGCCTGCCGCGGAAGGCCCGAAGGGCGCCTCAGCGCCGCGAATGGGGTGGCTGGCCGCCCTGGGCCCGCCGGCGCCCGCCCGGCGCAGCGCGGCGCGGCAGGTCGGGCGAGCCGTCGGAGCCGGCCACCAGGCGCTGCAGCGCCGCCGCCAGCGCGCCGCGTGCCAGCGGCTTGTGCAGGCGCGCGGTGCGCCCTTGCCCGCCGCCCATGGCCCAGCCGCCCGGAAGTTCGTGATAGCCGGTGGTGAACAGCACCGGCAGGCCCTGGCGCACCAACAGGTCGGCCACCGGAAAGGCCGCCTGGCCGTTCAGGTTGACGTCGAGCACGGCGGCATCCAGCCCGCCCTGGCGCAGCCCCTCCTCGGCCAGCCGCAGTGCCTCGGGCAAGGTGGCCGCCGGGCCCAGCACGGTGCAGCCGAGCGCATGCAGGACGTCCTCCACCTCCATGGCCACCACCGTCTCGTCCTCGGCGACCAGGATGCGGCGGCCCTGCAGGGGTGGCGCATTGGGCGGCGGGGCGGTTTCCTCCGCCGCCTCAGGGGCGCGGGAGGCGCGGACCACGCTGTGCTGCACGGCCACCCGGTCGGCGGCGATGCTGAGCCGGCAGCGCAGCCCGGTCGGCTGCCAGTCGAAGCTGACAGCCCCGCCGAGCTGCGGCGCCGTCGCCGCGATCAACCGGGAGCCGAAGCCGCGCCGCGGCAGGGCGCCGCGCTGCACGGGGGGACCGCCGGATTCCGTCCAGGTCAGTCGCAGCCCGCCTTCCGGCAGGGCTGCCCAGCCGATCTCCACGCGGCCACCCGGCGCCGAGAGCGCCCCGTGCTTCGCCGCGTTGGTGACCAGCTCGTGCAGGATCATGGCGAGCGGCTGCACCGCCTCGGGCGCCAGCCGCACCTCGGGGCCGGCGAGGGTGGCGCGCCCGCCGGCCGCATAGGGCGACAGCTCCGTCTCCACGACCGCCCGCAGGTCGCTGCCGGCCCAGCTTTCCCGCGCCAGCAGCATATGCGCCCGGCTCAGGGCGCGGACGCGCCCGTCGATGGCGGCCGCGAAATCCGCCGGCCGCTCGGCCTGGGTCAGGCGGACGATCGACTGCACCACGGCCAGCACGTTCTTGGCGCGGTGATCCAGCTCGCGCATCAGCAGTCCCTGCTGCCGCTCGGCCGCGCGGCGGTCGGTGATGTCCTCGCCCGAGGCGACCACCGCCAGCAGCTGGCCGGAGGCATCGCGCAGCGGCGTGGTGCGCCAGGCGATCAGCCGCTCCTCCCCATCGGCGCGCAGCACGGCGTTCTCGTGATCTTCCGGCAGGATGGGATGGTCCTCGACAATGACCTTGAAGGCGTGGCGCAACGGGGTTCGAAGGCGCTCCGGCAGGAAGCTGTCGAACCAGTCTCGGCCCAGCGCCGCCGCCTCGTCCGGCAGGCCCAGCACCTTCAGCCCGCGCCGGTTGATACCGCGCACCCGGCCCTCGGCGTCCAGCACGACCAGCATGGCGCCCGCGACCTCGAAGTAGAGCCGCGCCCGGTCGCGCTCGGTGCGCAGCGCCAGGGCCGCTTCCTCGGCCGCCGCGGCGCGGCCTTCGGCAGCGGCGCGGGCGCGCATACCTTCGGCCGCGCGGCTGAGGGCGGCGCGCAGGGCCTCGAACTCGGCCACCGACGCGAAGCTGGCATGGTGCGGTAGGGGGAGGCCCCGGGCCATCGCCTCCGCGTTGCGTGCCAGCGCCCGCACCGGGCGCAACAGCCGCTGGGCCAGGATGCCGGCCAGCAGCAGCGCTGCCGCCAGCAGCGCGATGCCGGCCGCGAGCAGGATGAACAGCGGCTGATGCCAGGCCCGGTCATAGGCGCTGGCCGGCAGCGTCACCACCGCCGCCCAGGGCACCCGCTCCAGCCGCTGGTAGGCGGCGACGACATCCGTCCCCTCCAGTGAAAGGCCGCGGGCGAGCCCGACCTTGCCGCCCCGCACCGCCTCGCCCAGCCAGGCCGGGGCGGGGCGCCCGATCGCCTCGGCATGGCCCGGCGAGCGCGCCACGTAGAGGCCCGTCGTGGTGTCGATCAGGCCGGCAATGTTCTCCTGGCTGGCCTCGGAGAGCAGTCGGGCGAGCCGGCCGGGATCGAAGACCAGGACAAGGACGAGCTGTGAGCCCGGTATCGCCTCGAGCCCGGGAACCGGCGCGAAGGCGGCCAGCACCTGGCGCGGCGCGCCGCTGCCGGTGAAGAGGTCGCTCATGGCCACCTGCTCGGTGGCCAGGGCGCCGGCGATCCAGGGAAGGCCGCGCGCCCGCGGCAGCGAGGTGCCCGGCGGGAACTGCGTGTTGAGCAACTGGGTGCCGTCCGGCCGGGCCAGCACCACCCAGCCGCCGAAGGCCTCGCCCACGGCGCGCAACTGGGCATGCAGCGCGGGCAGCGCCGCATCTTCCACGCCGGCGGCGCCCAGCGCGGCGCGCAGATTGGAGGAACTGGCCAAGGTGGTGGCGGCGGTGGCCACCACGTCCAGCTCGCGGCCCGTCGCGGCCGCCATGGCGCGCGCGGCGCTCTGCAGGCCGGCCTGCGCGGCGTGGCGATAGGCCTGGCCCAGCTGCCAGGCCGTCAGCCCACCGCCCAGCAACGCGGGCAGCAGCAGCGCCAGCGCAAAGCCGAGGAGGTGAACCCGCAACCTGCGCGGCGGGTGCGCGGCCGCCTTCCTGGCAGAGCCGGCGCCTGTGGGCCGGTCAGGATCTTCCATGGAGTCCCAGTCTTGACGAGACTGTGTCAGATCACCGGGGCAACAGGCTCCGCAAGGGCACTTCGGCGTGAGTCTGTCCGGCGCGGATCACGCCCGCGCCGGCTGCGGCAGGGGCTACCGTTTGGTCAGGTCCACGAGCCCCGCGAAGCCCGTTTCCGTGCCGAAGGCGAGATGCGTCCCCGTTGGATTCCAGGCCAGGGCGGAGACCGGCCCGCGCCCCGGAGCCGCGACCGGCACCACCTTGCCCGAGCCGATCTCGGCCATCAGCACCAGCCCATCCTGGAAGCCGGCGGCCACCACCTCGTGCTGCGGATGGCAGGCGACCTGGGTGCAGAGCACGCCATCCCCGCCTGCCAGCTCAATCGGTGGCTTGCCCATCGGCCCGCCGGCGAAGAAGGGCCAGAGCACCACGCAATCCGCCCCCGAGGTGGCCAGCCAGCGGCCCTTGCCGGTGAAGGAGATGGACTTGATCTTCGCCGGGTAGCCGGACATGCGCATGTCCTGCTGGTCGGTCAGGCGCCAGCCATGCAGGGCGCTCTCCTGCATGGTGGTCACGACATGAGTGCCGTCCGGGCTGAACAGCACGAGCTGGTGGCTGCCCTTCCAGGGCAGCACGCGCGGCTTGTCCTCCTTGGAATGCACGAACCACAGGCTGGCGCCGTTGTAATGCCCGGCGGCGACGCGCTTGCCCTTGGCGTCGAAGGCCACGCCGCCAACGGTGGAGGGGTGCTCCAGCGCCTTCAGCTTCTGGCCGTCGCGGTCCAGCAGGTGCACCACCTTGCCGACGGCGGCGGCACGCAGGCCCGAGGGATGGGCGGCCAGGTGCTCCACCCATTTCATCATGCCGAAATCGGCCAGCTCGGCGACGGAGCCATCCGGCGCGACGTGCAGCAGCTTGCCATCGTCCCCACCGGAGAGATAGCCGCCTGCCACGTCCGGGATGAGGGCGAGGCAGGCGCCGTCATGCGCGGCCACCTCGCGCCAGCCGGCGGCGGCATTGGCGGCATCCGCCAGCCGCAGCGTGCCGTCGCCGAGCGAGAAGGCGACGCTGCGCCCCTCCCGCCCGAAGGCCACGCCCACCACCCAGGCACCGAAATCCTGCGAGATGCCGCGGCTCTGCAGCAGGAAATCGGCCTCGGCCACGCCTTCGGTGCCGGCGCCGCTCATGCCGCCACGCAGCCTTCGAAGCCGCGGCGCAGCTGCGGGCGGTTCAGGTTGCGGCCGATGAAGACGATCTTCGACTTGCGCGGCTCACCCTCCTTCCACGGCCCGATGAAATCGCCATCGGCGATCATGTGCACGGCCTGGAAGGCGAAGCGCCGATCCTCGCCCTTGTAGGCCAGGATGCCCTTGGTGCGCAGCAGGTCCTGCCCCTTGCTCTGCAGCAGCATGCCGATCCACTGGTTGAACTTCTCCGGATCGATCGGCTGGTCCACCTCGAAGGACATGCTGATCACGTCCTCGTTGTGCTCGTGCTCGTCGCTGGTGAGGAAGTCCGGCTCGCGCTCCAGGATGCGCTCCAGCTTGAAGGCGTCGCGCCCGATCACGCTCTCCACCGGCACGTCCGACTTGGTGGCGCGGCGGATCTCGGCATAGGGGTTGATCGCCTTGATGCGGCGCTCGACCTCGGCGGCCTCCTCCTCGCTGACGAGGTCCATCTTGTTCAGCACAATCAGGTCGGCAAAGGCGATCTGCTCGGCCGCCTCATGGCTGTCCTCGAGGCGCGCGATCAGGTTCTTGGCGTCCACCACCGTCACGATGGCATCGAGCCGCGTGGCGCGCTTGACGTCCTCGTCCATGTAGAAGGTCTGCGCCACGGGGGCCGGATTGGCGAGGCCGGTGGTCTCGACGATGATGCCGTCGAACTTGCCGCGCCGCCGCATCAGCCCCGTCAGGATGCGCACGAGGTCGCCGCGCACGGTGCAGCAGATGCAGCCGTTGTTCATCTCGAAGACTTCCTCGTCGGCATCGATGACGAGGTCGTTGTCCACGCCGAGCTCCCCGAACTCGTTGATCACCACGGCGAACTTCTTGCCGTGATTCTCGCTGAGGATGCGGTTCAGCAGCGTGGTCTTGCCGGCGCCCAGATAGCCGGTCAGCACGGTGACGGGGACGGTCTCGCGGGCTTCGCTCATGGTGTCGGGGGTCCTGCCGCAGAAAGGTCGTTCGCAGTGTTATATGATACGCTTCCCCCCCGGGGTCACGGGGGGGCCTGCTCAGGCGGCGGAATGGCAGCCTTGCCGCGCCCGCGCGAGCGGGCCAGGGGATTCCGGAGAGGAATGCCCTGGGGCCAAGCCGGCGGCTGCTCCCACCGGCGAAGCACGCCGCGCTGGGGCCGGAAGCCCTGGCGCACTGGCCGGTCTGCTGTGCTGGATGGGATGGCGGGCTGGCTTCACGGGCGGTTCAGCCGGACCTGACAGGCCAGGGGGCGCCGCCGCCTGGACCCCGCTGGGGTGACAGTGTCACCCCAGACCCCGCCCTCACTAGGAAGCAGGATGGAAGGGCCAATGGCGGGAACGCCCCGAACTACAGCGCGAAGCCGAGCCTGAGGCCGAGGCTGTTCAGGCCCTGGTTCCGCTTCGCCAGGCCGCCGTTCGAGTCGTGGTCGAAGAAAAGGGAGACGGACCAGACCGGGTTGATCTGGTAGCCGAGTTCGACACCCACGTGGAAGAGCAGGTTGCCGCCGAGATCCTTGCGGTCCGGCAGGTTGCGGTCGTGCAGACCGTCATTGACCGAGCCGCCGAAGAGGACGTCAAGGCGGATGCCGTCGTCCGGGCGCAGCAGGTCGCGCGCCAGCATCGCGGTCCAGGTCAGGCCGAAGTAGCCCTTGTTGGTCTTTCCGCCAGTATTGGCGCTAAAGCCGAGATGCGGCCGCGGTTCCAACACCCACCGGTAGAGCGGGTCGAGGCCGGCCGTGACCCGCGCCGGGACCGGGCTGACGAAGAGCAACTCGCCGTTGATGGCGAAGCTGTTCTCCTTGTTCTCCAGGTCGTGCCAAATGGCGCCCCCGCGGACTTCGCTGAACAGGCCGGCAATGCCCTCGCCGGCATGGATCCGCACCCCTCCGCGGTCCTGCGCGAGCGCCAGCCCCGGCAGGAAACAACACATCATCGCAACAGTGCCCGCCCCCCGCACCCGACCCTCCTCGACTTCTACAGTTCGTCCGGCCTGCAGCATGAGCTACACACCGTCCTGCCGTCGGATCAAGCAAACGCGAGTGCGGGTCGTCGCGCCGGGCGCCCGATCGGAAGCACTGCTCCGGCGTCACCTACCGGATGATGCTTAACTGATCGGGTTCTTGACCCTGGCCCGATGAAGGGCGGGGTTGGGGGGACATTGTCCCCCCGCGGGAGGGATTCGGGGAGGGCGGTGCCCTCCCCGCTTCGCTCAGGCCGCAGCCTTGATGGCGTCGGACAGCGTCCCGAACATCCGGTCCACATGGCTCCTTTCCGCGATCAGCGGCGGCGAGAGGGCGATGATGTCGCCGGTGGTGCGGATCAGCACGCCGTCATCGAAGCACTTGCGGAACACCTCCGTCGCGCGTGCCGTCGGCCGCCCTGGGCGCGGCGCCAGCTCGACGCCGCAGACGAGGCCAATGTTGCGGATGTCGATGACGTTCGGCAGGTCGCGCAGGGAGTGGGCAGCCTCCTCGAAATAGGGCTCCATGGCCTTGGCGCGGCCCGGCAGGTCCTCCGCCTTGTGCAGCTCCAGCGTGGCGATCGCCGCGGCCGCCGCCAGCGGGTGGCCGGAATAGGTGTAGCCGTGGAACAGCTCGATGCCGTCCGGCGCGCCATTGACGATGGCGTCGTAGACGCCGTTCTTCACCGCCACGGCGCCCATGGGCACGGCGGCATTGGTCAGCCCCTTGGCCATGGTCATGATATCCGGCGTCACGCCCAGGCGCTCGGCGCCGAAATTCGTGCCGAGGCGGCCGAAGCCGGTGATCACCTCGTCGAAGATCAGCAGGATGCCGTACTTGTCGCAGATCTGACGCAGGCGCTGCAGGTAGTCCTTGGGCGGCACCAGAACGCCCGTCGAGCCCGCCATCGGCTCGACCATGACGGCCGCGATGGTATCGGCGCCGTGCAGCGCCACCAGGTCCTCCAGCTTGCCGGCCAGCTCGACGCCGTATTTCGGCTGGCCCTTGGAGAAGGCGTTCATGGTCGGGATGTGAGTGTGCGGCAGGTGGTCCACATAGGGCAGCATGGCGCCGAACTGCTTGCGGTTGCCGCCGATGCCACCGACCGACATGCCGCCGAAGCCGACACCGTGGTAGCCGCGCTCACGCCCGATCAGGCGCACGCGCTGGCTCTCGCCGCGTGCCTTATGATAGGCAAGCGCGATCTTCAGCGCGGTATCGGCGCTCTCGCTGCCGGAGTTGGTGAAGAAAACGCGGTCCATCCCCTCGGGGGTGATCTCGGCGACACGCGCCGCCGCCTCGAAGGCGATGGGGTGGCCGAGCTGGAAGGTCGGCGCGAAGTCCATCACCGCCGCCTGCTTCTGGATGGCCTCGGTGATCTCCTTGCGGCCATGGCCGGCATTGCAGCACCACAGGCCCGAGGTGCCGTCCAGCACCTCCTTCCCGTCGGCGGTCCAGTAGGTCATGCCCTCGGCGCGGGCCAGCATGCGCGGATGCGACTTGAAGTACCGATTGTCGGAGAAGGGCATCCAGAACGCATCGAGGTCGTTCGGGCGCGGCACGGAGATCTCGTTCATGGCCATCCTGCGCTGCTGAGGGCGAAGGAGGAAGGCTAGGCGTCTTGCGCGACCTTGGCGAGGGGGAAGGCTGGGGAATGACAGCCTGTCCTCAAAGGAAACGGGGGAGAAAGCCTGGGGGAGTGAACTCCCCCAAACCCCCTCCTTACTTCTGCAAGCTTCCGGTCACGCCGGCGGCAAGGGCAGCTCCTCCCGCCGCCGTCGCCGGGGCTGCTTCAGCCCCGGCGCGAGCGCTCCCCGCTCGCGCGACCAAACTGACAGAAAAAAGAAGAGGGGGTCCGGGGGAGAATTCATTCTCCCCCGGTTCCATCCCCTGCGGGATTTGCGGACAGGCCCGAATTCCCGTCCGCCTTTTTCAGCTTTCCTTCCGCACCGGCGCATAGAGCGTCCGGTAGGCGACGCCGCCCAGCTCGAAGCCCTGTACCGTGCGGCGCGTGGCGGCCACCTCCTGCTGCTGCAGCAGGATCGGCAGCGGCGAGAGCTCGCGGAAGCGGCGCTGCAGGTCGCGGTAGAGTTCCAGGCGCCGGCCTGTCTCCACCTCGCGGGTGGCCTCCTGGGCGGCCCGGCTCAGCGCCTGGTTCTGCCAGTGGTTGCGCCAGGCGATGGTCTTCAGGGGGGCGTCGTCGCTGTTGTCGGGGTTCACCAGGAAGGCCTGGGCGTTGGAATTGGGGTCGTAGTAGTCCGAGCCCCAGTAGAGCAGCGCCGCCTCGTGCTGCCGCGCGCGGGTCTTGGTGATGACCTGCCGCTGCTCGCCGGAGAGCAGGTTCACGCGGATGCCGATGGCGCCGAGATCGGCCTGGATGGCCTGGGCGATGTCGGAATGCGGTTGGCCGGAGAAGTGGTCGAGCGTGATGGCGAAGCCCTCCGCCGCGCCGGCCGCGGTCAGCAGTTCCCGGGCCCTGTCGGGGTCGTGGCGGAAGGGCTTGTCGGTCAGGGCACCGGGCATGCCGGCGGGCAGGAAGTTCTGGTGCACGCTCCAGGTGCCGCGCACCAGGTTGCGCTCGATCCCCTCGTAGTCGATGGCCCATTTGATCGCCTGCGCCACCTGCGGCCGGCCCAGCATGGGGTGCGATTCGTTCAGGCCGAGATAGAGCAGGAAGGCGCGCTCCTTGCGCACCAGGTGCAACGTATCGTCGCCCTCCAGGCCGCGGATCTGGTCGGGGCTGAGGTTGCGGGCGATGTCGATGTCGCCCTGCCGCAGCTGTAGCAGCTGCGCCGCGGCGTCCGGCACGTGACGGATGATGACGCGCTTCAGGTCGGCCCGCGCCGGGCTGCGCGGATTAGCCTCCAGGATGACGCTTTCGCTGGCGCGCCAGTCGCGCAGGACATAGGCGCCCGAGCCGGCGCTGTGCCGCCGCAGCCAGCCATTGCCGAGATCCTCGCCCTCGGCATGGCGCAGCACCTCGGCCTTCTCGACGATGCTGGCGGCATTGGCGTTCAGGCAATAGAGCACGAAGCTCGGCGCGCGCGGCTCGGCGATGCGCAGGACGAGGGTATGGGAGTCGGCGGCCCGCACGGCCTGCCCGACATTCTCCGGCGTCAGCCCGAACTGGCCGAGGATGAAGGCCGGCGCCTTCTGCAGCCGGATCAGGCGCTGGAAGCTGAAGGCGACGTCTTCCGCGGTGACCGGCGCGCCGGAGGCGAAGAGGCGGTCCGGCTTCAGGCGGAAGGTGAAGGTCTGGCTGTCATCGCCCACGTCCCAGTTCGCGGCGAGGTCGCCAACCACCTGGGAGGAATCCCTCGGGTCGACGGCCAGCAGGCGGTCATAGATATTGCCCATGATCTCGCCGCCCGAGGCCTCGAAGGATTCGTGCGGGTCGAGGCTGGTGATGTCGTCGATCTGCCGGGCGATGGCGAGGATGTTGTCCGGCACGGCCGCACGCGTGCCGGCGGGGAGCAGGGCGGCCGCGAGGGCCGGCGTGGCGAGAAGCTGGCGGCGTGACAGCATGGCATGGGTCCCTGGCCGTGGCGGCGGTCAATGCTGCTTCCAGAACGGTATTGCGCCCGATGGTTTCCCGGCACTGCCCTAAACTGACCGAAGAAAGATGGGGGCGGGGGAATTCGGGCCTGTCCTCACATCCGGCAGGCGGCGGAACCGGGGGAGAAGGAATTCTCCCCCGGACCCCCTCCTCTTTCTTTTCTGTCAGTTTTTGTCGTGCGGGCAGCGCGCGCTTGCGCCGGGGCTGAAGCAGTCCCGGCGACTGCGGCAAGGCGCTGTCATCGCCACGAGCACGACCGAAAACTTGCAGAAAAAAGGAGGGATTTGGGGGAGTTCACTCCCCCAACTCACTTGAGGACAGACTCCCTTCCCCCGGACTTTTTTCACTTCCTCAGGCAGCCCTCTGCCAGCAGCCGGAAGGCGGCCGCCCGATGGCTGATCCGGTGCTTCTCCTCCGGGCTCATCTCGCCGAAGGTCTGGCGCTCCCCCGTGGGCTGGAACATCGGGTCGTAGCCGAAGCCGCGCTCGCCGCGCGGCGGCCAGACCCATTCGCCCATGGCGCGTCCTTCGAAGCCTTCGGTATGCCCGTCTGGCCAGGCGAGGACGAGGGCGCAGGTGAACCAGGCCGTGCGGTCGGCATGCGGACGGGCGAGTTCCTCGACGCGCGCCATGGCCATGCCGTAGTCGCGCCCGCCGCCGGGCTGCTCGGCCCAGTCGGCGGTATGGACGCCGGGCTGGCCATCCAGGGAAGCGACGGAGAAGCCGCTGTCATCGGCCAGCGCCACCATGCCGGAGGCGCGGGCCGCCGCCAGCGCCTTGAGCGTGGCATTGCCGAGGAAGGTGCTTTCCGTCTCCTCCGGCACGGGCAGGCCCAGCTCCTTGGCGCTGACCACCGCGATGCCGTGCTCCGCCAGCAGGGCCGCGTTCTCCCGCACCTTGCCGGCATTGTGGCTGGCCATGACGATGCGGCGCTCCGCCAGCGGGCGGCGCGCGCTCATCCCCTCTGCCTTCATCGGCCGATCGCCCGGCGCTGTGCGGCGAAGAGCTCCTCGGTGCCCTTGCGGGCCAGCGCCATCAGCTCCAGCAACTGCGCCTCGGAGAAGGGCGCGCCCTCCGCCGTGCCCTGCACCTCGACGATGCCGCCCTTGCCGGTGAGCACGAAGTTGCTGTCGGCATCGGCCGCGCTATCCTCGGCATAGTCGAGGTCGAGCACCGGCGTGCCCTTCCACAGGCCGCAGGAGATGGCGGCCACCTGGTCGCGCAGCGGGTTGCCAGAGATCACGTTCTTCAGCACGCAATGCTCGAAGGCCTGGTGCAGCGCCACCCAGGCGCCGGTGATGGCGGCGCAGCGCGTGCCGCCATCGGCGGTGATGACGTCGCAGTCCAGGACGATGGCCATCTCCCCCATTGCCTTGCGGTCCACCACCGCGCGCAGCGCGCGGCCGATCAAGCGCTGGATCTCCTGCGTGCGGCCGGACTGCTTGCCGCGCGCCGCCTCGCGGTCCCCGCGCGTATGGGTGGCGCGGGGCAGCATGCCGTATTCCGCCGTCACCCAGCCCTCGCCCTTGCCGCGCAGGAAGGGCGGCACGCGCGGCTCGACGCTGGCGGTGCAGAGCACCTCCGTAACGCCCATGCGGATCAGGCAGGAGCCCTCGGCGTGCCGGGCGACGCCGGGCTGGAGGGAGACGGCGCGCAGGGCGTCGGGGGCACGGCCGGATGGGCGCATCAGTGGCTCTTTCCGTGATGTGGCGGCGGGGGGCAGGGAATGCGCCGGGCCGCGCGGGCCTGTCAAATCAGGGTCCGGGGAAAGGATGGCGGCCGCCCATCATGGAACCCGTCGCGGGCCAGCGGGGTTTGCCTTGCGAACAGCGCGAGGAACGAAAGCCATGAACCATTCCTATCCGGTGCGCAGCGCGCAGGGCAGCGGCATGCTGAGCACGGGCGAGCGTGCGCTCTACGTGGTGGCAGGGTTGGTGATGGCCGCCGTGGCGGCGAAGCCCCGCCCCAATCCGGTGCTGAACATCCTGGCGCTCGGCGCCGGCGCCTACCTGGCCTGGCGCGGCGCGGAGGGAAGCTGCCCGGTCAAGGCGATGCTCACCGAAGGGCGGGCCTGAAAAGGCTGGGGGTCCGAGGCACTGCCTCGGACAGTCCCCAGGCCCTCTTCTTTTTCTTCGAGTTTTCCGCGCGGGCGGAAAGCGCACCGCCAGAACTGACAAAAGAAAATGGAGGCCAAAGGGAAAGTTCACGGGGAAATCCGGAGCTCTCCGCAGACCCGGCAGGGCGCGGAACCGGGGGAGAAGGAATTCTCCCCCGGACCCCCTCTTCTTCTTTTCTGTCAGTTTTTGTCGCGCGGACGAGGCGCGCTTGCGCCGGGGCTGAAGCAGCCCCCGCGACTGGGGCGGGCAAGGCGGCGAGGCGCTCTCATCGCCACGGGCACGACCGAAAATGTGCAGAAAAAGGAGGGGGGGTTGGGGGAGTTCACCCCCCAAGCTTCCCCCAGCTCGTTTGTGGGCCGGCCTTCCTGGTCCTTCAGGAGGCGGCCGCGTGTGAGGCCAACTCGGCCAGACAGGCCGCCTCCGTGTGCCGCCCGGTGCCGGCGGCGCGGGCCGCGGCATAGCTGACGCGCAGCGGGCTGCCGGAGGTGTCCTCGCGGTCCAGCACCACGTCCAGGTGGCAGAAGGGCGTCTGGAACAGCCAGACCTGCGCCTGGCCTTCCTTGCGGCGGAGGCGGGGCTCGCCCAGCAACCGCCGCAGCGCCTCGGGCGACTGGCCGAGCAGCTGCGCGGCACGCGACGGAGCGCCCTCCAGGCGCGGCGGAGCGGCGGGGGTCGCGCCGCTCACGGCGGCGACGACGGGCTGCTGCAGGCCGGCCATGTCGGCGCGGTAGCTGTCCAACACTTCCTGCAGCACGGCGTGGGGGTCGGCGGGGGAGGGTTGCGCCCCGCAGGCGCCCAGCAACAGGGCGCCGAGCAGCGGCAAGGCGGTCAGCGGAGGGCGGCATGCCATGGTGGGAGGGCTGGCGCGACCCGGGAGTGCCGGGCCGCACCGCGCGATCAATCCTCGGCGGCGGGGAGCGGGGCCGGGGTATAGGAGGAATGCGCGTTGTGCGCATTGGCCTCGGTCAGCATCTCCATGCGGCCGGAGAGCTGCCCGCCCTCCTCCACCTGCAGGCGGCGGCAGCGGGCGACGCCCAGCACCTTGCCGCTGCTCCGGATCACCAGATTGCCGCGCGCGGTCAGCGTGCCGTCGAAGGTGCCAGCGATCTCGGCATCCTCCACCTCGACCTCGCCCTTGAACACGCCGGACTGGCTGATGAACAGCTCGCTCGCCTGCATCATCTGGCTCTCGATGATGCCCTCCACCACCAGCCGCTCGGCATCGGTCACGGTGCCCTGCAGGCTGATGCCGCGGCCGACGACCATGGTGCGGCGCTCCGTCGCCGGCGCGGCGGCGGGCGCCGCGGCAGGCCGGGTGGAGAGCGGAGAGCCGGCATTCACCGGCGGGCGCGGCGGCACGCCCATCCCGGTGGGCGCCTGGCTGGGCTTGGGCGGCAGGTTCATCGGGGCCTCCTGGCTGGTCGCGGGGCGGAAGGGCGGAACGGCGAGATCGGGATCGCGCGCCACGGGCACGGTGGTCGGCGCGGGCATGGTCTCCGGTTCGCCGCCCGCTTCAGGCGCGGACGGATTGGGCTCATCGCGACGGCGACGGAAGACGGACATCTGCTCCCCCATGGGACGGGTGGGTTTGAAGCCTCGCGCAGCATCGTCGGACAGGGCGGTGCGCATGTCTGCGGGCTATCATGCAAGAGCCGTCATGGACAACGGGGGACGCGCAGGAATCCTTTGCGCCTGAAGCTCTTCGCGGCGCCCCGGCGGCGCCGGGGGCAGGCTGGGACAGGCGCCCGGCCGATCGCGTCCCCGCCGCTCCGACGGGAGCGCCGCGAGATGTGAGCCGCGCGCGCCACCTATGCCGCGGGCGGCATGGCTGCTATCGCCGCCCCGGCGGATTTCCCATCAACCGACAGGGCCCCCTCTCGATGGCAGCTCCCACTCTCGACATCCTCGGCATCGGCAATGCCATCCTCGATGTGCAGGCGCGGGCGGAGGATGCCTTCCTCGCCGCCCAGGGCATGGCGCGGGGCACCATGACGCTGATCGACGCCGAGCGGGCCGAGGCGATCTATGCCGCCATGGGCCCGGGGGTAGAGAGCAGCGGCGGCTCGGCCGCCAATACCTGCGCCGCTGCTGCCGCGCTCGGCGCCCGCGTCGGCTTCCTCGGCAAGGTGGCGGAGGACGAGTTGGGCAAGGTCTTCGCGCATGATATCCGCGCCGCCGGCGTCGCCTTCCCCACCGCGCCGCTGACCGGCGAGGCGCCAACCGCGCGCTGCCTGATCCTGGTCTCGCCGGATGGCCAGCGGACCATGAACACCTATCTCGGCGCCTGCGTCAGCTTCGGCGAAGCGGATGTGGACGAGGCGATGGTGGCTTCCGCCGCCGTCACCTACCTGGAGGGCTATCTCTTCGACCCGCCGGAGGCGCAGGCCGCCTTCCGCCGCGCCGCCGCCATCGCCCACCAGGCCGGCCGGCAGGTGGCCCTCACCCTGTCCGACCCCTTCTGCGTCGGCCGCCATCGCGAGGCCTTCCGCAGCCTCGTCGCGCAGCAGGTGGACATCCTCTTCGCCAACGAGGCGGAGGTGACGAGCCTCTACGAGACCGACAGCTTCGAAGCCGCCATGGAAGCGGCGCGGCGCGACGTGAAGCTGGCGGCGCTGACCCGCTCGGAGCGCGGCAGCGTCATCGTCTGCGGCGAGGAGACCCACCGCATCGCCGCCGCGCCGACGACGGTGGTGGACACCACCGGCGCGGGCGACGCCTATGCCGCCGGCTTCCTCGCGGCCTTGACCCAGGGGCATGCGCTGGCGGAGTGCGGCCGCTGGGGTTCGGTCGCCGCGGCCGAGTGCATCGGCCATTTCGGGGCGCGCCCGCAGCGCGACCTGAAGGCGCTGGTCGCCGCCTGAGAGCCTTTCCTTCCAGAACGAATGGCGGGGTCTGGGGGGACACTGTCCCCCCAGCGGGGGTCCAGGGGGCAGCGCCCCCTGGCCCGGCCTCGCAGGAACGCTCCCATGGGCCCCTGGCTCGATGCCTTCGTCGCCACCTTCGGCCTGATCGGCCTCGGCGCGCTGCTGCGCCGGACCCTGCTACCCGACCTCGCGGTCTGGGCTGGCATGGAGAAGCTGGTCTTCACCCTGCTGCTGCCGGCGCTGCTCACCGCCTCGATCGGCGCGGTGGACCTCGCCACACTGCCGATCGGCGGCATGGCGGCCACCATCTGGGGCACGCTGCTGACCGGCACGGCGCTCTCCCTGCTGCTGGCGCGGCTGCTCGGGCATGACCACGCCACGGCCACCTCGGTGCTGCAGGGCGGCATCCGCTACAACAACCTGATGGCCTTCGCCGTGGTGGGCGCGGCGCACGGGTCGGCGGGCATCGCCTTCGGCGGCATCGCCACGGGGCTGATCGTGCCCTGCGTGCAGGTCATCATCACCCTGGCCTTCGCCATGGGGGGCACGCGCCGGCCGCATCCGCTGCGGTTGCTGCGGCAGATCGTCACCAACCCGCTACTGGTCGCCTGCGCGCTCGGGCTGGCCCTGGCGCTGGTGGGCGGCCCGCCGCCGGGCCTGCGCGGGCTGCTGAAGGCGCTGGCGCAGGGCTCGCTGGCCATCGGCCTGCTCTGCGTCGGCGCGGCGCTGACGCTGGGTGCCCTGGCGGCGCGGCCGCTGACCCAGGTTCTGACCGGTCTGCTGAAGCTCTTCGCCATGCCTGCCATTGCCGCGGCGCTGGCCCATGCGCTGGGGCTGGAGGGGCTGGCCGCCGCCATCGCCGTGCTGTTCATGGCGCAGCCCACCGCCTCCACCGCCTATGTGCAGGCCCGGGCCATGGGCGGCGACGCGCCGCTGATGGCGGCGATGATCACCACCCAGCATATCGCGGCCATGCTGACGCTGCCGCTCTGGGTGCTGCTGCTGGCGCGCTGAGCCACGGCAGCGCATGATGCGGCGCACAGCGGCCCGCCTCCGGGCCGTGCCAGGGGTTGCTGCCAGGGGCCGGGCGCCCCGCCGGCGGAAGCGCCGGGGCCATGCTCGTAGGGGATGATGGGGCCACAGGATGCCGGGACGACGCGAGGCTGCGCTGGGACTTTTGGGTGGGATGCTGCTGCCGGGGCTGGGGTGCGCCCAGGGGCAGCCCCAGGGGCAGGCCCAGGCACCGGCGCAGCCCGCCTGGCCGGAGCGCCCGCCGCGCTGGGTGGTGGGCTACCCCGCCGGCGGTCCGAGCGACACCTTCGCCCGGCTGCTCGCCACCGCCATCAGCCCGGGTCTCGGGCAGACCATGGTGGTGGAGAACCGCCCCGGCGGTGGCGCCGTGCTGGCCAGCGAGACGGTCGCCCGCAGCGCGCCGGACGGCTACACCCTGCTGCACGCCGACAATGGCAATCTGGTCTACAACCCCGCCCTCTACCGCCGCCTGCCCTACGACCCCGACCGTGATCTCACCGGCGTCGGCTTCATCGGCCGCTTTCCGCTCTTCCTGGTGGTGCGGCCGGAGGGCGTGGCCAGCTTCGCCGCCTTTCGTGCCCTCGCCCGGCAACGGCCGCCGACCTATGGATCGCCCGCCGTCGCCTCGCCGCACCACTTGGCGATGGAGATGCTGAAGCGCCGCGCCGGCTTCGACGCGACGCATGTGCCCTATCGCGGTGGTCCGGCGGCGATGCAGGACCTGCTCTCCGGCACCGTGGACAGCGTGCTGATCGACTGCGCCACCGGCATCCCCTTCATCCGCGAGCGCAAGGTGCGGGCGCTGGTGGTGCTCTCCGAGGCGCGCTCGGCCCAGGCGCCGCAGGTGCCGACGGCGCTCGAACTGGGCGTGGACAAGGCCGTGGCCTTCGGCTGGCAGGCGATGTCGGCGCCCGCCGGCACGCCGCAGCCCATCATCGACCGGCTGAACGCGGAGATGCGCAACGCCATCGCCTCCCAGGGGATGCAGGCGCGGATGCGCGGCCTCGGCATCGAGAGCGCCCCCTGGTCGCCCGCCGAGCTGAACGACTTCGTAGGGCGGGAGAACGCGATGTGGCGGCCGCTGATCCGCGAGCTGGGCATCCGGCTGGACACCTGAACGCCGGGCCGAACAGGGACGGCGGGGTGCTTTTCTACCCCGCCGCTGCAACCCGTGACCCTTTCTCGACCTGCTGGCGTGAGTCCCTCTCCGCCCGTGGAACGCGATGCCCCGACTTCTCCTTACCCTCCTGTTTCCGCTGCTCGCCGGCTGCAGTTCGCCGGGTGCCCAGGTCGCCGCCGAGGCACGGCAGGCGCTGGTCGGCATGCGGGCGGATGACCTACAGGCCTGCGCCGGCATCCCGACGCGCACGCGCCATCTCTCCGACGGCACCGAGTTGCTCTCCTACGAGCAGCGCAATGCCAATGTCGGTGGCCTGCACCTGAACCTGCCGAGCCTGGGCGAGTTCAGCATCGGCAACAGCGGCTCCTATTGCCACGCGCTGTTCCGGGTGGCGGAGGGCCGGGTCATCGGCCTGAACTACACCGGCGACAATGACGATGTGTTCGGCCGCGAGGGTGTCTGCGCGCCGATCGTGCGGGGCTGCCTGCGCTCCCCCGTGCCGGTGCATGTCCCGCCCCCTGCCGTGCCGCCGGCTGATCCTGTCGCCGGCCAGGCCGGCCCGGATGCCGCCGAAGCGGCGCTCAGCCCGCCGCGCTGAGGGACAGCGCCATCAGCATCTCGTCGTAGTAGCAATCGCCGACCTTCAGGGCGCGCGGCTCGCAGCCATAGGGCCGGAAGCCGAAACGGGAATAGAGCCGCACCGCCGCCGTGTTGGAGGCGACGACGGTGAGCCGGACCTCCTCGACGCTGCCTCCGGCCTGCTCCAGCACGCGCCGCACCAGGGCCGGCGCGGCCCCGCTGCCGCGTGCCTCCGGCCGGACATACATCCCCCAGAGGATGCCCTTGTGCCGCTGCTTGGGCCCGGCCGGCACCATCAACCCCGCGACCCCGGCGAGTTGGTCGCCCTCCATCCAGGCTCCGAAGACCGCATTGCCCTCCAGCCGGTCGGCGAACCAGGCGAGGGGCTTTTCGATCTCTTCCTCCCAGGCCGCGCCGAAGGCCTCGGGATGCCGGCGGAGCCCATCCAGGCGCAGGTCGCGATAGGAGGCGGCATCGGCCGCGCCGAGCCGCCGGAGCGAGAAGGCTGGCGCCATGCCGCACTCCCTTCAGACGCCTCGCGGAACCGCCCGCATAGGCGCTTGCCAAGAACTCGAAGAGCCGAGGAAACCCCCTATGGGGGAATTCAGGCTTCTCCTCAAATGCTGCAGGGGACGGAACCGGGGGAGAAGGAATTCTCCCCCGGACCCCCTCTTCTTTTTTCTGTCAGTTTTTGTCGCGCGGATGGGGAACGCCTGCGCCGGGGCTGCAGCAGCCCCGGCGACTGCGGCGGCCGGTCACCGCTGGCGTGACCGAAAACTTACAGAAGAAGGAGGGGGTCTGGGGGAGTTCACTCCCCCAGGCTTTTCACCCAGCATAGCAATCGCCCCGCCACGTCCTTCCAGCCCGGCTCCAGCATCAGCAGATGCCCGCCCGGCAGGAACTCGGCGCCGACGCCATGCCAGAGCGCGCAGCGCTGCACCGCGTCGGGGTCGATCAGCCGGTCCTCGCTGGCGCCGAGCACCAGCACGGGGCGGCGGTGCAGCCAGCCATGCGGCACCGGCTGCGGCCATTGCGCCTCCAGCAGGGCGCGGCGGGATTCGCCGCCCATTCGCCGCAGGAAGCGCTGCGCCTCGGCCTCAGGCACTCCGGCGCTGAACAGGCTGCGCGCCAGTTCTGCCGGGGCGGTACCCACCGGCTGGTCCATCCGCGCCGCCTCGCTCCACAGCGCCGGATCGGTCAGCGCCAGCCGGGCGCTGCAGAGCCAGAGTCCCTCGGGTGGCACCGGGGCCAGCAGGGCGGCGCCACGCACTGCCGGTTCCAGCAGCAGGCGCTGCGCCACCAGCGCGCCGAGGGAGTGGCCGACCAGCACCACCGGCCCCTCCTGCTCCGCCAGCACGGCGCGCGCCTGGGCGACATAATCGGTGAGCCCGGCGGACTGGCCCTGTGTGGTCTGGGCAAGGTTCAGCACCAGGGCGGGCAGGCCGGCGGCGGCGCAATGGGCGGCGAAGCCCTCCTCCCAGACCCAGCCGCCGCAACCGGCGCCGTGCAGGAAGAGCAGGGTCGGCGCACCGGCGGCGGGAAAGCGACGCAGCGGCGGGCATGGCGCGAGCCCCGGCGGCAGGGCGTCGGGCATCAGGCGGTGGCCTCGCCGGGCAGGGACGTTCGCAGCAGGTCTACCGTCGCCTGCGCGGCGGCGATGGGCACGCCCAGCCGCTGCAACGCGAAATCCGCCATGCCCAGTGCCACTTCCCGCTCTCCCATCACCGCCAGGCCCACGCCGCCTTCCGCGCGCAGCCAGGCGATCTCGCTGTCGGCATGGGTGCGCACCGCCACCTCAATGGCCGGATTGGCCTGCCGTGCCAATTCCATGATGCGGCGGGCCTCCCATGCACCGGGCAGGGCCAGCACCAGCAGCCGCGCCTGGCGGGGCCGTGCGGCGGCCAGCACCTCCTCCCGCGCCGCATTGCCCCAGACCACCGGAATACCCTCCGCGCGCAGGCGCTCGGCGGCGTGGCGGTCCTCCTCCACCACCACCAGAGGCAGCCCGTGGTGGCGCAGCGCGGCGGCGACGGTGCGGCCGACGCGGCCATGGCCCACCAGGATGACATGCTCCCGCAGCCCCGACAGGGCGGGGTGGCGCGGCGGCCGGCGCCGGCCGCCCTGCCAGCGGCGCAGCGTGCGGCTCGCCTCCAGCCGCGGCACCAGGGCCGCGAGGGCGGCGAAGCTCAGCGGCGTCAGCAGGATGGAGCCGAAGCTGGCCAGCAGGATCGGCCCGCGCGCCGCCTGCGGCAGGATGCCCTGGCCGATCGCCAGTTCGGCCAGCAGGAAGGAGAACTCGCCGACCTGCGCGAAGGCCGCGCCGACCACGGCGGCGCTGGCGGGCTGCACGCCGAGCGCCAGCAGCAGCAGGAAGGTGATGCCGCCAGTGCCGAGCAGCACCACCGCGAAGGCCGCGGCGGCGGCGAGCGGCGTCGCCGCCAGGGCCGCCGGGTCCAGCAGCATGCCGATCGAGAAGAAGAAGATGGCGGCGAAGACGCGCTGCAACGGCACCGTCTCGGCCGCCGCCTGATGGCCGATGTCGCTCTCCCCCAGCACCATCCCGGCGAAGAAGGCGCCCAGTGCGAAGGAGACGTGGAACAGCGTCGTGGCGGCGAGGGCGACGCCGAGCGCCGCCACCACCACGGCCAGGGTGAACAGCTCGCGCGAGCCGGTGCCGGCGACCCGCCGCAGAGCCCAGGGCAGCACGCGGCGCCCGGCCAGCAGCATCACCGCCATGAAGGCCGCCAGTTCCGCCACCGCCCGCAGCATCCCGAGGCCAAGCCCCGCCGTGCCGCGCCCCGCGGTCGCCGGCAGCACGACCAGGGCCAGCACCACGATCAGGTCCTGCATCACCAGCCAGCCGAGGGCGATCCGCCCGGCCTCGCCGGAGAGGCGGCCGCGTTCCTCCAGCGCGCGGGTGGCGACGGCGGTGGAGGCGATGGCCAGCGCCAGTCCGAAGGCGAAGGCGCCACCGGGCGCGAGGCCCAGCAGCAGCATGCCCGCCAGGCCGCCCAGCGCGCCGGCCAGCGCCACCTGCAGCACCGCCCCCGGCGCTGCGATGCGCCAGACCGCCAGCAGGTCCTGCGCCCGGAAATGCAGCCCGACGCCGAACAGCAACAGCCCGACTCCCACCTCGGCCAGGGTGGCGGTGAAGCCGCCGTCGGTCGAGAAGCCGGGCGTATGCGGGCCGATGAGGGCGCCCGCCACCAAATAGCCCAGCAGCGGCGGCAGCCGGATGGCCCGTGCCGCCAGGCCGCAGAGGAAGGCGAGCGCCAGGGCGATGACCAGGACAGCCAGCAGGGACGGCGCGGCATGCATTGCCGGGCAGAGTAGACGGCGGCCCCCCGCGCGGCCAGGGCGGCGTCATCGACAGCGTCAATGATGACGGTTCCGCAGCGGGATTTCCCTTTCCGCGCCGGCGCGCCCAGATGGGATGGCAGTCCCAGGAGGCCCGCCATGTCCGACGCCCCATTGCTCCGCGACACCGACCTTCCACCCGAGGCGGCGCCACTCTCCATCGGCGGCGTGACGCTGGCGGCGCGCGACCTGCCCCGCCTGGCCGCCTTCTACGCGGCACTGCTCGGCCTGGAGCCAATGCCGGACGAGGCCGCGCCCGGCGCGCTGCGCTTCGATCTCGCCGGCGCCACCCTGCGCCTGCTGCCCGCACCCGAGGCCCGACCGGAGCGCGGCGACGAGCCGGGCCTGTTCCACACCGCCTTCCTGATGCCGGACCGCACGGCACTGGCCGGGTGGCTGCACCATGCCCTCGCCCTCGGTCTGCGGCTGGACGGCGCCTCGGATCATGGCGTCAGCGAGGCCCTCTATCTCTCCGACCCCGAGGGCAACGGCATCGAGGTCTATGCCGACCGGCCGCGCGCCCTCTGGCCGCGGCCGCCCGCCCCGGCCACGGGTGTGGCGATGGTGACGCGCCGACTCGACCTGGATGCCCTGCTCGCCGCGGCGCCGGGCGCGGTGCTGGCGGGGCGGGCCATGCGCATTGGCCATGTGCACCTGCGCGCCGGCGATCTCGGCGCCACCGAGGCCTTCTATCGTGGGCTCGGCCTGGAGGTGACGCAGCGCATGCCGCGCGCCAGCTTCCTGGCCAGCGGCGGCTATCACCACCACGTCGCGGTCAATACCTGGGGCAGCGCCGGCCTCCGGCCGTCCGGGCTTTCCGGCCTCGTCGCCCTCACGCTGCGCGCGGCGGACGCGGCAGCCTTCCGGCGCGCGGCGGCGGGGCTGGCGGGGAGCAGCCAGGGGGTGGATCCTTCCGGGAATGCCGTGCTCCTGGAAGAACCGAAGGGTTGAAAAAGGCCGGGGCGGAAAGAATTCCCCCGTGAACTCTCTCATTGGCCCCCATCGTTTTTCCGACCATTGAACAGGCGCGGGAACTCGAAAGGAAAAGATGGGGGGCCTGGGGGGAATTCTTTCCCCCCGGCCTTGTTTCACTACGTTTCCTCGCTGGTGCGAAAGGCTAAGCTTCCCTATCTGGCCGCCATGCCCACTCGGCGCTTCGCGCCCTGCGGTCCGAGGGTGTAAGGGGAAGCCCGCCATGGCACCGAATGAACTCCGCGCCGACCGTCCGCTGGTGGGTGACCGCGCCACCGCTTCCCCGCCACCCGAAACGGCGCCGCCCGGCCGCCCGCCGCAGCCGCCGCGCCGCCCCCGCAAGGGTGGTGGCGGCGGCCGGCGCGGCGCCGGGCGTTGGGTGGTGCGGCTGGCCAGCCTGGGGATGATCCTGGTCCTGGCCGCCGCCACGGTGGGCGCCATCGCCGGCTACGGCCTCTATCGCCAGGCGGCGGCGGATCTGCCGGAGCATGCCTGGCTGGCCGATTACCAGCCGCCGCAGATGAGCCGCATCTATGCCGCCGACTCCCGCCTGATGGCGGAGATGGCGATGGAGCGGCGCGTCTTCGTGCCGATCGGCGCCATCCCGCCGCGCCTGCAGGCGGCCTTCATCGCCGCCGAGGACCAGAACTTCTGGAGCCACCACGGCGTGGACTTCCTGGCCATCGCGCGCGCGGCGCTGATGAACGTGGAGGGCATGCTGACCGGGCGCCGTGCGCTCGGCGCTTCCACCATCACCCAGCAGGTCGCCAAGAACATGCTGGTCGGCAACGACCGCACCATCATGCGCAAGGTGCGGGAGGCGATCCTGGCCTTCCGGCTGGAATCGGCCATGCCGAAGGACCGCATCCTGGAGATCTATCTGAACGAGATCTTCCTGGGGCAGCAGGCCTATGGCGTCGCCTCGGCCGCCATGAACTACTTCAACAAGGGGCTCGACGAGCTGAGCCTGGGCGAGATGGCCTTCCTCGCCGCCTTGCCCAAGGCGCCCAACAACTACAACCCGAACCGCTATCCCGAGGCCGCCAAGGCACGGCGCGACTGGGTGCTCGACCGCATGGCCGAGGACGGCGCCATCACCCAGGCGGAGGCGGATGCGGCGAAGCAGGAGCCGATCGTCGCGCGCGGCCGCGCCCGGCCGGACCTCATCGCCACCGGCCAGTACTTCACCGAGGAGGTGCGGCGCGAACTGGTCGCCCGCTTCGGGCAGGACCAGACCACCATGGGCGGCCTCGTCGTCCGCACCAGCATGGAGCCCGAGTTGCAGGCGGCGACCGAGCAGGCGCTGCGTGAGGGGCTGATGTCCTATGACCGCCGGCGCGGCGGCTGGCGCGGCCCGGTGGCGAAGATCTCCACCGCCGCCACCGAATGGATGCCGGCACTGGAGGCCGTCGCCCGCCCCGCCGGGGCGCTGCCGGACTGGGATCTCGCCGTGGTGCTCCGGGTCGAGAACACCGAGGCCAGGCTGGCCTGGCTGGAGCGGCCGGATGGCCGCGCCCAGGCGCAGCCGCGTCAGGGCACCCTGCCCTTCTCGGCGGTGCAGGGCTGGGCCCGGCCGGTGTCCAAGGAGGGCCGCCTCGGCGCCGCCCCGCGCCGCATGCAGGACGTGCTGAGCCCGGGTGACGTGGTGCTGGTCGAGGCCCGGCCCGGCGCGCCCGCCCAGGGCCGCAACCCGGCGCGGCCGGCGCAACTCGCGCTGCGGCAGATCCCGCTGGTCGAGGGCGCCGTGGTGGCGCTCGACCCGGCGACCGGGCGCGTGCTCTCCATGGCCGGTGGCTTCTCCTTCGAGAAGTCCTGGTTCAACCGTGCGACCCAGGCGCTGCGCCAGCCCGGCTCGTCCTTCAAGCCCTTCGTCTATCTGCCGGCGCTGGAACTGGGCATCCCGCCCAACCAGAAGCTGCTGGACGGGCCGATCGAGATCCAGACGCCGCAGGGCGTGTGGCGGCCCTCGAACTACAGCGGCGCGCCGCGCGGCTGGGTGACCATGCGCACCGCCCTGCAGAACTCGCTGAACCTGGTCACCATCCGCCTGGCGCAGGAGGTCGGCATCGACCGGGTGGCCGAGACGGCGGCGCGGTTCCACGTCATCCCCAACATGCCGCATGTCCTCTCCATGGCGCTCGGCGCCGGCGAGACGACGGTGATGCGCATGGCGGCCGCCTATGCCTCCTTCGTCAATGGCGGCAAGGAGGTCATGCCGACGCTGATCGACACCGTGCAGGACCGCTTCGGCAATGTCGTCTGGCGCGCCGACAACCGCCGCTGCGACGGCTGCGGCAACGGCCCGAACGGCGAGCCGCCGAAACTGGTGGATGAGCGCAAGCAGATCACCGACCCGATCGCGGCCTACCAGATGGTCTCGCTGCTGCAGGGCGTGGTGCAGTACGGCTCCGGCAAGCGCGCGGGCGAGGGGCTGAACCGCCCGGTCGCCGGCAAGACCGGCACCACCAACGACTTCATGGACAACTGGTTCGTCGGCTTCACGCCGGACATCGTGGTGGCGGTGTGGATGGGCTTCGACGAGCCACGCAGCCTTGGCAACAGCGAGGCCGGCGGCACCAACGCGGCGCCGATCTTCCACGACGTGGTGGCCGCGGCGCTGAAGGACAGCCCGCCGGTGCCCTTCCGCGCCCCGCCGGGCGTGGCGCTGGTCCGCACCCAGCTCGAGAACGGCCAGACCATCCTCGAGGCCTTCCGGCCCGGCACGGAGAACGCCGCCCGCCCGCCGATCGGCAACAACGAGGTGGTCACCGACACTCCGGCCGGCACCGACGGCAATCTCGGCGGCCTCTACTGAGGGAGCGTGGCGGCGGGGAACGCCGCCACGTCCGCCTCTTCATGAAGGAATTGCAATAATCATTTTTTGCTGCATTGCAGGAAACGATAACCGAGAATTGAGACTGAATTCGTTCGCGGAAGGAGTACAGGCATAGCCGATATGGCTATGCTCGGGGTGCATCTTTTCAACCAGAGGCCCCGCGGATGAGCAGCCCTTACTTCCCGCCCGTCAACAAGATCACCGGCACCGACGCCAGCGAGACCGTGACCGGCACCGCCCAGAACGACGACATCTATGCCGGCGACGGCAATGACGTCATCAACGGCGGCGCCGGGCACGACTACATCGATGGCGGCCCCGGCTTTGACGTGGCGGTCTATGACGGCGCCTCCTCCCGCTATCAGGTTGCCGTCACCGGCGGCGTGGCGGCGGTGACGGATACCCAGACCGGCTTCATCGACCATCTGGTTAATATCGACCGACTGGATTTCGGCGACACGCAGCTGACCATCAACCTGCCGGGCTTTGCGCCGCTGCGCTACATCGCCTCCAACCCGGACCTGGTCGCCGCCTTCCAGGATGATGCCGCGGCCGGTGCCTGGCACTATGCGGAGTACGGCTATGCCGAGGGCCGCCCGACGAGCAGCTTCAACGGGCTGCAATACATCGCCTCGAATCCCGACCTGATCGCCGCCTTCGGCCCGAGTGCCGGGGCCGGCATCAGCCACTATCTCGATTACGGCTATGCAGAAGGCCGCAGCAGCGGCACCTTCGACGGGCTGGTCTACGTCGCTTCCTATGACGACCTGATCCCGGTCGTTGGCGCCAATGGCGATGCGGGCCTCACCCACTACATCCAGTACGGCCATGCCGAGGGCCGCACCCAGGGCAGCTTCAACGGGCTGGAATATATCGCCTCCTACGGCGACCTCATCCAGGCCTTCGGCGCGGACTACGCCGCCGGCGCGGCGCATTTCATCGAGAGCGGCTACGGCGAGGGCCGCACGCGGGACAACTTCGACGCCGTCCAGTACCTCGCCAACTATGCCGACCTGCAGGCCGCCTACGGCACCGACCTGGACGCCGCGACGTCGCATTACATCCAGTACGGCTATGCTGAGGGCCGCACCGACGACGTCCTGATCGGCTGAGCCCGGCCGGGCACTTCCGGCGCCCGGGAACGGGCGGCGCATTTGCGGCGCTGCCTCTGGACAGTGGGGGCGGCGGGATAGTATCCCCCGCCCCTGCCCTGTCATCCGACGGGCCGCCGCCCGGCATGGGCCTGCGCGGCCCCCCTTCCCTTACGGAAGCGCATGGCCGGGCTTCGCGGCCATGACCGGCCTCTTCGAGCGAGGGATGACAGGATGCGCGCCGATGCCGAGGCCCTGCGCGGCCAGATCGAGGAATCCGTCGCCCTGCTGCGCCGCCATCTCGACTGGGACGTGGCGCTGCGGCGCCTCGACGAGGTGAACGCGCGCGCCGAGGATCCCACCCTCTGGGACAAGCCCGACGAGGCCCAGGCGGTGATGCGCGAGCGCACCCGCCTCGCCGACCAGATCGAGGGCGTCCGCACCCTGGAGCAGAACGTCCGGGACGCGATGGAGCTGATCGAGCTGGCTGAGGCTGAGGGCGATGCTGCCACGGCCGACGCCGCCGTCGCCGACCTTCATGCCTATGCCGCCGAGGCCAAGCGCCGCGAGATCGAGAGCCTGCTCTCCGGCGAGGCCGATAGCCGCGACTGCTTCGTCGAGGTGAATGCCGGCGCCGGTGGCACCGAGGCGCAGGACTGGGCGCAGATGCTGCTGCGCATGTACCAGCGCTGGGCCGAGAAGCGCGGCTACAAGGTGACGCTGACCGAGGAGAGCGAGGGCGAGCAAGCCGGCATCAAGTCCGCCACCATCCAGGTGAGCGGCCCCAATGCCTATGGCTGGCTGAAGACGGAGAGCGGCGTGCACCGCCTGGTGCGCATCTCCCCCTTCGACGCCGCCGCCCGCCGCCAGACCAGCTTCGCCAGTGTCTATGTCTTCCCGGTGATCGACGACAAGATCGAGATCGAGGTCAACCCGGCCGACCTGAAGGTGGATACCTTCCGCGCCTCCGGCGCCGGTGGCCAGCACGTGAACAAGACTGAATCGGGCGTGCGCTTCACGCATATCCCGACCGGTATCGTCGCCGCCTCCACCCAGGACCGCTCGCAGCACCGCAACCGCGCCATCGCCATGGACATGCTGAAGGCGCGCCTCTACGAGCTGGAGCTGCGCAAGCGCGAGGAGGCCACTGCCGCCACCGAGGCCGGCAAGACCGATATCGGCTGGGGCCACCAAATCCGCTCCTATGTCCTTGCGCCCTACCAGCTGGTGAAGGACCTCCGCACCAATGTGGAGAAGGGCAACCCGGACGCCGTGCTCGATGGCGAGCTGGACGACTTCATGGCCGCGGCGCTGGCCACCCGCGTCGGGGCGCATCGCAGCGAGGCCAGCGCCTCGGCGCGGTGAAAGTGCTGGGGGAGAAGGAATTCTCCCCCAGACCCCCTCATCTTCTTCTGTCCGTTTGCTCGCTGGCTGAACACGGCCACGGAGGGCGCGCGGAGCGCGTCCCGAGAGCTTGCAGAAAGGAAGGGGGGTCTGGGGGGAACCCTGTTCCCCCCAGCCTTGCTGAGCAGGACACATCATGACCGACCTCTTCCCCCGCCCGCAGGACCGCCACGACCCCGGCGGCAAGGTCCGGCTCGCCGTCTCGGGCGATGTGGTCAGCCGGGCCGCCTTTTCCGAATGCGGCCGCTACCGAACCTTCCTGGAGCGCCGCTGGGACGGGAAGCCCTTCGGCAGCCCTGGCTTCGTCGCCTGGATCATGATGAACCCCTCCACCGCCGACGAGCAGGTGGACGACCCCACCGTGCGCCGCGCGCGGGACTTCACCCGCCGCTGGGGCTTTGGTGCCATGGTGGTGCTGAACATCTTCGCGCTGCGCGCCACCCGCCCGGCCATGCTGCTGGAGGTGGAGGACCCCGTCGGGCCCGGCAATGACGCCGCCATCGCCGAATGGGCGGCGCGGGCGGAGACGGTGATCGCCGCCTGGGGCCTGCCGCCGAAGCCGCTGCGCTGGCGCGGCCCGGCTGTGGCGAAGCTGCTCCGGGAGGCTGGCGTGCAGCCGATGGCGCTGAAGGTGACGCAGTCCGGCGAGCCGGGGCACCCGCTCTACATTGCAGCGAACACTGAGCCGGTGCCCTGGCCCTGAGGGCGGGAGCGAGAGGGCGCCGCCCTCTCGCGCTCTCCCGCTGGGGTGACAGTGTCACCCCAGACCCCGCCATCCGTGTGAAAGAATAAAAGCAGCCAGCGCTATCCTGGCAGTCGCCAGGGGGGCCATGCCCTCCGGCGCACAACCATGGCAATGGCCGAAGGAAGAATGCAGGGGTCCGGGGAGGCTCAGCCTCCCCGGCGGGGGTGCGGGGGCGGCGCCCCCGCGAAGCCAGCCTCAGTGCCCGCGCAGGATCTGGCTGAGGAAGGTCTTCAGCCGGTCGGTCTTCGGGTCGTTGAAGATCTGCTCCGGCACGCCGGCCTCGACGATCTCGCCGCGGTCCATGAAGACCACGCGGTCGGCGACCTGCCGGGCGAAGCCCATTTCGTGCGTCACGCAGATCATGGTCATGCCGGTGTCGGCCAGCATCACCATGGTGTCGAGCACTTCCTTGATCATCTCCGGGTCGAGCGCCGAGGTCGGCTCGTCGAACAGCATGATCTTGGGCTTCATGCACAGCGCGCGGGCGATCGCCACGCGCTGCTGCTGGCCGCCGGAGAGCTGGCCGGGGAACTTCTTCGCCTGCTCGGGGATCTTCACCCGCTCCAGATAGTCCATCGCCAGCTCCTCCGCCTGCTTCTTCGGCATGCGGCGGACCCAGATCGGCGCTAGGGTGCAGTTGTCCAGCACCGTAAGGTGCGGGAAAAGGTTGAAGCTCTGGAATACCATGCCGACCTCGCGGCGGATGGCGTCCAGGCTGCGCAGGTCGTCGGACAGCTCGATGCCGTCCACCACGATGCGCCCCTCCTGGTGCTGCTCGAGGCGGTTGATGCAGCGGATCATGGTGGACTTGCCGGAGCCCGAGGGGCCGCAGACCACCACGCGCTCGCTCTGCGCCACATTGAGCGAGACGTCGCGCAGCACGTGCATGCTGCCGTACCACTTGTTCACCTTGTCCAGCAGGATGGCCGGCGGGCCATCGGTGCGGGCGGCGGAGGCAAGTTGCGAGTTCTGGCCCGCCGTGCCCATCGTGGCGCTCATGTGGCTTTGGCTCCGTGGAAGCGAGGGTTGCGGTTCATGGCGGCCTCAGCGGGTGGCGTGGCGGTTGAACTCCGCCTCGAGCGACTGGCTGTAGCGCGACATGGCGAAGCAGAAGCAGAAGTAGATGAGCGCGACCGTGACATAGACCTCGACGCCGAAGCCCTGCCAGGCCGGCTCGATGATCGCCGTCTTGCCTGCGGTCAGCAGGTCGAAGATGCCGATGATCAGCACCAGCGAGGTGTCCTTAAACATGCCGATGAAGGTGTTGACCAGCGGCGGGATCACCAGCCGCAGCGCCTGGGGGAGGATGATGAAGCCGGTCTTCTGCCAGTAGGAGAGGCCGAGCGCCTCGGCCGCCTCGTACTGGCCCTTGGGCAGTGCTTGCAGCCCGCCGCGGATCACCTCCGCCAGATAGGCGGCGGCGAAGAGGATGATGGCCACCTGCGCCCGCAGCAGCTTGTCGAAATTGACCCCCTCCGGCAGGAACAGCGGGAACATCACGCTGGCCATGAAGAGCAGGCTGATCAGCGGCACGCCGCGGATCAGCTCGACATAGAGGATGCAGAGCGTCTTGATCGCCGGCATCCGCGAGCGGCGGCCGAGCGCCACCAGGACGGAGAGCGGGAAGGCCAGCGCGATGCCGAAGGTGGAGAGGATCAGGGTGATGACCAGCCCGCCCCAGCGCTCCTGCGGCACATAGGACAGGCCGAGCACGCCGCCCCACATCAGCCCGCCGATGATGACGAGCGTCACCAGCCAGATCAGCCCCAGCACCGGCCGCCAGAAGCGGCGCATGGCGGAGACGATATAGAGCCCGATGAACAGCAGGATGCAGAGCGCCGGCCGCCAGTGCTCCTCATAGGGATAGGTGCCGAACAGGATGAAGCGGTGCTTCTCCGTGATGACGGCCCAGCAGGCGCCGGCGCCGTCAAGCGCGCGGCAGGCCTGGGTCTGCGGCCCCTGCGCCGTCACCGGCACCGACCAGATGGCGTTGACGAAGGCCCAGTCCACGAAGCCAATGGCCCAGCGGACGAGCAGATAGACCAGCGCCAGCGTGACGGCGGTGGAGATCCAGGAGGAGAACAGATTGGCCTTCAGCCAGGCCAGCGGCCCGACGGCCAGGATCGGCGGCCGCCGCGGCTCGGCGGGGCTGGCTGGGACGTCGCGGGGCGCGGTGGCTTCGGCGGTGATCTCGGCCATGGTTCAGCGCTCCACCAGCGCGATCTGCGCTGCATAGCCGGGCCTCGGCCCGGCGACGCCGAATGAAGCGGCAATGCACGGGCCAAGGCCCTTGGCGTTCATGGTCATGGTTCAGCGCTCCACCAGCGCGATCCGCGCATTGTACCAGTTCATGAAGAGGCTGATCGACAAGCTGATCGTCAGATAGACGATCATGATGATGGCGATGCCTTCGATGGCCTGTCCGGTCTGGTTCAGCGTCGTGTTGGCGATCGAGACGATGTCCTGATAGCCGATGGCCACCGCCAGCGAGGAGTTCTTGGTCAGGTTCAGGTATTGGCTGGTCATTGGCGGGATAATGACGCGCAGCGCCTGGGGCAGCACGATCTTGCGCATGATCAGCCCGCGTTGCAGGCCGAGCGCCTGGGCCGCCTCCCACTGCCCCTTGGCCACCGCCTGGATTCCGGCGCGGACGATCTCGGCGATGAAGGCGGCGGTATAGGTCACGAGGCCCAGCAGCAGCGCGAAGTATTCCGGCGTGACGGCCAGGCCGCCCGCGAAGTTGAAGCCGCGCAGCGACGGGATATCGCCCGTGAAGGGCGCGCCGAAGGCCAGCCAGATCAGCAGCGGCAGGCCGATGATGCAGCCCAGCGCCACCGGCCAGACCCTGCGCGGCTGGCCGTCGGCCATCTGCTTGGCGCGGGCGCGGCGCGCATAGAGGAAGGTGGCCACCACGCCCACCACCAGCCCCAGCAGGGCGAAGCTGTGCGCGTCCTGCCACTCGATCCAGGGCAGCCGCAGGCCGCGATTGGAGAGGAAGACACCCGCCATCGGGTGCAATGACTGGCGCGGCGAGGGCAGCGCCTGCAGCAGCGTGTACCAGAACAGCAGCTGCAGCAGCAGCGGCACGTCGCGGATGGCCTCGATATAGACGGCGGCGATACGGGAGAGCAGCCAATTCCTGGACAGCCGGGCAATGCCGAGCACCGTGCCGAGGAGGGTGGCCAGGATGATGCCCACCACCGCCACCTTCAGCGTGTTCAGCACGCCGACCAGCAGGGCGCGGGCATAGGTGTTGGTGGGGTTGTAGGAAATCAGGCTCTCGGCGACCGGCAAGCCGGCCTCGCGCGAGAGGAAGCCCCAGCCTGTGGCGATGCGGCGCACTTCCAGGTTGTGCGCGGTGTTGCTGACGAGCCACCAGATGATGCCGCCCACAACCCCCAGCACCAACACCTGCCAGACAATGGCGCGGAGCCGTTCATCGGCCCAGGAGAGGCGGATGCCGCGCTTCGGCGGGGCGCGCAGCAGCCTCGGATCGGCGGCGGTGTCGGACATGTCGAAGCCCCGTTCTTGCTTTTTTCATCAGCCCCCGCCTGACGGGGCGTCTTTCGCGCCACTCGCCGGGGTGGGGTGCGGGGCCGGCGCGCCGGCCCCGCGGTCGCTCAGGCCCGCCTTACCGGAAGGGGGGCGAGTACTGCAGGCCGCCCTGCGTCCACTGCGCGTTCGGGCCGCGCTGGATGCCGATCGGCTTCAGGTGGCGGTCGAACATCTCGCCATAGTTGCCCACGGCCTTGATGACATGCACCGCCCAGGCATCGTCCACGCCCAGCATCGCGCCCAGGCCGCCGGTCTTGCCCAGCAGGCGCTGCGCTTCGGGGCGGGTGTCGTTGGCAGCCACCTCCTCGACGTTCTTGCTGGTGATGCCGAGCTCCTCGGCGGCCAGCAGCGCGTTGTGGGTCCAGCGCACCAGGTCGGCCCAGCGCTGGTCGCCATGCCGCACGGCCGGGCCCAGCGGCTCCTTGCTGATCACCTCGGGCAGGATCACGTGCTCATTGGGGTTCGACTGCGCCGAGCGGGTGGCGGCCAAGCCTGAGACGTCGGTGGTATAGGCGTCGCAGCGGCCGGAGACATAGGCGCCGACCACCTCCTCCACCCGCTCGATCACCACCGGGTTGAACTTGATGTTGTTGGCGCGGGCCCAATCGGTCAGGTTCTGCTCGGTGGTGGTGCCGGGCTGCACGCAGATGGTGGCGCCGTCCAGCTCCTTGGCCGACTTCAGGCCCAGGTTGGCCTTCACCATGAAGCCCTGGCCGTCGTAGAAGTTGATGGCGGGGAAATCGAGGCCGAGCGAGGTGTCGCGCGACAGCGTCATGGTGGTGTTGCGCGCCATCATGTCAATCTCGCCGGACTGCAGCGCCGTGAAGCGGTTCTGCGCGGTGAGCGGCACGTAGCGCACCTTGTTGGCGTCATTGAACAAGGCTACGGCGATGGCGCGGCAGTAGTCCACGTCGAATCCGGTCCAGCGCCCCTGGCTGTCGGGCTGGGCGAAGCCGGCCAAGCCGGTGTTGACGCCGCAGCTCAGCGTGCCGCGGGCCTTGACCGCGTCCATCGTCGGCGCGCCCTGTTGCGCGGCCGGCGGTTGCGGTTGCGGTTGTTGTTGTGCCAGGGCGGGGGCCGCCACGGCGGTGGCCAGGGCAGCCGCGCCGAGTGCGCGCAGGGTGGCAAGCCGCATGGGCTTCATCAATCTCTCACTCCCTTTCTTTGCGCCATCCGGCTCGCCGCCGGCGGCTCCTCCCATTGGCTGGCGGCTCTGCGCCGGCAGCAGGGCAGCCCTGCAAGGAGGCCAGCCTTTCTGCCCGTTAGCCGTCTGAGAGGGCCGGTGCAATCGTGGCGCATCGATTTCCCCGTGGGAAGCCAAAGGGACAATGCAGCACGATGGAAGATGCAAGCCCTGTGCCATGGAGCGGCAGAGCATGCATGAGGCGAATGAGGGATGGAGAAGGCCGAAAGCGGCGATGCTGCCGTGGAACCGGGCAATCTGCCCTGGCACGGCGCACGGAGCGGCGGCGCAGCGCCGCTCCGCAGGGCCGGGGGAAAGCGGCTTCCCCCGGCGCGTGGCTCAGCGGCGGAGGCCGAGTCGCTCGATCAGGGAGGCGTAGCGGCCCTGATTCTTGCGCTTCAGGTAGTCCAGCAGGCCACGACGCTGGCCGACCAGCACCAGCAGGCCCCGGCGGCTGTGGAAGTCCTTCGGGTGGATCTTCAGGTGCTCGGTCAGCGAGGAGATGCGCTCGGAGAGCAGCGCCACCTGGACTTCCGGGCTGCCGGTGTCGCCGGCCTTGGTGGCATATTGCTGGATCAGTTCCGCGCGGCGCTCGGCGGTGACAGTCGACATCGGCTTAGCCTTTCATGCAGTGTCGTCATCCGCGCCCGTGGGCGGCGGCGCGACGAGGGTCGTTTCACCCGGGCCCAGCCAACGCTCCGGCTTGAGAAGGCCGGATTCGAGCCTGGCGAGACCCTTCAGGCGCTCCCCCGCCATGGCGCGTACCAGCCCGCCATCGGGGCTGGCATCGCCCGGGATCCGCCCCATCAGCTCGACCAGGGAAATGGCCTGACCGAAGGAGAGGCGGGCAATCTCGGCTTCCGTGAGGGCCAGTGCCGGGATGTCGGCCAGCGC
Source organism: Roseomonas sp. (assembly GCA_035565935.1). Taxonomy (GTDB): domain Bacteria; phylum Pseudomonadota; class Alphaproteobacteria; order Acetobacterales; family Acetobacteraceae; genus Pseudoroseomonas. The sequence goes on from DATMRU010000029.1 coordinate 41,283, forward strand.
GGTCGTCACGGGAAGCAGAAGATCCGGGGAAGGAGGCGGGGTATCCCCCGATCCGACCAGCTTGTCCAGCGGAATCGCGGCCTCTTCCAGGAAGGGCCCGACGCGCATCCGCCGCAGCGTCGCAATATGCCCGACCGTGCCCACCGCGCGCGCGATGTCCCGCGCCAGCGAGCGCATGTAGACGCCCTTGCCGGACTGCACGAGGAAGACGGCGGTATCCGCATCGGGGCGGGATTCCAGCTCGAAGCGGTCCACCCGCGCCGGGCGGGGCGCCAGTTCCGGAAGCTGCCCCTCCCGCGCCAGGTCATAGGCGCGCTCGCCATTCACCTTGATGGCCGAGAAGATCGGCGGCACCTGCATGATCTCGCCGATGAAGGCCGGCAGCGCGGCGTGGATCGCCTCGTCCGTCGGCCGGGCCTCGGAGGTCTCGATGACCTTGCCGTCGGCATCGTCGGTGTCGCGCAGCTCGCCGAACTTCAGCGTGAAGCGGTAGGTCTTGGTGCCGTCCATGACGTAAGGCACCATCTTCGTCGCCGCGCCAAAAGCGAGCGGCAGCACGCCCGTCGCCAGCGGGTCCAGCGTGCCGCCATGGCCCACCTTCTGCGCCTGGAAGGCACGCTTCAGCTTGTTCACCACATCGGTCGAGCCGATGCCGGAAGGCTTGTCAACGATCAGCCAGCCATCCAGCGGGCGGCCCTTCGGTTTGCGGTTGGGGCGGGGCATGAAATCTCTTTTGCGAGCGGCGGCATCTGCGGGAGGGCCCTGCCCTCTCGCGCTCTCCCGCCAAGAACCGGAGGTTCTTGGGTCTCCCATCGGGGGCGGGGTGCGGCGGAATACTACCCGCCGGGCGGCGGCGCAAATTGAAAGGGCGTGGCCGCCTCACGCCGCCGGCAGGGGCCGCGGCCGGCCTGTCGCGTCCAGCGCGACGAAGGTGAAGACCGCCTCGGTCACGCGGTTGGCGTGCTCCCCTTCCCGCTCCCGCCGCCAGGCCTCCACGCGGATGCGCATCGAACTGCGGCCGGTGCTCAGGACCTCGGCATAGAGGCTGACCTCGTCACCCACCCGCACCGGGGAGAGAAAGCTCATCGCCTCCACCGCCACGGTCGCGCAGCGGCCGCGCGCGCGGCGGGCGGCGGCATTGCCGGCCGCCATATCCATCTGCGCCATCAGCCAGCCGCCGAAGATGTCGCCCGCCGGATTGGTGTCCGCGGGCATGGCGATGGTGCGGATCACCGGCGCTTCCCCAGGGGGCGTATCCGGCGGCGTGTCAGCCTTGCTCAAGAGGCCTCGTCCTCTCCCTCCGGGCGCGGCCCAAGGTCCTGCTGCACCTCGGGGCGGCGCATCACCGCCTCGATCTTCATCGCGTAGTCCAGCGCCGTGTCGGGCTGGAAATGCAGCTCGGGGGCGAATTTCAGCCGCACCGCCCGCGCCACCTGCGTGCGCAGGAAAGGCTGCACCCGCTTCAGGCCCTTCAGCTCCTCCGACGTCACCGCCCGGCCGAGCGCGGCGACAAAGCAGGTCATGTGCTTGAGGTCAGGCGAGGCGCGCACCTCGGTGACGGTGATGTGCCGCCCGTCCAGGTCAGGGTCGTGCAGCTCGCCGCGCAGGAAGACGGCGGAAAGCGCGTGCCGCACCTCCTCGGCGACGCGGAGCATGCGCTGGCTGGGGGCGCCGGGGGTGGCAGGCTTCTTGGCCATGACGAACTACTCTTCACCAAACGAAGAAAGGCCGGGGGAATGAATTCCCCCAGGCCCCCTTCTTTTTTCTGTCAGTTCACGGCCGGGCGGTGAGGCCCGGCCGCAGGCGTCAGACCGCGGCGACGGTCTCGGTCTCGTAGCACTCGATCTGGTCGCCGACCTTGATGGCGTCGTAGTTGGCGAAGCTCATGCCGCACTCGTAGCCGTTCGTGACTTCCTTCACGTCGTCCTTGAAGCGGCGGAGCGTCGCCAGCTCGCCCTGGTGGATGACCACGCCGTCGCGCAGCAGGCGGACGCCGCAGCCGCGGCGGACCACACCCTCGGTAACGCGGCAGCCGGCAATGTTGCCCAGGCGCTTGACCTCGAAGACCTCGAGGATCTGCGCATAGCCCAGGAACTTCTCGCGCTGGATCGGGGCGAGCTTGCCGCGCACCAGCTTCTCCACGTCATCCGCCACCTCGTAGATGATCGAGTAGTAGCGGATGTCCACGCCGTCCCGCTGCGCCATCTCGCGTGCCTGCCCCGTCGCACGGACGTTGAAGGCCACCACGATGGCATTGGACGCCTTGGCGAGCTGGATGTCGCTCTCGGTGATCTGGCCGACGGCGCTGTGCAGCACCCGCACCTTCACCTCGTCGCGCGACAACTTCGCCAGAGTGACGCCGAGCGCCTCGGCCGAGCCCTGGACGTCGGCCTTCACGACGACGGCGACCTCCTTCTGCTCGCCCGCCTGGATGCGCGCCATCATGTCGGCCAGCGTGCCGCGAGCGGCACCGGCGGCGGCGGCCTGCTTGTCCCGCAGCTTGCGCTGGCGGAACTCGCTGATCTCGCGCGCCCGGCCCTCGTCCTCGACGGCGGTGAGCGGCTCGCCGGCGGCCGGCACGCCCGACAGGCCGAGGATCTCGACCGGCAGGCTCGGGCCGGCCTCCTTCAGCTGGCGGCCCTTGTCGTCGAGCATGGCGCGCACGCGGCCCCACTCGGCGCCGACCACCACCATGTCGCCCTGGTGCAGCGTGCCCTTCTGGACCAGCACCGTGGCCACCGCGCCGCGGCCCTTGTCGAGCTTCGACTCGATGACGGTGCCCTCGGCGCCGCGGCTCGGGTTGGCGCGCAGGTCGAGCACCTCGGCCTGCAGCACAATGGCTTCGAGCAGCTTGTCGAGGTTGATGCCCTTGGTCGCCGAGACCTGGATCTCCTGCGTGTCGCCACCCAGGGACTCCACCACCACCTCGTGCTGCAGCAGCTCGTTGCGCACGCGGTCGAGATTGACGCCCTGCTTGTCGATCTTGTTGACCGCCACGATCAGCGGCACGCCGGCCGCCTTCGCGTGGTGGATCGCCTCGATCGTCTGCGGCATCACGCCGTCATCGGCGGCCACCACCAGCACCACCATGTCCGTCACGCTGGCGCCGCGGGCGCGCATGGCGGTGAAGGCCTCGTGGCCCGGGGTGTCGATGAAGGTGATCTTCTGACCGCTCTCCACCGTCACCTGGTAGGCGCCGATGTGCTGGGTGATGCCACCCGCCTCGCGCGCCGCCACGTCGGTCTTGCGCAGCGCGTCCAGCAGGCTGGTCTTGCCGTGATCGACATGGCCCATGATCGTGACGACCGGCGGGCGCGGCAGCAGATCCTCCTCCGCGTCCACCGCGCCTTCCAGGCCCAGCTCGACGTCGGATTCGGAGACGCGCTTCACCCGGTGGCCGAACTCGTTCACCACCAGCTCGGCGGTGTCCGCGTCGATCGTCTGGGTCAGCGTCGCCATGACGCCCATGCGGAACAGGGCCTTCACCACCTCGCCGCCACGCGCGGCCATGCGGTTTGCCAGTTCCTGCACGGTGATCGCCTCGGGGACGACAACCTCGCGCACCACCTTCACGCCCTCGGAGCGGAGGCGCTGCAGCTCCTGCTGCCGCCGCTCGCGCTCACGGGCGCGGCGGACGGAAGCCATGGAACGGCTGCGCTCGTCCTCACCCTCGATGGCGGCGGCGACGTCGATCTTGCCCTCGCGACGGCGCTCACCA
>DATMRU010000030.1:0-34860 GCA_035565935.1 Roseomonas sp.
ATGCACGGCGGGGATGGCGGCGGTGCCGGGCAGCATCATGCCCAGCGCCTCGGCCAGCGAGGCCATGGTGCTGGCGGTGCCCATCACCGCGCAGGTGCCGGCTGTCGTAGCGAGGTTGCCCTCGACCTCCTCGATCGTGTCGGCATCGATCTCGCCGGCGCGGAACTTGGCCCAGAAGCGGCGGCAATCGGTGCAGGCGCCGAGCCGCTCGCCGCGCCAGCGGCCGGTCATCATGGGGCCGGTGACGACCTGGATGGCCGGGACATTGGCGGAAACCGCACCCATCAGCTGCGCCGGCACGGTCTTATCACAGCCACCGACCAGCACCACCGCGTCCATCGGCTGGCCGCGCACCATTTCCTCGGTGTCCATGGCCATCAGGTTGCGGAAGAACAGGCTGGTCGGGTTCAGGAACACCTCGCCCAGGGAAATGGTGGGGAATTCCAGCGGCAGTCCGCCCGCCGCCAGCACGCCGCGCTTCACCGCCGCCACCAGCTCGGGCACCAGGCGATGGCAGTTGTTGAACTCGGAATAGGTGGCGGCGATGCCGACCACAGGCTTCTTCAGCAGGTTGGTGGAGAGGCCCATGGAGCGCGCCATGGAAAGCCGCAGGTAGCGGGCGAAATCCATGTCGCCGTAGTTGGTGAGGCCACGGGTGAGGCCGTGCGGCTCGGGCTTGCTGTCGGTCATGGCAGGGTTTCCTCCAGAGGTTCGAGGGCGCGGGCTCAGGCGAGAAAGGCGCCCTGGGCGCGCAGATAGGCTTCCTTGGATGGCAGCAGATGCTCGCCGCAGAGCCGCACCAGAGTGTCGCGGTCGCCGCTTTCGAGTGCCGCCAGCATGGCGTGGTGTTCCGCGCGCGCCTGGGCAAGGCGGCGCGGTTCGGTCAGGGAGGCGAAGCGGATGCCGTGCGCGCGCTGTGCCAGATCCTCGATCACGCCGGCGAGGAAGGCATTGCCGCAGCCGGCGAACAAGGCACGGTGAAAAGCGATATTGGCGCGAAAGGCGGCGCGCGGGTTGCCCGCCTCGACCGCCGCGTCGTGCCGGGCCTGCACCTCCCGCAGAGCCGTCAGGGCCTCGGGCGGGGAGGGCAGTGGGATCTGCTGCGCCGCTTGGGTCTCCAGCAGCACGCGCAGGGCGTAAAGCTGCTCGACCTCGGCCTGGCTGTAGGACTTCACCAGCGCCCCGCGATTCGGGATGCGCTCGATCAGCCCCATGCGTTCCAACTCGCCCAGGGCCTGCCGGATGGTGTGGCGAGAGGCGCCGAAGCGCGCCGCCAGCTCCTCCTCGATCAGCCGTTCACGCGGATGCAGATGGCCGAAGACAATGTCCTCCTCCAGCTCCGCGACAATGCCGGGGAGCAGCGCGGGCGGAATGTCATTGCGGGCGGGCTCGGCCATGGCGGTCATCCTGGCGCTCCGAACGACGGTGAGGCGCCTTTGCTCTTCGGCCACCATAAGGGTCCGGCACATTGTCGACAATCTTGTTGACATGAATTGCGGCCGGCGAAAACATTGCTTCCTGGAAATCCATAAAGAACGGAAACGTCCCCATGTCCCGCATTCCGCCCGCTTGCCCGCTCCCGCCGGGCGAGGCCGCTCCCCTGCCGCAGGCCGGCCCCGGCCGTCGTGGCTTCTGCGGCCTGGCGCTGGCCGGAGCCGCGCTCGGCCTGGGTGTGCGGCCGGCCGCCGCGGCCGCTTATCCCGATCGCACCATCACCATCATCGTGCCTTTCGCGCCAGCCGGCGCCACCGACCTCGCCGGTCGCCTGATGGCCGACCGGATGGGGCCGCAATTCGGCTCCGAGGCGCGCGTGGTGGTGGAGAACAAGCCCGGCGCCGGCAGCGCGCTCGGCGCCGAATACGTCCGCCGCTCCCGGCCGGATGGCTATACGCTGCTGGTCGGCTCGGCCTCCACCCTGGCGGTGGCGCCGGCGGCGCAGCCCAAGGTCGCGCCCTACAACCCGGCGGAGGACTTCACGCCGATCGCCGTGATCGGCACCAGCGCGCTGGGGCTGGTGGTCCCCGCTGCCTCCGGCATCCGCAGCGTGCCGGAATTGGTAAAGCGGCTGAAGGAGAAGAAGGGCGCGGATGGCTATGCCAGTTCCGGCGTCGGCGGCGTCTCGCACCTGGCCTCGGCGCTGTTCTGCAACATGGCCGATGCGCCGGCCAACCACATCCCCTATCGCGGCGGCAGTTCGGTGGCGGAGGCGCTGATCAAGCAGGAGGTGATCTTCGCCATCGACCAGATCGCCTCCATCGTCGGCCAGATCCGCGACGGTGCGCTGACCCTGCTGGCTGTCACGACGCGCAGCCGCGATCCGAACTTCCCTGACGTGCCGACCCTGGCCGAGGCGGGGGTCGAGGGCTACGAGCTTTCGACCTGGACCGCCATGGTGGCGCCGAAGGACACGCCGGCCGAGGTGGCAGCGGCGCTGAACCGCGCTGCCAATGCCGTGCTGAAGGAGCCCGCCGTGCGCGAGCGGCTTTCGACCAGTGGCACTGAGCCAAGCGATGGCAGCACGCTCGACTCCACCCGGGCCTTCCTGGCGGAACAGTTCGCGCATTTCCAGAAGGTGGTGGACCGGACCGGGCTGCGGATCGACTGAAGCCTGCCCTGCTGGGCGCCTCTGCGGGCGCCGAAGCTGGCCGAGCCACCAGCCGAACACTTTCTTGTTGAAGGGCAGGGGCATGACCACGTGCCGCTGCCCTCCTCGCGCTGGTCCTACAGCACCTGCCGCGGTTCCTGAGCGCGCCGTTCAGTAAACCGGCGGGTCGTCCAGTTCGGGTGGCGGATTCGCTTCCGGATCGCGGGCGAGCAGCCCAGCATCATTCTCCGATACCCGCCCGACGCGCGTCGCTACCGGCCAGGAGGCCAGCCATTCGGGCGGGCAGGGGCGCAGCAGGGCCAGCAGCGCCTCCGGCTCGGCGGGGTCCTCACCCAGCCAGACTGACCAGTCCGCGCGATCCAGGACCACCGGCATGCGGTGATGCACCAGCGCCTGCTTGGCGTTCGCCTCGCCCGTGATAATGCTGAAGGTGCGGAGCCAGGTGCCGTCCGCCTGCTTCCAGCCCTCCCAGAGACCCGCCAGCGCCATCGGCTCGCCATTTGCCATGGCCACGGCGTAGGGCTGCTTTCGCGCTCCCTCCTGCCGCCACTCGTAGAAGCCGTCGGCGGGCACCAGGCAGCGGCGGCGGGCGAAGGCATCGCGGAAGGAAGGCTTTTCCGCCACGCCCTCCGCGCGCGCGTTGATCAGCCTGGCGCCGCCCGAGGCGTCCTTGGCCCAGCGGGGCACCAGACCCCAGCGCAGCGCATCGAGGTGGCGGGCGCCACTCTCCGGGTGCCGGCGCACCACCAGCGCGTCCTGCGTCGGCGCGATGTTCCAGGATGGCGGCTGGTTCGGCAACGGGTTGATGGTTTCGAGATAGGCCGCCAGATCGGCCGGGTCGCGTTGGAGAAAATAGCGGCCGCACATGCGATCTCTCCTGTTTCGCGGCGGCGGCCGCGCGCGTCAGCTCCGCCGCACACCCCAGAAATAGGCCGCGCCGGTCGGGAAGCCGGTGAGATTGGCCCGGCTCGCCTGCAGGCGGCGATAGGAGCCGAGCGGAATGTAAGGCACTTCCTGGAAGGCCTGGAGCTGGATCTCCCGCGCCACGCGCTTCTGCGCCGCCAGATCCGGGGCGGCGAACCAGTCCTGTCGCAGCTGCTCCAGCTTCGGGCTGTCGGGCCAGCCGAACCACGCCTTCGCGCCATTGGCGCGCAGGCCGAGATGTCCGGCCGGATCGAGCGTGGCACTGAGGCCGGTGCAGAAGGCACTCCAGCCGCCCTTGTCCAGCGGCTCGCGATTGGAGCGACGCTGGCTGATCGTGCCCCAGTCGCCGCTCTGTGTTTCCACGTTCATGCCAAGCTGGCGCATGACATGGGCCGACACCTCGGCCAGCGCGCGCAGCGTCGGGTAGTCGTCCGCCTGCAGCATCACCACGCGCTCGCCGTTGTAGCCGGCGGCGGCGAGGTCGCGCTTGGCCTTGTCGTAGTCGCGCGGGCCGGTCAGCACCTCCATCCCGGCGTCATTGGCAAGAGGGGATTCCGGATTGAAGAAGCCGACGCCCGTCTTCCAGCCTTCCGGATCGGTGCCATAGGCCGCCTGCATCATCTCCTCCTGATCGATGGCGCCCAGCAGCGCGTGGCGGACGCCGACCTTGTCGAAAGGCGGATGGAGCTGATTGAAGCGCAGGATGGTGTCGTAATAGTCGTCGCCGTAGCTGACCCTGACGTCGCGGCTGCGCTGCAGCATGGGCGCGATGTCACTGCTGGTGCTTTCCACCCAGTCCACCTCGCCCGCCATCAGTGCGCCGGCGGCGGTCGCCTGGTCGGGGATGATGTTCCATTCCACGCGATCGAAATGGGCGATCTTCGGGCCGGCGGTGCGGCTCGGGGTGCCGTCGGGGCGCGGGACATAGCCTTCGAAGCGGGCATAGGCGACGCGTGCGCCGGCCAGGCGCTCGTCGGGCAGGAAGCGGTAGGGGCCGCTGCCCACCATCTCCGTGACCTGCTTGGTCGCAGGCGTGGCGGCGAGCCGCTCCGGCATGATGACCGGCAGGTTCGGGCCGACCTTGCCCAGCGCCATCGGCAAGCTGGGGAAAGCATGCTTGAGGCGGAAGCGGATGGTGCGGTCGTCCGGCGCGGTGATCTCGTTGGTGACGCTGATCACCTCCTGCCCGTACATGTCGCGCGAGCCCCAGCGGCGGATGCTGGCCACCACGTCACGGCCGCGCACCGGCTCGCCGTCGTGGAACTTCAGGCCCTCGCGCAGGGTCATCACCCAGGTCAGGCCGTCATCCTCGACGGTGTGGCCCGCCACCATCTGTGGATGCGGCTGGTAGTCCTTGTCCACGCCGTAGAGCGTGTCGAAGACCATGAAGGCATGGTTGGTGGTGACGGAAGCGGTGGTGAAGATCGGATCCAGCACCGCCAGATCGGCCTGCGGGACGAAGCGTAGGACGCGGGGCGCATCGGCGCGGCCAAGTCGCGGGGCAGCCAGCAGGGCGGCGCCGGTGCCGAGCAGCGCGCGGCGAGAGAGGGCGGGCAGGGCTGCGGGCATGCCGTATCCTTCCGTGGGTTCGATGATGAAACCGGCTGGCTTTCCCGCGCCCAGCTTCCGGGCGCCCGCCGCCGCCGTCAACCCGCTGCGAGATCCACCCGGGCGATGCCCCCCTCGATCGTCATGCGCGTGCCGAAGGGCGCCGAGAGCTCGGCGAAACAGCCCAGGATCCGCGCCGCATCCTCGCCCTCGGCCGGGCGTGGGCGGCCGCGCAGATGGGCCGCCTCGCCCAGCCCGAGGCTGACGGGGTGGATTTCCAGCGCCGTCAGGCGGCCCTCCTCGAAGGTGCAGAAGGGCACAACCGTCTCCCAGAAGCGGCGGTCTGAGGGGAAGCCCTTGGTGTCCCCGGAGGTCCGCTTCCGATAGACGGCAATCGGCGTCAGGCTCGGGTCGGCGCGGAAGCGCGTATAGGAATCCGCGGGGATGCGCGGCACCAGCTCGTTCTGCCCGATGAAATTGCCGAGGCTGTAGAAGATCGGCTTGCCCTTGTAGATCTCCATCCCGCGCAGCAGGTGCGGACCGTGCCCCACCACCAGGTCGGCGCCCTCGTCGATCATGCGGCGGGCGAAGGCAGGGATGAACTCGGCCGGCAGGTCCTTGTCCGCGCCCTGCTCATGCGCGTGCAGGCTGAGCAACACGAGGTCGCTCGCCATCCGCGCCTCGCGCACCCAGCGGGCGATGTCCTCCACGTCCTTCTCGCGCGCCTTGGTGCGCAGCGCCGTCTTCTCCGCGGCGCGGAAGTTCATCTTGCCGATGGGTAGCACGCCTTCCTCGGGCGGGAAGCCGAAGCCGAGCTTGACGATCTGCTGCCGCTGGCGCTCCAGGCCGAGCTGCTCGGCGATCTCGCGGAGCGCGGCGAGCTGCGCCTCCGTCACCTCGTGCATGGTCTCGACATGCAGCGGATTGAGGCCGGGGCGGCCCTGCATGTCCGGGCGCTGCACGCCGGCCTCGTTGCCGGCGGCGAAGGTCGAGCTGCAGGAGAGCAGCGCCACGGTGCCCTGCGGGTGCGTCAGATAGGCGGGGCGGCGCGCATCCTCCAGGTTGCGGCCGATACCGGCATAACAGAGGCCGCGCGCATCCAGCGCCTCCATTGTGTGCAGCAGGCCGGAGATGCTGTAGTCCAGGCAGTGGTTGGTGGCGGTGGCGAAAAGATCGAAACCCGCCTCGCGCAGCTCGTCCAGCACCCAGGCAGGGGCGCCGAAATGCGAGCCACCGCTTTCCACCGCCGGGTCACCGCGGAAGTCGTTCGCCAGCACCTCCAGATTGGTGAAGGCGAGATCCGCCGCGCGGATGCAGTCGAAGAGCGGGCGCAGCAGCGGATCGGTGCGGCTGAGCAGGCGACGTTGCAGGATGCTGTCGCCGGTGAGCGCGAGGCGGAGCGAACGACTCATGTGGTGATACCCCCGGAGGCCAAGTCCGGGGATACTATGTGGGCGAAGCGGGGGCTTGTCTGCCCGTTGCCGCTCCGAATCAGCCGCGCGGCAGCAATTGCTCGGCCAGGGTCGCGAAGAAGCTGGCGCCGACCGGCAGGATGGCGTCGTTGAAGTCGAACTTCGGGTGGTGCAGGCCGGGATCGTTGTCGCTGCGACCACCGCCGAGCATCAGATAGGCGCCGGGCTTCTCGTTCAGCATGAAGGCGAAATCCTCGCCGCCCATGGTGGGCTTCGGCATTTCCACCGTCTGTGCCTCGCCCGAGACGGCGCTCGCGGCGCGGACGGCGAGAGCGGTGGAGTCCGCGTCATTCACCGTGGCCGGGTACATGCGGGTGAACTTCACTGCCGCGCGGGCGCCGAAGGCGGCGGCGATGCCCTTGGCGAGCTCCGTCACCTTGTTCTCCAGCAGGTCGCCGATCTCCGGCCGGAACCAGCGCGCGGTGCCGTGCAGCCGCACGCTCTCGGGGATGACGTTGAAGGCATGCCCGCCCTCGATGCGCCCGATGGTGACGACGCCCGCCTCCACCGGCTCGATGTTGCGCGCCACGATGCTCTGGAGTGCGGTGACGAGCTGTGCCGCGATCACCACGGGGTCGTTGCCCTGGTGCGGCATGGCGCCATGCGCGCCCTTGCCGGTGATGGTGATGTCGATATCCGCCACGGCCGCCATCACCGGCCCGGTGCGCCAGGCGAAGGTGCCGGCCGGGATGCCCGGCCAGTTGTGGATGCCGAAGACGTGCTGCATCGGGAAGCGCTCGAAGAGCCCTTCCTTCACCATCACCCCGGCACCGCCTCCTGCCTCCTCGGCGGGCTGGAAGATGACATAGACGGTGCCGGCGAAGTTGCGCGTCTCGGCGAGATACTTCGCGGCGCCGAGCAGCATGGTGGTGTGCCCGTCATGGCCGCAGGCATGCATCTTGCCCGGCACGGTGGAGGCATAGGGCACGCCGGTCTCCTCCAGGATCGGCAGGGCGTCCATGTCGGCGCGCAGGCCGATCGCCCGCTCGCCCGGCGCATTGCCGCGGATGATGCCGACGATGCCCGTCCCGGCGATGCCGGTGACCACCTCGTCCACGCCGAATTCGCGCAGCTTCCCGGCCACGATGCCGCTGGTGCGCACTTCCTCGAAAGCAGTCTCGGGGTGGCGGTGGAAGTCCTGCCGCCAGGTGGTCATTTCGTCATGGAAGGCGGCGATGCGGTTCAGGACGGGCATGGTTTGCGGCTCCCGGCGGGGCAAAGGGACAGGCACGAGGAACAAGCTCACAGCTTTACGGCGCCCGGGCGGGCCGGCAAGGGGGCAGGGGTTCCGCGCGGGCGGGGGCGGGGCCATCTCGAAACCATGTTTCTTCGTGCCCTGCTGTCCTCGCTGCTGCTGGTGCCGCTGGCCCTGCTGGGCCTCTACCTCGCCGATCTCTGGCGCCCGCCATCGGCCTGGGACCCGCTCGCGCCGCTCGACTTCCGCGACACGCCGAATCTGGTGACGGGCTGGAAGCTGGCCCGCATGGAATGGCAGCCGGAAGTCTGCTTCGCCGCCTTCGCGGCCTCTGGCGTCTCGGTCACGCGGCTGCCGGACCGCCCTTCCGAGAATGGTTGCCCTCTGGAGGATACGGTGCGGCTGGCAGGTGATCGCGCCGATCTCGTCCCCGCCGGGCCGGTGGTGACCTGTCCGCTCGCCGCCGCCTGGGAGATGTTCGAGCGGTACGCGCTGCAGCCGGCGGCGCAGCGGCATTTCGGCAGCTCGGTGGTGCGGGTGCGGCATCTCGGCAGCTTCGCCTGCCGGAATGTCTATGGCCGGGCGGAAGGGCGGCGCAGCGAGCATGCCACGGCCAATGCCATCGACATCGCCGGCTTCACCCTGGCCAATGGGCGCGAGCTGCGGGTGGCGTGGGACTGGGGAGAGGGTGAGGGGGGTGCCTTCCTGCGCGAGGTGCGGGACGGCGCCTGCCGGTTCTTCCGGGCGGTGCTGGGGCCGGACTACAACGCAGCCCATCGGGACCACTTCCACCTGGACCGCGGACCCTGGCCGCGCTGCAGCTGAGCGCCTTGCCGCATTGACCCTGGCCCCCCGATCCACAAGAACGGCTTTCCGGGAGGAGCCTCATCGCGTATGTCGTGGCCGGTCGTGCCATGCTGCGTCGCAGCGTGGGCCGTGCCGGCCCGCAGGATGGATGCCGATGCCCGATCCCGCCTCTTGCCTCCCTGCCTCCGCGCGTCCCGGCCGCCTCCACTTCCGCCGGCAAGGCTGAAGCGCGGTGCTGCGGAGGCTCCAGCAGGGACGGCTTCCCACTCTCGCCAACATGCCGGAGGCCGGGCGCTGGGCGGTGCTGCTCAGTGTCTCCGTGGGATTGGTCCTGGTGCTGGAACTGCTCGGCCTGCCGGCGGCGCTGCTGCTGGGGGCCATGGCGGCGGGCATCCTGGTCGCGGTGGCCGAAGGCGGGCTGCGCATCGCACCCTTGCCCTTCACCCTGGCGCAGGGGCTGATCGGCTGTCTGGTCGCCCGCAGCATCCGGCCCGAGATCCTGGGCGAGCTGCTGGCGGACTGGCCGGTCTTCCTGGCCGGCGTCATCTTCGTGCTGGCAGCGAGCAGCCTGCTGGGCTGGCTGCTCGCCCGGCGCCAAGTGCTGCCCGGCACCACCGCCATCTGGGGCTCCTCGCCCGGCGCCGCCTCGGCGATGATGCTGATGGCGGAGGCGCATGGGGCCGATGTGCGGCTCGTGGCCTTCATGCTCTATCTCCGCGTGGTGCTGGTGGCGACGGTGGCCTCCATCGTCGCCCGGGTCTGGGTCGGCGTGCCGGAGGGAGCGGCGCAGAGCGCGCCCTGGTTCCCGCCGGTGGACTGGGGCGCGCTCGCCGTCACCCTGGCGGTAGGTTTCGGTGCCGCCCTGGCCGCGCGGCGCCTGAAGATTCCCGCTGGCGGCATGCTGGTGCCGATGTTCATCGCCGCCCTGCTGCAGGGCTTCGGCCTGATGACCATCGAACTGCCGCCCTGGCTGCTGGCGGTCAGCTATGCCGTGATCGGCTGGAGCATCGGACTGCGCTTCACCCGGCCGATCCTGGCGCATGCGGCGCGCGCCCTACCGCGGGTCGTCGCCTCCACCCTGGCGCTGATCGCCGTCTGCGGGGTCTTCGCCGCCCTCCTGACCTTCGCGCTGGGGATCGACCCGCTGACCGCCTATCTGGCGACCAGCCCGGGCGGGGCAGATTCGGTGGCCATCATCGCCGCCTCCAGCCAGGTGGACATCGCCTTCATCATGGCCATGCAGATGGCCCGCTTCCTCATTGTATTGGCGACCGGGCCGGCCATTGCGCGCTTCTTCGCGCGCCGTTTGCCGCCGTCTTCCGCGGCTCAGACGGTTGAGGTACCATGATACCACAGTATTTTCCCTTGACCCGGAACGGCGCGGCGGCCATAAGGCGGGCCTTCTGATCCAGGACTTTACGAAGCGCATCATGCTGACCACGCAGACCCGCTCGCTGAAGCCGGCGGAGGTCAAGAAGGGCTGGGTGCTGATCGATGCGGACGGGCTCGTGCTCGGCCGCCTCGCTGCTCTCGTCGCCACTCGCCTCCGCGGCAAGCACAAGCCGCAGTTCACCCCGCATGTCGATTGCGGTGACCATGTCGTCATCATCAACGCCGAGAAGGTGAAGGTGACCGGCAACAAGACCGAGCAGTCGGTCTTTTACTGGCACACCGGCTATCCGGGCGGCATCAAGGGCCGCACGATGCGCGAGCGCCTCGAGGGCCGCTTCCCGGAGCGCGTCATCGAGAAGGCCGTGGAGCGCATGATCACGCGCGGCCCGCTGGGCCGTCGCCAGATGAAGAACCTGCACGTCTATGCCGGGGCGGAGCATCCGCATGCCGGCGCGCAGCCCGAGACGCTGGACGTCGCCGCCCTGAACCGCAAGAACAAGGTGGCCTGAAGACCATGAGCGAGCAGACCACCGCGAATTCCCTGGCCGACCTGAAGGACCTGGTCGCCGGCACCCCGGCCGCCGGCGAGGCCGCCGCGCCGCGTGAGCCGAAGCGGGACCAGTTCGGTCGCGCCTATGCCACCGGCCGCCGCAAGGACGCCGTCGCCCGCGTCTGGGTGAAGCCCGGCAAGGGCACCGTCGAGATCAACGGCAAGCCGGCCTCGAAGTACTTCGCCCGGCCGGTGCTGCGCATGCTGATCGCGCAGCCCTTCCTGGTGGCCGACCGCTACCAGCAGTTCGACGTGTACTGCACGGTCGCCGGCGGCGGCCTTTCCGGCCAGGCCGGCGCGGTGCGCCACGGCATCAGCCGCGCCCTGACCAACTTCGAGCCCGAGCTGCGCGGTATCCTGAAGAAGGCCGGCTTCCTGACCCGCGACCCGCGCGTCGTCGAGCGCAAGAAGTACGGTAAGGCGAAGGCCCGACGTTCCTTCCAGTTCAGCAAGCGCTGACGCTGGCGGGCCGGCGTTGGTGCCGGCCCTTCAAGGGCTGTTCATCGGGAAGGGCGGGTCCGCAAGGACCCGCCCTTTCTGCTTTCCTGCTATCCCTACCGACCCTTCAAGGAGAGCCAGATGGCCAAGGGTGCAGTTCCCGCGATCTTCATCGATGGCGAGGCCGGAACGACCGGACTCGGCATCCGCCAGCGCCTTGAGGCCCTGCCGGGCATCGCGCTCCGCTCCATCGACCCGGAGCGCCGCAAGGACCCCGAGGCCAAGCGCGCCCTGATGGCGGAAGTGGATCTCGTCGTGCTCTGCCTGCCCGACGCCGCCGCCAAGGAAAGCGCGGCCATGGCCATGGCCCTCGGCGCCGATGCCCCCAAGCTGCTGGATGCCTCTACCGCGCACCGGGTGGACCCGGACTGGGTCTATGGCGTGCCCGAGCTGGCGCCGGACCAGGCTGCGAAGATCGCGGTCGCCCCGCGCGTGGCCAATCCGGGCTGCTATCCCACCGGCGGCATCGCCCTGCTGCGCCCGCTGGTCGCGGCCGGGCTGATCCCGGCCGACTACCCGGTCACGGTGAACGCCGTCTCCGGCTATTCCGGCGGCGGCAAGGCGATGATCGAGGCCTATGAGGCTCATACGGCGCCGAATTTCGAGCTCTACGGCCTCGGCCTGGAACACAAGCACCTGCCGGAACTGCAGCTCTATTCCGGCCTGACGCGGCGGCCGATCTTCGTGCCCAGCGTCGGAAATTTCCGCCAGGGCATGCTGGTCTCGATCCCGCTGCACCTGGACACGCTGCCCGGCAAGCCGTCCCCGGCGGAACTAGAGGCAGCGCTCGCCACCTATTACGAGGGATCGGACTGGGTGAAGGTCGTGCCTGCGCCGGAGAACGGCAAGCTGGAGCCCGAGGCGCTGAACGACACCAACACGCTGGAGCTGCGGGTTTTCGGCAATGCCAAGCGGCAGCAGGCGGTGCTGGTGGCGCGGCTGGACAATCTCGGCAAGGGTGCCTCCGGCGCGGCGGTGCAGAATATCGGCCTGATGCTGGGGCTGGCGCCGCAGGCCGCGAAGGCCCAGGCTGCCTGAGCAAGAAGGGGGCGGCGCAAGCCGCCCTCCGCCACGAGAGGAAGCCGCAGCCGCAATGAGCCCGCTCCATCCCTTCGAAGGCCGCCTGCCGGTCGTCGATCCGACCGCCTTCGTCGCCCCCACAGCAGCCGTCATCGGCGATGTCGAGATCGGGACCGATGCCAGCATCTGGTACCATTGCGTTCTGCGCGGCGACACCAACTTCATCCGTGTCGGGCCGCGCAGCAACATCCAGGACGGAACCATCGTGCATGTGAACGCGGGCAGGGAGCCGGCCATCATCGGCGCCGATGTGACGGTGGGGCATGCCTGCATCGTGCACGCCTGCACGCTCAAGGACCGCGCCTTCGTCGGCATGGGCGCCACAGTGCTGGATGGCGCGGTGATCGAGGAAGGCGGGATGCTGGGGGCCGGCGGACTGCTGGCGCCCGGCAAGGTCATCGGCCCGAACGAGCTTTGGCTCGGCTCGCCGGCCCGCAAGGTGCGGGTGATGAGCGCCGAGGAGCGGGCACGCTGGGATCGCACCGCGGCCCATTACGTCGCGCTGGCCAAGCGGCACCGGGCTTCTCTGGCGGAGTAGAATAAAGATGCGGAGCAGCGTGATCCTCATCGCAGCCTTCCTGGCACTGAGTGGCTGTGCGGCGCCTCTGGCGCCCGTCACGCTGCCGCAGGCGCTCCTGCGACCGACGCAGGAGCCGATGGACATGGCGCTGCGCAACGCGGCCGGAACCTTCGCCGCGCCTGCCCGGATGCAGGGCCACCCGGATCAGGTGGCCATCGCTGTTGCCGAGCTGGAGTATCTCGCGGTGGAGATCCCGGCGGGGCGCAGCCCGCGCGATCTCGGTTCGCTGGTCGGACCCGGGTTGCAGGCGGCGCGCCACGAGGTGCGCCAGTGGTTGGCCATCCCGGGCAACGCGCCGCCGCAGGCGGTGATCGATGCGCTGGTCTCCGCCGCTACCGCACCGGCTGGGGAGGGTGCGGCACGCCTGCCGCGGAGCGTGTTCACGGCCGGCGGCGAGGAGACCTGGAGCCGCCTCGCGGCCCTGCCGCGCCTACCGCAAGCGAATTCGGCAACGCAGCGCGCGGTCTGGCAATGGGATTTCGGCCCGCCTCAGGAGCTGCTCGACACCGGCCCGTGACCGGGGGCGCATGAGCGGCAAGGCAGGCACTGGACCGGGCGGCCGCTTTGGCGCAGCGGCCCGGCTGGGCCATTCTGGCGGCAAACCTTGCCGGAAGCTGTCATGCGTCGATTCGCCCTAGCCTTTCTGCCCCTGCTGCTGGCCGCCCCGGTGCTGCCGGGCTGTGCCGAGATGCGTACGCCCCAGTCGGCCATGAACCTGCCGCTGGACCTCGTTCCGGGTGCCACCGACCCGATGCGGCAGGCCGTCAATCTCGCCGCCGCGGACTTCGCGGACCAGGGTGCCGCCCTGGCGGGTGATCCGGTTCGCACCGCCCGCGCTGCCGCCCGCCTCGAATTCCTGGCGCAGCTCCTGGCGACCGACCCGCGCTATGCCGCACTGCCGGCTGGCATGATCCTTTCCCTCGGCGGCGCCGTGGGCGAGGTGCGGCGAGCGCTCGGCCTGTCGGAGAGCACGCCGCCGGAACAGGCCGTCACGCTCCTGGCCGACGTCGCCCGGGCGCTGGAGGCGGGCCGCCGCCCGGTCTTCCCGGAGGCCGTCTTCCCCGCCGGGCCCGAGATGACCCTGCGGCGCCTGCGCGAGCCCGGGCCGTTGCCGGAAGCCGCCATTGCCACGGGCCGGCTGCAGGAGGCCGTCGCCGCGCTGGATGCGAATGCCGGCTGGCGCATGGCCCCGAACGCCGTGCCCTATCGGAACACCGTGCTCTCCCCCTAGAAAGCCCCATTCCTGCGGTCGGGCCAGAAGTGCAGAATGTGGCCCTTCCGAAGAAAGAGCAGAAACTGGGAGTAGGCTTCATGCAGCGACGCAGCTTCCTGGCGGGGGCCGCCGGCCTCGCCGCCACCGCTCACCTCGTCCGGCCGGCACTTGCTCAGGGGAATGGCCAGCGGGTGCTGCGCTTCATCCCGCAGGCGGATGTCAGCATCCTCGACCCGCTGAACACCACGGCCTATCCCACCCGCAACCACGGGCATATGTGCTGGGACACGCTGTACGGTATCGATGCCGAGAGCCGGCCGCACCCGCAGCTCGCGGAAGGGCATGTCGTTGAAGACGATGGCAAGCGCTGGACCTTCACCCTGCGCGATGGTCCCACCTTCCATGACGGCGAGAAGATCCGCGCGAAGGATGCCGTCGCCTCGGTCAAGCGCTGGATGCTGCGCGACACGCACGGCCAGACGCTCGCCGCACGGCTGGACGAGATCCGCACGCTCGATGATCGCCGCTTCGAGATGCGCCTGAAAAAGCCTTTCGGCCCGATGCTGGATGCACTGGCCAAGGCCTCCTCCTACCCGTGCTTTGTCTATCCCGAGCGCTTCGCCGACCAGGACCCGGTCCGCGGTTTCACCGAGGTGATCGGCTCTGGGCCCTATCGCTTCGTCGCCGAGGAGCGCATCTCGGGCAGCCAGCTCGTCTACCGCAAGTTCGAGAACTACATCCCCGCCAGCGGCACGCCCAGCCTGATCGCCGGGCCGAAGCTGGCGAATTTCGAGCGGGTGGAGTGGAAGATCATTTCCGATCCCGCCACGGCCGCCGCCGCGCTGCAATCGGGGGAGGTGGACTGGTGGGAGCAGGTCGCACCGGATCTGCGCCCGCTGCTGAAGGGCACGCGCGACATCGTCGTGGAACGGCTGGATCAGGGCGGCACGGTCGCCATGCTGCGCCCGAACCACCTGAACCCGCCCTTCGACAACCCGGCGGTGCGCCGCGCGCTGCTGCCGGCCATCCGCCAGATGGACTTCATGACCGCCATCATGGGCGACAACCGGGATCTCTGGCGCGACGGTATCGGCTGCTTCCCCGAAGGCAGTCCGCTGGCCTCGGATGCCGGCATGGAGGCGCTGACCTCCCCGCGCGACCTGGAGGCGGCGAAGCGGGCGCTGAAGGAGGCTGGCTACAAGGGCGAGAAGGTCGTCATGCTTCACCCGACCGATGTGGTGAACAACAACAACCTGACGGCCGTAGCCACCGACATGCTGCAAAAGGTCGGCATGAATGTGGAGAGCGCCACTTCCGACTGGGGCACGGTACTGCAGCGCCGCGCCAACAAGAATCCAGTGGATCAGGGCGGCTGGAGCACGCTGATCGTGCTGTTCGGTGGCATGGATCTCGCTGATCCCGGCGGCCATCCGCTGTTGCGCGCCAGCGGGAAGGATGCCTGGTTCGGCTGGCCCACCGCGCCGAAGCTGGAGGAGTTGCGCCTGGCCTGGTTCGATGCGCCGAACCTCGACGCGCAGAAGCGTATCGGCCGACAGATCCAGGAGCAGTTCTTCGTCGATCTGCCCTTCTATCCGCTCGGTCAGTACCTGATCGACAGCGCCTGGCGCAGCAACCTGGTCGGCCAGCGCAAGGGCATGACACTGCCGCTGAACGTCAAGCGCGCCTGACGAAAGGCCCGCGGGGCGTGCTTGCCCCACGGGCCGCGCCCGCGCGCCGCTTAGCAGGTCTCGGGCAGGAAGACGCGGCTCGGCGCCACGAATTCCTCCTGCGCTGCCACCGTCAGGATCTCGCGCGAGGCGGCCTCCGAGGTGCGGCGCAGCAGGCCGTAGATCGACGAGGCGGCGGCGCCCAGCGCAGCGGCGGCCTGCCCCGTCTTCAGCCGGTGGAACAGGAAGAGGGCGGCGATGGCGTCACCGGCGCCGTTCACCGAGAGTGGCAGCATCGGTGTGCGGATATGGTGGAAGGCACCCCCTTCGGCCGCCAGCATCTCGATCTGGTCCTCCGGCGTCTCGGCGACCTGCAACGAGGTGATCAGCACGCAGCGCGGCCCCTCCGGTGCCATGGTCGCCTGCACCGCCGCTGCCGCAGCCTTGGCCTCCGCCAGCGTGGTGACGGGGCGGCCGGTGAGCCATTCCAGCTCGAACTGGTTCGGAGTGATGATGTCGGCCGCGGGCACGGCGCGGTCGCGCATGAATTCGGGAATGCCGGCGCGGACGAAGATGCCGCGCCCGACATCCCCGATCACCGGATCGCAGCAGTAGAGCGCCTTATGGTTCGCCGCTTTCACCCGCGCCGCGGCATCGAGGATGGCCTCGCCGATGGCGGCGTCGCCCATATAGCCGGACAGCACGGCATCGCAGTGGGGCAGGGCGCCCCGGTCCTCGATGCCCTGCACGAGATCGTGCACGAGTTCGGCGCCGAAGACCTGGCCGCGCCAAGTGCCGTAGCCCGTGTGATTGGAGAACTGCACGGTGTTGACGGCCCAGACCTCCGCACCCAACCGCTGCAGCGGGAAGACGGCCGAGGCATTGCCGACATGGCCATAGGCAACCCAGGATTGGATCGAAAGAATGTTCATGCCGACTCCCGCTGGCTGCGACGCGGGCGGAGACTAGAGCAGATCCAGAGGCGAGGCGACCGGTGCGGCGGCGCGGATGCGCGTGAAAACAAGGAGCTGCCGTGACGCTGGGGCTGACCGCACCGGCATGGGCTAGCCGGGGGGTGGGCGGAATGGGGGGTACTGGCCAGGGGGGTTCCGCCGCGGTGCGGGCTCCAAATTCCGTGATCAGAACGCCGCCGCTGGAACGGCGAAAGATGTTGTGGATTCCCTGGTGCAATCCTAGCGTGAGGCCAAATCATTCGCGCGAGGAAACATCGGTCCGAAAGCAACTTGGAATCGCGGGGCCTGTATTGCCACGCAGCTTGCGGGGGAAAATGAAGCGTCTGCCTATGCTTGCGGCTCTGACAGTATCTTTTCCAGAGCGGCGCATCGATCAAGCTGGTCTTTGTCACGACACCCGGTTGAAGGCCGGAAGCAGGATCAACGCGATGTGGCTGCCGCCCGCCGGAATGTTCCTTCCTCCTCGCCGCAGCCGCGCCACTCGCCCGGCGTGCGGATGATTGACGAGAAGGGCGTCACCTGGCCGGTCCTCCGGCCGGTGATTGCTTGGCACGAGCCCGGCGGGACCCGTGCGAGGTGCCCGTCCAGGCCGGCAGGCCCCGGCTTCCTTGCCGGCATGAGCGATTTCTTGGCCTGGAAAAGCCGGATGGGGGCCAAACCATGAATGCTTCCCCGCATGTGCCACCGCGTGAAGGCCCCACGAATCCGCCCGGTGCGTCCAGGCCAGGTGGCATCGAACCGCCGCCCCCAGCCACGCCGTCACGCTCGGCGATTCCCCTCTTCCTGTTGAGCCTGACGACCATGGCCGCAGTTGGCGGCTTCAGCCTCCTCTATGCGCCGGGATGGTTCGAGGAGGCGCATGGCGCCGCATATCCCTTGGCCAGCCCGGCCGCCCAGAAGAACCCACCCGCCGCTCCCCAGGCCGTGGCGACGGCCGTGCCGCCTCCATCCACCCCGGTGGCCCGGATAGGGCTCAGCAAGCCCGAGGCGCTGCAGGCGGAGATTAATGAGCTTCTGGCCCAGGCAGACCAACTTGATGCCGCCTTGAGCCGGCTGCAGGCGAACATCGCGCAGCCGGAGGCGGATCCGGATGAGGCCTCCGCGACGGATGACGGATTGCCCTCGCTCGCCGACCCCATGCCGCTCGCGTCTCAACAGATGGCCGACCTCGGCGCGCAACAGGAAACACCCAGCGACGAGGGGCCGCAGCAAGCGGCCGAGGCGGCGGAAACGCCGGAGCGATTGCTGGCCCGGGTGAGCGACATCATCAGTGGCCTGGAGCAGGAAACGGCTCGCGGCGCATCGATGCTGCGCACCGTCAGTGCCGAGCCGCTCCCGCCATTGCCCCCTGAGCCGGCGGTTGTGCAGCCGGCCTCGCCACCGGAGGACCAGACGACAGGCCAAGAGGCTGGGCCAGGGCAGGGAAGCCCTGCCGAAGCCGGTATGCCGGAACAGGCGGTCTCTTCCGGGCCCGTCGCCGCACCGACGCCGCTCGAGCCGCAGGCCGCCGAGGAACCACTCGCGCGCGTGGAGACGGCGGAGCCGCCGGCGAGCCAGGCTCGTGCGTCTGAAATGGATGCCGCCAGCCAGCCAGCGGCGGTGCCATCGCCGCCGGCAGCCGAGGGAGAGGGCGGGACAGCGCGCAGCGAGCCCGCGGCGGGCGAGCAGATGGTGGCCTCTCCCGTTCCCGCCGTGACAAAGGCGGACGAGACGGCGACCACAGAGGGAGCGGCATCAGCGCCGGCTGTCTCGCCCGCCGCCGAGCCGCCCCCGACGCAGCCTACCTCGGAGGCGAGGGTCATGGCGCAGGCGGAGGCGCCAAGGGCCGCCGAAACCTCCTCGCCCCCGATCAGCGAGGCCCCGGAGCGGGTGCCGCCGGTTCCGGCGGGTGCTGCTCCGCAGGACCGCGCACCATCGGCACCCGCGTCGGCCGAGCAGGGGAATACCGCCGCAACGGCCTCTCCGGCGCTCTCCCCGGAGAACCGGGCGGCGCTGCTGAGGCGCGCCGAGGAACAGCTGGCGCTGGGCGATGTCGCCGCCGCCCGGCTGCTCTACCGGCAGGCTGCCCAGGGCGGTAGCCGCCGGGCGGCGGCGGCCCTGGGCCGAACCTATGAGCCGGATTTCCTGCGCGGCATCGGCGCAGAAGGCGTGGCACCGGATCCGCTGCTGGCCTCCGTCTGGGCCCGCCGCGCGGAAGCGATGGCAGACGAGGAGACGCGGTCCGCCGCATCGTCGGAGAGCACCGCGAGGGAAGCGCCTGTTGCTCAGTCACCCGCCGCGCCTCCGGCCTCGCCGGCTCCGGCCACGAGCGCCGCAGCCGATGCAGCACCGGCGCCTGCGCCAACCGCGCCAGCACCCGCCCCGGTCGCGCCATCCCCTGCGCCGGCAACGAATGCCACGCCCGAGCCGGAGCACTCGCCCGCAGCCGCGGCGGCCAGTCCAGGCCCGGCGCCTGCACCGGCGGTGCCACCGGCCACGGCGCCAGCCACGACACCTGGCCGGCCCGAGCCGCCGCGCGGCGCCGTGACGCCCGGGCTTGAGGCCGTGATGCGGCGGGCCGACGAGATGCTGGCCTTGCGCGACATCTCGGCGGCCCGGCTGCTCTACACCTATGCCGCCGAAGCGGGCAGCGGCCGGGCCGCCGCCGCGCTGGGCCGCACCTATGACCCGGCTTTCCTGGACGGAATCGGCGTACAGGGCATCCGCCCCGACCCCGCCCAGGCAGCGCAATGGTACCGGCGCGCCATCGCTTTGGGCGAGGGGCAGGCCGCCGAGCCACTGTCGCGGCTGGAGCGACGCTGATTCGGCCGCTTCGCTGAAGGGAGGAGAGGGGGATGAGGGAGCTTTCCATGGGCCGGCGCGCCGCCCTGCTGGCCGGAGCGGCAGGCATGCTGGCCGGCCCGGCTGCCCTGGCGCAGGGCGCCGGGCGCCGGAGCGCCGCGGAACTGACGCGCGATGCGAATGCCGGCACTGTCGGCGTGATCTCGGGCGGGGTGGACGGCACCTATATCCGCATCGCCACCGACCTGGCCGCCGTGCTGGATGACGGGGATTACCTGCGCGTGCTGCCGGTCGTCGGCAAGGGATCGATGCAGAACATCTCGGACCTGCTCTACCTGCGCGGCATCGACATCGCGATCGTCCAGTCCGACGTCCTCGCGGCGGTGACGCGGGAGCGGCTCTATCCCGGCGTCGGCCAACTCGTGCAGTACATCACCAAGCTCTATGACGAGGAAGTGCATGTCCTCGCCCGCCGCGACATCGAGCGCGTCGAGGATCTCGCCGGCCAGTCGGTGAATGTGGACCTGGGCGGCAGCGGCACCGCGATGACGGCGTCCCTTATCTTCGACAGCCTGGGCGTGCCGGTGAAGCCGGTCCATTCGCCACAGGATCTCGCGCTGGAGCGGCTACGGCGCGGCGATCTCGCCGCGCTGGTCTATGTCGCCGGCAAGCCGGCGCGGCTGTTCTCGGGGCTCCGCGCGGAGGACGGCCTGCACCTGTTGTCGCTGCCGCTGGCGCCCGCCCTGCTGCAGACTTATCTGCCGTCCTCCATCCGCCACGCCGACTATCCCAACCTGGTGCTGGAGGAGAGTCCGGTGCAGACGGTGGCGGTGGGTGCGGTGCTGGCCGTCTATGCCTGGAAGCCCGGCACGGAGCGCTACGCCAAGGTCGTTCGCTTCCTGGAGCGTTTCAACCAGAAGTTCCCCCAGCTGTTGCAGCCGCCACGCCACCCGAAATGGCGGGAGGTCAACCTAACCGCCCAGGTGCCGGGCTGGACCCGCTTCACCCCGGCGGCCGAATAGCGCCGCCGGGTCACTCCCGTGCCGCCCGCCCTGGTCGGCGGGCGGGCCGCTGCTCAAGCGGTACGGCCGCCATCCACCGGCAGCAGCACGCCGGTGATGAAGCTGGTCTGGTCCTCGGCCAGCCAGACGCAGGCATTGGCGATGTCATGCGGTGTGGACATGCGGCCGAGCGGAATGGTGCCGATGAAGCGGGCGCGGTTCTCCGGCGTGTCCTCGGTGCCCATGAAGTCGGTCAGCAGCCCCGTCGCGCCCATCACCGGGCAGATGGCGTTGACGCGGATGTTCTCCGGGGCCAGCTCCAGCGCCATGGCCTGGGTGATGGTGTTCACCGCGCCCTTGGTGCCGTTGTACCAGACCAGCCCTGGCCGCGGCCGGAGGCCGGCGGTGGAGGAAATGTTGATGATGGAGCCGCCGCGCCCTTGCTTGCGCAGCACGGGGAGCGCCGCCTGCGTCATCCAGAAGATCGACTTGACGTTGACGGCATAGACCTTGTCGAAGGTCGCCTCGTCCACGTCCAGGATGGGGCCATTCTTGTGCGTGGTGCCGGCGTTGTTCACCACGATGTCGAGGCCGCCGAAGGCTTTCAGGGCAGCATCCACCAGGGCCTGGACGTCAGGACCCTTGGACACGTCGCCACCCGCCGCGATGGCGCCGTTGCCGATGGCCTTGGCCACGCTCTCGGCGCCCGCCTTGTTCATGTCGGCGACAACGACACGGGCGCCTTCCTTCGCGAAGCGCTCCGCGATGCCCTGGCCGAAGCCGGAGGCGGCGCCAGTGACGAGCGCGATCTTGCCCTGAAGTCGCATGGGTTTCCTTCCCGTTGCTGGGTGATGCCGGCCCTCGGTGCCGGGCGCGCGCGCAGGATCGGGGACCGGCGCGGACTGGTCAATCGCCGCTGGCCGGAGGGTGGGGCGGAGGGCCCGGGCGGCATCCGTTGTTGCGCCGCAGGCCCCTGGCGGTTAGAAGCGGCGCTTCCGTGCGGCCGGTCGGCATCGGCTGCTCCAGCAGAGAAAAGTGCGCCATGAAGCCCGATATCCACCCGGACTATCACGAGATCACCATCATCATGACGGATGGGACCACCTTCAAGACCAAGTCCTGCATGGGCAAGGAAGGTGACACCCTCCGCCTGGACATTGATCCGAAGTCCCATCCGGCCTGGACCGGCCAGCAGCGCATCATCGACACCGGCGGCCAGATCGCCAAGTTCAACAAGAAGTTCGCCGGTATCGGCGCGCGCAAGAAGGCCTGAGCGCGGCTCTCACAAAGCCGAACCCGAATTGGCGCCGCTCCCCCTTGAACCGGGGCGCGGCGCTTTCCATTTCAGGGCCGCCAGCGGCGCCCGGCTTCGGGGGCGCTGGCGCGGCAGGGTTGCGAAGGGGTCGCCCGATCGGGGGCCCGTAAGAGCGCCACGCCGCCGCACAATGGACCTTGCTTGCCCAAGGAGGCTCCTGAATCATGAACGCTTTCGATCCGCTGTTCCGTTCCGCCATCGGCTTCGACCGCCTGACGCGGCTGATGGACACCGCCCGCTCCGCCGCGGAGGGTCCGTCCTATCCTCCCTACAACATCGAGAGGACCGCTGAGGACTCCTACGTCCTGACCATGGCTGTGGCCGGCTTCGCGCCGGAGGACCTGGAGATTACCATGCAGGACAACGTTCTGCTGGTGGCAGGCAAGGCGAGCGAGCAACCCGAGCAGGAGCGCCGCTTCCTGTATCGTGGCATCGCCGGCCGTGCCTTCGAGCGCCGCTTCGTGCTGGCTGACCACATCCAGGTCGAGGGGGCCGAGCTCACCAACGGTCTGCTCCATGTGGCGCTGAAGCGCCAGGTGCCTGAGGCGCTGAAGCCTCGTCGCATCCCGATCGCCAACGCGCAGCCGCGGCAGCAGCCCGTGCTGGAAGGCGAGAAGGACGCGCCGCTCGCCGCCTGACGGCTGGCTGACGGAGAATCTCGGGCGGCCGGGGTGGCAACACCCCGGCCGTTTTTGCGCGCGCGCCTCGGAAGCGGGGCAGGGGTGCGGGCCGGGCGCGTCTTCGCACTTGCGTCATGAGCGGCGGACGCGCATATGAGCGGCGTCGGCGCCCTCTGGCTGCCGGCCGTGCCCTGGTTGCGTGAAGGCGCGCCCCGCTCCGAGGCGGCGGCAGCCCTGGCCAGGGCCCCGGGCGACAAATGCCCCGGCTTTCCTGTGTTTCGGTACGACCCATCCACGCGGGGCGTCCTGAGCCCTCAACCGGCGCGGCCGCATTGGTCGGTGCCGAACCCTGGATGTGTCTTATGACCGACTTCACTGCCCTCGGCTTGGCCGAGCCGCTGCTGCGCGCGCTGGCCGAGGAAGGGTATACGACCCCGACCCCGATTCAGGCCCAGGCGATCCCGCTGGTGCTGCAGGGGCGGGATCTTTTGGGCATTGCCCAGACCGGCACCGGCAAGACGGCCGCCTTCGCGCTGCCGCTGCTGCACCACCTGGCCGCGCGCCGGGCGCAGGCGCCGCGCGGCGGCTGCCGGGCGCTGATCCTCTCGCCCACCCGGGAACTGGCCTCGCAGATCCACGACAATATCCGCGCCTATGGCCGGCATATGGGCCTCTCCTCCACCGTCATCTTCGGCGGTGTCGGGGCGCGGCCGCAGATCCAGGCGCTCTCCCGCGGTGTCGATGTCCTGGTGGCCACGCCGGGCCGGTTGCTCGACCACGTGCAGGCTGGCGCCGCACGGCTGCAGACGGTCGAGATCCTGGTGCTGGATGAGGCCGACCAGATGCTGGATCGCGGCTTCTGGCCCGCCATCCGCCGCCTGACCGGCATGATGTCGAAGAACCGGCAGACGCTGTTCTTCAGCGCCACCATGCCAACCGAGATCGCCAAGATTGCCAACGAGCTGTTGCAGGACCCGGCGAAGGTCTCGGTAACGCCCGTCGCCTCCACCGCCGAGCGTGTCGAGCAGCGGCTGATCCATATCGACGCCAGCCGCAAGCGCCTGCTGCTGGCCGAGATGCTGCGCGACCCGGCGATCGGCCGCGCCCTGGTCTTCGCCCGCACCAAGCACGGCGCCGACCGCGTGGCCAAGCACCTGGTGGCCGAAGGCATCAATGCCCATGCCATCCATGGCGACCGCTCGCAGGGCCAGCGTGAGCGGGCGCTGGCGGAGTTCCGCAACGGCCGCGCGCCGATCCTGGTGGCGACCGACATTGCCTCCCGCGGCATCGACGTCGACGGCGTGACCCATGTCTTCCAGTTCGACCTGCCGGACACGCCGGAAGCCTATGTGCACCGCATCGGCCGCACCGCGCGCGCCGGGGCGAGTGGCGAGGCCGTCGCCTTCTGCGCGCCGGACGAGCTGGCGAAGCTGAAGGCGGTGGAGAAGCTGATCGCCATGCGCATTCCGGCCGAGGACCGGCGCAGCGAGGCAGCCAAGGCGGAAGCCGCGGCCGGGGCGCCGAAGGCTGCCCGACCGCAGCCGCCGCGGGGCCGCGGCCGCCCGCAGGGCTCCGCAGGTGGCCACGGCCAGCATCGGGCGCCGGGCGCCGGGCGTGGCTCCATGCCGCCGCGGGCCCGGAGTGGTGACGCTGGCCGCAAGGACCGGAACTGGCGGAACGCCGACTTCCGCGACAGCAGCCGCTGAAAAGGTGGGGCGGGAACTGCTTCCCGCCCTGCCGTGCGGATCAGTCGCTCGCCATCACCTTGACATAGCTGCCGGGCGCGTCCTCCAGCGCCGGCAGCGCACCGGCTCCCGGCTGCCGCGCCGGCACCTGCGTCCTGTCGAGGGACGTCACCCAGCGGTGCCAGTCGGGCCACCAGGAGCCGGCCATTTCCGTGGCATTCTCGAACCAGCTCTCTGGCTTCTCCGGCGTTTCCTCGGAGATCCAGTGGCTGTACTTGCCGGACTCGGGCGGGTTAGCCACCCCCGCGATGTGTCCCGAGGCCGCGAGCACGAAGCGCACCGGCCCCTGGAAAATCTGCGTCGTGCGGTAGGTGCTCTTCCAGGGCGCGATATGGTCCTCCCGCGTTGAGAGGATATAGGCGGGTACCTTCACCTTGCTGACGTCCAGCGGCACGCCGGCCAGGGTGATCGCGCCGGGCTTCACCAGGTCGTTCTGCTGGTACATGCGGCGCAGGTAGAAGCTGTGCATCGCCGCCGGCATGCGCGTGCTGTCGTCGTTCCAGTAGAGCAGGTCGAAGGGGAAGGGCTCCTGCCCGAGCAGGTAGTTCTGCACCACGAAGGACCAGATCAGATCGTTGGCGCGGAGCATGTTGAAGGTGGCGGCCATCTCCCGGCCTTCGAGATAGCCGCGCCGCTGCATCCGCTCCTCGAGCGACTGCAATTGTTCCTCG
The DNA here is from genome assembly GCA_035565935.1 of Roseomonas sp. Taxonomy (GTDB): domain Bacteria; phylum Pseudomonadota; class Alphaproteobacteria; order Acetobacterales; family Acetobacteraceae; genus Pseudoroseomonas. Next base: position 24,639 of record DATMRU010000030.1, read on the forward strand.
TCGATGAAGACGGAAAGCTCGCCGGCCTCGGCGAAATCGATCATGGTGGTGAAGAAGGTGGCGGACTTGATGCGCGCGTCCCGCTTCGCCGCCATATGCGCCAGGGTGCAGGCCAGCAGCGTGCCGCCCAGGCAGTAGCCGATGGCATTCACCGCCTTCTCGCCGGTCGCCTGCTGGATCGCATCCAGGGCGGCATAAGGGCCTTCGAGCATGTAGTCCTCGAAGCTCTTCTCGGCGAGCGTCTCGTCCGGGTTCACCCAGGAGATGACGAAGACGGTGTGCCCCTGCGCCACCGCCCAGCGAATGAAGCTGTTCTTCGGCCGCAGATCGAGGATGTAGAACTTGTTGATCCAGGGCGGGATGATGAGCAGGGGCCGCTTCAGCACCTTCTCGGTGGTGGGCGCATACTGGATGAGCTGCATCAGCGCGTTCTGGTACACGACCTTGCCGGGCGTGACGGCGATGTTCTCGCCGATGCGGAACTTGCTCTCGTCCGTCATGCGGATGCGCAGCTTGCCCTTGCCGCGCTCCAGGTCGGAGAGCAGGTTCTGCAAGCCGCGCAGCAGGTTCTCGCCGCCCGTTTCGGCCGTCTTGCGCAGCACCTCGGGGTTGGTCATCAGGAAGTTCGAGGGGCTCATCGCGTCCACGAACTGCCGGGTGTAGAAATCGACCTTCTGCGCCGTCTTGGGGTCGAGGTCCTCGGCCGCGCGCGCCACATTGGTGAAATAGCGCGCCGAGAGCAGGTAAGACTGCTTGATGAAGTCGAAGACCTCGTTGTCGCGCCAGTCCTCGTGCTTGAAGCGGCGGTCCTTCGGATCCTCGGCGATGACAGGCTTCACCTCCTCGTCGCCCCACATGCGCCGGGCGGTGTTCTGCCAGAGCGTCAGGTAGTCCTGCCAGAAGCCGAGCTGCGCCTCCACCAGCCGCGCGGGGTTGGCCATGAGCCGCGCCGCCATGTCCATGAAGGCGGCGCCAAGCTGCATCGGGTCCGCGCCGACGGGCTGGCCATCAGGGCCGGTCTCGGCCTGCCGCTTCAGGAAGTCGGTGACGATGCGCTGCCCCCGCTCGGCCACCTGGGCCATGGTGCGGGAAACCAGGGCGGGGTCGGGCAGACGGAATGCACCGGGGTCCGGGGGCGTGTCTTCGATGGTCATGCGTCCCTCCGCGCCTGCGGCGCCTTCTTGTTGTCCCCGGCCGGCACCATCCCTCGGCTGCGGTGGCCTTCCTCCCGGCCCGGCTTTCGGGCTAATGCCCTCAGGAGGGCGAGGAGAGGACGGAGCATGGATCAGCGCGCCGGTCAGGGCCGCCAACAGGGTAGAGCCCGGATCAGGGGGCATCAAGCCGAGGCGGCGCGGTGCGGCCTTGCCCTTGGCGCATTGTTTCTGCTGGCGGGGTGCGTCGGCGCGGCGGAGGCGCCGGGCCGCTTCTGGGAGCGCGCCTTCGGTACGCCGCTGGACGGGCGCCCGCCGCCGCCCGGTGCCGAGCAGCCCTATCCGAATCTGGCCTCCGTGCCACCGGCGCCGCCGCGGGGCGCCGCCTCCGAGCGGGAGGCGCTGACCCGCAGGCTGGAGGCCGCCCGCACCCAGTCGCGCGAGCCGATCACGCCCGGCGAGCCGGTGCCGCCGCCGCCGGCCGGGGCCGAAAGCCTGGGCGAGGTGCCGCTGCGCCCGCCGGCCGCGCCCCGCCTGGCCGCCGCGCCGCCGGTTCGTCCGCAGGCGCCGGAGGCGGCTCCGCCGGGAGGCACCGCGCCCGGCGCTCCGCCGGCTGCCCCTGAACTGCCCGCGGATCCCGGCGCCCCGCCGGCGCCGCCGCCCGCCGAATTCCTGGCGCCGCCGCCACCACGGCTGTAAGTGCTTCCCCGCCGCCGCGATTCCGCCGGCGGCGGATCTGCTCTATCCTGCCTGGGCCAGTTTTCACGGACCTCCGCCATGACCGAGGAATTCCACCGCATTCGCCGCCTGCCGCCCTATGTCTTCGCCGAGGTGAACCAGGCGAAGGCGAAGGCCCGCGCCGCGGCCGAGGACATCGTGGATCTCGGCATGGGCAACCCGGACAGCCCGACGCCGCCGCATATCGTGGCGAAGCTGATCGAGGCGGTGCAGAACCCGGATACCCATGGCTATTCGGCCAGCAAGGGCATCCCCGGCCTGCGACGGGCGCTCGCCGGCTATTACGCCCGCCGCTTCGAGGTGAAGCTCGACCCGGAGACCGAGGTGGTCGCCACCCTCGGCTCCAAGGAAGGGCTGGCCAACCTGGCCGCGGCCATCACCTCGCCGGGCGACACTATCCTGGTGCCCAACCCGAGCTATCCGATCCATCAGTTCGGCTTCATCATCGCGGGCGCCTCGGTGCGCTCGGTGCCGCATGCCCCAGACGAGGAGATGCTGCGCGCCCTGGAGCGCGCCGTGCGCCACTCGGTGCCGAAGCCGACGGCGCTGATCGTCAACTACCCCTCCAACCCGACCGGGCTGATGGCCGATCTCGACTTCTATCGCGAGATCGTCGCCTTTGCCCGCCGGCACGAGATCTTCGTCCTCTCCGACCTCGCCTATGCCGAGCTGTACTACGGCGACAAGGCGCCGCCCTCGATCCTGCAGGTGCCGGGCGCTAAGGAGGTGGCCGTCGAGTTCACCTCGATGTCCAAGACCTACAACATGGCGGGCTGGCGCATGGGCTTCGCCGCCGGCAACCCGCGGCTGATCGCGGCGCTGACGCGGGTGAAGTCCTATCTCGACTACGGCGCCTTCACGCCGATCCAGGTGGCCTCCGTCGCCGCGCTGAACGGGCCGCAGGACTGCATCGAGGCGATGCGCAAGCTCTATCGCGACCGGCGCGACGTGCTGGTGAAGGGGCTGAAGCAGGCCGGCTGGGACGTGCCGGTGCCGGAGGCCGGCATGTTCGTCTGGGCGCCCATCCCGCCGCGCTTCCGCGACCTCGGCAGCGTCGAGTTCAGCAAGCTGCTGCTCGCCCGGGCGAAGGTGGCCGTGGCGCCGGGTATCGGCTTCGGCGAGCATGGTGATGGCCATGTACGCATTGCCATGGTGGAGAACACCCAGCGCATCCGTCAGGCCCTGCGCGGCATCCGAAGCTTCCTCACGACTGATAATGGCGGCCCGGCGAGTGAGCCGGTGCCGCGCGCTTCCGCTGAACTGGTGAAAGAATGAACCGTCCGCTTTCCGTCGCGGTCGCCGGCCTGGGTACGGTCGGCGCCGGCGTGCTCGCCCTGCTGCGCGACAATGCCGAACTGATTGCCGCCCGCGCCGGCCGGCCCATCGTCGTCACCGCCGTGGCGGCGCGCGACCGCAACCGCGACCGCGGCGTCTCGCTCGATGGGCTGCGCTGGTACGAGGACCCGGTGGCCATGGCCGCCGAGGCGCGCGCCGATGTGGTGGTGGAACTGATCGGCGGCAGCGACGGGCCGGCGCGCGGCACAGTGGAGGCGGCGCTCGCCGCTGCCCGGCCAGTGGTGACGGCCAACAAGGCGCTGCTCGCCCTGCATGGTGCGACGCTTGCGCAGAAGGCCGAGGCCGCGGGCGTGACGCTCGCTTTCGAGGCAGCGGTGGCCGGCGGCATCCCGGCCATCAAGGCACTGCGCGAGGGGCTGGCGGCCAACCGCATCAGCCGTGTGACGGGCATCCTGAACGGCACCTGCAACTACATTCTCACCTGCATGCGGGAGCAGAAGCGCGAATTCGGCGACGTGCTCGCCGAGGCGCAGCGGCTGGGCTATGCCGAGGCCGATCCTTCCTTCGACATCGACGGCGTGGATGCGGCGCACAAGCTGGCCATCCTCGCGGCGCTGGCTTTCGGCCGGCCGGTCGAGTTCAGCGCCGTGCATGTCGAGGGCATCCGCAACATCACCGCGCTCGACATCGCGCTGGCGGAGGAGCTCGGCTTCCGCATCAAGCTGCTGGGCATCACCCAGCAGGAGGAGGCGGGCGTCTCGGCGCGCGTGCATCCCTGCATGGTGCCGGCCAGTCATCCGATCGCCCGCGTGGACGGGGTGTTCAACGCCGTGGTGGCGGAGGGCGACTTCGTCGGCCGGGTGGTGCTGGAAGGACGCGGCGCCGGGGCGGGGCCGACCGCCAGCGCCGTGGTGGCCGACCTGATCGATATCGCCCGCGATCGCCACACGCCTGTCTGGGGTGCGGCCCATGCGGCGCTCTCCGCCATTCCCGCCCTGCCGATGGCGAGCCATCATGGTGCCTACTACCTGCGCCTGATGGTGCTCGACCGACCGGGCGTCATCGCCGATGTGACGGGTGTGCTGCGCGACTACGGCATCAGCCTGGAATCCATGATCCAGCGCGGCCGCGCGCCCGGAGAGGCGGTGCCGGTGGTCCTGACCACGCATGGCTGCCAGGAAGCGTCGATGCGCGATGCGCTGACGCGGATCACAGCGTTGGAGGCAGTGCTTGAACCTCCCGCTTTGATTCGCATCGAATCCTTCTGACAAGCGTTAGCGGGACGGTTTTCACCGCCTCCCGCGTCCGGGAAGAATAGGAGCCTCTCATGCGTCGCGACACCACCCCTGTAGATCGCAACCTTGCCCTTGAACTGGTGCGCGTCACCGAGGCGGCAGCGCTGGCCGCCAGCGCCTGGATCGGCCGCGGCGACAAGAACGCCGCTGACGGTGCGGCGGTGGACGCGATGCGCAAGGCCTTTGACACGGTAGATATCAGTGGCACCGTCGTCATCGGCGAGGGCGAAATGGACGAGGCGCCGATGCTCTACATCGGCGAGAAGATCGGCGCCGGCGGGCCCGAGGTGGACATTGCTGTCGACCCGCTGGAAGGCACCAATATTTGCGCCACCGGCGGGCCGAACTCGATCGCCACGTTGGCCGTGGCGGAGAAGGGCGGCTTCCTGCACGCGCCCGACATCTACATGAACAAGATCGCCGTCGGCCCGGATCTGCCGGCCGGCGTGGTGGACCTCGACGCCACGCCGGGCGAGAACCTGCGCGAGCTGGCGCGCGCCAAGAAGGTGGAGATCAACGACCTCGTCGTCTGCATTCTCGGCCGCGATCGCCACAAGGACATCATCAAGGCCTGCCGCGAGGCTGGCGCGCGCATCATGCTGATCCCGGATGGCGACGTAGCGGGTGTCATCGCGGTCTCGCAGCCCAACACCGGCGTGGATCTCTATCTCGGTTCCGGCGGCGCGCCGGAAGGGGTGTTGGCGGCCGCGGCCCTGCGCTGCATTGGCGGCCAGATGCAGGGCCGCCTGCTGTACGAGGATGACACGCAGATCGCCCGCGCCAAGGAGATGGGCCTCAGCGATCCGCACAGGAAATTCGGCGTTCAGGACATGGCGAGGGGCGAGGTGATGTTCGCCGCGACCGGCGTCACCGGCGGGCCGATGCTGCATGGCGTGCGCCGCAGCGGCACCCGCGCCTATACCCACTCGATCGTCATGCGCAGCAAGACCGGCACGGTGCGCTACATCGAGGGGCACCACAACTTCAGCCTGAAGCCGAGCGCCTTCGTTGCCTGAGGGGCTGGCAGCGGCACATCCGGAGCAGGGGGCGCCGGTGCTCGGCGTCGCCCGCTCCGCGCTGGGCCGCCGCTGGGCCTGGCGCCAAGCCGATGCGCGAGTGGGGCTTGCCATCGCCCAGCGCCTCGGCCTGCCGGAGCTGCTGGGCCAATTGCTGGCGGCGCGGGGTATCGCGCCGGAGCAGGCGCCGCTTTTCCTCGAGCCGACGCTGCGTGCGCTGCTGCCCGATCCTTGCGTCCTGGTGGATATGGATCGCGCGGCGGAGCGGTTGGCCAAGGCGGCGCGGGACGGCGAATCCGTGGCTGTCTTCGGCGATTATGACGTCGATGGCGCCTGCGCTGGCGCGCTGATGGTGCGCTTCCTGCGCGAGCTGGGCTGCCCCGTGCGCGCCTATGTGCCGGACCGGCTGAAGGAGGGTTACGGCCCCAATGCCGCCGCCATCGCGGCGCTCTGTGCCGAAGGCGCGACGCTGGTGGTCTGTGTCGATTGCGGTATAGCGGCGCATGAGGCCCTGGAGGCGGCGCAGGGGCGGGCCGATGTGGTGGTGCTGGACCATCACAAGGCCGAAGGCCCGGTCCCCGTGGTCGCGGCGGCGGTGAACCCGAACCGGTTGGATTGCGCTTCCGGGCTGCGGCACCTCTGCGCCGCGGCGGTCAGCTTCATGGCGGCCGTGGCGACGCTGCGCGTCCTGCGCCGCGAGGGCTTCTTCAAGGACCGCCCCGAGCCGAACCTGCTGACCTTCCTGGACTTGGTTGCGCTGGCAACCGTCTGCGACGTCATGCCCTTGACCGGCCTGAATCGCGCCTTTGTCGCCCAAGGGCTCAAGGTGATGGCACGTGGCGGCCGCCCCGGCATCGCCGCCCTGCTGGAGGTGGTGCAGGCGCGCGAGGCGCCATCCGCCTATACGCTGGGCTTCCTCCTGGGGCCGCGCATCAATGCCTCCGGCCGCATCGGCGAGCCGGATCTCGGCCTGCGGCTGTTGACCTGCGACGACCCGATCGAGGCGCGCGCCATCGCCGAACGGCTGGATATGGTGAACCGCCGCCGTCAGGAAGTGGAAAGCGGCGTGCTGGCGGAGGCCTTCGCGCAGGCGCAGATGCAGGCCGAGGCCGGGCACCCGGTGCTGCTGGTTTGCGGCGAGGGGTGGCATCCCGGCGTCGTCGGCATTGTCGCCGGGCGGGTGAAGGAGCGGTTCAACCGCCCCGTCTGCGTGGCCGGTGTGGAGGCCGGGCTGGCGAAAGGCTCGGGGCGTTCGGTGCCGGGCGTGGATCTCGGCGCGGCCATCATTGCGGCCCGTCAGGCGGGCCTTCTGGAGACCGGGGGAGGGCATCCGATGGCGGCGGGCTTCTCCTTTCGCCTGGAACGCCGGGACGAGTGCCACGCCTTCCTGAACGAGCGGCTGGCCCATGCCGCCAAGCTGCCGGCCAGCGCCGAGCTGGTGCTCGACGGCACGCTGCTGGTGCCGGCGGCGACCGCCGAGATGGCCTCGCAGATAGCGCGCCTCGGCCCCTTCGGTGCCGGGAACGAGGAGCCTGTCTTCGCTCTCCCGCGTGTTCGCATCGTTCGTGCCGACCGGGTGGGGAAGGAGAGTCAGACAATCCGCGCCTTCGTGGAGGGCGAGGGCGGGGGGCGCCTCAAGGCGGTGTGCTTCCGGGCCAAAGACGGGCCACTGGCCGAACTGCTGATGGGCAGCGGCGGCGTTCCCGTGCATTTGGCTGGCGTGCTGCGCGCGGAACACTGGAATGGCTCCGTCACGCCCAGCCTCCATCTACAGGACGCGGCGCGCGCTTAGAGCGGGAGTGACAACAAAGCTCCCCTCCGGCGTGGTGAGGGCTAGACGGGCTCCAACGGGTGGGTTAGTAACCCGCCGCCCTCCGGCAGCCAAACGGCTCCACGCCGGGCGACTGCTTGGATTGCTATGGGTCCCCATCGTCTAGAGGCCTAGGACACCAGCCTTTCACGTTGGTAACACGGGTTCGAATCCCGTTGGGGACGCCATCCCGCCAAACCCTGGCTATATCGGCCGCTTAGATGCGGGTTTGGCCGCGCCTGTTCGCGTCGTGTCCCCTGACGCGCAGGATTGCCGCCGTCGCGAGCCGTTCCTGATCCACTGCGCACGTGGAGTGTTCCACCTCTGCCACCGCCTTTATGCGTGGTGACGGCGCGATCCGGTGCGCGCTGAAGGCCGCCTCAGCCGGCCGTCGCCTGCCATCTTGCGCAGTCCGTGTAGGACTCACTTCTCTTCGCAGCCCGGCATCTCGAGCCATGTCCAAGAACCAGCGGCTCTGTGCCTCATCTCTCCGACGGCCGCTCCATGACATGGGCGCTCGACTCATTTGACGTCGCCACCGCGCCTTCAATTATCTGTTCCGAGCGCTCTCGGGCAGTATGGCCCATGCATTCGCCCAAGGTGAAGATGCCGCGCTGCGCGCTGCAGCACCTGGAGGGCCCGCTCCGCCTTGACCCTTCGCCGATGCGCTGCCTAGCCTCGTGTTTCCCGTTCGCGGGCATAGGGAAGGAAACGGTCATGCAACGTCGCGCACTCCTCCAGGGGGCTGGGCTGAGCGGTCTTGCTCTCGCTTTACCCACTCTCTCCCGGCCCGCTTTGGGGCAGGGCAGCCGCGCCGGCACCCTGCGCTTTGTTCCCCAAGCCAATCTGACATCCCTGGATCCGATCTGGACCTCGGCGATCGTCACCCAGATGCATGGCTACCACATCTATGACACGCTCTATGCGGTGAATAACGAGCAAAAGCCGCAACCGCAGATGGCGGAGGGCCATACTGTCTCGGATGACGGCCGGGTCTGGCGCATCCGTCTGCGCGAGGGGCTGAAGTTCCATGACGGCGAGCCGGTGCGCGCCATTGATGCCGCCGCGAGCCTGGAGCGCTGGTCGAAGCGTGACCCATTCGGTCAGCTTCTGGCCAAGGTGGTGGAGAAATGGGGCACCGCGGATGACCGCACGGTGGAAATCCGCCTGACCAAGCCTTTCCCGATGTTACTGGACGCCCTCGCCAAGCCGGACGCCAACGTTGCCTTCGTCATGCCCGAGCGGGTGGCGCGTACCGATGCCAGCACGCAGTTCAAGGAAGTGATCGGCTCCGGCCCGTTCCGCTTCAAGGCGGATGAGTTCGTCGCCGGCAGCCGGGCTGTCTACACCAAGTTCGAGGGCTATCAGCCGCGGCAGGAAGCGCCGGACTGGGCCAGCGGCGGCAAGGTGGCGCATTTCGACCGCGTCGAGTGGCACATCATGTCCGACCCTGCCACCGCCGCCGCCGCGCTGCAGGCCGGCGAGGTGGACTGGGTCGAGCAGCCGCTGAACGATCTGCTGTCCGTCCTGCAGCGCAACCGCAGCATCAAGCTCGACACGTTGTTCCCCGCCGGCTTTCTGAGCCTGATGCGGCTGAACCAGCTGTATCCGCCCTTCGACAAGCTGAAGGTGCGGCAGGCTGTCGCGCTGGCCGTCAACCAGGCTGACTACATGCAGGTCACCATCGGCCAGGACCATTCGCTCTGGCGCGAATGTCACAGCCTGTTCCCCTGCGGCACGCCCTACGGCACCGAGGATCTCTCGGAGTTGGCGCGGCCGCCGCGCAGCCTCGATCGTGCCAAGGCGCGGCTGGCGGAATCTGGCTATGCCGGCGAGAAGGTGGTCATCATCAACCCCACCGATTTCCCGCTGATCGGCCCGCACGGGCAGCTCACCGCGGACGTGCTGCAGCGGATCGGCATGAATGTCGAGCTGGCGGAGACCGACTGGGGCACGGTGGTGCAGCGCCGCGCCAGCCAGGAGCCGGTGGAGAAGGGCGGCTGGAGCATTTTCCACACCTATGGCTCGGCCATGGCCTATGCCAATCCCGGCGTCTCCTCGCTGGTGAAGGGCACGGGCCGGCAGGGCTGGTTCGGCTGGTACAGCAGCCCGAAGATCGAGGCGATGATCCAGTCCTGGCTGGATGCGCCGGACGACGCTTCGCGCAAGGAACTGGCCGACCAGATCAACAAGCTGGCGCAGGACGAGGTGGCGACGATCCCGCTCGGACAGTTCGTCTCCCGCACTGCCTATCGCGCCGACCTCACCGGCTTCGTCAAGGGCAGCATGCCCTATTCCTGGGGCGTCCGCCGCGTCTGAGCCGTAGGCCCCGCCCCGCTGGGGCGGGGCCTGACTGACCCATCATCATCTGACGCCAGACGTCAGCCTGCGCGCATCTGATGGCGAGCGCGCCCTTGGGCGGCTGCGCTGGGCGGGGCCTGCATCCCTGCCGACATAAAGGGCGAAGGGGGGGCAGCAAAGCGGGTTCAATCTGCGCACCCCTCGTCTACCGTGCCCCGCAAGCTGCCCAGCCAAAGCTTATCCCCCGACAATCACCAAAACCATCCGATCAGGAGACCTCGCCCTGACAAAGGGGCCGGGCTTTCTGCCTTCTGAGACAACCGCTGGCTGGGCAGTGATGGCGTGAGTCCATCGCACAAAAAATCACTTTTTCGTGTTGCAACTTCGAGTTGAGTAACATCTCGTTAACGCACTTCACTCACTTTTGAGTGAGCAAATCCCCGGGCTCCCCGCCCAGCTCACTCAGAAGGTCTTCCCCCATGACCGCTCTCGGCGTCTATATCGGCAACAGCACCGCTGACCTCGCCAAGTTCTCCTCCTGGCTGGGCGACAAGCCGGATTATGTCCATGGCGTGGTCGGCTACTCCAACTGGACGGATTACACCTCCTCGGCCA
>DATMRU010000031.1:0-18615 GCA_035565935.1 Roseomonas sp.
GAGATGGTGATGCCGGGCGACAACGTGTCGATGGACGTCGAGCTGATCGCGCCGATCGCCATGGACGAGGGCCTGCGCTTCGCCATCCGCGAGGGCGGCCGCACCGTCGGCGCCGGCGTCGTCGCCTCCATCAGCGCGTAAGCGCTTCCGACGAGCATTGACGGAACGGGTCGCCCCTCGGGCGGCCCGTTTTTTCATGCGCGCGGCATGGCGGCGCGCGACGCATCCTGGGGCCGTGCGGTTTTTTGCTTTTGCCAGCCCCCGGAAGGCTCTTCCTTCGCAAGACGGCCCCTCGACAGCCGTTGTGGCCTGACCTATAGACGCGGTCTCGCGCAGCGCTGGCGCCGCGCAGGGGCGTAGCTCAATTGGCTAGAGCGCCGGTCTCCAAAACCGGAGGTTGGGGGTTCGAGACCCTCCGCCCCTGCCAGTGTGCCGCCTTCCGTGCGAGGCCGGGTCTTGCGGGGTGGCTCCGGTCCGGATGCCGCCCGCGAAGCGTTTCCGGCCACTCAACTGGGGTAGCGATTTTGGCGAAGCTCAATCCCGCGCTGTTCATCCGCGAGGTGCGGCAGGAGGTGGCCCGCGTCACCTGGCCGACGCGCAAGGAAACGCTGATCACCACCGGGCTGGTCCTGGCGCTGTCCGCCCTGGCCGCGGTGTTCTTTCTGCTCACCGACAAGCTCATCCAGTTCGTGGTGGGGCTGCTGTTCGGGTTCGGCGCGTAAGGCGGAGCGAGATCCATGGCCGACATGAAGTGGTACGTCGTTCACGTCTATTCGGGCTTCGAGAAGAAGATCGCCCAGCAGATCAAGGAACAGGCGGCGCAGAAGGGGCTCGCCGACAGGTTCGGCGACATCCTGGTCCCCTCCGAGGAGGTGACGGAGGTGCGCCGTGGCCAGAAGGTCAATTCCGAGCGCAAGTTCTTCCCCGGCTATGTACTGGTGAAGATGCAGATGTCGGACGAGGCCTGGCACCTGGTGAAGGACACGCCCAAGGTCACCGGCTTCCTGGGCGCGCGCAACAAGCCGAGCCCGATCAGCGAGGCCGAGGCGCTGCGCATCGTGCAGCAGGTCCAGGAAGGCGTGGAGAAGCCGAAGCGCCCCGCCGTGGTCTACGAGGTGGGCGAGCAGGTGCGCGTCGCCGACGGCCCCTTCACCAGCTTCAACGGCACGGTGGAAGAGGTGGACGAGGAGCGCGGCCGCGTGAAGGTCTCCGTCTCCATCTTCGGCCGCGCCACGCCGGTGGAGCTGGAATACGGTCAGGTCGAGAAGCTCTGAGCCATCCGGCCGCCGCGCCCTGATGCGGCGGCTGCGGGCCCGCTGGGTGGCCCTGCTGGACTCGCCGGAAGGCGCCGGGCGGATCGCCCGTGGCGTCGCGGCAGGCGGCGCGGCGGCCATGCTCCCCGCCTTCGGGCTCCATCTGATCTTCGCTGCCGCCTTTGCCTGGATGCTGGGCGGCAGCCTGCCGGTCGCGGCCGCCGCCTGCCTCGCCCTCGGCAATCCGCTCACCCATGCCTTCCTGTTGCCGGCCGAATTCGCCCTCGGCCGCCTGCTGCTGCCGCCGCAGCTGGAGTTCCTGCCGACGCAGGGGCCGGGCTGGCTGTTGGCCGGACTGCCCGCGGCGGAGGAGACCCTGGTGGGCGGCATCGTCCTGGCGCTGGTGGTCGGCTTCCTGGGCGGCTACGCGGCGCGGCGGGGCCTGCGCCAGCGCGAGGCGGCCTTCACGCTGCGCGAACCGGTGGTGCTGCACCTCAACGGCTCGATCAACAGCGGTAAGTCCAGTATCGGGCGGGCGCTGGCGGAGATGCTGCCAGGGGCGGAGTTCGTCGAGGGTGACGATCACGGCCTGCCCACGAGCTTGCCGCGGGAGCGGCGCTGGGCGGGCGCGCTGCAGCGGATCGCGCGCTGCATCGCCATCAGCCGGGCGCCCTGGCTCGTGGTGGCCTATCCGCTGGATGAGGCGGCCTATCGCAGCCTGCGCGCCGCCTGCGCGGCCCGGGGCGCACGGCTGCGGGTCGTGACGCTGGCGCCGCCCCTGGAGGTGGCGCTGTCGGAGCGGGGCGGGCGGCGGCTCTCGGAGGAGGAGCGGCAGCGGATCGGCGAAATGTATGCCAAGGGCTATGCCGAGCGGCCTTTCAGTGAACTGATCTTCGATCCGAGCGACCTGACGCCGGAGGCGAGCGCGCGGGAACTGGCGCGGCTGCTCGAACTGCCCGTGCGGTGAAGAAAGGCCGGGGGAAGGAATTCCCCCGGACCCCCATCTTCTTTTTGTCAGCTCGGGGCTGCGCGGGCCGCAGGCGCGGGAAACTCGAAGAAAAAAGAAGGGGCTGGGGGAATTCCTTCCCCCAGTCTTTTTCTCACGGATCGAGCAGCGTCGGCGCCTTGCCGTCCGGCATGACCACCACCGTCGCCGTCCGGCCGGGGATCAGGCGCACGCTCTCCGGCACCTCATCCAGCTTCACCCGCACGGGGATCCGCTGCGCCAGCCGCACCCAGGAGAAGGTGGGGTTCACGTTGGCGATCAGGCCGCTGGTCTGCTCGCGGTCGGCGATGCCGCCGGCGATGCTCTCCACATGGCCGGAGAGCGGCCTGTCCTGCTGGCCCATCAGCTGTACCTGCACGGGGTCGCCGATATGGATGCGGGCCAGCTTGGTTTCCTCGAAATAGCCCTGCACGTGCAGGCTGCTGGCATCCACCAGGGCCATCACCGCGGTTCCGGCGGCGACATAGGCGCCGGGGCGCAGCGTCAGGTTGGTGATAGTGCCATCCGCCGGGGCGCGGATCTCGGTGCGCTCCAGGTTCAGCCGGGCCAGGTCGCGCTGGGCGACCGCCTCCTGCCAGGCGCCTTCGGCGGCGGCGGCTTCGGAATGTGCCTGGTCGCGCCGCTGCACGGAGACGATGCCTTCATCCAGCCGGTCGTAGCGGCGTTCGTCGCGGCGGGCGCGCTCCAGCGTGGCGGCACGGCTCTCGACCACCGCCTGGGCCTGTTGCAGCGCCAGCTCGAAGCGAGCGCGGTCCAGCCGGAACAGCGGGTCGCCCTTGTGGACGACCGCGTTGTCGGAAACCAGCACCTCGGCCACGAAGCCGGAGACGTCGGGGGCGATGCCGATGATGTCGGCCCGCACCCGGCCGTCCCGCGTCCAGGGCGCCTCCATGTAGTAGCGCCAGAGCTGCCACCCCACGAGCGCTGCCGCGCCGACCAGCAGCAGGGTGACGAGGACCCGCACCGCGCGGGCGAAGAAGGGCTTCATGGCAGGACGAACTCCGAAGCGGCGGTAATGCCGCCGAGGACGAGAACGAAGAGAGCGAAGTCGAACAGGGCGGGGTGCCAGATCCAGCGGTACAGGCCGATGGCGCGCAGCGGCCAGCGCAGCAGCATCGTGACGGGCAGGGCGAGCAGCGCCCAGGCCAGCAGGGCCGGCAGAAAGACGCCGTAGAGGTCAAGCTCCGCGATCATGCGACAAGGTTCCTGGCGGGCTCGGGCTGTGGCGTATCGCCGGGCCGGATGCCCGGCGGGGCCGCGTCGGGGAAGAGGGCGAGCCGCAGGCCGGAGAGCGACAGGGTGGCGCGCCGGGCGGAGCGCGTTTCCGCCTCCATGCAGGCGAGCAGGGCGGCATCCAGCCGCTCCAGCAGGGTCGCGGCGGGCAGTCGGCCGCGCGCCTCGGCGGCCACCGCCGCCAGCGTGGCTTCGATGGCGGCGCGGGCGGGGGCGGACAGTTCCGCCATGCCCTCGCGCAGCCGCAGCACGTTCAGCGCGGCGCGCAGGTCGGCCAACTCGGTCAGGCGCACCGTCTGCGCGTCGATCGCCGAGAGGCGGGCGGCCAGGGCCTCGAAGCGGTCCAGCATCACGCCCAGGATGCGCCGCAGGTCGGCCGGGGCGCGGCCCTCCGCCATGCGGGCCAGGTCGCGCCGGTCCGCCGCCACCAGCCGCCGCACGCGCCAGGCGACACCGAAGGAGCGGATGAGCCGGGTGACGGCGAGGCCGAGCACCAGCCCGGTCGCGGTGGCGAAGCCGCCATCGAGATAGCTGGCGAAGTCGGCGCTGTAGATCTCCTGCAGGCTCATCACGGTCGGCATGGTGACGGCGACGGACAGGGCCTGGGCCATCATCGCCGGCTGGGCGATCAGCGCGCCGGCGATCAGATAGGTCGGGGCCAGGACCAGGACCAGCAGCGGGAAGCCGTCGATCATCGGCAGGACGGCGAACTGGTAGAGGCCGGCGAGCACCACCGCGAGCACCGAGCCGAAGATGAACTTCTTCAGCGCCGGGGCCGGATCGTCGAGCTGGCCGAAGATGCAGAGCGCCACGGCGGCCATCATCGGCATGCTGGAGCCATGCGCCCAGCCGGTGCCGATCCAGAAGGCGCAGCCCAGCAGCAGCGCCAGGGCGGCGGCAAAGCCGGAGAGGCCGACCAGCAGGGGATCGACATGGCCCGGCGGCTGGACCGGCTCGCTCGGCGCGGTTTCCAGCGGCTGCTTGGCCAGCAGGCGCTCGGTGAGCTGCCGGCATTCGCGCCATTGGTCGACCAGCTCGCGCAGCCGCTCCAGCAGCCCCTCGCGCACCAGGGCCGCCCAGGGGTCGGCCGGGATGCCGACTGGCTCGATCTCGCGCAGGCGCCCTTCCATGCGGTGCGCGGAGAGGGTGCGGGCGGGGCCGGCGGGCGCCTCGACGCTTTGCGCCATCCAGCTGGCCATCTCGGCCAGCAGGGGGCGCAGCGCGCCGGCGGCGGCCGGGTCCAGCGCCGCCAGGGTGCGCACCCGCTCGCCGATGGCGGTCAGGAGGGTGGGCAGGGCGCGGGCGCGCTCGTGCAGGCGAGGCAGCCAGAGCAGCTGCGCGCTACGGCTCGGCGCCTCATAGCGCGCCTGCTGGAACAGCACGATCAGCGCGGCGCCGTCGCGCCCGATGCGCCGGCGCTCGGCGGAGAAGCGCGCCGGGTCATGCTCGGCGGTCAGGCTGTCGGCGCCATAGCGGGCGAGATCGCTCAGCCAGGCGCGGGTGGCCGCCAGGAGGCGCGGCGTGGCGGGGCGGGGGAACAGGACACCGTGCATCAGCACGGCGCAGAGGATGCCGAGGCTGGTCTCGATGATGCGGTAGATGGCGGTGTCGAAGATGGTCGCCGGGCTGTCCACGATCGGGAAGCAGATCAGCGCGGCGGTGTAGCCCGAGAGCATGAAGGCATAGGAGCGCTGGGTCGGGTCGTAGAGCGAGGCGGCGAGGCAGAGACTGATCCAGAGCGCCACCGCCAGGGAGAAGAGGATCGGCTCGTTGACCAGGTTGGGCATGGCGAGGAGGGAGAAGGCCCCGCCGCAGAAGGTGCCGACCAGGCGCCAGAGCGCCTTGGCGCGCAGCGCGCCCGAGAAGGTCTGCGAGACGATGTAGACGGTGCCCATGGCCCAGTAGGGGCGGGGCAGGTCCAGCGAGAAGGCGATCCACAGGGCCAGCACCGCCGCGGCAAAGCTGCGCAGCGAGAACAGCCAGTCGGCGCGGGTGGGAAAGCTGGGCATCAGCGCGGCTCTGGCGGAAGGGAGCCGTGAGCGGCCATTGCCAGGGCGGCCGCAGGGGCGCGCGCCATGCGCCACACCGCACCGCCGGGGGGGAGGGCGGCGAGGGGCAGGGTGGGCGACATGGCGCGCGGTCGGGCCGTTTCAGGCATGGCAAACAGATAGCAAGCTCATTATTGGGCTTCAAAACATAAGGCCATCCGGATTGCCGATACCTGCTATCGCGGCGGCAGGGCTGGACAGTGCGGGAAGAGCCAAAGGCGGAACGAGATTGCGCCGCATCGGTTCCTTTTCCGGCCGCGAAGTGCGGCGGCGAGGGGAAGCCATGCGCCGGACGCGGTGCGTGATTGTCTGGACTCACGCCGCGGCGGAGAGTATAGGGCCGCCTCCGCCGCCTTCCGCTCTTGGACGCGCAGCCTTGCGCGGCCGGGTGGTTGCGGCGTTTTTCAGGGACGCGGGAGGCTTCGCCCGGTGGCGGGGCCGCCAGAACCGCGCGCCTCTGAGAGCACAGAGGACGGACCATGGCTAAGAAGATCGTCGGCTACATCAAGCTGCAGATCCCGGCCGGCAAGGCGAATCCCTCGCCGCCGGTGGGCCCCGCGCTGGGTCAGCGCGGCCTGAACATCATGCAGTTCGTGAAGGAGTTCAACGCGGCGACGCAGCAGATGGAGCCCGGCACCCCGACGCCGGTCGTCATCACTGCCTATTCCGACCGCACCTTCTCCTTCGTCACCAAGACGCCCCCGAACACCTACTTCCTGCTGAAGGCGGCCAAGCTCGAGAAGGGCAGCCAGACGCCGGGCAAGGGTGGCGTGATCGGCCGCGTGACGAAGTCGCAGCTGCGCGAGATCGCGGCGACGAAGATGAAGGACATGAACGCCAACGACGTCGAGGCCGCCGTGCGCATGCTGGCTGGCTCCGCCCGCTCGATGGGCATGTCCGTGGTGGAGGGCTGAGGTCATGGCCAAGCAGGGCAAGCGTCTGAAGGCGATCTACGCCGGTCTGGACCGTGACAAGCAGTACGCGCTGGCCGAGGCCATCGCGACGCTGAAGGCCAATGCCAAGGCCAAGTTCGACGAGACCGTCGAGATCTCGATGAATCTGGGCATCGACCCGCGCCATGCGGACCAGATGGTGCGCGGCGTGGTCGGCCTGCCGAACGGCACCGGCAAGACGGTGCGCGTGGGCGTCTTCGCCCGTGGCCCCAAGGCCGAGGAGGCGCTGGCCGCCGGCGCCGACGTGGTGGGCGCGGATGACCTCGCTGCCGCGGTGCAGGAAGGCAACATCAACTTCGACCGCTGCATCGCCACGCCCGACATGATGGGCCTGGTGGGCCGGCTCGGTAAGATCCTGGGCCCGCGCGGCCTGATGCCGAACCCGCGCCTCGGCACCGTCACGATGGACGTGAAGGGCGCCGTGCAGGCGGCGAAGGCCGGCCAGGTGGAGTTCCGCGCCGAGAAGGCGGGCATCGTGCATGCCGGCATCGGCAAGGTGTCCTTCTCGGACGAGCAGCTCGTCGAGAACGCGCGCGCCTTCATCGAGGCCATCCAGCGCGCCAAGCCGACCGGCGCCAAGGGCTCCTATGTCAAGAAGGTCGCCGTGTCCTCCTCGATGGGGCCGGGCCTGAAAGTGGACGTCGCCTCGCTGGCCGCCACGGCCTGAGCCGGGGCTGAGAGATACGCGCGCCGCCTTCGGGCGGCCGCGGGCAGGGGGCCCGGCGCAGGCCGTGGCCCCTGAACCTGTCCGAGAACGCATGTGGCCCGAATGGGGGCCTTAAGGGGGCAGCCGCCCCGCAGGCGTGAGATGGGGATGCCGAGAGATCGCCACCGGTGCCGCGCATTGCGCGGTGTCGGCGTGATGGGCTTGGTCTTCCGCAGACTCAGACAGGCGAACCGGGGTGTGCCGGGGCCATGGGCCCGGGTCCGCCCCCGTGTGAACCGGCCGGTTCCCCTCCACAAGGGCCGGCCACCGTTTGGAGACGGGAGTTGGATCGTACGGAGAAGCGTGCGTTCGTTGCCTCCCTCGCGGAGGTGTTCGCGGATACCTCCTTCGTGCTCGTCGCCCAGAACAAGGGGATGACGGTCGCGGAGGTGAGCAATCTGCGGCGCCAGATGCGGGCGGCGGGCGCGACGTATAAGGTCGCGAAGAACCGGCTGGCCACCCTCGCCCTCGACGGCACTCGCTTCCAGGGCGTCAAGCCGCTGCTGAAGGGACCGACCGCGCTCGCGTGGTCGAAGGACCCGGTGGCGGTGGCGAAGACGGCCACGGAGTTCGCCAAGGGGAACGACAAGTTCGTGATCCTGGGTGGGGCGCTGGGTGAGCAGACGCTGAACGCCGATGGCGTGAAGGCGCTGGCCTCCCTGCCCTCGCTCGAAACCCTGCGCGCGCAGCTGGTGGGTCTGCTGCAGACCCCCGCGACGCGCATCGCCGGTGTGCTGCAGGCGCCCGGCGGGCAGGTGGCGCGAGTGCTGGCGGCTTACGCCAAGAAGGACGAGGCGGCCTAAGCGGCGCCTTTCGCGGAAGACACCTCCGGCGCCCCAGGGGTGCCGGGGATTGCATTCAACATGCCAAGCGATTACATCGAAGGATAGAGAACCATGGCCGATCTCGCGAAGCTGGTTGACGAGCTCTCCAGCCTGACCGTTCTGGAAGCCGCCGAGCTGTCCAAGCTGCTGGAGGAGAAGTGGGGCGTTTCCGCCGCTGCTCCGGTGGCCGTTGCCGCCGCTCCGGCGGCTGGCGGTGGCGCGGCTGCGCCGGCTGCCGAGGAGCAGACCGAGTTCACGGTCGTCCTGGCGAAGTCCGGTGACAAGAAGATCAACGTCATCAAGGAAATCCGCACCATCACCGGCCTGGGCCTGAAGGAGGCCAAGGATCTGGTCGAGGGCGCGCCGAAGACCGTGAAGGAAGGCGTTTCCAAGGACGAGGCCGAGAAGATCAAGAAGGTGCTCGAGGAGAACGGGGCGTCTGTCGAGATCAAGTGAGGGCTTTCCGGCTGCGCGGCGTCTTTTGGGGCGCCGCATGGCCGGGCGAGACTGAGTGCGAGACGGGCGGGGACCCCCTCGGGTCCCTGCCCGCGATTGCGTTGCGTGAAGCCATCACGCGGCGCGCGACGATCGGGTACCCGCCGGCCGGGGCGGATGGGCCGGAGCGAAGGGAAGCAGGACGGGCATGAACGCAATCACGAAGTCGTTCACCGGGCGGAAGCGCATCCGGAAGTCTTTCGGGCGCCTGCCCGAGGTGGCGCCGATGCCGAACCT
Source organism: Roseomonas sp. (assembly GCA_035565935.1). GTDB lineage: Bacteria > Pseudomonadota > Alphaproteobacteria > Acetobacterales > Acetobacteraceae > Pseudoroseomonas. Next base: position 8,756 of record DATMRU010000031.1, read on the forward strand.
CATCGATGTGCAGCGCGCCTCCTACGAGGGCTTCCTGCAGATGGGCGTGGACCCGGATGCCCGCACGAATACCGGGCTTCAGGAAGTGTTCAAGTCGGTCTTCCCGATCGACGATTTTGCCGGGCGCGGCCGCCTGGAGTTCGTCCAGTACGAACTCGAAGAGCCGAAGTATGACGTCGACGAGTGCATGCAGCGCGGCCTGACCTTCGCTGCGCCGCTCAAGGTGCGCCTGCGCCTGATCGTCTGGGATGTGGACGAGGACACCGGGTCCCGCTCCATCCGGGACATCAAGGAGCAGGATGTCTACATGGGCGACATGCCGCTCATGACGGACAACGGCACCTTCATCATCAACGGCACCGAGCGCGTCATCGTCTCGCAGATGCACCGCTCGCCGGGCGTCTTCTTCGACCATGACAAGGGCAAGACGCACAGCAGCGGCAAGTATCTCTTCGCCGCGCGCGTCATTCCCTATCGTGGCTCCTGGCTCGACTTCGAGTTCGACGCCAAGGACATCTGCTACGTCCGCATCGACCGCAAGCGCAAGCTGCCGGCGACCACGCTGCTCTATGCCCTGGATTCCGCGCATACCGAGGCGCTGCGCGCTGAGCGGAGCGACAATCTGGAGCCGGGCGAGATCCGCGGCATGGACGCCGAGGAGATCCTCAACACCTTCTACGAGCAGGTGGTGTTCAGCCGTGGCCCGAAGGGCTGGAGCCAGCCCTTCAACCCGGATTCCTTCCGCGGCGTGAAGCTGATGGACAACCTGGTGGACGCGGAGAGCGGCGAGGTGGTCGCCGAGCGCGACACCAAGCTGACCCCGCGCCTGGCCCGTAAGATCGCCGAGGCCGGCACCAAGGAGGTGCTGGTCGGGCGCCCGGACCTGCTCGGCCGCTTCGTGGCCGAGGACCTGGTGGACACGACCACCGGCGAGATCTGGGCCGAGGCGGGCGAGGAGCTGACCGAGCCAAAGCTGGCCGCCATCGAGCAGGCCGGGCTGGACCGGCTGCCGACGCTGGCGATCGGCCAGAATGTTGGCCCTTGGCTGCGCAACACCCTGACGGTGGACAAGAACGCCAGCCGCGACGAAGCGCTGATGGACATCTACCGGGTGATGCGCCCGGGCGAGCCGCCGACGCCGGAGACGGCCGAGGCGCTGTTCCGCGGGTTGTTCTTCGACCCGGAGCGCTACGACCTCTCCACCGTCGGCCGCGTGAAGATGAACATGCGGCTGGGCTTCAGCCTGGAGGATGTGCCGGATACGGTGCGCGTGCTGCGCAAGGCCGACATCCTGGCCACCGTGCGCACCCTGCTGGAGCTGAAGGACGGCAAGGGCCAGATCGACGACATCGACAATCTCGGCAACCGCCGGGTGCGTTCGGTCGGCGAACTGATGGAGAACCAGTACCGCGTCGGCCTGCTGCGCATGGAGCGCGCGATCAAGGAGCGCATGGGGTCGGTCGATATCGACACCGTCATGCCGCATGACCTGATCAACGCGAAGCCTGCGGCTGCCGCTGTGCGCGAGTTCTTCGGCTCCTCGCAGCTGTCGCAGTTCATGGACCAGACCAACCCGCTGTCGGAAGTGACGCACAAGCGCCGCCTTTCGGCTCTGGGCCCGGGCGGTCTGACCCGCGAGCGCGCCGGCTTCGAGGTGCGCGACGTGCACCCGACGCATTACGGCCGCATCTGCCCGATCGAGACGCCGGAAGGCCCGAATATCGGTCTGATCAACAGCCTCGCCACCTTTGCCAAGGTGAACAAGTACGGCTTCATCGAGACGCCGTACCGCTTGGTGAAGGACGGCAAGATCGTCGGCGATCCGCGCTACCTCTCCGCCATGGAGGAGGAGAAGCTGGTCGTCGCCCAGGCCGATGCCGAGGTGGACAACGACACCGGCGAGTTCCGCTCCGACCTCGTCTCCGTCCGACAGGGCGGCGACTTCCGGCTGGTGAAGCCGGAAGAGGTGACGGCGATCGACGTCTCGCCGAAGCAGCTGGTTTCCGTCGCCGCGGCGCTGATCCCGTTCCTGGAGAACGACGACGCCAACCGCGCGCTGATGGGCTCCAACATGATGCGCCAGGCGGTGCCGCTGGTGCGCTCCGACGCGCCGCTGGTGGGCACGGGCATGGAGGCCGCCGTCGCGCGGGACTCCGGCGCGACCATCGTGGCGCGGCGTGGCGGCGTGGTGGACTCCATCGACGGCGCGCGCATCGTGGTGCGCGCGACGAACGAGGAAGACGGCACCACCCGGGGCGTCGACATCTACCGGCTGCGCAAGTTCCAGCGCTCCAACCAGTCGACCTGCATCAACCAGCGCCCGCTGGTGAAGGTGGGCGATCAGGTGGCGGCCGGCGACATCATCGCCGACGGCCCGTCCACCGAGCTGGGCGAGTTGGCGCTGGGGCGGAACGTGCTCGTCGCCTTCATGCCGTGGAATGGTTACAACTTCGAGGACTCCATCCTGATCAGCGAGCGCATCGCGAAGGATGACGTCTTCACCTCGATCCATATCGAGGAATTCGAGGTGATGGCCCGCGACACCAAGCTGGGCCAGGAGGAGATCACCCGCGACATCCCGAATGTCGGCGAGGAGGCGCTGCGCAACCTCGACGAGGCCGGCATCGTCTATGTCGGCGCCGAGGTGAACCCGGGCGACATCCTGGTCGGCAAGGTGACGCCGAAGGGCGAGAGCCCGATGACGCCGGAAGAGAAGCTTCTGCGCGCCATCTTCGGCGAGAAGGCCTCCGACGTGCGCGACACCTCGCTGCGCCTGCCGCCCGGCACGACCGGCACGGTGGTCGATGTGCGCGTGTTCAACCGTCGTGGCGTCGACAAGGACGAGCGCGCCATGGCGATCGACCGCGCCGAGATCGAGCGCCTGGCCAAGGACCGCGACGACGAGAAGTCCATCCAGGAGCGCAGCTTCCACTCGCGCCTGCGGGAGAAGCTGCTGAACCAGAAGGCCAGCGGCGGCTTCAAGGGCGTGAAGGCGGGCACGGTCATCACCGACGAGGTGCTGGACCAGTTCGCCAAGGCCACCTGGCGCCAGATCGGCGTGCAGGACGACGCCATCATGGTCGAGATCGAGGCGCTGAAGCGCGAGTTCGACGCGGCCGTGGACCGGCTGCAGAAGCGCTTCGAGTCCAAGGTCGAGAAGCTGCAGCGCGGCGACGAGCTGCCGCCCGGCGTGATGAAGATGGTCAAGGTCTTCATTGCGGTGAAGCGGAAGCTGCAGCCCGGCGACAAGATGGCCGGCCGCCACGGCAACAAGGGTGTCGTCTCTCGCGTGGTTCCCGTGGAGGACATGCCCTTCCTGCCGGACGGCACCTCGGTGGATCTGGTGCTGAACCCGCTGGGCGTGCCGTCGCGCATGAATGTCGGGCAGATCCTGGAGACGCATCTCGGCTGGGCCTGCGCCAATATCGGCAAGTCGATCGGCGAGCTGGTCGAGGACTACCGCCGGGCCGGTGCGGCGCGCGAGGCGCTGCTCGAGAAGCTCCGCGAGGTCTACGGGGAAGAGATCTTCGGCCGTGACATCGAGGACATGACCGAGGAGCAGCTGATCGAACTGGGCGAGAACCTGAAGAAGGGCGTTCCCATCGCCACGCCGGTCTTCGACGGCGCGCGGATGTCGGACATCGAGGGCATGCTGGACAAGGCGGGCCTCGACACCTCCGGGCAGACCATGCTGATCGACGGCCGCTCCGGCGAGCCCTTCGAGCGCAAGGTCACGGTCGGCTACATCTACATGCTGAAGCTGCACCACCTGGTGGACGACAAGATCCACGCGCGGTCCATCGGCCCCTACAGCCTCGTCACTCAGCAGCCTCTGGGCGGCAAGGCGCAGTTCGGCGGCCAGCGCTTCGGGGAGATGGAGGTCTGGGCGCTGGAGGCGTATGGCGCCGCCTACACCCTGCAGGAAATGCTGACGGTGAAGTCGGACGACGTATCCGGCCGCACCAAGGTGTACGAGGCGATCGTGCGCGACCAGGACAATTTCGAGGCCGGCATTCCGGAGTCCTTCAACGTCCTCGTCAAGGAGTTGAAGTCGCTCGGCCTCAATGTCGATCTGGAGAATCGCCCGGCGTGACCCTGCCGATGCGCGAACACCACACTTTGCTCAGCCGCGTTGGGGTGCCCCTTGGGGTGACCCTGGCGCGGCGGCCTCACCTTGAGAGGACGGCCGCATGAACGAGCTGATGAAGATCCTGGGCCAGACCGGCCAGGCGATGACGTTCGATCAGATCAAGATCACCATTGCCTCGCCCGAGCAGATCCGCTCCTGGTCCTATGGTGAGATCAAGAAGCCCGAGACGATCAACTACCGCACCTTCAAGCCGGAGCGGGACGGGCTCTTCTGCGCGCGCATCTTTGGTCCGATCAAGGACTACGAGTGCCTGTGCGGCAAGTACAAGCGGATGAAGTTCCGCGGCATCATCTGCGAGAAGTGCGGCGTCGAGGTCACGCTGGCCAAGGTGCGCCGCGAGCGCATGGGCCATATCGAGCTGGCCTCGCCGGTGGCGCATATCTGGTTCATGAAGTCGCTGCCTTCGCGCGTCGGCCTGATGGTCGATATGTCGCTGAAGGATCTGGAGAAGGTTCTCTACTTCGAGAGCTATGTGGTGCTGGAGCCGGGTCTCACCGACCTGAAGCTGCACCAGCTGCTGACCGAGGACCAGTACGTCTCCAAGCAGGACGAGTTCGGCGAGGACGCCTTCTCCGTCGGCATCGGCGCCGAGGCGGTGAAGCAGATGCTGGCTGGCATCGACCTGGACCGCGAGAGCACCGAGCTGCGCGCCGAGCTGAAGGAGACGACCTCCGAGGCCAAGCGCAAGAAGCTGGTCAAGCGCCTGAAGATGATCGAGTCGTTCCGGGAGGGCGGTGCCCGCCCCGAATGGATGATTCTCGACGTCATTCCGGTGATCCCGCCCGAGCTGCGCCCGCTGGTGCCGCTGGACGGTGGCCGCTTCGCGACCTCCGACCTGAATGACCTCTATCGCCGCGTCATCAATCGCAACAACCGCCTGAAGCGGCTGATCGAGCTGCGCGCCCCGGACATCATCGTGCGCAACGAGAAGCGCATGTTGCAGGAGTCCGTTGACGCGCTGTTCGACAATGGTCGCCGCGGCCGCGCCATCACGGGTGCCAACAAGCGCCCGCTGAAGTCGCTGTCCGATATGCTGAAGGGCAAGCAGGGCCGGTTCCGGCAGAATCTGCTGGGCAAGCGCGTCGATTATTCCGGCCGTTCGGTGATCGTCGTCGGGCCGGAGATGAAGCTGCACCAGTGCGGCCTTCCCAAGAAGATGGCGCTGGAGCTGTTCAAGCCCTTCATCTACTCGAAGCTTGAGAAGTACGGCCACGCCACCACCATCAAGGCCGCCAAGCGGATGGTGGAGAAGGAGCGCCCGGAGGTCTGGGACATCCTCGAAGAGGTGATCCGCGAACACCCGGTGATGCTGAACCGCGCGCCGACGCTGCACCGCCTGGGCATCCAGGCCTTCGAGCCGGTGCTGGTCGAGGGCAAGGCGATCCAGCTGCATCCGCTGGTCTGCACCGCCTTCAACGCGGACTTCGACGGCGACCAGATGGCCGTGCACGTCCCGCTGAGCCTTGAGGCCCAGCTGGAAGCGCGCGTGCTGATGATGTCCACCAACAACATCCTCAGCCCCGCCAATGGCAAGCCGATCATCGTGCCGTCCCAGGACATCGTGCTGGGCCTCTACTATCTCTCGCTGGAGACGCCGGAGTTCCGGCAGGCCCAGCAGGAGCTGGAGGAGGTGCGCCGCCTGATCGCCGGTGCCGCGGGCAAGTCCGAGGCCGAGCTGACGGAGGAGGAGCGCCAGGCGCTGCTGCACCGCCCGCATGTCTTCGGCGACCTGGGCGAGGTGGAGCAGGCGCTGGCCAGCGGTGCCATCACCCTGCACACGGCCGTCATGGCCCGCGTGCCGGTGCCGACGGCCGAGAACCCCAACCGCCGCGAGACGGTGCTGACCACGGCCGGGCGCATGATGATGGGTGCGCTGCTGCCGCGCGACCCGCGCACGCCCTACAGCCTGGTGAACCGCCAGCTCACCAAGAAGTCCATCTCGGACGTCATGGACGCGGTGTACCGCCATTGCGGCCAGAAGGAGTCGGTGATCTTCGCCGACCGCCTGATGTCCCTCGGCTTCCGCCAGGCGGCCAAGGCCGGCATCTCCTTCGGCAAGGATGACATGATGATCCCCGCCGAGAAGGAGGGGCTCATCGCGCGCACCAAGGCCGAGGTGAAGGAGTTCGAGCAGCAGTATCTCGACGGCCTGATCACGGCCGGCGAGCGCTACAACAAGGTGGTCGATGCCTGGTCGCGCTGCACCGACGAGGTGGCGGCCGCGATGATGAAGGAGATCTCCAAGCAGGAGGTCGGCCGCGTCACCAACAGCGTCTGGATGATGTCGCATTCCGGCGCGCGCGGCTCGCCGGCGCAGATGCGCCAGCTGGCCGGCATGCGCGGCCTGATGGCCAAGCCCTCGGGCGAGATCATCGAGCAGCCGATCATCTCGAACTTCAAGGAAGGCCTGACGGTGCTGGAGTACTTCAACTCCACGCACGGCGCCCGCAAGGGCTTGGCCGACACGGCGCTGAAGACGGCGAACTCGGGCTACCTGACCCGCCGTCTGGTGGACGTGGCGCAGGACTGCATCATCGTCGAGGACGATTGCGGTACCGAGCGCGGCATCACCGTGCGCGCCGTCATGGATGGCGGCGAGGTGGTCTCCTCGCTCTCCGAGCGGATCCTGGGGCGCACCGTGCAGCGCGAGGTCACGCATCCGGAGACGGGCGAGGTGCTCCTGCCGCGCAACGCGCTGATCGAGGAGGCCGATGCCGAGCGCATCGAGAAGGCCGGGGTGGAGGAAGTCTATATCCGCTCCGTGCTGACCTGCGATGCGCGCTCGGGCGTCTGCGGCCACTGCTACGGCCGTGACCTGGCGCGCGGCACGCCGGTGAACATCGGCGAGGCGGTGGGTGTCATCGCCGCGCAGTCGATCGGCGAGCCGGGCACGCAGCTCACCATGCGTACCTTCCATATCGGCGGCGCGGCGACCCGCGGCGCCGAGCAGTCGGCGGTGGAGGCGACGGGCGAGGGCACGGTTGTGGTGCTGAACCGCAACGTCGTGAGCAACAGCCAGGGCGCGGCCATTGTCATGGCGCGTAACTGCGAGATCGTGCTCAGCGACTCCAACGGCCGCGAGCGCGCCCGCTACCGCGTGCCCTACGGCGCGCGCCTGCTGGTGGCGGAGGACGGCCTGGCCGTCACCCGTGGCCAGAAGCTGGCCGAATGGGACCCGTTCACCCTGCCGATCATCACCGAGAAGGGCGGCAGCGTCGAATATGCCGACCTGATCGAGGGCGTGACGCTGGTCGAGCGGCAGGACGAGGTGACCGGCCTCTCCTCCAAGGTGGTGGTGGACTACAAGCAGGCCGCCAAGGGCGCCGACCTGCGCCCGCGCATCATCCTGAAGGACGAGAAGGGCAACATCGTCCGTCTCGCGAACGGCGCCGAGGCCCGCTACTTCCTGTCGCCGGACTCGATCCTCTCGGTCGAGAACGGCGCCGCGGTGCAGGCCGGTGACGTCATCGCCCGCCTGCCGCGCGAAAGCTCGAAGACGCGCGACATCACCGGCGGTCTGCCGCGGGTGGCCGAGCTGTTCGAGGCACGGCGGCCGAAGGACCACGCGATCATCAGCGAGATCGACGGCCGCGTGGAGTTCGGCAAGGACTACAAGGCGAAGCGTCGCATCCTGGTGGTGCCGGAGCAGGTGGGCGACGAGCCGCCGACCCCGCGCGAGTACCTGGTGCCGAAGGGCAAGCACGTCTCGGTGCAGGAAGGCGACTACGTGAAGGCCGGCGACCCGCTCGTCGATGGCCCGCGCGTGCCGCATGACATCCTGCGCGTGCTGGGTGTCGAGGCGCTGGCCAACTACCTGGTGAATGAGATCCAGGACGTCTATCGACTGCAGGGCGTGAAGATCAACGATAAGCATATCGAGGTGATCGTCCGCCAGATGCTGCAGAAGGTGGAGATCATCGAGCCGGGCGACACCACCTTCCTGGTGGGCGAGACGGTGGAGCGGATCGAGTTCGAGATCGAGAACGAGAAGCTCCTCGCCCGCAAGGAGCGCCCGGCGCGCGCCGAGCCGGTGCTGCAGGGCATCACCAAGGCCTCCCTGCAGACCACCAGCTTCATCTCGGCCGCCTCCTTCCAGGAGACCACCCGGGTGCTCACCGAGGCGGCGGTGGCCGGCAAGGTGGACCACCTGGCGGGCCTGAAGGAGAACGTCATCGTCGGGCGCCTGATCCCGGCGGGCACGGGCTCCGTGATGAACCGGCTGCGCGCGCTGGCCGCCCAGCGCGACCGGCAGCGGCTGCCGCAGGGCCAGGGCGCGCTGCCCCAGCCCGGCACGCAGGCCGCGGAGTAAGATCGGACGGCCGGAGGGGCAGGGAGACCTGCCTCTCCGGTCCGGCCAGGCTGAAGCTGTCGGCGCGGTCTGCGTCGGCTGCATGGGAGCCGGGCCCCGCAAGGGCCCGGATTCCGCTGTTAAGGGGTGCGGCGTGCTTGACTCATGGGGGGTCGGCGCGTAGTTTCCGCGCCCTCGACGGGGTCGATCCCTACCTGGATCGGCCTGCGGAGTTCTGGACGACAGGTTCTGAGCCGCCGGTGCCGCCGCCTTTGGGCTGGCCGAGGCCGGGGGCAGGACGAAGGGCCCGAAGGATGGCGCGGAAGCGCCATTCCCTCGGGCGCTCTTGCTTGGCAAGGGACCTGGGCGTTGGAAAAAGGGCACGAAGGGGCGTCATGCCGACGATCAACCAGCTCATCGCCACGGGGCGTGAGCCCAAGCCGAGCCGCAACAAGGTTCCGGCTCTGCAGGGCTGCCCGCAGAAGCGTGGCGTCTGCACTCGCGTTTACACCACCACTCCGAAGAAGCCGAACTCGGCGCTGCGTAAGGTGGCCAAGGTTCGCCTGGTGAACGGCTACGAAGTCGTGAGCTATATCCCGGGCGAGGGGCACAACCTGCAGGAGCACTCGGTGGTGCTGATCCGCGGCGGCCGCGTGAAGGACCTTCCCGGCGTGCGCTACCACATCCTGCGCGGCGTGCTGGACACGCAGGGCATTGCCAAGCGGCGCAAGCGGCGTTCGCTCTATGGCGCGAAGCGGCCGAAGTAAGAGGTAAGAAGCGATGTCGCGTCGCCACAGCGCCGAGAGGCGCGAAGTCCTGCCGGATCCGAAGTTCGGGGACATCGTGCTCAGCCGTTTCATGAACGTGCTGATGTATGACGGCAAGAAGAGCACCGCTGAGCGTATCGTCTACGCCGCGATGGACACCCTGAAGCGCCGTGGTGGTCCCAACAGCGACCCCCTGCGCCTCTTCCACGAGGCCATGGACAACGTGAAGCCCGCGGTGGAAGTGCGCTCCCGTCGCGTGGGTGGTGCCACCTATCAGGTGCCCGTCGAGGTCCGGCCGGAGCGCCGCCAGGCGCTGGCGATCCGCTGGCTGATCGAGTCCGCGCGCAAGCGCGGTGAGCACACGATGGAGGAGCGCCTCTCCGCCGAGCTGATGGACGCGGCGAACAACCGCGGCACGGCCGTGAAGAAGCGCGAGGACACGCACCGGATGGCCGAAGCCAACAAGGCCTTCAGCCACTACCGCTGGTAACGACACCCGATCGGGAACGAAGACAATGGCGAAAGCTAAGTTTGAGCGGACGAAGCCGCACTGCAACATTGGGACGATCGGGCACGTTGACCATGGCAAGACGTCGCTGACGGCGGCGATCACCAAGGTTCTGGCGGAGGCCGGTGGGGCGACGTTCACGGCGTA
>DATMRU010000032.1:0-88091 GCA_035565935.1 Roseomonas sp.
AGGGGCCGTAGCCCCACCCAGCATTCCAACCCCAGGTCGGCAGCGCCCCGACCAGCAGCAGCACCAGGATGACCAGGAGGATGGTGTTCACCCCGCCGCCTCCCGGATCACGGCCAGCCGCCGCTCCGCCTCTGCCCGCGCGGCCTGTTCGGCGGCCAGTTGCTGCTGGAGGGCCGCGACCTGCTCCTTCAGGACCTCGACCTCGGCGTTCGGCTGCTCGGCCGGGGGCTCCTCGGTGGGCGACTCCTGATCGTCCGGCACAGGCGCAGGGCCAGCGATTTCAGCGGCCTTGGCGCCCCAGGCGTCCACCTGGTCAATGGCGGCTTGCGGCCAGCCCGCCTTGCTGACGGCGGCCAGGTCACGGATCAGGGCAGCCGCGGCGCGTGGATCGGTCTCGCTGCCTTCCTTCGCCGGGCCCGTCTTGCCCGCCCAGGAGCGGGCGGCGAGGGGATGAAAGGCGCGATCCTCGATAGCCGCATAGGTCGCGAGCACCTGGTCCGGATAAGCCTTGGTGCTGGTCACGCGGAAAGCGCCGCCATTGACGTTGGCCAGCCAGTCGAGAATGGCCGCATCGGGGTCGGTCGGCTGCGGCGGCGGGGTCGTCGTGCCGCCGCCGGTCTCGGCCGGCTGCTCGGGGATGGGGATTGGGGTGGTGTCGCCCCTCTGCGGCAGGTAGGTCATGCCGAACAGTTCCACGAAGGCCGTACGGCTGTCCTCGGCGGCGGGGTTGTCGCTCAGTCGGCCATCCGTGTCCTTGTCGCAGTCCCAGTAGCCGGCGGCGCAGTACTCCCGGTCGATGAAGTGCTGCCGCATGCGCTGGAGGTAGGAGCGCCCCACTTTGGTGTCGCCCGGGATAGCCCACTCGCTGGCCTCTTTCATCTTGCCGTGCGCGTCGGCGAAGTCGGCCTGCCACTTGAGCCCAAACCGGGCGCCATAGATCTTTCCCCAGGCGGTGTCCGGGTCGGTCGTCTCCCACTGGTGCTTCCAATAGTGGTCCATGCCGATCACATCGACATACGCATCACCGGGATAGAAGCTCTCGACGTTCAGGCCGCCGGCTGCATAGTTCGGGCACCAGATGTGCTCAAAGAGCCCGGGCGCCACCTTCTCGAAAGCCGCATGGCGCTGCCGCCAGCTTTCGATGATCTGCTGCCGCTTGGCGTCCGACCACTTCCAGTAGAAGCCGATGTTGCCTTCCCAGTCGCCTCGCACGCTGATCTTGCCGCGGTCATTTCGCGGGGCCTCGGCCTTGAGCTGCTGCGCCTGGTTGGCCCACTCCTTGGCGTACTCGCCCCGCGCCGCGGCGTCCACGTTGCCGTCCTTGGGGAAGATCGCGATGGAGAAGCTGATCCACCGCTTGAAGGGAAGCTTCCCGCCGCGCCAGTCCTCCTTGAGGTTGCGGCCCAGGAACTTGTCATCCCAGAGCCAGCGGACATTTGCCCAGCCAGCTCGGTTGTCCATGATCGTGCCCATGATCCAGGCGCAGGGCGCCCCGTTCATGGCATCGAAGCGGTTCGTGTTCGCCGGGTTGTTGTCGCCATAGACGCCGAGTGCGCAGCGCATGGGGAAGGCTCCTTAATGCGGGGAGGTAGGAGGCCGTGTCCCATTTCGCCGCATCATTCGAGGGCGCAAAATGGGACACGGCCTGGGGATGGATCACGCCGTCTCAGCCGCCACGGCGATGGAGGCGGCCAGCCAGTTCCGGGGCCATTCCTCTGGCCTCGGCTGTCCCGGTCGCCATAGGCGCTCGAGGTAGCAGCGCCATGCGGCGCCTTCCTCGGTCGGAATCGGATGGGGGTCGGTGAGCAGCAGAAGCCGCGCCAGGCCATGCGCCAGGGCGTCGTGCCACTCGATGGCGCGCCAGATCGCCATCTCGTCGGGCGCCACGCCGGAGGCGGTATAGAGCGCGGTGCGCTTGGCGATGATGCTGGGTGCCCTGAACTGCAGCACGCCTTGCACCATTCCGCCGGTGCGCTCGCCCTGCCAGAAGCTGCGGGCCGGGCCTGGTGCGCCGCTGCGGGTGATCTGCGCCCGGTGGGTGCACTGGCTCTCCTGCAGCGCGACCGCCAAGAGGAAGCGGTCGCTGCCCAGGCTGAACGGGATGCCGGCTTCGCGCTGGCACCACGCCGCCGTCGGCCGCATCACCCCGTGAAGGAAGGCGGCCGGGGTCATCGGTTGGTGCTCCGGGCCGCCTCATAGGAGGCGTCATTCAGCGAGTTGGTGGATCGGGCCGGATCGGCGGGAAGGACGAGAGGGGACGCCGGCAGAGCCAGCACCGGTGCGGTCGCGGCCAGTGCGTCCAGCCGATCATTCGCGGCCTTCGAGGCGGTCGAGTTCCCGAAGAAGAACTGCTGCACGGCGCCCAGCACGCCTGAGACGCTGGCAAACAGGGTGGAGAAGACCACCTCATTGCCGGCGGGCAGGCCATTGAAGGCCAGCCGAAGCGCCATGGCGCCCCAGATGCCGAGCACGATGGCCGCGCCCGTCACCTGCGCCCAGGCGATGAGCTTGTTCTGCGCCCCAACCTGCCGCGCGCTGGCCCGGTCGGCATACTCGGCCTGGAGCTGCTGGAGCGCGATCTGCGCGAGCGCCTTCCGCAGCTCGGCTTGCTGGTCAGGAGGCAAGTTCTTGATCTTGTCCGGATCACTGGTCCCGGCGATGGCTTCAGCGGCGGCAGTCGCCACTCCAGCCGCCTTGTCGCCGGCCAGCAGGCGGATCAGCTCGGGCGCCAAGCCGAGTGCAGCCGCGATCAGCGCGCCCATGCGCGACCATCCATGGTGTGTCTCCAGGTGCTTGAGGTTCAAGATCAACTTTCGGGGAAGATCGGCGCGCTTTAGCTGCCTCGATCTACGGTTGCGCAACCGGATTCAACTGAACTACGGGACGTGCATGAGCATCGCCGCAGACGAATCGGCCCTATCCCACGATGCGGTGGCTCAAGCAGCTGTCGCAGCCTCGAAGCCGCGTTGGGCGCGAATACTCCTGGCCTTTTTGGCAGAAGTGATCGACAAGGCGGTCTTCCCGGCGGCCGTTCTGTCAGAGCGGGCGAGGCTTCGACTGGGCGTCCTCTTCGATTGGATCGATCGCCAACGCCACGAAGCCGAACGCTCTCGGTAGCACTCGCAACACCCGCAGCTGGTGAAAGCCCGGCCCTACTCAGTCCGGCTTGCGTAGTGGCGGCAGAGGCGGCATCGGCTGAGGTGGGTCCGCCCCAAGCTTGCCGGCAGCGTATGCAGCCATGAGACGATCGTTGCACTCATGGCGGAAGTCTCGCATCCGGTCGTGCTCTTCGCGAGCGATCTCAGCCCAGGCGATGGCCTGTTTGTCGGACTTGGCGATTTCGGCCTCCGCAGCGCGCAGGAGATCGCGCACCGTGTCGTTGTCGGCCTTCATCCGGTCCCAAAGCTCTTTGCTGCGGGTAAACTCTGAGTCTTCCGTCTGTCGCGCCGCATCACGCTGGCGCTGGCGCTCCGTCAGAAACATGGTCGCCCAAGCTACTCCGCCCGTGCCGAACACCGCCGTCAGGACCACACTGATCCAGCTCGCGCCCACAGCAAGCTCATTCCCCACCAAGAGTGTACCTCCTCGTCACGCGAATGAGCGAGAACCAGGACATCAACCACATCGCGATGCTGGCACTGCTGAGATACGGGATGGGGCCAGTTGGCGGCGTCAGCACCAAGATGGAGACGCTGAGCCAGAAAACGCCCTGGAGGAATGCAGCCGGCAGGCGCCAGGAGACGCGCCGCACCATCAGCGCCACGACATGCCCGCAGGTCAGGGTGGCAGTGAATGAGGTCATCATCAGATCGGTGATCGGCGGGTTGATCCGCGAGAACATCGACCGATCCGTGACGCCGGCGCTTCCGGTCAGGTCGATGACGGTCCAGATGGCCAGCGCCAGGATGCAGGTCGCATCCGCCCAGGCGCTGTCCTGCTGCCACACCCAACGTAGCCGCTGCTTCAGGATGCGGGCCATGTCTCGGATCATCCTATCCACACCAGATGTGAAGGGAGGACGGGAGGCAAGTGCACCAGCCTCCGCAGCCAGTGGCGGATGGAGTGGAGAAGGGCCATGGCTAGACGATCTGCGCTGCCTTGCTAGCAGCACGTTCGGCCTCCTGCCGATCGGCAGCCGCTGCCGCTTCGCGGTCGACCTCAGCTGTCGCCCTCGCCTCCGCCTCAGCCTCGGTGACAGCATGGTAGGCATCCGTCGCCACGTAGGCGAGCTGCTGGCGCGCCTCTTCGGCTTCTGCCTTCGCCGCCTCAGCTGCGGCCAGGGCCTTGAGGTGCGCCTCGTCGAGGGCAGCATCGAGTGTGACACCCTCCTCGCCCAGCCGGTCTAGGGGGATCTGCTTGCCTTCCCGCTGCGCCAGAATGCTGCCGTCGTCATCAACAACGGTGTCCATCATGGTGAGATGGGCGCCCTGGTAGCCGCCTGTCAGCGGGTCAAACCGAACCAGCAGCTCATAGGGGTGTGTGATCTTTTCCATGCTGCGCTCCAGATATCAGGATACGGCGGTGCCGTCCGCCCACGTCCAGGCGGTGCCATTCGATGTGGCCGTGCGATATCCGCGGTCGCTGACCTTCACCTCACAACCGGTGTTGGCCACGATCGCCGGCAGGGTGGCGACGGTGAACGCTGGAAGCTTGGTCGGGCCGTTGAGCTGCACCTGCCCCGTGCCGAGCGGCGTCACACCGATGTGGAGGTTCGCGCCCGCCGGGCCTTGTGCGCGGACCTCTGGTGTGATTGCCCCCGACGCACGCAGCACAAGGGTCGACGGATAGGGCGCCACACCCTTACTGCCCCAGTTGTGGTGGAGCTGCGCCCAATCGCCTGCTGCGCTGCCCGTCGTGTGTCCGGTGCCCGTGGTGAGGCGAATGAGATCGCCTGCCAGGCCCTCCGGAGATACCGCCGCATCGGTGACGCGTACTCGCATGCCTTTGACGTACTTCGCTGTGCCGAAGATATCGCTGAGGGCGGACGTGCCGAGGGCAATCTCGCGGAAGCATTGGTTCCGCAACAGGCCGAAGTCAGCCTCCCGGGGGTCGCAGCCATAGATCTCGTACCACCAAGCATCACCGGGCGCGGGGCAATTGCCGATCCCCTTGTTCGCCGCGCTGAAGCCCACCGCCGCCGGATCGCACTGCAGGATATCCCCGCGATGGACGTTCATTCCGGCCGGCACGCCCGTTTCGTTGATCGGCTTCGCGCAGTTCCGGAAGGTGCAGAAGTTGGTGTGAATGCCGCCGATGAAGGGTGTGTCGATGGCATAGGGAGCGCCGCCCGACAGCCAGCTCCCGTCCGGCTTGCCGTCCACCAGCCGGCGTTGCGTGGAGGTGCGGAGCGGGTCCACGTCGAAGGTCACGAAGTTGAAGGTGATGTCCTGCTTCGTGAAGCTGGTCTCCACAGGTGACCAGGCCACCGCACCCTGATTGCCGCCGTACAGGGTCCCGTTCGAGAAAACCACCTCTCGGAACAGGTCGTCCTTCAGGCTCGTCGCCGGCTCCTCACTCGGGCGGGTGAGCAGGACGCCCTTGAAGCGGACATCGATGTCGAAGGAGTCCACCCGGACACGACGAAGTGGGGCGCGGAGTTCCAGACCAATGCCGGAGAGATTGTTCTCCGTCACCGGATAGTCGAGCCAGCCATAAGGGCCGCCGAAAGCCTTGTAGCGGTTGTCACCACTCGGATCGTCGGCGCGACCGGCAGTTTCGGCCCGCCAGTCCGAGTACTTCGCAACGGGCTGCCGCGTCCTGCGGATGGCCAGGTGGCCCATCCACACGCCTTCGGATGCCGGGGCGGGCTTGCCTTCGAGGTTGACGCGGAGGTTCCAGTAGTGGCCCGCCGGGTCAATGGTATAGCCCGTGGCCGGGTCGTTGCGCCCGGGTGGCACCGGTAGCCCGCCGGTCTGCTCCCCTGCCCCCTGCTGGATCATGACGACGGAGCGATGCCGCGAGGCGGCGCGGTTCTCCGGCGTCGTCGATCCGACATACCAATCCCGTGGCAGAGGGTCATAAACCGACAGGCTGCCGATGGAGAGGCCGATGTTCGGCGTGTCTCCGGTCCCCGCCGCCGGGGTGGTCACACCGCCATAAAGCGCACATTGGTGGATCCGGTCGCAGACCAGGGTGCCGATCTCGACCATCTTGAAGGCAGCGACATTGATGCCGTTGCAGTCCACCAAGGTGACGTTGTCGAGGATCAGCTTCGAGCGCGCCGGTGCGTCGGCCATCTGCTGCGCCGAGATCGCGTCATCGTTGGTGGACATGATGGTGCCGTTGGTGATGCGGAGGACGTCCGTATCCCAGGCGGCAAAGCCATCCCGGTTGCTCTTGGTGACGCGGAAGTTGTCCGCGATCACTTCGGAGCAGATGCGCGGCTGCATGGAGAAGGCGCGGCTGCCCTCGGCCTCGAAGTTTCTCAGCTCCAGCCGGCGGACGCACTTGGCGACGAACAGCGCCGGCCCCTGCTCGGAGAACAGGAACTGGCCTGGACTGGCGGGATCACCCTTTCCCCAATTGCCCTCGAACTTCACACCATCGATGATGAGGTACTCGACGGGGTTGGCCATGAGATCCTGGGTGATCTCGTAGAGTGGCCGCGTATCCCCGTTCGCCACGGCCTGGGCTACGGGATCGAAGAAGAACAGGTTGTTCTGAGTCCGGCTCGCCGGGTCGCACTGCAAGATGGTCTGCCCGGCCACCCCGAACAGGCTGAAGCGGCTGACCAGCGGCAAAGAGGCGCCGGAGATGGTGTAGCGACGCGGCCCGAGATAGAGCGGGACCGCAATCTCCTTCGGAAGCTTGGCTCGCTTGATGGCGGCATAGAAGGTCTCTCGGTCGCTGCGCTCGGTCCCGGCGCCCGGCCCGGAGCCCGGCACCTTGCGGTAATCCTCCAGGTTCACACGATCGGCGAAGCGTTCGGTGATGACGCGTGGGCTGGCGAGCTCATCGAGGATGCGGTCCTCTCGGTCTGCCTTCGTCGCCACCACTGCCTGTGCCGCGCTCTGACCTGCCGCAGCACCAGCGATCTGGCCGGCCAGCTGGCCCGCCGCAGCGCCGGCCCCTGGCGCGAGTTGCTGCGTGACCCGCTGGGCGACCACTTGGCTTTCCTCAGCAGCCACTTGCCGTGCCTGGGGAAGAACGTGCTCGGCCGCGGCCGCGCTGGCCTTATCCTGGATGTCCCCAAGCGTGGTGCTCAGGGTGTCGAGAGACGCCCCATCATCAGACGAGGTCCGGCCCACCACCGGAATCACCGTCTCCTGATCCAGAACCGGAGCGCGCGGGAGATCTGCAATCCGGACGGCTGAGATGAGCCCGCCATTCCCCGTGGCCAGGGCGTAGTCAGCCTGAGACACCCAGATTGACGCCGGAGGCGGAGGGGCATCGGCCGGGGCGGTCACCACGTCGAAGATCTGCCAGGCGGTCTGCCGCTGCGGAGACAGGCTCTTTAGACGCACAGCGCCTGTCCCTTCCCAATCCGGCTCATAGGCGCAGCGCCAGGTCGCCGCTGCCTCGTCCCACACGCCGGCGATTTCGACCTGCACACCATCCGGTCGGCGCCAGAGGAAGGTCACCCCCTGCCCCTGTATCGCCGTGCCATCGTCGGTCAGGACTTGACCGCGCGCGTTGACAGTGCCGCCGATCCAGAAGCGCGGATACACGACATCTTCCGGCCCAACGCCCAGGGCAACGGTCACGGGACTCGAGATGCTCATGCGCGATCTCCAACGACGATCGCCGCGGCGCCCTTCGGCCCGCGGGGTCGTCATGCGCGATGTTTGAGGTGATCAGGCGGCTGGGGCGGGGTCGCCGGTATCAGCGGCCGAGAATCTCGTCGGCGCGTTCGCGCGTCAGCAGGCCGGCCGCGACCACGATATCGAACCCGGCCAGCAGGTCGGGGTCGCCCAGAAAGACGTAGCCGGCGGACCCGATATCGTCGATGAAGATGCGCAGCGCGGCATCCCCGTTACTCAGGGCCTGGTGCGCAGCCAGGGTGATGCGCGCCTTCTCCTCGGCGGTCCACCGCTTGCGGAACTCCAGCGGCGACATCGTAGGCGGCAGCTCCGGCACCGGGATCGGCGGCGGCGGCGCGACGAAGGTGTTGCCCTCCTGAGTCCAGCCCGCCTCGATAGTGTCGGCCAGGTCCGGCGGCGCCTCGGTGTACATTGCGATGACGAATTCGGGAAAGCGCTCCTCCAGCGGCGGCTCGTCGTCTGCGATGCGCAGCACCTCAACGACGGTGCTATTCTCGACGCGGATAAAGACCTTCATGCCTACCACTCCACAATGACCAGGCCGTCGTTTCCCATGCCGCCGACGCCGCCCTGCGCGCCGCCGCTACCGCCCGCGCCCGGAAAGGCGCCGTTGTGGCCCGAGGTGCCCAGATTCGGCCCTGCTCGCGCGCCGCCCCAGGCCGCGCCGCCGAATCCACCGGCGGGTGCGCCGTTGTCGTAGGTCTGACCGATGCCGCCGCCCGAGCCAGTGATGAGGAGGGGCAGGCCATAGCCAGCCCCGCCGCCGCCGGCCGTCGAGCCAGGGCCGCTGGTGCCGCCCGTGCCGCCGCCGCCGCCGAGCGCGCCGAAGTTGGAACCATAGGAGGACGCACCGCCGCTGCCGCCGGTTCCCGGCGTGGTGCCGTTCGTGCCGCCGGCCCCGCCCTTGCCCACGGTGATCGCGACCGACTGGCCCGGCACGGCGGCGAGGACACCTTCGGCATAGCCGCCGCCGCCGCCGCCCGCGCCGCTGGAGCCCGGCCCCCAGGACCCGCCGCCGCCGCCGCCCGCACCCCAGATGCGCACAAGAACGCTGGTCACCCCCGCCGGAGTGATGAAAGTGCCGTTGGCCCGGAAATAGCTTCGGTGCGGCGCGAACAGCGTGCGCAGCGCGGCCAGCAGCTGCGCATTGTTATTGCCGTCCAGAGCTATGCCGGCCGCCAGGATCGGCGCAACCAGTTCTTCCTGGATCCGATTGTACTGGTCCGCGTCGAAGACGCTGGCTTCCTGACCGCCGGCCGGATCGCCCCGGCTGGCAAAGCCCGGCGTGCCCAAGGCAGCCAGAGCGGTAGGCAGCGCAGCGACCTGCGTGCCGTTGGCGAGACGCCGCATGATAGATCCTCAGATGTATTGGAAGAGCAGGATGGTGTGGGCCGGCGTAACGGCGCGCAGCTCGCATTCCAGGACGTCATTGCCCCAGGTGCGGAACCGCTCGCCGAAGCTGCTCAGCCCAAAGCGGAAGGGTGTGATGGTGGTGGCCGGGGCGCGGATAGCCCAGACATGCGCCCACTCGGGACCCTGCATGCGGTCGCCGAAACGCATCACGCCGAGCCGTGCCGGCGCATACTCCCGCACCGTCACCTCGTAGCCGAGCCGCGCAGCGCGCTCGATCATGTAGGGCACCGACTGACCACCTCGTGCGGTCAGCCGGGCAACCACCTGGGCGCGCCGCTGCTGCAGGGTGGGGGCTTCCCCGGCGCAGGGATCAGGAAGACCGAGTGAGAACTCCCACTCTGGCAGCAGCTCGAAGGCCGTGGCGGGGAAGGCGTCGGTTAGGAGGTTCGCATCCCGCGCCGCCAGGCGCTCATAGGTCGGCACCAGGCCCGCCAGGGCGCGCTCCATATCGGACCCGACCTCACGCGGCCAGACCCGCCCCCGTGGCAGCAAACCCTTGAAGAGCTCCAGGAGCCTCGCGGCTGTGAGATTGAGAACTGCCATGGCTATGAAGTCGCCGATAGTGAGCGCAGGCGCGGGAAATGCCCCGGCTCGGTGCTGATCGGAGCGATCGGCTGGGCCACGGTGAAGTGCTTGATGCCCGAGACTGATTTGACCGCTTCATTCCAGTCCGACGGATAGATGGTGCCGCCTGCGGCCGTCCCCAGCCGAACGAACATGTCTCGCAAGGCCTCTTCGATAGCCGCCTTCATTGTCGGCGTGGCTGGCGTGAGGTCATCCAGAACGAAGTCATAGTCATCTGCGATGGGCGCGCAGGCATAGACCAGGGCGGTGACGGGCCGAAGCGGATAGATATAGTTCGCGACGATGAGCTGATCTCCCGTCGCTGGAACCGCCCGAGTTTCCTGGCTCGCGACACCATCCGTGCCCTGCGGGAAGCCATCACCGGAGGCGCGCACCTCATCGAGCATGATGTAGACGACGACAGTTCCAGCGCCCGCCCCATTGGGCACGCACCACGCCCTTGTCACGCCAGGGACTTCCTTGGCCCAGCGGACATAGTCCGTCGCTGAGCCCCCCTGCGGGGGCTCGGCATAAGCCTCGAGGTAACGAGCCTTGAATTCTTCCTGCTTCTCCTGATCAGCACCGCCGGTCAGGGCGACGGTGCTGAGGGTCTTGGACGTCACCCCGGTGATGGCATTGACCAGGTAGAAGGCCGTGTTCGCATCGGTGTTTCCGATCGAACCCGCCTCAGCTGCCCGAATGGCGACGGTCAGTGTCCCCGCACTCCACACCCCCTCGGAGATCGCGACATACTGGACTCCATCGGAGCGCGCGATCATCGTGCCGGCCGGGATCGAGGCGCCTACCTCCGCGGCGAAGATCAGGGTCCCGGTGGCCCGGGTCGCATCCTTGCGCTCCACTCCCTTCAGGGCACCCCAGCCCGCGGCGTACTCGTCCTCCGCCGACCATGGCACAGCCTGCTTGGCGATGTAGTCCTGATACCCGTAATGCAGGTAGGCGAAGCCGGCCTGCACCGTCGCCAGGACCCGTAGGATGGCCCGCCGAAGCAGCCCGCTCTCACCCTGCGTCTCGCTGGTGATATCCTGGAGCGCGCGCTGCCGCAGCTCTGCCAGGGTGGGGCGCGCATAGGGCATGCTTAAACTCCGTCCCAGGCCCAGGCGAACTGGAGGCCTGATCGGCTTCCGTCGGGCTGGGTGATCTGGATGCCGAGGGCGATTGTTGTCGGATTGAGCCAGCCCGCCTGCACATCGACACTGCTGGCGACACCGTCCACCAGGAGCCAGTCGAGGGATTCCCGGGCAGCCTGCTGCACGCTCAGCAGAAGGGCGGCGCCGTCAGATTTCTTCGCCCGCTCGTACTGCCAGATGCGGGAGCCGATCTGATCATCGGCGTAGGTGTCACCCCACCATCCACGCAGATCGTCGGTGCCATCCGTGGGCACGAAATCCTCGGCAGCGCGGCGGTCCGTGAAGAGGGATACCAACACCGCCGTGGCAAGATCGTCGCCGGCCAGCACGTCGCCGTCCCGGAGCACCCAGTCGCCGCGCCCATTCCGGGCATCCCACCGGACAGCGATGTCGGTCATGGGCCGCCTCCCCGCAGCCCTCCCGTTAGATGGGCGGGCGTCATCTTCTGGATCGGCGCGCCGGAGATGCCGTCCGGGGTTGGATGCGTGTGCGCGTTGAACAGTTCCACAAAGACATCCGTCACCAGCTTCCGCAGCGTTTCCCCTGGCGCGGCGGCCAGGATCGTCCCGTCATTGGCGCAGAGCACCTTGCTGCCGAGGGCGTCGTACAGAACCGACTGTCCGGGGAGCAGCCCACGAGGCCGGGCTTCCGGGTACACCATGGCGAGGATCACCCCGCCGGAGCCATCGCCGGCGACCGACATCCTGACGACAGAGGAGCCCTCCGGCGCCGAGGAGGAGAACCCGAAGGAATGCACCACCGGCAGGCCGTCGACCGTCTGCAGGTCATTGATCTTGATCTGCACTACCTGCACTGGCCCACTGTCATCCGGCTTGGTGGAGGAGCGGCCGAAGCCGAAGGCGTGCTGGACCCTGCGCATGATGCGCTCGCCCATGCTTGGCATACGGTCGCCTTTCAGGAAGCAGCGGCCGCCCCCGCAGGGCCGGCCTGGTAGATCTGGAACAGCCCATTGGTCAGGGCGCTCGGCGCCGGCTCGAAGGCCTCCGGCGGGGTCAGAATGACATCGGCATGAGTGCCGTCCTCACCGCGGCGGAAAGTGACCTCGCCAATCAGCCAGGAGCGGTGCTCAATCTTGATCTGCGGCGCGTGCACGTACGCCCGCGCATTCGGCTCCCACAGCTTCCCTGCGCTGTCACGCCAGGAGTCGCAGGTCAGCGCGATCGATTGGCTTCGGCCGTTGCGGCGGTTCATCTCCCAGATGGCTCGGTCCTCGGCGATATCGCGACCATCCACGATCTGCTCCGAGACGAACCCATGCGGCCGGAACTCCACCATGGACGGGTCGCTGACCTGCGCATGCGTCCAGCCCGTTGTGCCGCCGGCCTGAGGAATGCCGGTCAGGGCATCCACTGAGGTCCAGACCACGTAGTAGTCGCTGAAGCGCTCATCCACGGTTAGCGACACGCTGGCAGCTTCTATGTTCTCGCCGAGCACGAAGCCACTTGCCATGGAGCCCGAGCCGGCGCGGGCCAGGATCAGGTTGCCATCGGTGCCTTCGTAGGCCAGCACCTGCCGGTAGCGCGCGACGCGATCGATGACTTCGAAAGGCGTCTCGCCGAAGTTGATATTGAACTGCGGGATGATGTTCCCCGCTTCCTCATCCCGGCGGGTGACCGAGATGCCGAACGGTGCCGCCAGGTCGCCGGCGATTTTGAGGGCGTCGCCTCCACTGATCTGCATGAAGGTGCTCCCGTCCTGCCGGATGCCGGCAGAACAGTCGACCAGGTTGCGGCACTTCCCCCGCCCCTGCACCCGAACCGTATGACCCTCAGGGGAAATCGCGGCTTGGTAGCGGTCGATGCGCCCGGTCAGCACCACGTCTTCGCCGAGCATCACCGCGCACTCCTGGCCCGGTCCGACGGGCAGCAGATCCGCCTGGCCGGGGTAGATCTCGGTGAGGGAGATATCAAAATCGGAGGGCATCCTCTCGAGACCCCGCGTGATGCGGATCCGCTGCCAACCGCCAAAGGCCCGGCTGCCAACCACCAGGCTCAGGTCGCCATCCGCCATAGCTCCCTCTCTCCTGCTGCCTCAGGCCGTGAGTGCCTGGAACTCAGTCGGCATGAAGCCCGGATGCGGAGGATTGGCCCGGCGCGTCAGTTCATCTGCCCGCGCGGCGTCGGCGTAGAGCTGATACGCCGCGACCAGGGATGGGAGCGCCTGCCGGGTCCGGACCCAGCGCAGGCGCGGCAACGGCTGCCCCCGTGCGGCGAGATCGTCCATCACCAGCGTCCGCAGATGGCTGAGTGCGGGATAACGCGAGCTGGACACCGCCGGCCCGATGCGCAGCTCCTCCGCCCGCATCAAGCTGGTCACCTGCTCCTGCAGAGCAGACGCCTCCTCATAGGAGGAGGGCTGGAACTCCGTGCAGGCGACAGCCAAGGAGCAAAGCGCCGCCTGTCGGCAGGCCGCTGCCGTTGCCTCCCGGGCGGCATTCAGGGCGCTGCCCAACGGAGCGTCGGTCGGCACCACGGCGACCGTGTAAGCGGCCTGCATCGCCAGCAGACGCACCGCATCCGCCGGGTCGGCACAGGCACTGCGGAGTGCTTCGCTGACGCCGAAGGCCGCGGGAACCAGTTTTTCTTCCTCGCCCGATGCCGCCAAGCTCGCCATCTGATCTGCGGCGAGCTCCACCACGGTGCGAGCGGCCACGACGGCGTCGAGCGCACCACGCACTGACACTTGCCCCGGCACGCCGTGGGCTCGGTTTCCCCGGCTGTACCGGCCGTAGGTCCCGCTCTCCGGGGTGAGGCCCTTCACCGCGCCGGTGGTCAACCCTGTATCCCGAGCTAGAGACCGGGCGAGATCGCTCCATTCGGAGACGGTCGCCTGCACCGATGTGAGGATCCCGGCCCCCAGAACGGCCGCGCCCACCAGCTCGCCCACGAAGGAGTCGCCGATGGCGCCCAGGGTTCGGTCAATGGCGGCCAGCACGGCGGAAACCGTCTCCGAGGAGCTGCTCGGATATGTCGGGTCCAGCGTTTCGGCGAACTCGAACTGCAGCTCAACCAGGTTGCCGCGTTCCGCGCGCTCGAGCAGCCGCACCGGCGCCACCAGGGCGACCCGTATGATCCCCAACGAGGGATGGACGAGCGTCCCGGGCCCGGCGACCTCGCAAGCGCGCAGCATCAGCTTGGCGCGGGCATAGGCTCCATCACCAACCAGGAAGCCGGAGAAGGTCACCCGGCGTTCGAAGCGGCCGAGATCCTCGACCCAGACGCTGTTGCGGTACGGATAGCTGTGCACCGCCGTGCGCCGCCCGCCCCCGTACTCCGAACCCCGCACCCCGAAAGGGATGCCGCGCCAGGAGGCGGGCAGCAGCAGGTCATACCAAGCCATTCTGTCCTCCTCTTACGGCGCGACCAGGGTCATGCCGGTGCTCTCGACCAGCGGTCCGGAGACCCGGACATTGCTGCTGGAGGAGCGCACCTGGGCAGACATGCCCGGCGGCAATCTCCCGCTGATCTCAAGCTCCAACTTGCCGCGGAGCGCCCGGCCGATCTCATCTCCGCTCGGCGCCAGGGAGCGCGCTGCCCCTTCGGCGGCGGGTGCCCCCAACTGGCCCGCGGGTGCGCCACCCTGGTACTGAGCTGTCGCCGCAGCCAGTCGCCCCAGGAATCGGCTCTGGCTGGTGCCTTCCTCAATGCCGCCTGGCAGAGAGGTCCAGGTGCGTGAGAGGGCCGGCCCGATCCCGGCACGAACCGCCGGATCGCCGCTTCTGAGATCAGCCATCAGGTCCCGGCCCGTCCGCGCACGATAGTCACGCTGCGCCAGCCACCATGCGGCACGATCCTGGCTGGCCGGGCTGAAGTCCTTCAGATCCAGAGCCGTCGCGGCTTCATCCCAGGTCCCTTTCAGGAACTGGTAGCGGCCCGCCGCTGTGCTGGTCCGCCCTCGGTTTGGGCCGCTTCCGATGACATTGGCGACGTTCGGATGCCGACTGTAGTCGCTGAAGCGCCGCCCCCCGTACAGCACATCATAACCAGGGCTCTCCGTGCCGGCGATCGTATCCAGAAGCCCTCTCGCCTCAGCCGGAAGGCTGGCATCCTGCGTTCGTGGGCCATACTCGATGCCGCCAGCCCGCTGCCCGAAGTTGCGCCGCCGCTGTGCCTGCCCTTCGGGGCTGTTGTCGCGGGTCTTCCCCAGTTGATGGAGAGCGTAGCCTGCCGTGCCAATGATGGCGGCCGGACCCAGGATTCGGGCCGCGAGGCTCATGACCGCGGGCAACCGAAGCCCCGCCCCCGCCGCGGCAGCCGCCGAACCGCCGCCGCCGGCCGCGGCCCCAGCACCAGAAGCCGCAGCAGCGGCGGCGGTCGCCCGTCCCACGCTCGCCAGGGCCCTCGCCGCTGCGGCACCCATCGTGCCCAAGGCAAAGGTCACCTGCCCGATGCCGAGAGCCAACCGCGCGAAGGGACCGAGAACGGTCAGGGCAAAGCGTGCCGCCATCAGGCCGAACACCAGCTTGAGCGCCGTCTCCCAGCCGCCGATAGCCTTGGCGATGGAATCCGCCTTCTCCCAGAAATCCTTCAGGCCCTGCCGCACAGAGGCCCAGTCGATCCCGGCCACATAGGTGGCGAATTGCTGGACCTTCTCGCCAATCCCCGTCGCGATCCAGTCGCGGTTCCGCGCGATCCACTCCGCCATCTGCTCCAGAAGCGGAGAGATGATCGGCGAGAGCCGCTCGGAGATGGAGTTCGTCAGCCCCCGGACCGCGAGGGTCATGCGTGCCTGGGCCTGCTGGAAGCGGTTGGCGGACACCACGGCCGCGTCATTGATGACACCATAGCGCTGCGCCATGGCCGTGTACTCGCGAATCCCCGCGGCCCCCTTCCGCAGAAACGGCAGCAACTCCTCCGCCGCCCCCCCGAAGGCGATCTGCGCCGCCTGCGCCTGCGCCCAAGGGTTCTTCAGGCCGGCGATCTTCTCCGCCAGTTCCGGCATGACATCGGCCACACTGCGGGCCTGACCGCGCGCATCCCTCATGGAGACGCCCAGCATGTTGAAGAGCTGAACCGCCTGCGCGTTCCGCCCGCCAATGGCGTCGTACATGGTCTGGCCGAGGTTCTGCAGACCACTGGTCAAGGCGTCAGCCGATACCCCCGCAAGCTGCGCCGCGCCCTGCAGGCTGTGCAGCTGTGACGTCGAAAGCCCCATCCGGGTCGCCGCATTGCCAAGCCGAACCGCCATCTCGGCCCAACCCTGCACCAGGCGGTACAGCCCGCCGACGCTGGCAGCCCCCGTGATGACCCCGAGCGGCGCCACGATGGCGGAGACGCTGCGGAAGGCATTGCCCGCCGAGTAGGCAACGGCACCGAAGGCATTGGCCATCCGGCGCAGCCCGGAGACATCCGCGAAGCGATCCATCGCGCGGCCCGCTCGCTGGAAGGGCGCGGCGAACTGCGCCATCTTCCGGTTGATGCGGTCCAGCGTCTTGGTGACGTTGTCGACGGCACTGATGGTGACGCTGAACCCGTTGGCCACGTTCAGCTCCTTTTCTGCGCCTTGATCATCTCGTTGGCGCGCTCCAGCCAGACCAGCAGGTCGGTCCCGGTCACCCGCCAGGCTTCGTCAGGCGCCCAGCCATAGAACTTGGCGAGATCGAGGGTCAGCTCGTCCCAGTTCGCCGGCCAGGCCCGATAAAACCCTGCAGATACAGGGCCGCCGCGTTCAGCACGCTGACCGGCAGCGCCTGCACGACCTGGTAGGGGACCCCCGCTGTGCCGGAGACCAGCCAGAGCTGATAGGAGCGCAGCGATTGCGGACCGATCCCCTTGCGCAGGTGCCCCTGCGCCTTGCGGACGGTGCCCGTGAGCGGCTCGAGCAGCGTCAGGCTGGCGTACTCGATGCCCTGGAACGTCACCGGCCGGGGGAGTTCGAGGTCCCACTGGTCAGGCTGCGCACCGGCATCCAGGCCGATCTCGGCCGGCTCCAGTCCCGCCTCGGTGAAGCCGGAGAAGTACTCCCCCGCCTGCCCCAGGATGCTGGTCGGAACCTCGTCCAGGTCCTCTGCCTTGGCGATGCCACAGACCTGCGCTGTCAGTTCCCGCAGGTAGAGCGTGACGGCTTCCGGGCCAGCATCGTTCTGGATGTGCGTCTCCGCCTTCCAGACCTCCAAGGCTGCCGGCTCTCGCAGCTTCAGCGTCGCCAGCGTACCACCCCGGATCGCGAGTGGCTTGCGCAGGTCGAGGACCAGTTCCGGCGCCGGCAGATTGTCGGGCAGCTTCATGCTCAGGTCTCGGTCACGCGGCGGCCGGAGAAAGTGACGTCGAACGTGCCGTCCGAGGTCGCGACGGGCGAGCACTCGGTGCACCACATGCCGTCACCCGACACCGTCTTGCCGTTGGCCAGCTGCCCCACGACGGAGGCATTGGTCAGCTCCATGAAGGCCGCCTGCGACAGGTAGCGCGCATCCCGGATCTTCGCCGTGATGCGGCCCGTCTTGAAGGACTCGCTGAACCCCTGCACGCCGCTCTGCCCGATGACGTCCTCA
The DNA here is from genome assembly GCA_035565935.1 of Roseomonas sp. Classification (GTDB taxonomy): domain Bacteria; phylum Pseudomonadota; class Alphaproteobacteria; order Acetobacterales; family Acetobacteraceae; genus Pseudoroseomonas. The sequence continues at coordinate 17,397 of DATMRU010000032.1, forward strand.
CGGGTGCGCTCGGTCGCGTCATAGGTCAGATCGCTGGCGACATCGACCGCCTCACCATTGATCGTAAGGAAGGCGACGCCGCCACGCTGCCCGCCGGTGACCGCCGGGCCGTTGTACAAAGCCATGGTCAGCCCCTCCTCAGGACTTCAGGAAATTGACCTTGATCGCGATCACGCGGAGCTGGTTGGCGACGTCGAAGGGCGCCAGCAGCTTCACCACTCCCTTGCCGGCATTCTCGGCGCGCGCACCGATGCGGAAGGCCTCGAAGTTCTGCGCCAGCCCCAGCACCTCGCAGTAGGTGCGATAGCGCGCGATGGCGCTCGCCAGCACCGTCTGGCTGGTCACCATGTTGGAGCCGCCCTCGATGGTGGTGCCATCCGCAACCAGCTTCTTGCGTTCGTAGACGGTCGCCAGGTGCGTCCGCAGATCCCGGATCAGGTACTGCAGCGTGTACGGGGTCTCGACGTCGAGGTAGGCGTTGTCCGCCACACCGGCGGCGTTCTTCTGGTAGAAAGTGACCGCGCGGTCGAGATAGACCGTGCCGTCGGCGCCCACCTTGTAGGTGGAGTTGCCGGCATAGAGCAGGCTGTTGCGCTCCGAAGGGTCATCGCGCTCAGCGATCGGCGGCGCGATGATCCCGGGAAGCGCGATGTTCTGCAGAGGCAGCGCCGGGTCCACGCGCAGGCTCGCCGCGCAGACGCCGCCGTAGGAGGCCGCCCAGAGCCAGGCGGGGCTCGGGCTACCCTGGAAGCCGATGCTGGACCCGTGCGGGTCGTTGCGCGCCTTGCCATAGGTGATCCGCTCGCCAAGCGTCCCACGGAAGGCGGTGAAGAAGCCCCCATAGAGCATCTGCTGCCAGGACCAGCGGCCGCTCACATCGTCCAGAAAGGTCTTCAGGGCGTCGAGGGACGTCGTATCGGTGTAGGGGCAGATGATGAAGTCGAAGGTGGTCTCGCCGAGGTTCGCCAGCGCGGCGGCAAGGGCGGGCACACCGGTGCCGCCTGCCATGGCGGTCACGGTCGCGGTCAGCCCGGTCGGCATGGTCTCACCCGCCAGGATGCCGCCGAAGTTCACCGCGATCGGGATCTCGTTGCCCCAGGCCCCCTTCCCCGTAGCGGTAAAGGTCACGCTGCCGTCCGTGGCCGCCGCCGTCGCGGGGAGGATGGCCGCGGAGCAGGCTGCGGCCAGATTGGTTGCGACAACGGCCGCGGTATCGCCCGGGCCGACTTGCACCGGCACCCGCACCCCGCCGATATAGACGCCGAGAGTGCCGGCCTCCGCCGCCGTGCCGGTCAGGGCCAGCGTGCCAGTGGCCGCCGCACCACCCGCCGCATCTGCTAGGGGCAGGTGCCACAGCTCGCCGAAGGGGTCGGCCAGGCGGTAGACCTTGGTCATCATCGCCAGCGGCGAGCGGGCGCCGTACAGCGCCTCCGCGTCAGCCTGCCCGGAATAGATCACCGGCACGCCAGCCTGCGCAGCACTGACCTTGCCCGTCTCGCCCTGACCGATGATCAGAGCGCGCAGGATCGCGGAGCCGGTATTCGCGCCGGAAGGGTCGACCTCGGCATAGACGCCAGGAACCCGGTTGGTGATGTCGTAGTGGGAGAAATCGATCACGGCCGGTCTCCTCAGCCCTTGGCTTCAGCGGCAGGCTCAGCCGCGCCGGCCGGCTTGCCAGCCGGCTTCGGGGCGTCGGCCAGCCTGACATCCCCGTCGCGCAGGCGGCGCATCCAGAAGGTGGATTCGGGTACCTCCCGCCCCTCAGGCGAAAGGGCATGCTGCGTCACCGGGTCGCGAACCTCGCGCCCTTTGACCGGCTTCACGTACATCGGGCTCTCCTGGGGTCAGGTTTGCGCGGGATTCGCGCGGAACTCGGCGGCAATGGCCCCGCTGTCCTGGTTCACCACCGTGCCCTGGATCTCGCGGAGTGGTTCGGAGGGCGGGTGCCATCCGTCAGCCGTGGTCACGGTGGTTTCCACCACGAAGTCGAACTGCCAGCGCAGCCACTGACGCGTGAGACCCCCGCCCACCAGGCCGCCGCCGGCATAGGCGAAGCCGCGCGCCTGATTGACCGGGTCCGGCCGCCAGTTCAGCAGCGCGGCCCAAAGCGCCGCGCGATATTGGTAGACCGCCTGAGTCACCGGGCCCTGGCCACGCCGATCGGTCGGATCGACGGCATTGCTGAGGTCGACGACGACGCCAATCTTCTCGCGCACCACCTGGTAGAGCCCGGTCTGGTTCTCGTTTTCGCCGGCATCATCCTCCAGGGGGGTGACATAGGCCGCGGGCTGCTGCAGCCAGATCTGATCGGCAGCCAGAGCATAGTCAGCCGCACCGGCCACGCGCCCCTCAAAGACGGGCGCGAAGATCCGGATCTGTTGGATCACCGCATCGAGGTTCATGGCATCCGTCCCAGATCGGACATGCGAGCGCGGCGCCAGCGCACCTGATCCTGCCAGTTGGCGGGGGTGTAGCCCGTCACGACGGGGCACCATGCCCGGCGCCGCTCTTCCACATAGAGCACTGGCTGGCCGAACCATCCGGCGCGAAACTCGTGGGCGCCGGTGAGCTCCCATGCGGACACGGTCCCGCCAACCGGCGGCAAGACTGATGGCCTGGGCTGAGGCGGCCTGGCCATCAGGACTTCACCTTGGCGAAGCCGATGTCCTGCCGGACGCTGGCTTCGATCCGCTTGCGCAGACCGTCCCGGCGCTCATCCAGGGCCACGGTCAGGAACTGCCGCGGCTCCAGCACACGGCCGGTCGTGACCTGCTGCTTGCGGATCATCCGCTTGCCGCGTGTGGCCTTCCGGCCGCCTCCGGTCGCGCCGGCTTCGAGGAAGAGCGCGTAGAAGGCCGTGGAGCGGATCGCGACGCCCTCGCCGCTCTTGAACGGGCGCACCTTGATGGAGCGGGCAAGGGTACCGGTGACGCGGACCGGCGCCTGGCCTGGGGCCGACGCCTGATAACGACCGGACTTATAGCCACCCCGGTATGCGGAGGACCCGCCGGAACCGTAATAGACCCGGCCGCTTCCCGTGCTCGACCGCAGCTGCGCCCGGGCAGCCTTCGCCACTTCGGCGCCGGCCGCGCGCATCGTCTTTCGCAGCGCCTTCTTGTCGAAGGTGAACTTGTGGCTCGGCGCCGAAACGCGGATCGGGATGCCGTCGGCCATTCTAGATCCCTCCCCGTTCCAGTTCCGCCTCGACCATCACGAAGCGCTTCCGCCCTCCCATCTCCAGCACGCGGCGGACGCGGAAGACCTCATGCCGCGCCTTCTCGCCCGGCGTGGTGGTTGTCCGCAGGATGGCGTGCGTCGTATCCAGGCCGCCGACCCAGCGCATCAAGATCATATGCGTCACCGGGGTATCGACCTGGGCACTGCCGTAGAAGGTCATCGGCCGCGTCGCCTCGATCTTCGCCATGCGGTGCGCCATGGGCTTCAGCGTCTCCGCGATCCCCGTGGTGGTGGCCGAGGCGACCTGGTCGCGCCGATAGATCCGCACCGGCCAGCGCAGCTCGCCGATGGGGACCGTGTCGGCCACGTCAGCGGCTCACAGGTTCATCGGGCACCACGTGGCAAGTCGCGAGCTGATACACGTCGTGGGTTTTGCGGATGAAGATCAGGTGGCCCCGGCGGATAGCCTCGGGTCCGACCACCCCCTCCGGAATCTGCGCCGTGCCGTAGTCAACCCCCTGGGCTGAGCGCAGGCTCACTGTCTTGGTCGTTCTCATTTCAGCCTCCGAAGGTCACAAGCCGGTACGGCCACATCAGCATCTCGGCGGCTTTCGGTGGATCGCCGCCGGCGTCGCCGCGGTGCTCGTAAAGGAAGGCCGTCAGCAGCAGGATGCCCTGGCGGATGGGCAGCGGCACATCGTTCCCGGTCCCGCCATAGCCGGCCACGAAGTCGATGCTGACCTGATCCGCCGGCCCCGGTAGCGTCGCGCCTCGGATGGTCACCGTGGCGGGCTCGCCACTGACGGCCTGGTCATACTGTTCGACGTCGAGATCCACCTGCTGCCCATCCGCGCGCAGGATCGACACGCCGCAGACCTTCTGCACGGGTGACCGGGTCAGCTCGAGCGGGCGGCGCCAGGCTTGGGGACCGAAGGTCCAGGGATAGGCGAGGCGCCCGGTCAGCCCGGGGAAACCCACGCCGACCGGCGGATCCTGCAGGCCGCCATAGGTCACCCGCAGGGTCTGGGTGATTAGCGCCCGTCCCAGCCAGGTCTCGGCCCAGGAGATTGCCGCGCCGAGATAGGTGTTGAGCTCGGGCTCTTCGGCATCCAGCCGGCAGTGCCTCGCCGCGTCACCGACGCTAACCGGCAGGTGCGCCGGCGCCTTGATGACGCGGAGCGAGGTGTGCATGGCGCCTCAGGGTGCCTTGCCGGTCTTCGTGGGCTTGCCCGCTGCCTTGCTGTCCGCCTCACCCTCAGACGGACCGGAAGGGCCGGGGACATCCGGAGTCGCCGAAACGGGCACCAGGGCGCCATCGGCCGGCGCGGCCTGCTGCACCTCGGAGCCCTTCTCGACATAGGTCGCGGGGCGCGGGCTCGCCGCCGCCTCGCCGGTGCGGTTCACCGCCCGGTTGGTGTCGGTGGTCGCCACCACGGCGCCGGTATCGAGGCCGGCGGCCACCGGATCCACGGCAGCCTGCTGCGGCCCGCGCACATGCGGCACGGCGGAGCCGTCGGCCCGCGCCGGCGCGGTGCTGCCCGGAACCTCTTCCAGGTCGGGCGAGAAGGACAGCGATGGATCCGTGCGGGTAGTGACCGCCTCGGCCTGGATGGCATCCAGCGCGGTCTTCAGCGGCTCCGGACCGGCGACCACCTTCGCATCATCCGTCTTGTTGGCTTCGGGCATGGCGCCCTCCCTACTTGCGCACCATACCGGCCGTGGCCGGCTGGCGCTGGACCGGGGGATAGATCTGCACGGCAACGCCCAGCGCGATCAGTTCATCCGCTTGGCTTGCCGCGAAGCCGGCCTCCACGCCGCGGTTCCAGAGGCGATGCGAGCGGGTGAAGCGGACCGTCTTGAGCGCCGGGGAGGGCGCCTTGACGGCGTCCTCCTGCGCAGAGGCGCCCGCCTCGGCGGGCTTGCTGACTCCGGCCATGGGCCGTCTCCTTGCTGATGAGCCGGGCGGGGCGCGCCCGCGAGGCGCGCGGGTCAGGCGATGCCGGGCAGCGTGCCGCCAGGCACCGCCGCGCTGCTGTTGCCCGGGTTGTTGGAACCCGTCGGCGCGTTGGTGCCCCAGGTGCTGGGGGCGGCCGACTTGTTGCCGTTGATGCCCTGCACGTAGTAGCTGGAGCCGCCCACCGGGGTGTAGCCGGCCGGCGCCCAACCCGGCAGCACGGCGACCGCGACCGACGCCTGGTGCCGAAGGTTCATGTCGTGCTCGGTGATGACCCGGAACACCGTCTGGTCGCGCTGGAAGCCGCTGACCACGTTGCCGCCGCCGTCCTTGTAGGAGGCCTCGGCCGAGGCATCGACCGTGATGTTGTAGGTCTCGCCGATCACCACATCTGCAAAGTCCACCAGCATCAGGTAGGACCCGTTGTTCACCGGGGCCTCGGTGGTGCCGGTGTTGATGTTGGTCGCCAGCTGCTGCGACTTCGACACCGGAACGCCCAGCAGAAGGCCGCGATCCAGCTCATCCTTAAACACGAAGTTGCCGACGCCGTCGCGCAGCGTGCGGAGGAACGCCTCCGTCGCGAACGGCATGATCCAGCGCGGCCGGATCATGCGGCTCATGTTCTGCTGCAGCATCAAGAGCATCGCCTGCAGCAGGCCGGACACATAGGTCAGCCGCTCGGCGTTGTCATCCGGCAGGGCAGTGCCGGTGATCTTCATGCCGGCCGCCGCCAGGTTCAGCAGGCCAATCGGCGAGTTGCCGCTGCCGTCGCCGATCATGAAGGCCAGGTCCTCGCGGCGGGCGATGACATTGATCATGTCATCCCGGACCAGTTCCTCGACGCCGATCGGCGAGCGGCGGATCAGATCATTGGAGACCGGCACCAGCGAGGTCAGCTTCTTGGCGTTCAGCTGCAGGTCATCGAAGGTCTGCTGCGACACCGCCATGTCATCCAGCTCACCCTGGTAGCCGGCCTGGGCGCCAGCCGCGAGCCGCGGGATGGTGAGGTTGCCCATCGGCATCGGCAGCACCAGCGGCCCATTCCCGCGGATCACCGTCTCGGCGCGCAGCAGCTCAATCACCTCGGTGCTGAAATCCTGCGGGATCAGCGCACCGCCCGTGGTCGTGCCGGCGCTATTCAGCGCCTTGGCCACTGCCGCATCGCCGAAGCGGCGCTGGACCATTTGGGCCGCACCGGCGATGCCGAGGCCACCCTTGGCATGCCACATGCCGATCAGGAATCGGGCGGCCTTCAGGCCCTTGCCTTGCTTGGCGGGCGGCTCGCCATAGCCGTGGGGGGTCGCCCGCGCGCCCTTCCCGGCCATGGCACGCACGCGCCGCTCCTCTTCGGTCTCGGGCTCGGCCTCGGCCGCGGCCGAATCGCCACCCTCCCCGCCCTCACCGCCGTTGAGCGGCTCGGCCGCATCGGCCATGGCCGCCAGTGCCTCCTCAAGACGGCTGATGCGCGCATCCTGGGCGGCAATGTCGACCTTGAGCTTCTCGATCTCGGTCAGCTCCTCGGAAGGAAGCTCCTCGCCCTCGGGCAGGTCCGCCTCCTTCAGGGCCAGCTCCTGCAGGCGCTTGGCCATGGTCGCGCGCGCGCGCTTCAGCTCGGCGAGCTTCTTCATCGTCAACCTCATCCGTATGGTCTAGGTGCGCCAGGGGGCGCAGGTCGGCTTGCCCAAGGCCGGATGGGGCTATCGCTCTCAGCCGAGCGCGATCAGGCGTGCGTCAAGTTGACGCTGCTTGCGCGCGGCCGCGACCGCGGCGCGCTGCTGTTGCTGGGCCGCATCGGCCAGCATCTCGGCGACTTCCTCGGCCGACATCGCCACCAAGGCCTCGCCCAGGATCCGGAGCGCCTCGCCAAGCTGCGCCGGGAGCGTCGAGCCGTCGCCTTCGTGCTCGGCCTCCCAGGAGACCGAATCATGCAGCCACCCCAGCTCGCTCAGCAGGCTGGCGAGGCAGGACACGTCATACATGCCCTTCCGGCTCAGGCTGTTCCGCACGCCGTCCAGAATGGACTTCACGGCCTCCCCGCGGGCCGCCAGCCGGACGTCACTGGCACCCGGCTCCTCCATCAGGGCTTCCGGATTGGCCGGGATGCTGACGATGCTGAACTCCATCAGCTCCTGCCGGAGGAAGTCGAAGCCCGGCATCCAGTCCTCGGCGCCGCGCTCCGGGTCCTCCGTGATCTTCCATTCCAGCGGCCGGAAGCCGACGCTGGTGGCCGAGAGGAAGCCGTCGCGGCACATGCGCAGCACCGCCTCGGCCCGGTCACCCACCACGGGCATGTCGGCCGGCACGAATTCCACCGCGGCCCGCAGCGCGCCATCGGAGACGCCGATCTCGGTGCACTTGCCGATCGGCAGCTCGTCCGCGTCATGCCCCCACAGCACCACCGGGTTCCGGCGATAGGCCGTGAGGTCCCAGCCCTCCAGCGCCACGGTATCGAGGTCACGATCCACGCCCGCCGTCGAGATGACGAAGCGGACCGTCCGGTCCTGCACGCCGCTCACCGTCGATACAGCCGCCTTGCTGAGCAGCGGCGTGGCAGCCTGCGCCTTCCCCTCCTTGGCTAGGCTCTTGAAGCGCTGGAGGTTTGTCTTCGCCTTCATGCGGCAGTCCTCCGAGGCCTCGGCCAATGGACGTTCCAAGCTCGATTGCGCCGTGCTTCTTCCAGGTGGTGTTCCTGCTGCACCTGGTGCGTCAGGAATGGAGAGCCGGCCAGCTCCGCCGCCTTGCGGAGGTGGTAGGCTTCCGCCTCGGCCTTCGAGAGATCGCGGTTGATAAACCAGCCCTTGATCGCGACCCTCATCGGGGGAGGGATGGGGCCAGAATAGGACGGCTCGCCCTCTGCCATATCAGGTCTCCCCGCTTGTTCCGTCGGCAGGCATCGGTTGTCCCGCATCAGGCGCGGGCGCAGTCGCAGCAGGCTTGGCGCCGGCGTCCCCCGTGTTCAGCGGAACCCGGAAGGCCCAGCCGCCCTCGTAGGGCTCCTTGCCTTCCTCGATCCGCGCCTCGTTGGGATTGCCCAAGCCGTTGTTGACTTCCAGGACTTGCGCTTGCACGCGGGTCAGGCGGTCACCGCGGAGCAGCTCGTTGAAGTCGAAGCGGATGTCGATCTCGCCCTGCTCGTCGTCCCAGAGCAACGTCTGCTCCAGCACCTCTTCGACCTGGCGCGCGATCGGCACCAATGTGTCGTTGATGTACTGCTGCTCCGAGTTCTCGATGTTCGAGAAATGGGCATTGCTCAGGTCGAAGACTTTATGCGGCGGCACCCCGAAGAGCCGGCAGATCTCCACCACGCTGAACTGACGCGACGCCAGGAACTGTGCGTCCTCATTGGTCATCGCGATCTTGGCGAACTTGGTGCCCTCCTCCAGGACCGCCACCTTGTTCGCGTTCTGCACCCCGCCATAGGCCGCCGACCAGGAGGTCGCCATCCGTTGCGCCGCCTCGGTGCTCAGCTTGTTGGGCACCTCCAGCACCCCCGCGATCTGCGCGCCCTGCCGAAACAGCGTGGCCCCGTGCTGCTGGGTGGCCAGGGAGAGCCCGACCACGTCCTGCGCCAGCATGATCGGCGAAACGCCGGTGTAGCCGTCGAAGGTCATCCCCTTGGCATGCAGGACATTGCCCTGATCGAGGCGGAGTCCCTCGCCCAGGTAGGGATGGCTGACCTGGTACCAGAGGCGACCGTCCGGCGTGAGCAGCGGCGAAACCCGGTCCGGGCTGACCGGCACAATCGCCGTCGGCTCACCGGCGCGCCCACGGATCACTGGCGCATAGGCATTGCCGCGCAGGGCCAACGCCCAGACGTAGTAGCTCCAGCACTGCGAGGCAGTCTGCCACTCATTCGGACGGCGGAAGAGCCGGTTCAGCGGGTGGTCGTAGTCCTCCCGGAAGCCACCCTTGCGCAGCCGGCGACGGACCCGGAGCGGCAGCTTGCCGACATCCTCCGACAGCCGCTTCACGCAGGCATAGACAGCCGCAGCCTGCAGAGCACTGAACGGATTCACCGGCACACCGGTGGAGCCCGGCATGACGCCGCCCCATCCGGCCAGCCAGGGACCCGCCGTTGAGGTCGACATGCTGCCGCTCTTCTGCGGCTTCCGATCGAACGTTGGCTCGCGAGCGAGCGTGCCGAGACGAGGAGGCGGCATCACTATCCTCCCAGGACCAGAACGCCGCGCTCTTCGTAGACGGAACGCCGGCTCTCGGCGCCCAGCATGCAGCGAGCCAGAGCCATGATGAGCGCGACAACGCCGTCGATCTTGTTCTCTGGCCGCTCCTTGCGCGGGAAGATGTTGTCCTTCGCATCCGTATGGCACACGACGTTCGAGATCATCCAGGCAAGCACCGGACAGCCGTCGTGGTGCAGTCGCCCCTGGCGCACCAGAGCGTCCAGCTCCTTCATCGGCTCGGAGAAGTTCGCGACGGTGTTGCGAAACTCGACAACTTGCGCGCCCTCTTCCTGCAGTTCCTGTGCCATCTGCGCTGCCTGCCAGGGATCGTAGGCGATCTCCCTCAGATCAAAGCGCATGCTATCGTCCAGGATATCGTCGCGGATGCGGCGGAAGTCATTGACTTCGCCTGGCGTGGTGATGATGCGCTGCTGCAGGGCCCAGCCCGCATATTGACTGTTGCCACTTTCCCGCACCGCCGCCTCCGGCAGGTAGTAGGTTCCGAAGGCGTAATAGTGTGGCAGGCCATCCAGCTGCCGCTCGAAGATCTTTACCTTTGCGGCAATGTCCACCTTGCTCGCGAGATCCAGCGCTGCGACGCAGGATTCGCCCACGAAGTCGGCCTCGCGCAGGCTCGGATCGGCCATTCGGTCCCAGGCCCGCATATCCATCCAGGCCTGATCCGCATTCACCCAGACATTGAGGTGCTTGGTCTTGAAGTTGTTCTGCGCCGCGGCCAGCTGCATGGCCTTGGCCGCCAGGCCCGACACATAGTCGGGCATGACCGACACGCCCCAATTCGGATTGGCCTTCGGCCAAACCGCCGGATCGGTCCAATCGTCCGACTCGTCCAGCGTATAGATAATGCCAAAGAGCTGGTCGTCCTCAGCCGTGTCACCGGTCAGCCGGTAGGGGTTCCCGTCCCACTGGCGCAGCGCGGTGTTGAGCACCTGGGTCAGATAGCCCCGCAGCTCGTAGCAGATGCCGGCCCGGTTGGACCCGGCCGTGGTAATGACCCAGATCAGCGACTGGTCACGCTTGCCGGCGCCGGTCTCGATGACGTCGTAGATCTCCCGCGTCTTATGAGCATGCAGCTCATCGATGACCGCGAAGTGGATGTTGAGGCCGTCCTGGTTCTCGCTATCCCGCGAGAGCGGAACGAACTTGGACGCGGTGCGTGGCACGACGATGCTGTGCGCGCCGGTCTCCACCCCCAGGCTGCGGCGCAGCCCGGCGGCGCGCTGCGCCATCGCATGGGCATCGCCCCAGACGATCTTGGCCTGGTCCCGGTGCGTCGCGGCCGAATAGACCTCGGCGCCGCTTTCGCCATCGGCCGCCAGCATAAAGAGCGCGACGCCGGAGCTGAGAGTGGACTTGGCGTTGCCGCGCGGCACCTCGATGTGCACGCGCTTGAACCGCCTCAGCCCGGTTTCGCGATGGACCCAGCCGAAAACCGTGGTCAAGATGAAGCACTGCCACGCCTCGAGCCGGATTAACTCACTGCGCCTGGCCTTCGGGCCCTTGATGTGGGGCAGCAGCTCGATGAAGCGGCAGATCCTCTCGGCCCGCTCCTTGTCGAAGACATAGGGCCAGCGCTTGTCCTTGCCGCGCTGGAGATCGGCGATCTGCCGCTGGCACGCCGCCACCACCCACCGGCAGGCTGGGGTCCGTCCGGACACGACGGAGCGCGCGTAGGCATTCGCCCGCGCCACGTAGCCCCCGGCCTTTGTCACGAATCAGGCCTTCGCAAACTCGGCGAAGGGGTCGAAGAGGTCGCCCTGCTCCACACCGCGCAGCCGGAGCCGCGCCGCCGGGCTGAATCCGAAATTGCTGCCCACCGCGTTCATCACCCGGATCGCTTCATTGGCGATACCGACCTGCGGCCGGGCCCGGATCATCTTCCCCATGCGCCCTTCGGTCACGTAGGTGTCCTCGCCGGCCGCCTCCAGGGCTTCGAGGGCACGGCGCCACTGGCCGTAAGCCGCGCACCAGGTCGCAAGCGCGACGTGATCCAGCTGCGTGAACAGCTGCTTTTGGACCAGCGGAGGCACGACCTGGTTCCACGCTTCCCGGGCGTAGCTGTCGAGATAGCTGGGCGGCTCCGCCTCAACCGACTGCAGCCGCAGCGGGTCAAGCGGGATCTCGCGCTTGCCCGGGTTACCGTCCACCAGCTTCAGGTGCGACGGCTTCGGCTTGCGTCCCTTCATGGCTCCCTCTCACCACCATCAGCTAAGTGACTGAACTGGTAGCTTTCTTCCTCAATTTCGCGGTTGCGCGAAGTTGCCTGGGGGTACGGTCCACGCCGGCCATCCACCAGCTTTCGAGCCCCCTCCCCCCTGTCCTGCCGGTCCGGGAAGAGGCCGGGGATCAGGCTCCTGGCCGCCCTCGGTCTCGCCCAGTCCGCCGGCTATGGCAGGGGGTGCAGAGCGGCCTGAGGTTCGTCCGCACCAGGCGCAGATCCGGACGGCGCGCGATCGGTTCGATGTGATCCACCTCGCGTGCCGGAGTCAGGCGTCCCAGCTCCAGGCAGAAGCGGCAGAGCGGTTCCTCAGCCAGCACTACATCGCGCAGGCGCCGCCACTGTCGATCGTAGCCGCGCGAGGATGCTGATCCTCGCTGCGCATCGAACACCGCGCGGTGTTGCCGCTTTGCCTCTATCGGGCTGGCCTGATGGGCAGGGCGATGGATCGGAGGGCGCGAAGGCATGCTCCCTCCAACGGAAAACGCCCGAGGCCTCTCGGCTCCGGGCGCAATTCAACCAATATCGATTTGTTATCCTGAAACGTGTCGAAGCGTCAAGCGGCTTCCGTCTCCCATCCCGCGATCAGACAGTATTGCCAGAGCGAACGCTGCAGGGCACCCAACACTGTGCGCTCGTCCATCCCGAGGGCATCCGCCGCCTGCCGGATGCCCAGGTTCTCCGCGCATACTCTCAGTGTCACATCGAACAGCGTGGCTGAGCCTCGCCGGCTGGCCCTACGCGTCTCTGCCCAACTCCGCCAGGGTTGGAAGCGATTCGCGCAGGCTGGCAGCAAGGAGGCGGGAATGTCCTCCCCAGGCGCACCCCCATCTACCTCGCCGTAGCGGCTCTGTGCCAGCTTCGGTCCGCCGCCTACCGTGGCCGCATGCACCCGGCTGATCTCGCGCCCGGCCTGTGCCTGTATGGGGCGGATGTGACCCTTCACCTCCAGCTGCTGGAGCGAATCACGGAAGATCAGTCGCCGACGCGGCTGCGCATCAGCAGGAGTGCCGGATGGGCGGGTGATGCCGCGCAGCACACACGCCGTTTCCATCAGGGCGTCCCGCAGCGCGTCGCCCATGTGGAAGCCCGGCTCGGCCCGCGCAGTGCCGGCGCGGCGGGTCAGGCAGGATGCGTCTGTGCGGGGCAGACGACGACCCTCGATCAGCAGCGTCAGAGCCATGACGGTCCTCCTTGGATCAGGCGATTGCGCGCCCGTAAATGGCCTCGGCCCGGCGGCGGTCGGCCTCGAGTTCAGCCAGCTGGTCATTGCGCCCTTGCGCTGCCCGGTTGCGCTTCAGGGCAACGTCGCTGATGGCGCCGCTGAAGAAACCCAGCCAGCGCACGCGGCGGGCATCGAAGGTCGGGCGGCTCATGGCATCCCGCACGCCCTGCAGGATTGTCTCCCGGCTGTGGCCTTCACTGAGCCACCCCTGCACTGGCCGGAAATCGAAGCCGCCATGCAGCGGATCCAATCCTGCCAGCTCGGCGATCTCTTCCCCGAGGGAAACCCAGGTGGGTTTCTCGCGCGCGGTACTACGACTCTCCTCTTTCAGAGGAGTAGTAGTACCTACCGCGCGCGAGCTTTCGCCGGATGGTTTCCGTGCGGTTTCCTGGGTTTCCGCGCGGCCGCCGGCGATCGGCAGCGCCAGGTTGCCCTGGCGGCGCGCAAGGGCCTGCTCCGGCGTTTCTCCCTTGAGCGGCCGCCCGCCCCGTTTCCCATTGATCCTCGCCGCTTCCGCCCGTGCGGTGTCGGCCGCCACGCCGGGCAGCAGGATGGCGTTGGCCGCGCGGTCGAGCTCGATCATCCCGATGGCGGCGAGGGTTTCGAGATGGGTCTCCGCTTCGGTTTCCGAGATGGGTTCCGAGACGGAGACCAGACGGGAAACCGAAGCGGAAACCGAGCCCAGGAAGCTCCAGCGGCCAGGCGTCGGCGAGGCGAGCATCAGGCTGGCCAGACGCAGCCAGAAGCCCTGCACGGCCAGCGGCAGCAGCAGGAAGTTGGAATCGGTCGCGGCACGCTGGAGGAGGCGCTGTGCGGTGGAGGTGCGGGCCATGGGATACCTCACTCAGCCGGGTGGGTGGCGTCGTCGTAGAACCAGGTCAGCTCCGCATCCCAGCGGAGCCGGATGATGCCGGTGGGGCCCTGGCGCTGCTTGGCTAAGATCAACTCGGCCTTGCCTTTGCAGGCCTCAACCAGGCTGAGCCAGGCCGCCTCGCGGTCCGCGAGGTCCTCGGCGGACTCGTTGTCTTTGCGGGTCGGAGGATTTTTCGCGAGGTAGTAGTGCTCGCGGTGCAGGAACATGACCACGTCGGCGTCCTGCTCGAGCGAGCCGGAATCGCGCAGATCGGACAGCTGCGGCCGCTTGCCCTCGCGCTTCTCATTCTCGCGGGAGAGCTGCGACAGCGCGACCACTGGCACCTTCAGCTCCTTGGCCATGGCCTTCAGGCCGCGGCTGATCTCGCTGACTGCTTCGTTGCGGCTTTGCCGCGCGGCGATGTCGCTGGCGCGTAGCAGGCCGAGATAATCCACTAGGATCAGATCCAGACCGCGTTGGCGCTTCATCCGCCGCGCGCGGCCGCGCAGATGGGCGACACTGGGGCTGGACGCTTCTTCGAACTCGATCGGCAACGCGGCGACGGCCATCTGGGCGCCCACAATGCGGTCGATCTTGCCCTGCGGGATTGGCTCGAGGCCCTCCGGCCCTTCCTGATGGCCGCTGAGCACTTCGACCAGGGGAATGTCAGCCTCGGCGGCCACCATGCGGGCCGTCACATCGGCCGCTGACATCTCGGCCGTGACGAACAGGACTCGCATGCCGGCGCGCGCCGCGTTGCGGGCGATGGTCGCACCCAGGGCCGTCTTGCCCATGCTGGGCCGTGCGCCGATCAGGATCAGCTGCTGCTCGCGGAAGCCTTTGGTCATGCGGTTTACGCCCCGCAGACCGGTATCCACGCCCAGCAGGCCGCCACGCGAACTGCGCGCCCGCATCATGTGCTCAACCGCGGCTTGCGCCGCCGCGCTCGCCGGGATCAGCGGCGCCGCCTGCCCGCCGCCCTCAGCCAGGGCGCTCAGGGCGGCCTCGGCCTCTTCGATCTGGACCTCGGGCGCCAGATCGGGCTCATCCCCGTGCGCCCGGTTAACGATGACCTCGCCGAGATCGATCAGCTGGCGCCGCTGCCAGCAGTCCAGCACCACCCGCCCGTATTCGCCGGCATTGATGACGCCGACCGTGGCAGTCAGCAGCTGAGCGAGGTACCCGATGCCGCCCAGTTCCCCCAGCGCCCGGGAGCCTTCGAACTCGCCGCGCAGGGTGACCGCGTCGGCGACCTGGCCCGCCTCCACCCGGCGCTGGATGGCGGCAAAGATGGCGCCATGCGCCGGATGCGCGAAATGCTCGGGCCGGAGGAAGTCGGAGACGCGCTCATAGGCCCGGTTATTGGCCAGCAGCGCGCCCAGCAGGGACTGTTCGGCCAGGGTGTTGTGCGGCGGATGGCGCAACGTCGCAAGGTCGGTCATCGGGGCAGTCCAGTGGGCACGGCGTCCGCCGCGCGGCATTGCTGATGGAGCCGCAGTTCAGCGGCGATGCGGTCCTGCATGGCGGCGAGCGCGGCGGCGCGCTGTGCGGCGGGCAGTGCGTTGATGGCGAGGGCGGCATTGCAGGCCAGCGAGGCCAGCGCGCGGCCGATGGCGCGGCCATCCAGGGCCTGGGTGATCGCGGTACAGGCGCGCATGTCCGGCGACGGCAGAGCGGCGCTCATGAGGATCGCGGCGCCGCCCGGCACCGGATCGCCAGATACTCCATGTGTTCGCCCTGGCGGCGCGTGAAGAGCAGCACCTGGCCGCCCGCTGCAGCACCCGAGGCCTCCAGCGCATCCTGCAGGGCCAGGGCGACATCCGGCGCCCGTTCCTCGCGCGCCAGGCCGCGCGCCGCGGCGAGATGGCCCCGGAAATAGACGAAGCGCTCGCCCGGGGCGGCTGTCTGCAACCACTCACCAAAGCCGCCGGGCGCCGCCTGCGGAGGGGGTCGGGAGCCGCCCTCGCCGGCTCCCGATGTGCCAGAGGGACCTGCCGCCCCCTCCGGCCGCGGCGTGGGACGGATGGGGGGCGCGACGCGTTTCGCCTCCCGCGCTCGAGGGACCGCATTTTTGCGCGGCGTCGGCGCCGCGATCTTTGTCGGCATGGGCGGCACCGGCTGGTCCCGCCAGCCCGGCAGCACCTGCACCATGTGCCGGTGTTCGACCTTGGCAATCCGGATGACGCCGGCCAGCTCGGCGCGTCGCAGTGCTTCCCGGGCTGTGGCCTTGCAGCGGATACCGAGAGCCTGCGCGACGGCCGCATGGGACGGGCACAGCGCTGGCATTAAGCCGAATTGCTGATGCAGCCAAGCCGCCAGCCGACTGGTCCGTTCGCGGCGGATCCGCTCGGCATTGCTGAGGGGCTCGTTCATTGCCCGCTCCACCACAGCGCCGCGCGTCGGGAAGCTTCAGCTCGCAGGGTCGCCAGATCCACGACGTCGGTCCACCGTCGCTCTCTCCACAGAGCGAAATGTGCCATGAACTTGTTCCAACGCTGCCTCATGCGTGCTCCTCAGGGCGTCGAGCCGCGCGGTGAGCAGAGCGCGCTGGGCATCGAGCCGGCGGGTTTCCTGGGCAATCCACGCCGCATATCCGGCGCTGATGCGCTGGCTCTCACTCACGCGGGGATCGGTGATTTCCTGGTGCCAGTAGCTGCGCACACGCCGCGGCGTGATGTCGCAAAGTCGGGCTACAGCTTCATAGGCGCGGTCCAGGCCAGTGTTCCTAAAGGCCAGAACCATCTCGCGGATCATGTCCGGAGCGGCGACTGACTCAGACACGGCTAAAACCTCCAGAGGTTTGGGCGAAACGTCCAACATTGCGGGTGCCCTCCATGGCTTCATTTCGGCCATGGAGGCTGCTCACTTGAGAACCGACTGCGCTAACGAGCTGGGGCTGGCACCCCAGCTCGGCCTGTCCCGCCTGGGTCATGAAGGCAGCCATCAGACGGTCTCCGGGCAGCTGAAGCCCCGCGCGGGCTCCGCGCCGAAACCAGTGTCCGCCTCATGCTTCCAGTTTGGTCGCCTGCGTCTGGGGGTTGCCCTGTGGATATCTCCACAACTCACCCCGTTTTGTACGTTGGACGAACAAGTCGGAGGAGTACGAGGAGACGTATGGAACCCTCCGCTTGCGGCGGTAACGGCCCCCTTCGTCACCTCCTCGATCTTTCGCAGGCGCGCGAAGGACGGGGCACCTTCGCCGCGCAGCCAACGGCCGACCGTGACGTGCGACACCCCCACCATCGCGCCAAACGCCGTAAGCGTCAGATCGTTCTGGATGAGATAATGGCGAAGTTCCATGAGATGGAATGTACGGAATGTGTACATGCCGTACAAGTGGCGTGTGCGGAACTTACGCCTGCCGCATCCAAGCTGGGTCGGCGATCCTCGCGCATGCACGACCATCTCAGAGCGTGGCGCGAAGCCTCCGGCTTGACACTCCAGCAAGTCGCGAACAAACTCGGAACAACGCACGCAACCGTAAGTCGCTGGGAGTCGGGGTTGCAGGCTATACATCCTCAGAAATTCAAGGCGTTAGCTGAGGTGTATGGAGCCACGCCCGCCGAATTGCTGGTGGCACCCAACGACCGAGAGATGGCCAAACGGTTTCACCGCGCGGCCGAGATCATCAGCAAGCTCAGCGACCAGGAGGTGGAGCAGTGGCTGGGAATCGGCCAGTCCCTCGCAGGGCGTGAAAAATAGCCTGTACGCTTGCCGCACATTTATATTGTCGTGTATGTACATCTAGCGTACATACAGGGGCGTCCGAAGAGGATGCCCTATGTCAGTTTCCCCGCAAGTTTCGAGCAGGCCGGGCGGACCTCAGCCCGCCAGCCGCCCGCACGAAGTCATCAGCTCGACCAGCCGCTGTGTCATCGTCAGCAGCGGCGGCGAGGTTCTCGCCACGATCCACGCCGGCGGCACGATCACCGGCGACAAGCCCGCCGCTCTGGCCGCCGTCCGCGCCAGCAACACGCCACACTGGCGGCTGCAGACCAGCACCATCGCGGCGCTGCACTACGCGATTGAGCTGGACCTGCTGCGCGCCGAGCTGGGGCGATGACGGCACTGCCTCTACCCTCGCCTGTCGCCCCCGTGGTCGGCACTCTACTGGCGACGCCCGGCCTCACCGGCCGGGAGATCCACCATGCGGCGCAGATTATCCGCGCCGTCGCGGCTGGCTGGAGCGATGGCCGCTTGGCGCGATCCTGGATCGCCGCGGGTGACTTCCTCGAGCGGATCGCCCTCGCTTTCGAGCCACAGCCCCCCTCACCTCCCATTGCGGAGCAGCGGCGGCGCAAGGGCGCGACGCTCATCCCGCAGCTGATCCGGCCCGCGGAGCCGGAGTTCGCCGTGCTGCGCAACATGCCCGCCCCCTATGCCCTAGCCCGCACGCTGGAGGGCGCCCGCGCGGCCGCGATCGTCGCGGGCGAGCGCGATCCCGATTCCTTCCTCACCGTGCTGCAGGTGCTGGAGACGCATCACCTCGGCACCTGGTGGCCCGATCCCGACGTGGAGAATCTCGCATGACCGGCCAAGATCTCACGCAGAGCCTGGAGCAGGCTCTTGCCTCTGTGCCGCTCGGTGCCGTCGCCGTGACGCGCGCCCTCGATCCCGCCAACGTTCTGGTGCGGCGGCTGCTGGCGCTTCCCGGCCCGCAGCACCATGAGCTGCGCCAGATTGGCGGGCGCATGGCGTCCTCTCTGCTCAGCCTGCAGGATGCCCTCCGCTGCGAGGCCTGGGAGCTGGTGACGCATCGGCTGCGCTACCTGCAGGCCCAGGCCCTGGTGGTGCAGAACGTCGAGAGCAGCCTGCGGGAGGACCCTGCCCCGGAGGCGCCGGAGCTCGGCGCGAACGTGCTGCGCTTCGGCCGCGCCCGTTCCTTCGCGCTGGCGACGCTGCACTGATGCGCGACGCACCGGAGGACAGCCGCGGCCTGGAGACGGTCGCGCTTTGCGTGGCGGCGGCGTTCGGCCTGGTCCTGATCGGCCTGGGCGTCGCCCGCTTCTGGGCGCTGCCATGAGCACCTGGTCGCCGGAGCGCCGCGAGGCGCAGGCCGCGCGCATGCGGGCACTCAATGCCGTGCGGCGCGGCCAGATGCCACCCCCGCCCCCGCCGCCCACCAATCACCGCGACATCCTGGACGAGGCCCGCGAGCTGCTGGCCTCCGGGCTGTCCGTGGTGGAGGTGGCGCAGGCGCTCGACCTCCCGCGCAACGAGGTCAGCGACCTGAAATTCCGCCTGCAGGAGAACCAGCAGGCGGCCCGCAACGCCAGCCGGAGCCGCAGTCCATGAGCGAGGTCATCCACGACATCCGACAGAACGACGTGGAGGATACAGAGCCCGGCGGCATCGCCGCCGATCGGCTGCGCTCGATCATCGAACGCGTCGAGCGCCTGGAGGAAGAGCGCAAAGATCTCGCCGAAGACATCAGGACGATCATGGCAGAGGCCAAGGGTGCCGGCTTCGACCCGAAGGTGGTCCGCCAGATCATCCGGATCCGCAGGCAGGAACCGGCCAAGGTGGAAGAGCAGGAAACGCTGCTGGACCTCTATCGCCACGCGCTGGGGATGTGACCGTGGCCAACATCAATCGCCTGGAGCGCCTCGCCCGCGAGGCGAAGAGCGCCTCCGCCGCCCTGGAGAAGGCCACCCGTCGGCCCGACCAGGCCGCCATTGCGGCGGCCTACCGGGAGGCAGAGGCAGCTGCGACGGTCTTCCTCGAGGAAGCTACGCCGGATGCATGGCTGGAGCTGATCGAAAAGCTGCGGGCGAAGAAGGGGATTTAGGATGAACCGCGCGAGTGAAGTTCCGCAGCGCATCCAGCGACGGCGAGCGAAGGGCTGGCGAATGCCGGAGGACGCCGTCTATGTCGGGCGCCCCAGCGCCTTCGGGAATCCCTTCCGAGCCTCCGATCCTGATCTGGCTGCGCGCATGTTCCGTTGCTGGCTGACCGGCAGCGTGCGAAGCGCGCCTCTCCTGGAGTGCCGCCAGGTGATGTCGGGCCGGTTGGAGCCGGTGCGGCAGGAGATGCTCCGCGCCCTCCCAATGCTGCGCGGCCGTGACCTGGCGTGCTGGTGCCGCACCAATCGTCCCTGCCACGCCGATGTTCTGCTGGAGCTGGCCAATGGCTGACCGCTACCTCTCTGACGCCGTTCACGCCGCCGCCCTGATCGCGAGATTCGCGGAGATGGAGCTGGAGAGGCGCAATGGGTGATCGCCTCCAGACCCGCGCAGAGGTCGCCGCCTACTTCCGCATCTCCTACCGTCACTTGCAGGAGATAGAGGTACTTCACGCCGTCCCGGTTCTGAGACTCGGCCGGGCCATTCGCTATGATCGAGCCGCCCTGGCCCACCTGGAGAACGCCCTTCGATGCCCCTCAAGCTTACCAAGCGCGCCGGCGCGGCCACTTGGCAGATTGTCGGCACAGTCGCCGGGCAGCGCGTCCGCCAGTCTGCGGGTACTGCTGACCGACGCCTCGCGGAGGAAGCCAGGGCGGCGCTCGAAGCACGCCTCTACCGTGGTGCCGTTTACGGCGAACGGACGGTCGTAACCTGGTCCCAGGCCGCGCTCTCCTACAGTCAGGTTGAGCAGCCGAGCCCGACGACAGCACGCTACCTGCTCAGGCTAAGCGACCACCTCGGTGACACGCTGTTGAAGGACATTGATCAGGCGGCCCTGGACCGCGCCTGCGCAGCACTGGTCAGACCGGATGCGGCGCCAGCGACGCGCCTCCGGGCTGTCATCACCCCCCTGCAGGCAGTCTTGAACCATGCAGCTCGGCGGGGCTGGTGCGATCGGCCCATGTTCGAAAAACCCAAAGGAGCCGGGGGAGTGAAGCGGACGCGATGGCTAACGCCTGAAGAGTACACCGCTCTCCGCGAGGCGGCAGCACCGCATCTCCGGCCTCTGGTCATCTTCCTGGCCGGCACGGGGGCCCGCCTGAGCGAGGCTCTCGGCCTGCAATGGGCCGACGTGAACCTCCGGCTGGGCACGGCCCTGCTGCGAGACACAAAGAACGGTCGCGACCGCCAGGTTGAGCTCCTGCCCGCTGTCGTGGCCGCTATGGCGAGCATCACCTATCCCGTGCGCCAGGAGGATCGGACACTGGTGGAGGTCGCCGAGCGCACTGGCTCGGTATTCCGTACCAGCGCAGGGCGGCCCTACGCGGAGACAGGCGGCCTTTGGGGTGGACAGATCGCCACGGCCTGGGCAGGAGCCTGCCGGCGAGCCAGGCTGCCGGGGAGCTGGCGGGAGGGCAAGCCTCGCCGCATCCAGGAGCGCTTGGTAGTGAAGGGTAAGGTCGTGACCCGCATCAAGGAGGTCCGGGATCGCTGGTGGCAGCCGGACGATGTGTCGCCGCACACCCTGCGGCACACCTGGGCGACTTGGCACTACGCTGTGCACCGCGACCTGCTACGCCTGAAGCATGAGGGTGATTGGTCCAGTGTTGGCTTGGTGGAGCGGTACGCGAAGCTTGCACCCTCCGCTGCCGTACCGGCCATTCTAGTGAGTTGGGGCGCTGCTAGCGCCGATGCTGCCAACCTTGGTCAGCTGCGTAGTGCAATCTGAGACTGAACAGGGCGCAGATCAGTGAGGAACTGCCGCTTGCGAAGGTCAGTCACTCCGCTTGCGTGAGATTAAGGCCGCAGCGCAAAACGGACCGCTGCATGTCACTGCCCTGCTCGTCCCTGAACAGTTGCTTCACTGCAAAAGAACACAACCAACGGAACAACCAGGGGTTCTCTGCTCCTTGTCCCCGAACCAGCTCGGGAGCATCTTGGACGCCAAATCGACTCGTGGACACGGTCAGGAATGAGGCTGCTGAACATGTTCCGCAAGGAACCCAAAAAGAGTGCCGTTGATCTTCTACAGCAGATCTCAAAACGAGCTGAGGATCTAACTCCTGAAGAACAAGCAAAAAGCTTTGTTGCCATTCGCCGAATCGATGGAGCTCTGAAGAGTCGAGATAGCCGAGTTATATTTGGCCGAAGAGGCACCGGAAAGACTCACATCCTCTCATATATGTCCGCTGCGGCAAATGGCCGAGGCGATTTTGCGTGCTCGATCGACCTTCGAACTCTTGGTTCCAACAATTCAATATATTCAGATCTCTCTGTTCCGGCGAGCGTCCGCGCAACCACGCTCATTCGAGACCTCTTGTCTAATATACATTTTCGTGTTCTCGACTTCTACACGGATCCGAGGTCTCGCCTGAATGATAAGGCACTTTATACGGCGATCGAGGGGCTGCAGTCGTGCGTCAAAACTGTAGTTGTGACTGAACAGCAGCAATCCCGGGGCAAGGTCTCGCGCGCTGACGCCCTGAAGATGCAAGCAGGTGGAGAGGCGAAGCTTTCAGCAGTTACCCTTGAGGCGAGGACCTCGGGAAGCGCGGAGTTTACGTCCAGTGACGCAGGCGAATGGGAAACCACGATTTCAGGGAAGCCCCGCCTCTCCGTCAACATGGGAGATGCATACACTCAGCTCAATCGAGTGGCATCCTTGCTTCCTGGCAGGCTCTGGATTCTCCTTGATGAATGGAGTTCATTGCCGGAGACGCTCCAGCCGTACCTGGCGGACTTTATACGGCGCGCAATTTTGCCGGTTCAGAACGCCAGTGTGTGCATTGCAGCAATTGAGTATCGGTCAAAATTTCGTGCCGACGATGCGGATGATCGCCTTGGACTGGAATTAGGCTCTGACATTGCAGCCGACATCAACCTAGACGACTATTTTGTGTATGATGTTAGCCCAGATGCTGCCGTCCAGTTCTTTGGCGATTTACTTTATAAGCATCTTAGCGCTTTTGCTGACCCGGTTGGTTTATCCGAAGGGAGTGCAAAGGCAGTTATCGCCAATGTCTTCTCACAAGACCGGGTATTCGCAGAACTTGTGCGAGCTTCAGAAGGTGTCGCGCGAGACTTCATAAACATCCTACAGCTCGCGGCCATGCGGTCGGACGATAGCAAAATCACAATGAATGAGGTCCGCACTGCCGCGAAGGATTGGTTCGAGCGGGACAAGCAGCGCAATCTAGATTCGCGCAAAAATGCACAGGAACTTCTTCAGTGGATTCGGGATGAGGTGATAAGTGGAAAGAAGGCAAGAGCATTTCTGCTTAACGTATCTGTCTCACATCCTCTGATCGAATTCCTATTCGATGAGCGCATACTTCACATTGCCCGTCGCTCTTACTCTGCCAAAGATGATCCGGGAGTCCGTTATCGTGTTTGGAAGGTCGACTACGGATGCTATGTCGACCTAATTAACACTCTCAACAATCCAACGTCCTTCCTCTCTGAGGGCGTTGTATTTAGCGAGCAAGGCGATCTCATTGTTCCGGACGATGATTATCGCGCTGTGCGCCGGGCTATACTCGACATTGCGGCCTTCGATACTCATACGTCTTCTGCCAGGGACCCAACATCGTAAGCGGGGGAGCACCGCGCTTCCAATTTAGGTGTGGCCGCACATCCATCCTTTTCGCGAGGCACATCACTGACACACAGTATGCTTAGCCCCACAATAGACTAATGATTCTACGAAAGAATTTCGACAGATGCATGCCCTTGCCAAGGTTGGGGTCGAGGGTTCGAATCCCTTCGCCCGCTCCATCCGATTCCTTAGAAAAATCAGCAAGTTCTGACTTATCCTTGACGGCCCTGCCGGTCAGATCGATTCTGGCCCGTCGGGAATTTCGTCGGGAGTTGCCTCTGTGACCGTCTATCGTCGGGAGACGAAGCAGGGCGTCCGCTTCGTTGTGGACTTCTTGGTTGGCGGGCATCGCGTGAACCACACCCTCCGGGGAGTGGCCAGTATGCGCGAGGCAAAGGCGGCGGAAGCGCGCCTCAAGGAGGAGTACCGGGCACGCCTCAACTCCTCGGGGAGCATCGTCAAGATGACCCTGGAAACCGCCCTTCAACGGTATGTGGCCGAGCGCCTTAAGCCCAAGGTCCGCAATCCCTCCTCGCTGGCGACCTACCTCACATACCTTTGGATGATCCGTGACTTCTTCGGTCCAGGCCGAGACGTGCAGACCATCAACAACGCCGCCGTGGTGGATTGGTGGTCTGCACTGGTTGGAGGAAGCGGGAACAGCAGCCGCAAGCCAGTCAAGCCCAACACCGCAAAGCGGTATCTCGGGCAACTGAAGGCAGTCCTGGCGTTCGCCCAGGAGGCCGGGGCAGGCAACACCGTCCCCAGTTTCTCCCCGCAGGTGGCTGATGACAGCCGTGTGCGCTGGCTGACCGACAAGGAGGAAGATGACCTCCTGGGCGCCTCCCCTGGTTGGCTTCGCGACTTCATCGTCTTCAGTGTCGAGACGGGGGCACGCAAGCAGGAGGCCCTTGGCGTCCGCTGGCGCGACGTTGATCTTGAGATGCAGCCCCGCCCGGTGGTCCGCCTCTACCAGACCAAGGGCGGCAAACCCCGTGGCGTCCCCCTGTCGCTGCGTGCGCAGAAGCTCCTTCAGCGCCTCCGACGCTCCCGCCCCGACGCCAGTCCCGACGACAAGGTATTGCTGTGGCAGGAGCGATTAGGGCGCGCCCTGGTGCCCCTGGGAGACTTCAAAAAGACCTGGGCTGTGGTGGCGAAGAACGCCAAGGTCGAGGATGTGCGCCCCCACGACCTTCGCCACACCTTCGCCTCCCGGTTGGTGCTGCGCCGGGTGCCGCTCTATGACGTGAGCAAGTTACTCGGGCATTCCTCCCTCAAGATGACGATGCGGTATGCCCACCTCGCTCCCGAAAGCCTGAACAACGCGATTGCCGCGCTGGACGAAGGCCACAAGCCTCGCTCATCGCGCGCACCCACTCGTTCCGGTTCGGCGCTGTTACGGCGCTCCCCACGGGGCGCGAAAGGAGACGCCGAGGAGGAGGTGGCACTTGAAGGGGCCGAAGGTCCGAGGGGGTGACGATGGCTGTGGCAAGCCTCGCATCCACGTCCTCCGCCCGAAAGCGTGGGCTGCGCGTCCCTGCGGCATAGCTGCGCGGCAACTCAAGACGGTCGAGTTGCCGTGTGGAGATTCGGAGACGTGCCGCCGCCTCGGCTCGGGTGAGCCAAGGCGATTGCGCCGCTCCGCTAGGCTGAGACATGCGTCAGCCGGGCGAACAGTTCAGCCGCGCTCGCTCATTTCTCTCTCAGCCCGACGCCGCTGCAAGACGGATAGTTCACGACTGCCTGCTCTAGGATGCTCCACGAGATAGAGGTTGCTGCGGCGCAGATTCTTCGTGTCGCCGTCGCGGTGGCGCACCGCATAGCCTGGGGGCGCTTCATAAACGAGGCGCCCAATAGACAGCAGACTACCCGTCGCTTCACTCTTAGGATGGCTACAGCGCACAATCGCCGCTGTCTTCTGGCCGTTGAAGTTCAACATCCACTTGTCAGAAAAGCCTAAGCGCACGACTAACTCGTCGTGGGTCTCTACATCGACGCAGGCATATCCGCCGCGTGACAGAGGCACCAGAACGACGAGGCTGCCGTCTGGATCGGTGGTGCGGATCGGCTTGCGGGAAGAATTGCGTTTCAAAGGTTGGGTTCCGTAAGGACACGCAAAGGCAGCCCGCACGGTGTTCGTGCAGGAGGCCTGATGCGCTGATGTTGGGTTGTCGGTGTGATTGCGCCGAAACGGGCGCGCCCTCGCCAAGGTGAAAAAAGGCGAGGTAAACTGCGGCGTTGGGGGCGGTTCTGTGCCCCTGAAGGTCACATTGTGACGCTACCTCGGGGAACCCCCAGGTTTTCTGCGGCTTTCCCGCTGCGTCTTGCGCTCAGAATGCGGGGGTTGGTTCTGCTTCTGGTTCGTCCTCCATCGCAGGAATCTCCCAGGGGCCGCCCTCACGAAGCACCTTCAGCGCCTCCTCTGCGAGCGCCACGAGAGCGCCCCGCCAGTGCGGGCAGGTGACCCCTCGGGATGCCGCAATGGCTCCCCTCAGGGCCGCCTCCGTGTCTTCCGCGAAGGTAGCCGAGGGATCACGCGGGCGAGGATCGGCGCGCTTGTCGCCACCACCTTGAGAGTACCGTGCTGCCACGTTCGGGAAGTCCTCCCGCATCCACCGCCGGATGCTCTCGTGGCTGATGCCCCCGAGATGGCGGGCAATGTCACGGAGCGGCATGAGCCGAGTTCTGCCAAGCCGGTATTTCCTGGCACGCACGAAAGCTTGGAAGGCTCGCCGCACCTCCTTGGGCTTCAGCGGGAGGCCATGCGTCAGGTTTGCCTGGGCAGCGGCCCATACGGCTTCCTCCTCGGTGGCGATGAAGACTTCCGCCTCTATGCGGTCCCTGCCGAGCCGCCGATGGGCCGCCACACGGTGCCAGCCATCGACCAGCACCAATGCGCCATTCACCATGGCGACCTTCACAGGCGGCAACACGGCATCGTTGCGGAGGGCCAAGCGGTACTTCTCGACAGTGCCCGCGTCCACGTTCTCGCGGACTTGGAAACGGGAATCCTCCACAAGGTTGTTGAGCGCGACCGTGCGGAGTTCCCCGGCAGGTATTGAGCCTGCGGTGGGATTGCTTCTCATGGTGTGGGGTTCTCGTGGAAGGTGGAGGAGCGGGAGGGCGCGTGGAATGCCTCCGCTGCGCAACTACGAAAAACAATGCCACCTCGCCGGAGGGGACATACGGAGGGCTTCCCCAGGAGCGCCCGCGCAAACACCCCCAGGTGACTCCTCAGGCCGTCCCTGACGGGCTTCCGCAGGCGTTCTGGTGGGACGGTAGCAGGCGGCCCCTGAGCGGCTCTGGTGAATCCCCTGGGCGTTCCATGGCTGGCCTCGGAAGTCACAGATGCGCTGGCGTGCGTGCCCCTGCACATTGGCGCCCCGCTGATGTGGAGCGGAAGGGTAGCCTCAGGAGCGGCCTGCGGAGATCGTGGAGCGTTAGACTTGCGGCCCTGCTTTGGCGAATCGGATGACTTCCGCATTGTCGCGCAGTTCGCCCCACAGGCTCCGCACCGCATCCTCCACGGTGAGGAACCGCCGCAGCGGATTATGCACGGGACTGCGGATGCCGACTGTGCCGTCCTCCGCACGGAAGAAGCTGAACCATGGATCAACCCCACTGTCGAACTCCTCATCGTCGCTGGCCACGCGCCGCCGAATCGTCAGCCTCTCGCTGTGGATGATCTCGGGCCGTTCCCCGTCCGGTCGTGGGCCTTCAACGATGGCTTCCCACGGGCCTAGCGGTAGAAAGCCCGTGGCTGTGTCTGCGGCTCTCTCGTCGTCTCGGGTGAACGCCGTCTTCGTCAGCCATCTCCCCAATTCCGGGATGGCGGTCCAGCCTCCATACGGGATGCGCGGTGAGTCTGAGGACGGCGGCAGGCGGGCGACTTTGGTGGGCATGAGTTCTCCTTCGGCCCCGCAGGGGCGCGTTCGTGCAGGGAGACTGGGGGAAAATCCCCATCACTCGCCGGGGCGTCTTCTGTATGGGTGGGGGATATGGGCAATTCCAGCGGCTTAGCTGTGCGCTATTCCA
Organism: Roseomonas sp.; assembly: GCA_035565935.1. GTDB lineage: Bacteria > Pseudomonadota > Alphaproteobacteria > Acetobacterales > Acetobacteraceae > Pseudoroseomonas. The sequence continues at coordinate 44,499 of DATMRU010000032.1, forward strand.
CTGGGGCGTCGGGGGCGTTCACGTTGGCACGCCGCCTTTCGTGGGAGAGTGAGGGAAAACCCCTGGATCGCCCGGAGATCGGCCTTGAAGCTGGCCTTTCCGACAATCCCTACCGCCTCCGCAGCGGCCCTGCCGCCGGTGCCCCGGTGGAGCGCCACAGATGATCCCCTGGGCGCCCCCGGTGACGGTCCTCAGGCGCGGTGCAGATCGGGCAAGGGCGCCTTGGTGTCGAGGTAGAAGACCGCGTGACCCATCCGCACGACGAAGCCTTGTCCGCCATACGGATTGCCCGACCGCTCCACCTCTAGCCAGGGATAGCTGGGCATCCGCCGCAGGCTCCCAGGTTCAATGGCCATGTCGAGGCCGGCAAGGCGGCCCTGGTAACGGGCGAAGCGGAAGGCCGCCCAGGCCGCACGAGCCAGGGTGCCGGTGAGGCGGGAGAACGTGGTAGGGGTGGTGACAGCCTGAGGCATGGGTGCATTCCGTGCTGAAGGTCAGGCCGGGGTTGCGGTCGCACCCGCTTCCCTGGCCGCTATGCCCTCACCCAGGACCATCCCAGGGCGGGCACGGAGGGAGTCTGACGCCCTCGCGAGTCCGTGAGAAGCGCCATCGTGGGGCCTGGGGGGCATCAACTCCCGATTGATTGCGCCCGTGACCAGAGAAGCACGCACATCCTCATCATCCCCTTGAGGGAGCATTCCCCGGCTACCCCTCAGGCTGGCCCAGGGAGGCCCCGGAGGAGCGCCCCAGGGAAGGGCGGGAGGGCGGCACTAGGTTTTACGACAGGAGGCCGCCCAGGACAGCAGCCAGGGCCGCCAGCAGCCACGCCACGGAGGCCAGCATTAGGGCGGCCCATAGGGTGCGGAGGAGCATGGGTCAGGCCTCCACCTTGGCCAGCACCCGGCGCACAGCGGTGGCGGTCCACGCGCTGCCCCTGGGAGTGGTGATCCCCCGCGCCGTCAGGCCTTCCGCCAGTTGCTGAAGGCTAGTCAGGCCCTGTGCTCGCAACTCCTCCACCACCGGGAGGACGCCATGGGCATGCTGGGAGGAGGCCAGAGAGCGGGCCTGGGCTGACCGCTTGGCCCCAAGGGCGCTCCCCTCAGGCGTGGCAGGGCGGTAGCCCCGATCCCCACCCAGCTTCACGCCCCGCGCCTTGGCCGCTGCCAGGGCCGCCTTGGTCCGCAGGGAGATACGCCGCGCCTCATCCTCAGCCACGGAGGCGCGGATGTGGAGCATGAAGGGGTCAGTGTCGGGGAAGTCCGCCGCGATGAAGGGCACGCCCTCCTTCATCAGCCCCGAGATGAAATGAACATCACGGGCCAGGCGGTCCAGCTTGGCGATCAGCAGCGTGGCCCCGGTGGTGCGGCAAAGAGCCAGCGCCTCGGCCAGCTTGGGGCGGTCACTCCGCTTGCCGCTCTCCACCTCCACGAAGACGGGCGATAGCAGCCGGTCCCCCGGCAGGAGGAACCCCCGAATGGCCGCCTCCTGGGCCTCCAGGCCAAGGCCAGAGCGCCCCTGCCGCTGCGTGCTGACGCGGGCATAGGCCACGAAGGTGCGGCCCTTGGCCTGACCCTGCGGGGGCTTCTGGAGGGAGGCGGACATGGGCGGCAGCTCCTGAGCGCTCTCGGCGCCTGCGGTGGTCTTCCTCCACCGTGAGTCCGCAACTTGAGCTTGTCAATTACCTTCAACGTTCGATGCAGCCAAACGACATGGAGCGGTGGCGGGGATGGCGGGGCAGCATGGGTGCCCAGCCCTACCCCAGGGCCACCCTCAGGAAGCCGCCTGGAGAGTCCGCCAGCACCTCCCACGAAACCAGCCGCTACCGTCCTCCGGCAGCCGCTCCAGGCCCACACCAGGGCGGCCTGTGGGGGTCTTCAAAGAGGGGGGGCCGGGGGTGGCGGCAAGGGGGGAAGCTGCGCGAAGTGCCCCTAACGCACCCCCTCTCGGACATGCGCAATGAAAATTCCGGTTCGTTTTCTGGCATTCACTTCGCAAGCCTGCGAAAACGGCTCCCAGTTTCTGCGGCTCCTCGCTGACAAACCAAGGCTCGCCACTTCCCTCGCACGCTATGGCATATGAACCACGCGCCCTCGCGAACCTGCTGCTGGACTTGGCAGACGAGATGCGCCTGCCGCTCACCCATATGGCGCTTCATAAGGTCGCCTATTATGCCCATGGCTGGCGGCTGGCCGAGACTGGCTGCCCGCTCCTGACCGAAGAGTTCGAAGCCTGGGAGCATGGTCCCGTGCTGCCCACGGTGTATGGCGCGTTCAAGGCAGCGGGCAGGACGCCCATCTCTTTCCGCGCCGAACGGTTCAACCCTGCCACCCAGCAGCGCAGCGTCGCGAGGGGCAATTTTTCTCCAGCCGACCGTGCATTCTTGCGGAACATCCTGCGTGCCTATGGGCGACTGGATGCCCTCACACTTTCGGACATGACGCACCGGAAGGGCGGCCCCTGGGACCGAGTGTGGAACGCGGCAGACGGCAAAATCACCCTGGGCATGAAGATCAAGAACCAGGCGATCAGGGCGGCCTTCTTGGCTGGGGGTCAGTAGCTCGCAAACCCCACAAATCGTTGGCCGTTCTCCTCGCGAATCGGTGCCCTTTCGTCCGAAAAACGGCTAAGATTGTGTTCATGCAGATTCCGGCCCTCCCCCCGTGCCACGATCTTGTTCGTCTGGTTCGCGCGACACAGGACGAGACAACCCACGCGGTCTTGGAACATCTCAAGCGAAGGCCCACTCCCTGGGGCTACCGTACCGCAAGAGAGCTGGCGCCCCACGCTTTCTCCCCCGAACTCCCCCTTTCTGCTCTCCATCAAGCATGCCTTACGGCACGCATGGTACCAGCGGGGAGAGCGGCAAATTGGGAGGTGGTGCAGATGATACGCGCCGCTGGGAAAGGCCGGACGCCCCGGTGTTATGGGATGAACCATGGATACCTGCCGATCAGGAAGGACTTGTCCATTCGAGTTGCGGCAGATTTTTACTTCGTCGAAAAGGGGGAGGTTTCCATCTTCTGGCTTCAACCCCGACGAGCTTTCGCTCTGGACAACAAACAGCTTGGCATGTTCGGGGCGTTACTTCGGCGGACTCTCCTGACAGGCGACTTCGAAGCGGCCTCGCTTGAGATTCTTGACCTGAGTGCCCCTGACAGGAAGCAGCGTGTGCCGCGCACGCTTGGATTGTGCGACCTCCCCGAAGTTACCGAGGAGGAGGCTGCGGAGGCAGTCCAGAGGGTAGTGCAGGCCTATGAGGCTATCCAGAAGATGGACATCAACTGGGATGAGCGGCGCGCGCCGAGGAAAGAGCGTCCTTCTCCTCAGGCCGACATTCCCGGCCTCTGACTGCACGGCTCCCGGCGCTGGCCTGAACGCTGCGTCGGGACTTTTGTCGGGAAATGCTGTCCCAGGGTGACGCTCGGCGTCCATTCGGACATCAAGAAATCAAAAGCTTAGGACGCAGAAGCAAGGGCCACTCTCCCTTGCCAAGGTTGGGGTCGAGGGTTCGAATCCCTTCGCCCGCTCCAGTTTTTCCAAAATTTTCCTGGCGCTATGGTATGGGTCGCGGAAGCGGCCCTTTCTGTTTTTGGCCTAGTCAGCAGCGCGCAGATTGCGGTGACCAGGGCAGAACGAGCCCCCGAAGGAACACATCTGGAGGGGCTCTCCGCGTTACTGGGCCACCGGTGCTTTGGCTGGGTACCCAGCAGCACCAGTGAATCGGGTACTCAGGTCAATCGGTGGAGCATGGCCTCGCCCATCTCAGGATCGTACCAGCTGATATGAATGAGGCCCAGCTGCATGCGGCGGCAGCCAATGGCGACACCGCAACCATCAAGCATCTCCTTGCCCAGGGCGTGCAGATTGATGCGCGCGATGGCAACGGGCGCACGGCATTGCTCGTCGCCACCCGGGGAAACAGGATCGCCGCCGCCAAGGCGCTGATCGAGGCGGGCGCCGACGTCAATGCCCAGGACAACATCCAGGATAGCCCCTACCTCTACGCCGGGGCGCGCGGCCACCTTGAAATTCTCAAGATGACACTCGCGCACGGTGCCGATCTGAAGAGCACGAACCGCTATGGCGGCACCGCGCTCATTCCCGCCTCCGAGCGCGGCCATGTCGAGGCTGTTCGCACGCTGATCGAGGCCGGCGTCGAGGTCGATCACGTCAACAATCTCGGCTGGACCGCTCTTCTGGAGGCGATCATCCTGAGCGATGGTGGGGAGCGGCACCAGCAGATCGTCCAGGCGCTGGTCGAGGCCAAGGCCAATGTGAACCTCGCCGATGGCAAGGGCATCACACCGCTCCAGCATGCCCGCAGCCGCGGATATATCAGGATCGAGCAGATCCTGGTGGCGGCCGGTGCGCATTGAAGAAGACGATCATGAGCGACACTCAACGCTTTCTGTGCCAGGCCATCGAACTCGCGCACGCCAATCTGAAAGGCGGCGGCCGTCCCTTCGGGGCAGTCGTGGTCAGAAATGGCGAGGTGGTCGCGACCGGCGTGAACGAGATCGTCAGCACCAACGACCCCACCGCACATGCAGAGCTGACGGCCATCCGCGCGGCCAGTCGCAGGCTCGGCTCGCCCAGCCTCGAGGGATGCGCCGTCTATGCAAGCGGCCATCCCTGCCCCATGTGTATGGCCGCGATGCGGTTGGCGGGCGTGAGCGAAGTCTATTACGCTTATTCCAACGACGATGGCGCACCCTACGGCCTCTCCACAGCCGCGATCTATGCCGAATTGGCAAAGCCCCTTTCCGAACAGTCGATGAAGATTAGCCATGTGCCGGTCCGCCCGCAGTCCGGCCCCGATCTTTACGCCGAGTGGAAGAGGAGGCAGGCCGGCCAGGCCTAAGCGGAATGCCGGCGCAAGATCATCCTCCTTCCCGGCTGCTGCTGCTCGCCGTCGTTGCCTTGGTGGGCCTCAATCTGAGGCCGTTTCTCACCGGCGTAGGTCCGCTCGCATCGAGCATCAGCGAGGCGACCGGCCTGGATTACCGGGGCCTCTCGTTCCTCACCCTGGTGCCGATGGTGCTGATGGGTGTGTGCGCCTTCGCGAGCCCCTGGATGCAGCGCGTGATGGGAGCGCGCCGGGCCGTGATCGGAGCACTCCTCGTACTGATGCTGGGATGCGCCCTCCGGTTGTTCGCATCGGACGATGGCGCCCTGATCGGAACGGCTGCCCTTTGCGGGCTTGGTGTGGCCGTCGTGCAGGCCGTCTTCCCCGGCGTCATCAAGGCGCAGTTCCCCCAGCGTGTTGCGCCCGTCATGGGTCTCTATTCGGCCATGCTCATGGGCGGCGGGGCGCTGGGCGCGCAGCTTTCTCCCATCATCGCGAACGCGATGGGGAACTGGCACTTCGGCCTCGGCTGGCTGGCGGTGCCGGCGGCGCTCGCCGTCGCGATGTCGGCGTTTCTTCTGCCTCGGTCAGGGTCGCAGGCCACCGCGTCCCTCAGCACGGCCATGCTGCTCACCCGGCCGCGGACATGGCTGCTGATGACGTATTTCGGCCTGATGAACGGCGGCTATTCCTCCGTCATCGCCTGGCTGGCGCCCCATTATCAGGCGCTCGGCTGGGCGACGGCTGCGAGCGGGGCCCTCCTGGCCATCATGGCCGCCAGCCAGGCCGTCTCCGCGCTGTTGATCCCCTTCCTGGCAGCGCGAGGGCAGGACCGGCGTCCCTGGATCTGGCTTACGCTCGCCATGCAGATGGCCGGTTTTGCAGGGCTCGCATTTTGGCCGCAGACCTCACCCACCGGCTGGGCCGCTCTCGTGGGTGCGGGCCTTGGCGGCTGCTTTGCCTTGTCCATGGTGGTGGCGCTCGATCATCTCGAGGATCCGGCCAATGCCGGCGCATTATCCGCCCTGATGCAAGGTGGCGGCTTCCTCATTGCCGCGGCTCCGCCCTGGATCGTGGCGATCCTCCATGAGCGCACCGGCAGCTTTGCCTCAGGCTGGCTCCTGCATCTGGCCTGCGCCGCGCTGGCCGCGGCCCTGGCGCTGCGTTTCGCGCCCCACGGCTATGCGCGATCCATGAACATCCTGATTCCCGAAACCCGGCCTGCTGTGTGAGACGCGCCTAACGCAGTCTCCTTCGCGCCGAACGAACCCTTGAGAGAGCGACCGGTGGCGTGCCCCAGCGCGTGCAGGGCTGCGCGGTGCCCGTTGATCGGCTCGAAGCAAGCCTCGCGCGGCGGGACCCGCACAGGGAGAGACGGGCTGCGTCAGGTCGCTGTCGCGCCCGGGCGGTGCAGCGCGCCTTCCAGCAGTTCGATCTGCCGGGCGATCCGCGCCAGCGGGTCCAGCGACGCCTCCTCCAGGGGTATGGCCGGCCGGGGCGGGAGAGGGCCATCGCCCTTGGCCAGTCCACCCAGGGAGGCCGCGATCCAGCCGCGCCAGGCAGCGCCTTCTACCGCCGTCAGCGCCGTCCGAGCGGCGGGATCGTGCCGCAGCGCGGAGAGGCGGCCGGCGATGCGGCGCAGGATGCTGTCCACCAGGATCGCGGTACCGACCTCCGGGCGCCGGCTTCCGCGCGGCTCCTGCAGCGCGCGGGTGATGGAGGTCTCCAGATTGTTGGTCGCCATGCCGGCAGCGCGACGGGCGGCCTCGGCGCTGCCGAAGGGCGCCTCTCCCGTGACCTCGGAGAGCACGGCCGCGGCATAGGCCGCGTGGGCGGCAAGCGCGGCGCGCTGTTCCCGGCCCAGCCGCCCGGGCTCCCAGCTCGGCCAGAGCAGCAGACAGCCGATGACCGCCAGGAGACCCCCCGCCAGGGTGAACAGCGCGCGCAACCCCGCGATCTCCCAGGAGCTGTGGCCGGGATGGATCAACTCCATCAGGACCACCACGACCGGGGTGATGCCCGCGATCCAGGCGGTGAAGCTGACCTGCCTTGCCCCGAAAGCCAGGGTGCAGAGCGGGAAGAGCACGATCGCCAGATCCAGCGGCGCGCGGATGAAATAGGCGATCACCGCGCCCGCCAGCCCGCCCAGGACAGTGCCGCCGATCCGCTCCAGCGCCCGCTGCCAGGTGGTGGCGAAGAAGGGCTGCAGCGTGACGACGGCGGTGATCGGCAGCCAATGCGCGAATTGCGCACCGTAGTTCAGCGTCGCCGCCAGGGATGGTGCGCCGATGACGGCGATGCGCAGCGCGTGCCGCAGCGTGGCCGACTGCCAGTTCAGGTTGGCCCGCAGCGGGCCGAGGACGCGCTCGCGCCAGGGCTGCGCCTGCGCCGCGCCGACCGGCCCGCCAGGCAGGTAGCCGCTTGGCGTGCTGAGCCGTGCCGCGATGCGCAGGCGCTCGATGATGGCCTCCGCCAGCGGGCGCAGGAGCGGATCGCCCTCCGTGGCGGCCAGGGCGCGCTCGGCCGCGCGGTCCAGCACCACGGCGCGCACGGGGGCATCCACTTCGATGGCATGGGCCAGCACCACCAGCATGGGGCGCAGAATGCGCAGCAGCGTTTCGGCCGCGCGCAGGCGGTACGGGTCCCGCATGCCTTCCAGCAGATCCGACAACGCAATCAGCGAGCCGAAGATCTGATCGCAGGCTTCCAGCCGCAGCCACGCCTGGGACCCCCGCAGCGAGAGCCGCCCCCGCATGCTGACCAGGTCGAGCACAATGATGCGGGCGTGCTCGATCTCCTCCCGCACGGCGCGGCGGTGGGCACGGCTATGGGCATCCCAGGCCTCGGTGCTCGCCTCACCCCTCTGCAGCAGGTAACGCTGGTCGGCGGCGAGTGCCGCCAGCCGGCGCCAGCAGTCGGCCACCGCGGCGCGGGCGGGGCGGTAAGGATGCAGCCGCCAGACCACCATGGTCAGCAGCGTCGCCCAGAGGCCGCCAGCCACGAACAGGCCGCCGATCTCCAGCGCCTGCGGCAGGGTCAAAGGCCGATAGACCGCCAGGATCAGCACGATCGAGAGGATATTGCCGAGGCCGGCGGCGCCAGTGCCCCAGACGCGCGAGAAGCCCAGGCAGAAGAGGCCCAGGAAAGCCAGCGGCAGGACCACCACGAGCCCGGCATCCCGCAGCAGGCCGAAGCTGGCCCAGGTGACGGCGCCGAGGACAGTGAAGGCCAGCAGCGCCGGAACGCGGAAGCGGATGGGGCCACCGGCATCGCAGAGGCAGGTGAGAAAGCTTGCCAGCGCCATGTAGACCAGCGGCGGCCAGCCCAGCCATTCATTGGCCAGGATGATCAGCGCGCAGGCCGCCGCCGCACGGATGCCCTCGACGGCGCGCAGGGCGCGCAGGTTCCATCCCCAGGGCACGCGGGACAGATCCGCCCCCGGGTCGCGGGGCGTGCCGGGACGGCGGAACGGAGAGCGAAAGGAAGTTGGTCCGGAAGCCATGGCTTTCATCAAGGCGCTGAAACGCCGCCCAGGCACCCAGGTTATCGCCGGGCGATGGGTCACATGGTTCATCGCGCTGCTGGGCGGGACTCGGAGGGGCGGATCCGGCAGGAGGCACGCTGTTAGCAGCCCTGACACAAGCTCGCCAGCAGCGGCGGCTCGGGCAGGCCCGCATCTTCGGCGGCCATCCATGGCCTCCTCCGCTCGCGCTGACCGGGCCGCCTCCCCTGCGCCCCGCTTCCGCAGCCTGGGATGCAGGAGGCTTCAGCCGGGGCGGCGGCCCCGGCCTTCCGCCAGGCCGCGTTCAGTCACCTGCCCCGGGGGCCGAACGCGCGATGCTGCCGACCGGCTGGCGCCCCGGAGCGGCGGTGCCCCGCCGGCCCCGGGCGGTTCCGGTGAAGAGGAGCATCAGCAACCAGTGGCGCGCCACGATCTGGTGGAAGCCCAGCGAAAGGGCGGCCGCCAGTAGGGTGACCATCAGGAATTCGAGCAGCGAGGGCAGCCGCACATAGGCGAAGGCATCCGCGAGGAAGACGATGAAGAGGATATGGACCAGGTAGACGGTCATGGATGCGTTGACCAGCAGGCGGGTCCAGCGGTTCGGCGCATCGAACCAGCGCAGGGCCACGAAGCACAACAGCTTGGACCAGTAGATGCCGGTGATGGGGATGAGGAAGAAGGTCACCACCCGGTAGATCGCTTCCTCGCGCAGCTGAATGATCGTCAGGATGACCGCTCCGGCGAGCGCCAGCACCACGGCCGACCCATCGATCGAGGCGAAGCGCCCCATGAAGTCCCTCCGCGAGGCGATGAGGCAGCCCATCACGAAGACGGGCAGCAGCGAGGCCAGTTCGCTCAGGTAAAGCATGCCATGGAAGACGAAGGTGATGCCGAGGACCTTCAGGACGCCGACGCTCACGGTGCTGACGAGGCCGGCGGCGACGGCCGCCAGGGCCAGACTCGCTCTGCTGGCCAGGACACGCTCCGACAGGGCGGCGGCAACCTGCCGGATCGGCCTTCCCCGCCAGAGGCCACACAGCAGGGCGAGCAGGAGCGTATAGACCAGCAGGAAGACCAGGAACCACGCATGCTCGATCCAGTAGGGCCCCGGCGTGGTGAGCAAGCTGGCCCAGTCCGCGATGGCCTCCCCCTCCGGCGCGGAGTTCAGCGTGCGCGCCAGCATCAGCAAGGGATTGATGAGAAGGACCGTGGTGAGCAGCGGAACGCCCAGCTGGATCACGCGGCTCTTCCACCACTTCACCGGGTTCTGCTCGTCAACGAACATCATGGCGAAGAAGCCGGCCAGCAGAAAGAAGGCGGGCATGCGGAAGGTGCTGAGGAACTCGGAGAAGTTCGTCAGCAGCGACGACGGCTCCCCCCCCTTGGCGATCCAGGGATAGATCGTATAGGCCAGCGCCGAGTGGAAGGGGATGCCCAGCAGCATCAGGCTGGCGCGAACCTGGTCCAGGAAGAACAGCTTGGTCGGGTTCGCGACGGCCCCCGCCGCACCTGGCTTACGGCCCTCGGTCGCCTCCAGTTCGCGGATGGTCATCCGCTCCCAGCCCTCGGGCACGAAGCCCAGGTGCTCCTCGACCAGCAGTGAGGCGTTGATGAAGTTGAGCGAATCGCCCCCTGCGGAGGCGAAGGACTCATCCCGCCCGAGTTCGGGCTGGCCCAGGAGGTCGGCAAAGGCCGCCTGCAACGAGAGGTTCCGGCCGGAGGGGCCGGAAGGCGCGGCATCGGCGGCGGACATCCGACGGATGCCGGCATAGTCGACCTTGCCGGAAGGCAGGCGCGGAATCTCGGCGAGGTGGACGACCTGAATGCTGGCGGCAGAGAGGGCATGGTGGCGCAGCACCAGATCCACCACCGCCTCGGTCGAGGCGGGGGCCACCACCGCGATCTGCAGGCCGTCGTCACTCCCCGTCGCCGCAGCCTCGAAGCCGGCCTTGCGCAGCCGTGCCTCGACGTCGTCCAGTCCGATGCGCAGTCCGAAAGGCTTGATGAAGCGGCTCTTCCGGCCGGTGATGGTGAAGAGCCCCTCCGCGCTGCGCACGGCGAGGTCGCCTGTCCGCAACTCGGCCAGCTCCGCGGCCCCGGCGAGATCCTCGCGCTTCAGCGCGTAGCCCATCATCACGTTCGGGCCGGAATAGACGAGTTCTCCCTCGACGTCCTCGGCCTCGATGGGAGTCCCGCGCTCATCCAGCAGCGCGATCCTGCCGCCCGGAACCGGCACGCCGATGGCGGCCGGGTGCCGCTTCAACAGCGCGGGGGGCACATAGGCGATGCGCGGTGCCGCCTCGGTCTGCCCATACATCACATAGAAGCGGCGGCCATGCGTCTCGGCGAAGTCGGCGAACTGCAGGACCTTGTCTTCCGGCAGCTTGCCTCCGGCCTGCGTGAAGTACCGCAAAGAGGTCGGCAAGGGCCTGGACAGGAAGCCGCTCCGTTCCAGCAGGGCGAAGCTGTGCGGCACGCCGGCGAAGCTCGTTGCCTCGAAGGCCTCGAAGCGACTCCAGAAACCCGGTTCGGCGACCGAGTCCTGATTCAGGATGATGGCGCCACCCGTCGCCAGATGCGAGTTGATGACGGACATGCCGTAGGAATAGTGGAACGGCAGCGTAGTGATCGCGCGCTCACCGGGCGCGAAGCCGAGATACTCGGCGATGGCCAGCGCGTTCGAGAGAAGGTTGGTGTTCGAGAGCCGCACCAGCTTCGGCTCCCCCGTCGAGCCGGAGGTGGCCAGCAGGACCGCAAGGTCCGGATGAAGCTCCACCTCCGCGACCCCTGCCGTTCCCGCCTGCCACTCACGCCTGGCGGCGCGGTAGACGAAATCGGGCCGGAACCGCTCCAGCAGCGGGGCCTCCCCGCCCTCCTTGAGGAGCAGCACCGCATGGCCCGCCCGCAAAGCGCCGACATAGGCGGCCAGAGCATGCAGCTCGTTCACCGCCTCGACAGCAAGGAGGCACCGCCGCGGTGGCAAGGAGGCGCAGGCGGCATCCGCATGCGCGGCAAACTCCCCATAGGACCAGGAGCGGTCACTTTCATCGACGACGGCCAACGCGGCGCCGAAGGTCTCAATCCGGCTGAAGAGATCACAGCGCTCATTCCTGCTGCTGTCACCGCTTCGGTCTGCCGGTAAGCGCACCATCCATGATCCTCCAGAATGGAGCCTCGCCGCCCTCATGGCAGCTGGCCCCGCAGATGGAAACCGGCAGGCACAGGGCAGGCTGGCTGCTCAGGGCAGAAGCCTCAACTCCCTCTCGGAGGCGTCGAAAAAAGATGCTCCGCTCCAAATGGATAGTCTTTTCGGGAGAAAATGGCGGGTAAAAAGATCAGGAGATAGAGATCAGGTCGCCCTCGCCCTCGGCAAGAATTCGGTGGGATTTCTGCATCTCAATGCGCAGGAGGAAGTCGTTCTCTGTTTTTGCACACTTTCGGGAAAAGCCTAGGCTGGAGCTTGCGGGGCTCGCTCTCCGAGAGGGGAGGCTATTCCTCCCTGGCTGGGGGATCACCCGGTTCCCGGTCGTGCACCGCTCACGGGCGGCATCGCCAAACGACGTCCGCCTGCGAAGGGCCGGGCCGCAGAGGATAACCGGCCGGGCGTGGACGCCGGGCAGCACTACTCAGGCCCTGGGGAAACAGCCGCTCGCCTCCGGCCAGAGGCAGCAGAGGGTGCGCGGCCCGGACCCCTGCTCCAGGAACTTTGCAGCGGAAGCGCGGAACCCCCGGTCAATCTCCCGGTTCTAGCGGTTTCGCTGCTATGGTGCTTCGAATGCGCGCGGATCTGGATTCCTTGGCAAGCGTGGTCCGCGACCGGCGCGCCATCCTCTTCGTCGGCGCCGGGCTTTCCATGTCCGTCGGCCTGCCCTCCTGGCGGCATTTGATCGAGCATATGGGCGAGGAGCTGGGGCTCGACCCGGCCTGGTTCCTGAGCGCCGACAGCAGCTACCAGACGCTGGCCGAATACTACCGGCTCCGGAAGGGCAGCATCGGGCCGCTGCGGAGCTGGATGGACCGGAACTGGAGCGTCTCGGAAGAAAGGGTCCGCACCTCACGTGTGCATGAGATCGTCGTCCAGCTCGATTTTCCCATTATCTACACGACCAACTACGACGCCAATCTCGAGACCGCCTTCCGCATACACGGCCGCGACTATGTGAAGATTGCCAATACGCGGGACATCGCCAAGGCGAACCACCAGGTCGCGCAGATCATCAAGTATCACGGGGATTTCGAGGACGACCAGTCGCTCGTCATCGCCGAGACCGATTACCTCAACAGGCTGAGCTTCTCCTCGCCGCTGGACATCAAGCTCTGGGCGGATGCGCTGGGGCGGACGCTGCTGTTCATCGGCTACAGCATGTCGGACCTGAACATCCGGCTGCTGCTGCACAAGCTCGCCCAGATCTGGCGGGCCTCCGGCTATGAGAAGGACCGGCCCTCGCCCTTCGTCTTCATGCCGCGCCACAATGAGGTGCAGGAGGCCGTGCTGGGCCAGTGGGGCATCAACGTCATCGCCGGCGACAGCGATGATCCGGAAACCTCGCTGGCCGCCTTCCTGGAGGAGTTGCTGCGACGCGTGCGCGAGGTGGAGAGCTGAAGGGCCCGCTGCCTGTTCGGCCACAAGGCGCATGGATCATGACGGCGCCGGACAGGCAGGGGCAGAGACCGCTGCCCGGTCGCGCCAAACCGCCTCCCCCGCAACCGTACCGCGCCCCCGGCCTCAGCGGTGCGAGCTCACGCCGACCTGGCGGCACATGCTCAGCAGCGGGCAGCGGGAGCAATGCGGCCGCTCCCCCGTGCAGACGTGCTTGCCGAAGGGAACCAGCCGCTCGTTGATCTCCACCCGGTAGCGCTCCGGCAGCACCACCTCCAAGGCGGCCTGCGTGCGTTCGGGCGTGGAGGCGGCCACAATCCCCCAGCGGTTGGTGACCCGGTGAACATGGATGTCCACGGCGATATAGGACCGCCCGAGTGCAACACCGAGGGTGAGCGCCGCAATCTTCGGATCGACGCCGCGGAAGGCCATCAGGCCCTCGAGCGTGTCCGGGACCACCCCACCGCGTTCATTCGCGATGCGCCGGGACAGGGCGAGGATGTCGCGCGCCTTGGGTTCGGGGAAAGTGGCGCCGTGCAGAAGGTGCACCAACCTCGACTCGTCCAGGGACGCCATCGCCTCGGGCGTCCGCGCCACGGCGAAGAGGCGCAGGCAGACGGGAATCGTCGTCTCGTCGCGGGTGCGCGCCGAGATGAGGCTGGCGACAAGCTGTTCAAAAAGGCTGCCGTAGCCGCGATCCCGCAGTTCGAACATGGCGGCCTTGGGCAGGCCGGCAACGGCGGCGCGCAGACGGCAAAACGCCTCGTCGAAGTCGAAGGGTTCCTTCTGCGGGGGCGACCCGGCTCGTGCTGTGATCGGCATGGAGGGTAAACGCCGGTCGGGTCCAACGGATCGCAGGGGAGGACGGAAAAGCTTCCCCCGCCCCGGCAGACCGCTTGAGGACATTCCAAAGCGCCGCCGGGCCAGGCCCCACACGCCATACCCACCTCTCAGGAAGCCCGCCGCCCGTTGCGGTTCCCTCTGGCCCTGGACCATGGGTCGAGCATCGCCTCCCCCGGCCCCTCGTCAGGAAACCTGCCGGCCAGCCCGTCTTTCTGCCGGAGCGGCCACCGCTGCGGCGGGCGCGGCGTGGAGCACGGGCGTGCGCCGCACCTCGGTGATGTAGAGCAGAATCAGCGATACCCAGGTGATCCCGTAGAGCAGCATGAAGCAGCTGGAATTCACCCCCACCCAGTCCAGGGCGATGCCGAACAGGACCGGCAGCAGAAAGCCGCCCAGCCCGCCGGCCAGCCCTACGATGCCCGAGACGATTCCCATATTCGCGGGAAAATCGTCACCAATGTACTTGAAGGTGGAGGCCATGCCGCAGGCGAAGGCGATCCCCAGCACGAAGAGCAGCCCCGTGGCCAGCCAGGCCGGCAGCCCCAGGTGGAAGGTCGCCGGCCCACGCACGGTCTGGACCGTGAAATCCGTCTGCGGATAGGAGAGCAGGAACAGGCTGATCCAGGCTGCCCACAGCACCCACCACGTGACACTATGGGCGCCGAAACGGTCCGACAGCCAGCCGCCGAGGGCCCGCAATCCACCACCGGGGAGGGAGAAACAGGCGGCCAGCAGCGCGGCCTGCGCGATGGAGAGCCCGTACTCGTTGACGTAGTACTGCGGCATCCAGACCGACAGCGCCGTGAAGCCTCCGAACACGATCGAATAGTACTGGCAATATTTCCACACGCGCCGGTCCCGCAGCACGGCGAGTTGCTGGCGCAGGGGAACGGACCGGCCGGGGGCCGCCGTATCAGGGGCGGAGAGGATCCAGAACAGCACCGCCGTCGCCAGCAGCGCCACGGCATAGACCTTCGGCACGCTCTGCCAGCCGTATTGTGCGACGAGCACGGGGGCGACGAACATGTTGATGGCCGCGCCCGCCGTGCCGGCGCCGAACACGCCCATGGCGAAGCCCCGCCGCTCCTGCGGGAAGAAGCGCGCCACATAGGGCGTGCCGACCGAGAAGGAAGCGCCCACCAGGCCCAGCGCCAGGCCCAGCAGCAAGAGTTGCCAGAGCTGGGTGGCATAGGAGACGAGCCAGACCGGCACCGTGCAGATCAGCAGCAGCAGGGTCATGACGGGGCGGCCGCCGAACCGGTCCGTCCAGATGCCGAGGGGCAGGCGGAAGATCGCCCCGGTCAGGACGGGCGTCGCCGTCAGCAGCCCGAACTCGGAGGCGCTCAGCCCCAACTCCTGCCGGATCGGGATGCCCGTCACCCCGAACATCATCCAGATCGCGAAGCAGATCAGGAAGGCGAAGGTGCTGACCAGCAGCACCCGCAGGGCCCGCGCGTCACCCTGCGCGACCGGGGCCGAGGCGCTCAACCGCAGCCTCCCGCACCCGCCACGTTGGGCCTGCGCCCGGGCCGCGGGCCGGCCGGAAGGTCGGCGGAGGTGCAGGAGGAGCCGGCTGGCCAGGCCGAGGGGCGGGGAGGCGCGTTCTCGCCCTCGAACAGGTCGAAGCCCTGGATGCGGGCGCGGGCGGCCAGTGCCGCGATATAGCCCTGCACGGCCTGGCGCCAGCTGGCTTCCTGGAAGAACTCGGCGATCCGCCCGCGGACAGCGGCGAAGGGCGGCACACGCCCAGTCTCGCGGGCCAGTACGCGGATGACATGCATGCCGTAGCGGCTCCTGACCACCGTCGGGCAGACCTGGCCGGCTTCCAGCGCGGCGAGATGTCCTTCGAATTCCGGCACCGTGCTGCCGCGCTCGATGAGGCCGAGATCGCCGCCCTGCGACTTCGAGGGGCAATCCGAGAAGCGGCTGGCGAGCACCGGCAGCCGGTCCGGGTCCTCCAGCACCTCGGCGAGCAGCGCCTCGGCCCGGGCCCGCGCCGCCTCGGTGGCCCGCTCGTCCTTCGGGTTCGCGGCGACCAGCAGGTGCTGCACATGCCAGACATCGGGCAGGCGCAACCGCTCCTGGTTCCGCTCATACCAGCGCCGCAGTTCCGGCTCGGTCGGCTCCGGGAGGTTCAGCTCGGTTTCCAGCAGCCGCCGGATCGCCGCCTCATCCGGCTCCTCCCCCGGCTCCGGATCGCGGTCGCTAATGCCACGCGCGGCGGCCTCGGCCAGCAGGATCTGACGGACGATCAGAGCGCGCGCCGCGTTCTCCCACGCGGTGGCCGGATCGGCCGCGTCCTGCAGCTGGACTTCAAGAGCGATCCGGTCCTCCGGGATCTCCACCCCATCCACCTTGATCATTAGCGGGCTCCCTGCTGCTCACGCCCCATCTCCTCCAGCCTGGCCTGTACGGCCGGACCGGTGGCCTGCAGCCCCGCCGTCACGCCGTCCTCGAAGGCGATCGCGGATGGCACGCCGAGGGAGGCGCGGTACAGCGCCCACATTGCCCCGGCCTGATCGATATCCTTGCCGTGCAGCAACAGGGGCAGGTTGCTGCGGTCGGCAACGACATCTGCGAACTGCTTCACCTGCGCCGCCGTGGGAACGCCCTGGACGGGGATGTTGACGTAGCGGATCCGGGAATACTCGGCCCGCTGCCGCTCCTGGGCCGTGGCGTCGCCGGACTGCCGCAGATCGACAATGGTCCCGAAGCCGACACGCTTGGCCTCGATCACGCCTTTGTCGCCGATCGGGCCGGAGGTCGCGATCAGCGGCGACGCGCGATGGTAGAGCGGCAGCCGCTGCTCGCTGATCTGGTCGCCGAACGGGGCGACGCCGGGCCTGGGCGCGACATCGGTCGCCGAGCCGGCTCCCATGACGAGCAGGCCCAACACCGGCAGCCCCGCGAGGCGGGCGCGCATCACACGCCTTCCTTGGCGATGTTCGCGTTCTTGCGGACGATCTGCCAGCCCGGCCGGCCGAGGAACCAGATCGGCGCCGACCAGACATGCACGAGGCGCGTGAACGGCACCAGCAGGAACAGGGTCATCCCGCAGACCAGGTGGACCTTGTAGATCCAGGGAACCGCGCTCACGAGCTGGGCGGAGCCTGGCTGGAACAGCAGGATGCTGCGGCACCACTCGGCCAGCACCAGCATGTAGGTGCCGTCCAGGTTCTGCGCGGAATCCGGCAGCGTGCTGATCCCCAGGCAGAGCTGGAAGAAGATGAACAGCAGGATGAAGATGTCGGTCGGCTTGCTGGTCTGCCGGATGCGGTGATCGGTCAGCCGTCGATGGATCAACATCGAACCGCCGATCAGGCCGAGGATGGCCAGCACGCCGCCGGTGACGATCGCCATCATCTGCTTCGCCTTCACCGTCAGCCCCAGCGCGTGATAGACCTCGGGCGGCGTGAGCAGCCCGGCAGTGTGGCCGACGAAAAGGCCGAGAATGCTGATGTGAAACAGGTTGCTGCCCCAGACCAACTCCCGCCGGCGCAGGAACTGGCTGGACTGGCTGCGCCAGGAGAACTGGCTGCGGTCGAAGCGCGCCCAGCTGCCCAGGAAGAAGCAGATCATGCAGAGGTAAGGATAGAACCCGAACAGGAATTGATTCAGCCAGTCCATGGTGCATCCCCCTTGGTTCGCGGCTGCTGCGGCGGCGGCAGATCGCGGCTGAATTGCGCGACCAGGGCCGCCGCCTTGGAGCAGGCGCTCTCCGCGCCCGCCGGCTCCATGAAGTTCACGGGCGCTTCCTCATAGCGGGCGTCCAGCGCCTCGGGCGTGTCCGCCGGCTCCTCGGCGAGCCGGGCCTCCACGGCCTCCCGGTCCGCGCGCCGCGCGCCCAGCGCCTCGATCGCCCGCAGGACGGCGGCATAGGGCGTTCCGCGCCGTTCCAGCCGGCCGGCGAGCAGGGCGACCACATCCACGATCTCGCCCACTAGCGCGCTGGCCTGCGCCGGCGCGTGCAGCGACGCGAATTCGAGGAACACCGGCAGGAAGTCGGGCAGTTCGTCCGCCGTCAGGTCGAGCCCCATGCCGCGGTAGTCCTCCACAAGGTCCACCATGGCCTGCCCGCGCTCGCGGGAATCGCCGTAGACATGGCCGAAGAGATAGAGGGAGAGCGAGGGCGCGCCATCGAACAGCGCCACGTACTCGCCTTGCGCCTGCATCAGTTCGGTGGCGCCGAGCCGGTCGCAGAAGGCCAGCACCGCGTCCCGCTCGGCCGGTGGGAGACCGGATTCGCGCAGGATGGCGGCGATCTCCGGCAGGGCGTCGAGCAGTTCCCGCTCCGGGTACAGCAGCAAACCGGCGAGGGCCTTGCATACGAGCACGGCGCTACTTCCTGTCCAGCGGGAAGCGCTCGCCGCGGGTCTTGCGGGTATCCTGGCCCCACAACATGAAGCGGCTGTTTCCTTCGGAGGTCATTTGGCCGAAATGGAAGCCGGCGATGCCACGCTGGTCATAGGCGTTCGCCGCCACCTCCTTGTGCGCGGTCGGGATCACGAAGCGGTCCTCGTAATTCGCGATCGCCATGATCCGGTACATTTCCTCGGCCTGACGCGGGGTGAGGCCCACGGCGTCGAGCGCGGTGGTGTCCTGCACGCCCTCCACGCTCCGGCGACGCATATGGGCCCGCAGCGCCAGCAGCTTGCGCAAGGTCAGACGGATGGGTTCCTCCTTCCCGGCGGTCAGCAGATTGGCGAGGTACCGGACCGGGATGCGCAGGCTGTCCACATCGGGAATACCCTCCAGCGTGGCCAGGGCGCCCGCATCCGCCGCTTCCTGGATCGGGGAAAGCGGCGGGATGTACCAGACCATGGGAACTGTCCGGTATTCCGGGTGCAGCGGGAAGGCGACCTTCCACTCGCAGGCCATCTTGTAGACGGGCGAGCGCTGCGCCGCCTCGATCCAGCTATCCGGCACGCCATCCTTCCGCGCCTGGGCGATCACGGCCGGGTCGTGCGGGTCCAGGAAGATGCCGAGCTGTGCCTGATAGCAGTCCTGGACGTCAGGCTGCGCGGCGACCTCGGCGATGCGATCCGCGTCATACAGCATGACGCCGAGATAGCGGATGCGGCCCACGCAGGTCTCGGAGCACACCGTCGGCTGCCCGCTCTCGATGCGCGGATAGCAGAAGATGCACTTCTCCGACTTGCCGGTATGCCAGTTGTAATAGACCTTCTTGTAGGGGCAGCCGGTGACGCACATGCGCCAGCCTCGGCACTTCTCCTGGTCGATCAGGACGATCCCGTCCTCCTCCCGCTTGTAGATCGCGCCGGAGGGGCAGGCCGCGAGGCAGCTTGGGTTCAGGCAGTGTTCGCAAAGGCGCGGCAGGAACATCAGGAAGGAGTTCTCGAACTCTCCGTAGATCGCCTTCTCCACGTCCCGGAAATTGTAATCCTGCGCCCGCTTGTGGAACTCAGTGCCGAGGGATTCCTCCCAGTTCGGCCCCCAGCGCACCTTGTCCATGCGCTCGCCCGTGACGATGGAGACAGGCTGCGCCGTGGGCGCCGCCTCGCTCTCTGGGACGCCATGGATGTAGGAGTACTCGTAGTCGAAGGGCTCGTAGTAATCGTCGATTTCCGGCAGTTCCGGATTGGCGAAGATCTTCGACAGGATGCGCCACTTGCCGCCTGTCTTGGGCCGCAGCGCGCCGCCCTTGCCCAGCACCCAGCCGCCGCGCCAGCGCTCCTGGTTTTCCCAGTCCTTGGGGTAGCCGATGCCCGGCTTGCTCTCGACGTTGTTCCACCAGGCGTATTCGATGCCCTGGCGCGTGGTCCAGACCTGCTTGCAGGTGACGCTGCAAGTATGGCAGCCGATGCACTTGTCGAGGTTCAGGACCTTGCCGATCTGCGCGCGGATCTTCATGCCCGGTTTCCTTCGAGGCGGGTGGCTTCCTCGGCCTTCATGATGGGCCGCTTCTCGGAGAGGGGGCGATCCCGCCAGTCCACCTTCACCATCTTGCGCAGGATGATGAACTCGTCGCGGTTGGAGCCGACCGTGCCGTAATAGTTGAAACCCCAGGAGAGCTGCGCATAGCCGCCGATCATGTGGGTGGGCTTCAGCACCACGCGCGTGACTGAGTTGTGGATGCCGCCGCGGTTCTGCGTGACTTCGCTCCCCGGCACGTTCGCGGTGCGCTCAGCCGCGTGATACATGAAGGCGGCGCCGCGCGGGATGCGCTGGCTGACCACCGCGCGCGCCACCAGGGCGCCGTTGCGGTTGAAGGCCTCGATCCAGTCATTGTCCTCGATGCTAGCCTCCGCGGCGTCACGCTCGTTGATCCAGACGATCGGCCCGCCGCGGGCCAGCGTCAGCATGATGAGGTTTTCGGTATAGGTACTGTGGATGCCCCATTTCTGGTGCGGCGTGAGGAAGTTCAGCACCAGCGGTGGATTGCCGTTGTCGTGCAGCCGCGTCAGGTCGTCGCTCACCGAGCGCGTGTCGATCGGCGGGCGATAGGTCGCGAAGCCTTCGCCGAAGTCACGCATCCACGGATGATCCTGATAGATTTCCTGCCGCCCCGTCAGGGTGCGCCAGGGGATCAGCTCGTGCACATTGGTCCAGCCGGCATTGTAGCAGATTTCGTGACTCTCGATGCCCGACCACACGGGCGAGGTGAGGATCGGCCGCGGCTGGGCAGCGATGTCGCGGAACTCGATCTTCTCGTCCACGCGGCGGGCGATCAGGTGGGTGTGGTCACGCCCCGTCACCTTGGACAGCGCCTGCCAGGCCTTCAGCGCGACATGGCCATTGGTCTCGGGTGCCAGCGTCAGCACCGTCTCGATCGCATCCAGGTCGTCCCGCATGCGCGGCCGGTCGGCACGCTCGGGCATGTTGACGTGGCGGAGGCGCTTCACCTCCTCCTTCGTGTCCCAGACCATGCCCTTCGTGCCGTTCCCGCGCTCCTCCAGCAGCGGTCCCACACTGGTGAAGCGGTCATAGGTGGCGGCATAGTCGCGCTGCACGAGGGTGATCGCCGGCATGGTGCGGCCCGGGACACCCGCCGGACCGCCACGCCGCCAGTCCTGGCCGCCATAGGGCTGGGAGAGTTCGGAGGGCGTGTCCTTCAGCGTGGGTGTCAGCACCACGTCCTCCTCCACCCCCAGTTCCCCGGGCGCGAGGCGCTGGAAGGCCTTTGCGATCTCGCGGAAGATCGCCCAGTCCGTGCGCGCGCCCCAGACCGGATCCACCGCCGCCTGCAGCGGATGGATGAAGGGGTGCATGTCGGAGGTGTTGAGATCGGCCTTCTCGTACCAGGTCGCGGTCGGCAGCACGATGTCGGAGAAGAGCGTCGTCGTGTTCATGCGGAAATCGATGGTGACCAGCAGGTCCAGCTTGCCCTCCGGCGCCCTCTCCCGGCGCACCACCTCTTCCGGTCGCTGATCGCTCTCCTCGTTCAGCACGTTGTTACGCGCACCCAGCAGGTGCTTGAGGAAATACTCGTGCCCCTTCCCGCTGGCGCCGAGCAGGTTGGAGCGCCAGACGAACAGGTTGCGCGGCCAGTTCTCCGGCGCATCCGGGTCCTCGCAGGCCATGCGCAGTGCGCCGCTGTTCAGCCCTTCCGCGATATGAGCGACCGGGTCCTTGCCCGCCGCGCGCGCCTCCCGCGCGACCTGCAGCGGATTCCGCGCCAATTGCGGCGAACTCGGCAACCAGCCCATCCGCTCCGCCCGCACGTTGCAGTCGATCAGCGTACCGGACCAGCGGGACGGGTCGGCCAATGGCGAGATCTGCTCGTGCAGTTCCATCCGCTCGTAGCGCCACTGGTCGGTATGGGCGTAGAAATAGCTGGTGCCGTTCATCTGCCGCGGCGGCCGCACCCAGTCGGAGGCGAAGGCGACCGGCAGCCAGCCCGCCTGCGGGCGCAGCTTCTCCTGCCCCACATAATGCGCCCATCCGCCACCGGACTGGCCGATGCAGCCGCACAGCACCAGCATCGCCATGATGGCGCGGTACGACATGTCCATGTTGTACCAGTGGTTCAGCCCCGCTCCGAGGATCACCATGGAGCGGCCCTTCGTCGCCTCGGCATTCGCCGCGAAGCCGCGCGCCACAGCAATGCAGCGTTCGCGCGGCACGCCGGTGATCCGCTCCTGCCAGGCTGGCGTCCCCGGCGTATCATCATCGAAGCTGGCCGCGCCGTCATCGCCCAGGCCGCGGCTGACGCCATAGCTGCCGAGCATCAGGTCGAAGACGGTCGCGACCTGGACCTGGCTGCCGTCCTTCAGCGTCAGGCGGCGCACCGGCACGCGGCGCCGCTGGACCGGTGCGTGATCCGTGCGGCCGAAGCGGCCGCCATTGCCGAAATAGGGGAAGGAAATGGTCGCCACCTCTCCGCCCTCCTCCCGCAGGGAGAGTCGGGGCGAGATCGCATGTCCGTCGCCGCCGTCCTTCGGTTCGAGGTTCCACTTGCCCTGCTCGCCCCAGCGGAAGCCCGCCGTGCCCTGGGGGGCCACCACATCGCCCGTGGCCTCCTCGATGACGACCGGCTTCCAGTCGGGGTTGTTCGCCTGGCCCAGCCCATCCGCGAAATCGGCCGCGCGCAGCATCCGGCCGGCGACCAGCTCCTCGCCACGCTCCTCCAGCATCACCAGGAAAGGCAGGTCCGAGTACTTGCGGACGTAATCCTGGAAGTACGGGACCTGCCGGTCCACGAAGAACTCCTTCAGGATCACGTGGCCCATGGCGAGCGCCAGCGCCGCATCCGTGCCCTGCTTCGGGTGCAGCCACAGGTCGGCGAAGCGCGCCACCTCGATGAAATCAGGGGCGATCACCACGCTCTTGGCGCCACGATAGCGGGCCTCGGTGTAGAAATGCGCGTCCGGCGTCCGCGTCATCGAGACGTTGGAGCCCCATAGCAGCAGATAGCCGGAATTGTACCAGTCAGCACTTTCCGGCACATCCGTCTGCTCGCCGAAGGTCTGCGGCGAGGAGGGCGGCAGGTCGCAGTACCAGTCGTAAAAGGAGAGGCAGGTGCCACCGATCAGGCTGAGATACCGCGTACCCGCGGCATAGCTGATCATCGACATGGCGGGAATCGGCGAGAAGCCGACCACGCGGTCCGGCCCCCACTGCTTGATGGTGTGGATATTGGCGGCCGCGATCAGCTCATTGATCTCGTCCCAATCCACACGAACGAATCCGCCGAGGCCGCGCACCTGCTGATAGGAGCGCCGCTTCGCCTCATCGTCCTGAATGGATTTCCAGGCCGCGACCGGAGAAAGTGTTTTTCTCGCCTCTCGCCACATTGCCAGAAGGCGCCCGCGCACCAGCGGGTACTTGATCCGGTTGCTGCTGTAGAGGTACCAGGAATAGCTCGCGCCGCGCGGACAGCCACGCGGCTCGTGATTCGGCAGATCGGGCCGCGTGCGTGGGTAATCGGTCTGCTGCGTCTCCCAGGTCACCAACCCGTTCTTGACATAAATCTTCCAACTGCAGCTGCCTGTGCAGTTCACACCATGGGTGGAGCGGACGATCTTCTCGCTCTGCCAGCGGGAGCGATAATTGTCCTCCCAGGCCCGGTTCTCGTCGGTGATCACACCGTGACCACCGGCGAAGGTGCCTTTATATTTCCGGAAGAACAGAAGCCGATCAACGAACTGACTCACTGGCCTGAGCCTCCCAGGGTTTGTCTGGCGGCAAGCGGATCGTGAGAAGCTAGCTTCAGCGGGCGCGGACGCTCCTTGCGTTAGCGCAAGTACCTCAAAAACTGGCCATCAAAAAACAGTGCGGAGGAGGATCGGTCAGCCACCCCTATTTGCAATCTGCTCCAGACGCTGCCGATTGCGCAGCACCACGCGGAGTCGCCCCGTCTCCACAAGGCCCTGTTTCGCCCAGTTCCGCAGAACGCGGCTGACGCCATAGAGATCGGTCCCGACGATCTCGGCGATGTCCTGACGGGAAAGCGGATAGCCGATTTCGATTCCTTCAGATGCCGCGACGCCCGTCTGCCCGGCAAGGCGCAGGAGAGTTCGGGCGATTCGCTGCTCCACGCGTTCCGTGGCCATTTCCCCGAGGCGGTGTGCCAGTTCCTCCGCGCGTCGGCCGACATAGTCGAGAGCATTGGTTCTGATCGCGGGGTACTGCTCCATCAGCTCATTGGCCCGCGCGGCCGTCCAGGACAGCAGAATGCACTCGGTGAATGCGGTGGCGCTGGCCGGGAAGGGAATCCGCCGGAACACCGCGACAGCCCCGACGAGATCGCCCGGCCCGAGCATGTGAAGGGTGGCGGGGGTGCCGCCGGCCCGCATCTGCCACACCTTCACGATCCCCTTCCCGAGAACAATGAGTTCCGTCGGCAGATCTCCCTGGTGGAAGAGCATCGTCTTCGCGGCGACCATTCGCACACTGAGGGCTTGCAACACATCGTCGAGCGCTGGCGGAGACAGATCTGCCACAAGCGGGCTCTGCACCAGCAGCTCGCGGACAGCCGGGACGCTCATGATGCTGCAATTTCTCCCTACGAATGCTGCGAGAATCGTACCCTGACAGACCGCACCGCACATCCCCCGGGAGCCGCCGTGCGTTTCGGTCCTGCCCGCCTTCCGCCAGATCCGTCAGCAGTTCGGCTTCACCTCCCCGCTGATGACCGGCATCGCTAGGCGGAGCTCCCCAGCTGCGCCTCCATGCTGTCAACGCACTCTTGCATCGCCGCCAACACTTCCTGCTCTGGAAGCTCCTGGAAGCGATAGCGGGGCAGGCTGACGCTGATGCAGCCCAGCACCTTTCCCTCCGGGCCCTTGCAGGCCTTCCCGTAGCAGCAGATGTCCAGCTCGTTCTCCTGCAGGTCTAGGGAGTAGCCGCGCTCCCGCGTCTTCGCGATCTCGGCGCGCAGACTCTCCAGATCCTTGATGCTGTGCGGCGTGCGCGGCGTCAGGTCGATGCCCGCCAGCACCTGCTGCAATTCGGGCTCGGTCAGGCTGGCCAGCCAGGCCTTGCCCACGGATGTGGAATGCAGCGGGACCCGCGTACCGATGCGGGATGCCATCCGAACGTTGCGGCGGCTCTCGAGCTTGTCGATGTAGACCATCCCCTCCCCTTCATGCACGGCAAGATGGACAGTCTCATCCAACCTGTCGCGCAGACGGGAGAGGCTTTCCTGCGCCACCTGTCGCAGCGCCGAGCCATCCCAAGCGCGGAATGCCAGGCTGACGAGCCTCGGGCCAAGCCCGATCCGCCCGGAGAACTCCTCCGCCAGCATGCCTTCGGCCAGGAGGGCCGCGACGATCCGATGGATCGTGGGACGAGGCATGCCGAGGTCGCGGCTGAGCTGGCCGATCGTCACCTTCCCCGGGGCATCCGCCACGGCCTGCAGCACATTCATGAACTTGCCGAAGGCGGCCGTCCCGGGAACCTCCGGACGGCTCCTTCCCTCCGGATGCCGGATCGGCATTCAAGGCTCCTATGCGACGAGATAGCCCCCATCCACTGGCAGGATGACGCCTGTCAAGAAGCCTGCCGCCGGGCTGACCAGGAAGGCGACGGCCTGCGCCACGTCCTCCGGCTGCCCCCATCGGCCGAGTGGCGTGCGGGACAGGATGGGTTGTGACCGCGCAGGGTCATCCTGCAGGGCCTGAGTCAGCGGCGTGGCGATCCAGCCCGGCGCCACGGCATTCACCCGGATGCCATCCGGCGCATAGGCCACCGCCAGGGACTTCGTCAGCTGGGCCACGCCTCCCTTGCTGGCAGTATAGGCCGGCACCAGGCCG
Source organism: Roseomonas sp. (assembly GCA_035565935.1). Classification (GTDB taxonomy): domain Bacteria; phylum Pseudomonadota; class Alphaproteobacteria; order Acetobacterales; family Acetobacteraceae; genus Pseudoroseomonas. The sequence continues at coordinate 70,004 of DATMRU010000032.1, forward strand.
CCGCCGAAGAAGGACAGCATCGAGGCGGTGTTGACGATGCAGCCGCCGCTCGCCGCCAGCTTGGGGCGGGCCGCGGTGCAGAAGCGCATCGTGCCGGTCAGGTTCACCGCCAGCACCTTCTCGAAGACCTCGAGTTGGTGCTCCTCAACGCGCCGGATCATCCCGGCGCAATTGACGAGGATATCGAGGCGCTCAAGGGAAGCGACGAAGTCCTGGACACCGGCGGCATCCGTGACGTCAAGCTCCCGCGCCACGACATCCGCATCCGGCGGAGCGCGATAGGCTTCGGCCCCGAGGCCGACGGCGGCGACCTTGCAGCCCAGCTGGCCGAGCGCCCGGGCGATGGCGGCGCCGATACCTGTCGTGCCCCCCGTGACGATCGCCGTCTTGCCGGCGAGCAGATCCTGTCTGAACGTCATGCGAGATGCTCCTGCAGGGCCAGCCGCTCCGCGCCTTCCAAGGGCTTGCGCACCAGGACAAGGTAGGCGACCGCCGCCAGCGCCGCCACGACGGCGGCGGCGAGAAGGGCGTTCACATAGGAGCCCGTGCTCTCGACGATGTAGCCCGTGATGACCGGCGCGAAGGAACCAGCGAAGTAACCACCGAAATTCTGAATGCTGCCCAGCGAGGCGACTTGGCGCTGCGGAACCGCCACGCTGACCATCGTCCAGGCTGCGGCGCTCGCCATGTTGATGAAGAACATCGCCAGCGAGATGTAGACGACGGCCATCGTCACGCTGCCGGTATAGGCTGCGGGGACGGTGAAGACCGCGCCGCCCAGCAGGCCGACACAGACCGGCCACTTGCGGCTGGCCACGATGCTCATGCCTCGCCCCAGCAGCCGGTCCGCGACACGGCCGGCGCAGAGCATCCCGAGGGTGCCGAAGACATAGGGGATGGCGACGACCCAGCCGGTCCGGGCCACGCTCAGGCCGCGCTCATGCTCCAGATAGGCGGGCAGCCAGGTCAGGTACAGCCAGACCATGTAGATGACACCCATGAAGCCCAGGATCATGCCCCAGGTGGTGACATGCCCGAAGAGGCCGCGCCATTCCGCGAAGCTCAGGCTGCGGCTGCTGGCCGTGGTGTCCGTTCCCTCGTCCAGATGCGCGACCTCGTCGGGCTCCAGCATGACCTCGGCGCGATTCCGGTGCATCAGATACCAGCCGATGGCGACGATGATGCCGGCAAGCCCAGTGATGATGAACATCCCCCGCCAGCCGAAACCCAGCAGCATGGCCGTCAGCAGTGGCGGAGCGATGCAGGGGCCGATGCAGGAGGAGGCCACGAAGATGCCGGTGGGCGTGCCACGCTCCCGGACATTGAACCACTCGCTGATCGTTTTCGCGCCAGCGGGAAACTGCGGTGCCTCGCCGAGCCCGAGCACGACGCGCGCCAGGATGAACTGCTGGAAGTTGGCGACGAACCCGCTGACGAGCTGCGCAAGAGACCAGAAGAACATCCCGGCGCCCAGCATGATGCGCGACCCGAGGCGGTCCAGCAGCGCGCCGATCGGCAGCTGCGAGAAGGAATAGGCCAGCGAGAAGGCGGAGAGCAGCCAGCCCATCTCCGCCGGCGAGAGCGCCATCTCGTCACGGATCGCCACATTGGCGATGGAGAGGGCACTGCGGTCGAGGTAATTGATGATTCCCGCCGCGGTCAGAAAGGCGACCGCGATCCATTGGATGCGGCGAAGCCGCGGAGTCTTGCCGGCCATCATGCCGTATTTCCTTAATGAGATCCTGGACGGTGACGGGGCGCTCAGTAGGTTGCGCGGCCTCCCGACAGATCAAAGACAGCACCGGTGCTGAAGGAGCAGCTATCGGAGCAGAGAAACAGCACGAGTTCGGCCACTTCCTCCGGCTCGCCGAGCCGGCCCATCGGGCTTTTGCTGATCATGGTCTCGACATGCGCGGGGCTCATCTGCTCCAGCAACGACGTGCGCACCGCCGCCGGCGCCACGGCGTTCACGCGCACCGCGGTCTGCGCCAGCTCCTTGCCGAGCGACTTGGTGAGAGCCAGCACGCCGGCCTTGGCGGCGCTGTAGGCAGAGGCGTTCGACGTCCCCTCCTTCCCCGCGAGCGAGGCGACATTGACGACCCGCCCCCACCCATTCCGGACCAGCGCCGGAACCACCGCCTGGCAGACCAGGAAGGTTCCGGTCAGGTTGACATCCAGGATGCGGCGCCACTCCGCGGCGGGGTATTCGATGAGCGGCGCGGTCAGGCCGGCATAGCCGGCGTTGTTGACGAGAATATCGACATGCCCGTGCCGCCGCTGCGTTTCCTCCAGGGCCTGGGCGATGGAGCCGCCGTCCGTGACATCCACCGCCAGCCCGTCGCTGTCCGGGCTGGGATCGCGATCCCACACCACGACGGTCGCGCCGCAACGGGCCAGGGCGGCGGAGATCGCCGCACCGATGCCCCGGGCACCGCCTGTCACGATGGCGACACGGTCCGCCAGGTCGAAATGCGCCAGCGCCGGCATCAGCGCAGGAACTGGTCCGCGTAGTCCGCCCCGAGGCCGACCTTCGCATAGTGCTCGCGGCACATCTCCAGCTTGGTGAAGACGTCCTCGTAGCCGACGTTCTTTCCCCAGGGATCCACGTAGTACATGCAGCCGTTCACCTGGAAGTAGGTGATCATCTCCTCGACACCCTCATCGACCACCAGGGTGTGGGTTTCGCCGGGCGGCTCGAAGGCATAGGAGCCTTCCGTCGCGATCCAGTCATGCTCGAGGTAGCGCCAGCTTCCCTTCAGCACGAAGGCATGGACCGGGCCGGGGTGCCGGTGGCGGCTCAGCACGCCGGATTTGCGCACCTTCAGCAGGTTCATCCAGTAGCCGCCCGAGCGGCTCAGGCAGAGCGGCCGGAACCAGACATTCTCGGCCTGCGGCACCCAGATCCGCTCGTCCTGCGGAATGGCCGGCGCAACCACCAGGTCCGGCAGGCATTCCTTCGGCTGCGCGAACTGATAGGGCATGCGCCGCAGCGTTTCGGGATCGTGGCCCGCAGCCGGATCGGCAGCAGGGGAGGCTGCGTTCATGGGCGTCTCTTCCGTCCATATTGTGGACATATCGTCCGATATGTGGATAGTCCGGTAAGCCCCTGGCTCTGTCAATTGCGGCCGCTGCAGGCTTGCAGGCTGCGTGGAACACCAGATCCGGAGCCCGGGCGGGGCGAGGGGACCCAGCCTGGGCAGGCACCGGCGGCCTGCCCTTCCCAGCCAGCGGCACATCAGCCCGCCGATAAAGCGCCCGATCGCTGCTGCCCCCCGCCTCCCGGCAGACATACGCGGGCCAAGCCCTCCCTTCCTCGCCGACACATCGCGGCCGGCGCCCTCAACTTGCCGCTGGACGAGGCGCTGGCGCCGGAACATACGAGAGGAAGGCGCAGAGATGCCGCGGGAGAGAAAGAAAGAGCAACATGCCGGAGAAGCATCTGCGGCCGAGGGGACAGCAATTTGCCGCGCTCCCGCTGTCCGAGATCGAGGGAGAGCTGCGGGTCCTGCTGGTCACCAGCCGGGAAACCCGGCGCTGGGTGCTGCCGAAGGGCTGGGCGGAGGAAGGTCTCTCCCCCGCCGAGCTGGCCGCCAAGGAAGCCTTCGAGGAGGCCGGCGCCCTGGGGCGGATCACGCCGCGGGCGATCGGCGCCTATCACTATCGCAAGCGCCTGAAGACGGGGCAGGAGCTTTATTGCGAGGTCGGCGTCTTCCCGCTGCGTGTCGAGCGCCTGCTGGATGACTGGCCCGAGGCGCACCAGCGGGAGCGGCGCTGGTTCGCTCTGCCCCAGGCGGCCGAGCAGGTGCAGGAGAAGGAGCTGGCGGCGCTGCTGGTCGACCTGCCGGACCTGCCGCAGGAGGGTTGACCGGCCCTCCCGGGCGCCCCTCGCACCGCATGGGGCGGGACAAGGGGGGATTACCCTGCCCCGCCGCCTGGATTATGACAGCCCGATGACGGCGCCGGGCGGTGCGAGGAGTACCCGGGCGGCCGCCGCTCTGCCGAGGAGGACTGTTCCGGATGCTGCATTTGTTCCGCCGGCTGCTGCCGCGCGAGGAGCGGTTCTTCGATATGTACACCCGCCACGCCGACGCCGTGCTCCGCGGCGCGGTCGAGCTGCGCGGCATGCTGGATGGCGGCGCCGCGGTGCAGCGCCATTTCCCCGGCGTGCTGGCGGCGGAGGATGATGCCGACGCGATCACCCGCGAGGTGGTGCAGGCCGTCCGCCGCACCTTCGTCACTCCCTTTGACCGTGGCGATATCCAGGCGCTGATCGGCCGGATGGACGACACGGTGGACCAGATGAAGAAAACCGCGAAGGCCATCGCCCTGTTCGAGATGACGGAGTTCGACGCCGACTTCCGGCGAATGGGCGATGCCATCGTGCGCTCCGCGAACCTGCTGCGGGAGGTGGTGCCGCTGCTGGCGCGGATCAGCACCAATGCGCCGCAGATCAACACCCTCTGCGAGCAGATCCGCCAGGTCGAGGGCGAGGCGGACGATGTCCACGATGCCGGGGTGACGGAACTGTTCCGCCGCACCCGGCCGGAGGACGCGCTGCGCTTCATCGCGGCGCGGGAGGTGCTCGACCTGCTGGAGAAGGTGGTCGACCGCTTCGACGACGCAGCGGACGAGATCGAAACCATCGTGGTCGAGCACGTCTGACCCGGGCCGCGAGAGATGGACGCCACGCTGGCCCTGCCGCTGCTCTACGGCCTGATCGCCGTCGCGCTGCTTTTCGACTTCCTTAACGGCCTGCACGATGCGGCCAATTCCATCGCCACCATCGTTTCCACCCGCGTGCTGCGGCCGCAATACGCCGTCCTCTGGGCGGCCTTCTTCAACTTCATCGCCTTCCTGTTCTTCGGGCTGCACGTCGCGCACACCATCGGCACCGGCATCGTGGATGCGGAGCTGATCGGCCCGCGGGTGATCTTCGGCGCGCTGACCGGGGCGATCGCCTGGAATCTCATAACCTGGCGCTTCGGCATTCCCTCCTCCAGCTCGCACGCGCTGGTCGGCGGCATCGTCGGCGCCGGCACCGCGAAGGCCGGCTTTGGCGCCATCGTCTGGTCCGGCCTGGGCAAGACGCTGGCGGCGATCGTCCTCTCCCCGCTGCTCGGGCTGGTGCTGGCGCTGCTGCTGGTGCTGATCGTCTCCTGGGTCTTCGCCCGCAAGACACCCTTCGTGGTGGACAACACCTTCCGCCTGCTGCAGTTCGTCTCCGCCTCCTTCTACTCGCTCGGGCACGGCGGCAATGACGCGCAGAAGACCATGGGCATCATCGCCGTGCTGCTCTATTCGCAGGGGATGATGCAGGGCGGCTTCCATGTGCCGCTCTGGGTGGTGCTGAGCTGCCAGCTCGCGATGGGCCTCGGCACGCTGTTCGGCGGCTGGCGCATCGTCCACACCATGGGCTCGAAGATCACCCGGCTGACGCCCATGCAGGGCTTCTGCGCCGAAACCGGCGGTGCGATAACCCTCTTCATGGCCACCGAACTCGGCGTGCCGGTCTCCACCACGCACACCATCACCGGCGCCATCGTCGGCGTCGGCGCGGCGCGTCGCGTCTCGGCGGTGCGCTGGGGCATTGCCGGCAACATCGTCATCGCCTGGGTGATCACCCTGCCGGCGGCCGCGCTGATCGCCGCCCTGGCCTATGCCGCCGTGGGGCTGTTCGGCTAGGCGCCGAAGGCCTCTGCGAAAGGGGGGCGGCCGGCGCCTTACTCCGCGCCGCCCACCGCCCCCGGCGTGCACTATCCTGACCGCCCTCCCGGGGCGATGGCACAGGCGGCAACTTCCTGCCTAGGCTCCTGGTCCGGATCGACATTCGCCACGGAGCCCCGCCCGATGACCCTCCGACGCCGCGACCTCCTGAAGCTCCTGCCAGCCGCAACGCTGCCGATGCCCGCCCTCGGCCAGGACACACGCAGCCGGACGCTCCGCTTCGTGCCCTCCACCAGCCTGGTCTCGCTGGACCCGGTGATGTCCACCGCGCTGGTGGCCGTCCAGCACGGCTACTACGTCTTCGACACGCTCTATGGCGTGGATGCCCGGATGCAGCCGCGGCCGCAGATGGCCGAGGGGCACCAGGTGAGCGACGATGGCCGCAGCTGGACCATCCGGCTGCGCGAGGGCCTGCGCTTTCACGACGGCGAGCCGGTCCGCTCCCGCGACTGCGCCGCCAGCCTGGAGCGCTGGAGCCGGCGGGACGTCTATGGCCGCGTCTATGGCGCCGCCGTGGACCGCTACGAGACGCCGGATGACCGCACGCTGCGCATCCACCTCAAGCACCCTTTCCCGCGCCTGACGGATGCCATCGGCAAGCCGCATTCCTCGCCCGCCTTCATCATGCCCGAGCGGATCGTGAGGGCGGCACCGGACACCCCGATCAAGGAGATCATCGGCTCCGGCCCCTACCGTTTCCTCGCCAACGAGTTCGATTCCGGCAGTCTCGTCGCCTATGCCCGCTTCGATGGCTACAAGCCGCGCGAGGAGGCGCCGGAGTGGACCTCCGGCGGCAAGGTGGCGCATTTCGAGCGCATCGAGTGGCGGGTGATCACCGACAATTCCACCGCCGTCGCCGCCCTGCAGCAGGGCGAGGTGGACTGGATCGAGAACCTCCCCGCCGATCTGGAGCCGCTGGTGGCACGCAGCCGGGAGGTGCGCATCGAGAACGCCGATCCGCTCGGCACCGAGCTGGTGATGCGCTTCAACCACACCACGGCGCCCTTCAACAACCCGGCGCTGCGGCGCTTCGTGATGCAGATCGCGAAACAGGTGGACTATCTGGCGACCGTCACCGGCGGCAACCCGAAGGCTTGGCAGGAGTGTCGCGCCATGTTCCCCTGCCCCATCCCCGGCGTGCAGGAGCTTGGCCGCGACCAGTTCGGGCGGCTCGCAGACGACCCGAAGGCGATCGAGGCGGCGCTGAAGGCCACCGGCTACAAGGGCGAGAAGGTGGTCATCCTCAACCCCGCCGACAGCACCGCTCTGGCGCCGCTCGGCCCGGTGACGGCCAACCTGCTCCGGCAGGCGGGGCTGAACGTCGATCTGGTGGACATGGACTGGGGCACGCTGCTGCAACGACGGCTTTCCAAGGCACCCTCCGACCAGGGCGGCTGGAGCATCTTTCACAGCACCTGGCCCAGCATCGCCATTGCCGACCCCGTGCAGAACACCACCATTCGTGGCGAGGGCGCGAAAGGCTGGCCGGGCTGGTATGAGAGCGCGGAGATGGAGCGCCTCGTCACCGCCTGGCTGGGGGCGAACGACGCGGCGGAGCAGAACCGGCTGCAGGGCGAGATCCATCACCTCGCGCTGCAGGACGTGCCGACCCTGCCGCTCGGCATCTACTTCCCGCATACCGCCTATCGCACCAGCCTGACCGGCGTGCTCGGCGGATCGGTCCGCTATCCCTGGAATGTGAGGCGCGCATGAGCGGGGCACATCTGGTCGGCGGGGTTTCGAGCGCCGCGCGCGCCCTGCCCCTGCTGGATGGCAGCGCGCTCTCCGTGGCGCGCTCTCAGGGACCCTATCTCTGGGACCGTGAAGGGCGTCGCTACGTGGACACCGCCCTCGGCTTCGGCGGCACCATCCTCGGCCATGCGCCGCCGGAGGTCATGGAGGCCGCGGCGGCGGCCTTGCGCAATGGGCCGCTGCCCGCCTTCGCCCATCCCGGCGAGGAGGAGGCGGCGGCGGCCATCGCGGCGCATACCGGCCCGCTGGACCGGGTGCTCTTCGTCAGCACCGGCAGCGAGGCGGTGCACCTGGCCTGCCGCGCCGCGCGCGTCGCCACGGGCCGCCCGCGCATCGCCAAGATGGCGGGCGGCTTCGATGGCTGGCTGGACGACGTGGCCTTCGGCGGCGCCGGGGCACCCGAGGCAGCCTTCCCCGGCAATGCCCGGCCCGGCACCGACCGCCTCTCCCTGCTGCGCTTCAACGATGCCGAGGATGCCGAGCGGCTCTTCGCCGAGCATGACGACATCGCCGCCGTGCTGGTGGAGCCGATGCTGGCCAATGCCGGCTGCATCATGCCCGCGCCCGGCTATCTGGTGCGGCTGCAGGAGATCGCCCGCCGGCATGGCGCCCTGCTGATCATGGACGAGGTGCTGATGGGCTTCCGGCTGCATGCCGGACCAACCGCGCACCATCTCGGGCTGGACCCCGACCTCATCACCCTCGGCAAGGCGATCGGCAGCGGCGTGCCGGTGGCGGCGGTGGCCGGACGCGCCGAAATCATGCGCGCCTTCGCCGAGGGCCGCGCCGTGCGCGCCGGCACCTACAGCGGCAATCCCGTCTCCTGCGCCGCCGTGGTGGCGACGATGCAGTTGCTCGACGCAGCGGACTATCCCGCCCTTCTCGCGCGGGGCGATGCCTTGCGCGGCCGGATCGAGTCCTGCTTCGCGCAGGCAGGCCTGCCGGTCACCACCAGCGGCTATGGCGACGTCTTCGCCCTCTGGCCCGGTGACGAGGCGCCGCAGGACTACGACGCGGCGCGGCGCGCCCTGCACCCCACATGGTCCGAGGCGCTGCACCTGGAACTGCGGCGGCGGGGCGTGCTGGTCATGCCCTCGGGCTATGGACGGCTCTATCTCTCCTTCGCGCATGACGGCGAGGCGCTGGCGCTGATGGAGGAAGCCTTCGCCGCGGCGGCGCCCGTGCTGACCAGAGCCAGGGGCTCTGCCCCTGGAACCCCGCCGGGGTGACAGTGTCACCCCGGACCCCGCCATCGGTTTTTACGAATGTGGGGGTCTGGGGGAACTCAGTTCCCCCAGCGGGGAGGCCGGGAGGGGCAGCGCCCCTCCCGGCGGCGGGTCAGCCTGCGCGACGGCGCAGTTGCACCTGCGGCGTGATGTCCAGATCATCGAGCGGATAGAAGGGCCGCGCCACGGTGAAGGGCAGTTCGGCGACGCGGTAGGAGGACATGCCCGGCGTGTCCACCGTGATGCACTCGCCGATTGCGGCATAGTTGAGGGTGAAGTGGTAGCCGGACCGGGTGACGACGACGCGCTGCTCAGCCGGCTCCACCCCCATGGCGCGGTAGTATTCTGGGTCGATGTAGGAATAGGGGAAGGCGGTCAGAACCACTTTCAGCTCCCCCACGCGCAGCACGGCATAGGGCCCGACGGTGGAGCGCTGGCCCTTCTCGGCCGGGCCGGCATAGACCAGCGAGGCCCCCTCACCGGCGGCGACCACCTCGCCCGTCAGCGTCACCGGCGGTGCCACGGTCGAGTGGCGGCCACCCAGCGTCACGGTCACGGTGGCGCCAGTTCCGGCCTCCCGGCAGCGCGCCACCGCCGCGGCATCGGTGATCGGCACGGCGGCGGGAATGTCGGCACCGAGACCGAGCAGCGCATGCAGGATCACCGTGCTGTCGCCCGGCGCGCCGGCGGCCACCCGGTCCCCCTGGTCGCCCAGGATCAGCGGGCGCGGCGTGCCGGCGACGGCCCGGGCCAGGCAGTCCTCCAGGCGCGGATAGCGGCCGATCAGCGCGGCCCGCGCGGCCCAGAGATCGGCGGCCAGGGCGGCGACGAGCGCCTCCGCCTCCTCGGAGCGCCCGTTGCCATAGGCCATCACCACCTGGCCCAGCCCCGGCACGTCGAGGAATTGCTGCGCGTTGAAGATCGAGGCGTCGTAGACGCGGCCCGCCTCCACGGCGGCCCGCGCCCGGGCATGCAGGCCGCGCAGCGGCTCCTCGTCGGTGCGGTCATTGCCGAGGGTCAGCATCGGCAGATGCGCCCAGGCCAGCACCGGGTCGAGCCGGCCGTCGAGCATGGCGAAGGCGGCATCCCCGGCGCGCCGGCCCGTCGCGCCCTGGTCGGCATGCGGGTTGGTGAGATAGGCGGCGAGGACATCGCAGGCGCCAAGCGTCTCGGGCGTGACATGCGCGTGCAGGTCGAAGGCGGCGGTGATCGGCACCCCCGGCCCGACGATGGCCCGCAGCTCCTGGATCAGCACGCCCTCCGGGTCGGCCAGGGCCGGCGTCAGCATGCCGCCGTGCAGCGGCAGGGCGATGGCGTCGAAGTCGCCGCGGCGCGCCGCCTCCAGCATCCTGGCCCGCACTTCGGCGAAGACCGCCTCCTCCACCGGCCCGCCGGACTGGGCCCGGAACAGCGTCGGCACCATCACCTCGGCGCCCACCGCATCCGCGGCGGCGATGATGCCCCCGAGCGTCGAGTTGGTCCCGCGCGCGCGGCGGACCGCCTCCGCGCCCTCGGTGATGGTGAAGCTCGCCCGTCCTGTCAGGACCGGGTTGAAACTGTGGGATTCCTGGGCGATGCCGCCCGCCAGGATGCGCCGTGCCGCCATTCGACCCTCGCCATCTCAAATGTGCCGGGGCAGCAGCAGAGAATGCCGGCGAAGGCCGTGCAACGCCCCCGCGCGCCCGCGGGCAGGATACTCGCCGGTGCCTAGTAGGTCGGCGGGGTGATGGCGCTGACGATGGTGCTGACCCCCTCGGCCACGTTGCGGAAGCGGTGCGGCTGCCGGCTGTCGAAGTAGTAGCCGTCTCCCTCGCGCAGGATGCGGCTCTCGGTGCCGACGGTGACCTCGACGGCGCCCCGCGTGACGATTCCGGCCTCCTCGGCATTATGGGCGACGGTGCCATCGGTCGCGGCGCCGGGGGCGTAGCGCTCGGAGAGCAGCAGCATGTGCCGGTTCGGGTAGTCCATCCCCACCAGGCGATAGGAGACCCTGTCGGCGCGGCCGATTTCGGTCAGCTCACCAGCCGGATAGAAGATGCGCGTCGGCACGACGCTTTCGAGATCAGCGAAGAAGCCCGAGATGGTCAGGCCGAGCGCCCCGAGGATGGCCCCCAGCGTGTCCACCGAGGGGCTCATCCTGTCCCGCTCGATCAGCGAGATGGCCGAGTGCGAAACGCCCGAGCGCGCCGCCAGCTCGCGCATGCCCAGGCCCCGCCGCAGGCGCAGGCTTCGCAGCTTCGCTCCGACCATCGGCATCCGTCTTGCTCTCCAGGCGCTGCCCTCGACGGGTCGAGTCTAGCCTCGCCGCGCCGGCCGTGGTGAGAAAACTGGACGCGCCGCCTTCAGAGCGGATAAGCCAAGCCGAGCTTGCGGCGGATCAGCTCGTGCCGGCCGGGCTGCGCCGCCGCACCGCGCAGCCGTGTCTGCAGCGCCTCGATGTAGTTCTGGCGGGTGCGCAGGATATGGCTGTCGAGCAGCGCCGGCAGCGCCGCCGCCTCTCCCCCCGCGAAGATCTCCACCATCCGCTCGTGGTCGGCGAAGGAGCGCGCCGGCTCGCCCTCGGTGGCGAAGGCCAAGTGCGTGCGCAGCGCGGAAATCCGGCCGAGGCCCATCTCATAGGCCTCGGTCAGGAAGCGGTTGCCGCAATGGGTGAAGAAGGCCAGGTGGAAGGCAAGGTCCGCCTCGCCATAGAGCCGCATGTCGTCGGTGGCCTGGGCCTCGCGCATCCGCTCCACCGCCGCAGCCAGCGCGCGATGCGTCGCCGCGCGGTCGCGCCGCAGCGCCAGCATCGCCGCCTTCACCTCCAGCACCGAGCGGAACTCGCAAAGCTCGGCGATCTCCTCCTCGGTCGGGTTGAAGACAAAGGTTCCGGATTTCGGCACCACCGTCACCAGCCCCTGCATCTGCAAGAGCCGCAGGGCTTCCCGCACCGGCGTGCGGCTGACGCCGAGCGCGGCGGCGAGGCCGTCTTCCGACAGCGCCTCGCCGAGGTCGAAATCGGCCAGGATGATGGCTCGGCGGATGCGCTCGGCCACCTGCGCCCCCAGCGAGGGGTTCCGCTGTGCCTTCTGCGCCATCGCCACCATCCTGCCTGCCATGGGTTCCTCCTTAGAGCGTTTTCCGTTCGCATTGGCTCACGGAGAACGCTCTAGGATGTTGTCTCTGCGAGCACCTTCACCCGATCAGGCAATTCCGCCTGATCGGGATCTGCTCTAGCCGTCGCGGCGGACCTTCAGCGAGAGGCAAAGGGCGCAGCCGATCACCGGGAAGATGGCCAGCGCCAGCAAGGCGAGGGTGAAGCTGCCGCTGCTCTCGCGCACCCAGCCCACGAGCGAGGGGCCGAAGAAGCCGCCGAGCTGCGCGAAGCCGTTGATGGCGGCCAGCCCGCCCGCCGCCGCCGCGCCGGTGAGGAACTGGGTCGGCAGCGTCCAGAACACGCCGAGCGTCGCCCACAGCACGAAGGCCGAGCAGCAGAGCAGGATCATGCTGATCATCGGCGAGGGGGCCAGCGCGCTCGCCGCCAGGAACAGCCCGCCGAACAGGCCGCTCAGCGCCGTATGCCACTTCCGCTCGCCGCTGCGGTCGGAGGAGCGCGCGATGACCATCAGGCCGATGGCGGCGAAGACGAAGGGAATGGCGGAGACCAGGCCGGTCTGCATGTTGCTGAGCCCGCCGATGCTCTTCACGATCTGCGGCAGCCAGAGCACCACGCCGTAGATGGCGATGCCGTTGCACATGTAGATCGCCGTCAGCAGCCAGACGCGCGGCTCGCGGATGATGGCGCGGAACTCGCCATGGCCGCCATGGCCGGCGACGGCCTTCTCCTCCCGCTGCATCTCGGCGATCAGCCAGGCGCGCTCCTCCGTGTCCAGCCAGCGGCGGTCGCCTTCCGGCCGGTCCACCAGATAGAAGAAGGTGACGATGCCGAGGATGATGGCCGGGAGCCCTTCCAGCAGGAACATCCACTGCCAGCCGGAGAAGCCGAGCCATTCATGCGTGCCGCTGATCAGCCAGCCGGAGAGCGGCGCGCCGATCACGGAGGACAGCACGGTGGCCGTCATGAAGCCCGCCACGGCGCGGCCGCGCTCGCGCGCCGGGAACCAGTAGGTCAGGTAGAGCAGGATGCCGGGCGCAAAGCCGGCCTCGGCGAGGCCGAGCAGGAAGCGCAGGATGTAGAAGCTCCAGGGCCCGGCGGTGAAGGCCATGGCGCAGGAGACGATGCCCCAGGTCACCATGATCCGCGCGATCCAGACGCGCGGCCCCACCTTGTGCAGGATCAGGTTGCTCGGCACCTCGAAGGCCATGTAGCCGAGGAAGAAGATGCCCGCGCCGAAGCCGAAGACCGCCGGCGTCAGTCCCAGCTCCTGGTTCATCTGCAGGGCGGCGAAGCCGACATTCACGCGGTCGAGGTAATTGATGATGAACAGGACGAAGCAATACAGCACGATGCGCGTGTAGAGCTTCTTCATCACCCGTTCGCGGATGCCGGGCGCGGCCTCCGCGAAGGTGGCGGCATGGGACACGATAGCTTCTCCTCCCTCGATGCCCGCGCACCCTGCGCCGGGGAGGAAGCCAGGAGAGGCGTGCATGCCGGGCGCGGAGCCACGGCCTTTCCTTGGTTCATCCCTGGTGCCGCGGTTCGCGAGGCGGCTTGCGGCGGAGCCTATCGGGCTTGTTTCTGGAACACAAGAACATGTATCCTAGTTTCCGGAGCAGGAATCGCAGGAGGACGCCATGACCCCAGCCTATCGTCGACCCACGGGCCGCGCCGGGTGACGGGTCCGCTTCCCCCGGGTGCCATGGAAGGCGCCTGCGTCATCATCACCGGCGGCGCCTCCGGCATCGGGCGCGCCATAGTGGATGCGGTGGTCGCGCATGGCGGCAAGGCCATCGTGTGGGACATCAACGCGGCGCAGCTCGCCGAATGCGCGGCGCGGCATGGCGCCGCGGTGCACACCGCCCAGGTGAATGTCGCCGACCACCGCGCCGTCACCGCCGCCGCCGCGCGCCTCGGCACGGATTACGCCCGGCCGACGCATCTGGTGAACAATGCCGGCATCATCGGCAAGGTGATGCCGCTGGCGGAGATGGACCCGGAGGAGGTCGATCGCGTCCTCTCCGTCAACCTCAAGAGCGCGCTCTACTGCATGCGCGCCTTCCTGACGCATCGCGCGCCGCATCCGCACGCGGCGATCGTCAATCTCTCCTCCATCGCCGCGCGCACTGGCGGCATGCCGGGCAATGCGCTCTATGCCACCACCAAGGGCGCGATTGCCTCACTGACCCGCGCGGCGGCGAAGGAGCTGGCACCGGAGGTGCGCGTCAACGCGCTGGCACCTGGCATCATCGACACGCCGATCCAGGCGGATTCGCTGGGCGACACGAGCAAGCTCCAGGAGATCGCCAAAGCGATCCCGCTGCGGCGCGTCGGCCTCGCGGCGGAGGTGGCGGAGGCGGCGCTGTGGCTGCTCTCCGGCGCATCGGCCTATGTCACCGCCTCGATGATCGACGTCGCCGGCGGGCGCTGAGAAAGGAAGGGGAGGGAAAAAGCATGGGGCATGAAGGGCATCCGGCCGCGGCGCTGCGCGCGGCGATGGCACGCAGCATCGTCATGGCACCGGGCGCGCCCGATGCGCTGACGGCGCGGATGATCGAGCGCGCGGGCTTCCCGGCGGTCTACATGACTGGGCTCGGCGCCACTGCGGTGCGGCTCGGCATGCCGGATCTCGGGCTGCTGACGCAGACCGAGATGGCGGAGCATGCGCGCAGCATGACCCGCGCGGTGTCGATCCCGGTGATCGCCGATGCCGATACCGGCTATGGTGGTGTGCTGAACATCGAGCGCACGGTGCGCGAATACGTCCAGGCCGGCGTCGCTGCCTTCCATCTGGAGGACCAGGTGGCGCCGAAGCGCTGCGGCCAGCTCGCCGGCATCCGCCTGATGGAGGCGGAGGAGAGCGCGCAACGGCTGAAGGCCGCCGTCGCCGCGCGCGGGAAGGACGCGCTGCTGGTGATCGGCCGCACCGATGCATTGGCTGCCACCGGCATGGCGGAGGCGCTGGAACGCGCGAAGCGCTACCAGGACACCGGCATCGACCTCGTCTTTGTCGATGGCATCAGGAAGATCGCCGAGGCGGAGGCGGTGGCGCGGGCGATCTCCGGCCCCAAGGTGATGACGGTGGTGGACGGCAATGAGACGGTGGGGCTGACCGCCGAGGTGCTGCAGCAGATGGGCTTCAGCGTCGTGTTCTATGCCGTCAGCACGCTGTTCACCGCGATCCGCGCGATCGGCGACACGCTGGCGGAGCTGAAGCGGGCCGGCACGCCGAAGGGCCGGGCCGACAGCATGGCCAGCTATGCCGAGTTCGCCGAGGTGGTCGGGCTGCACGAGCGGCAGGCCTGGGCCGACCGCTTCGGCGGTTGAGCCGGACCCGCTGCGGACCTACCACCCGCGCCGGCACGGGGCCTCACCTGCCCAGGGAGTTTTTTCCCTGGGCGGGATCTTCCTAGCGGCCCGGCGCCCGGCCCTGCAGCGTCTGCTCCGGCAGGCCCAGCACCAGCAGGAAGGCAGCGCTCATCACCACCCCGCTCAGCGTGAAACAGCCTGTCAGCGCCTGCCGATAGACGCTGCTGACCAGGGCCTGCTGCTCGGCGCTCAGGGCGGCCAGGGCCTGGATGCCCTCCCGCGTGATCGCCCCGACATCGAGCCCCGCCCCGATCGAGGCCGAGGCGGTGGCCAGGCGCGACGACATGATGGCGCCCGAGGCCGCGACGCCGACAGCGGCGCCGAGCGAGCGGAGAAAGGTCATCGCCCCCGTGGCGGCACCGAGTTCCTGGTGCGCCACCGCATTCTGCACCGCGGTGGTCAGGTTCGGCATGCCCATGCCCATCCCAAGGCCGAGCAGCCCCATGGAGACCAGGAAGGCGGCGGGCGGCGCGGCGAAATAGGCGAGCACGGCCAGGCTGGCCAGCGCCACCGCCTCCAGCCCCAGCCCGGCGAGGAGGAAGGCCTTGTTCCGGCCGAGCCGCGACACCATCCGCCCGCCGATCACCGAGGTCAGCACCATGCCGACCACCTGCGGCAGCAGCATGGCCCCGGCCCGGGCCGGGCTCATGCCGTGCACGAGCTGGAAGTAGAGCGGCAGGAAGACGGTCGATCCCAGCATGGCGAAGGTCATCATTCCGCCCACCACCACGCCCCGGGTGAAGACCGGGTTGCGGAACAGCCGCAGCCGGATCAGCGGCTCCCCGGCCACGGCCTCGCGCCACAGGAAGAGCAGCAGCAGGACCAGCACCGTCAGCCCGAGCCCCGCGCTCTCCGCCGAGGCCCAGGGGAACTCGTTGCCGCCCCAGGTCAGCAGCAGCAGCAGCGCCGTCGTGCAGCCAGCGAGCAGCAGTGCCCCGCCATAGTCGATCTGGCGCGGCCGGGCATTGGTCGGGCTGCGCAGCCCGATGCCGATCAGCACCAGGGCGAGAATGCCGATCGGCAGGTTCACATAGAAGACCCAGCGCCAGGACAGCGCCGAGGTGATGATGCCCCCGAGCAGCGGCCCGGCCACGCTGGCCAGGGCGAAGGTCCCCGTGAAGAGGCCCTGGTAGCGCGGCCGCTCCCGCGGCGAGACGACGTCGCCGATCGAGGCCTGGGCCAGCACCAGGAGGCCGCCCGCCCCCAGCCCCTGCAGCGCCCGGAACCCGATCAGCTGCCCCATCGACTGCGCCAGCCCCGAAAGCAGCGAGCCGGCGAGGAAGAGCGACACCGCCACGAAGAAAAGCCGCCGTCGCCCGTAGAGGTCCGAGAGCTTGCCATAGAGCGGCGAGGTGACCGTGGAACTCAGCATGAAGGCGGTGACGACCCAGGAGATATGCGCCATCCCGCCGAGGTCGCCCACCATGCGCGGCAGGGCGGTGTTGACGATGTTCTGGTCCATGGCCGCCAGGGCCATGGTCAACAAGGCGCCGCCCATGACGATCCGCAGCCTGACCTTGGGCGGCTCGGGCGGCGGCGCGCCGCCGCGTAGCGGCCCGGCCTCTTCCCCTGTCGAGGCCGTTCCGGCTTCGCTCCGGCTTTCCAGCATTCGGCGGCATCCTTCAGAGTGGAGGAATTCGGCTCGGGGGCTTTAACGCAGGACCGCAGCGGCGCTAGCCCCTTCGGGCTGCAAATTCTCCTGCGCCCCCGACACACCCTGCCGCCCGCGCTGCCTCACGCCATGCGGCACTCCGCCAGGATGCGGCCCCGGAAGGGCGTCCAGACCTGGGTCTGGCCGAACAGCGGGATGCCAAGATAGCCCCGCAGGCGCAGGCTGCCATCCTCGCCGAGCCACATTTCGGCACGCCAGGCGGCGCCGTCGCGCGGATTGGTGATCCGCCCGCGCCACTTCCCCTCATCCGCCCGCATCTCCAGGATCTGCAGGCCGCATTGCGAGCGGCCATGCACATCCCGCGGCACGGGCTCCTCCGGGCCATCGAGCGCCATGCCGATGATCCGCCCGCAGAGCGAAGGCCCGCAGGGGCGGATCTCGATGACGCCGCTGCCATCCTCCGTCAGCCATTGCCCGGTCGGCAGACCACCGCCCTCTACGGCCAAGGCCGGCCCCTGTGGCCCCACCGCCAACGAGGCCGCGAGAAGGATGTACCGGAGAAGGCGAGGCAGGCTGGGCATGACGTCCTTGGGGTGGGTAGCGCCCGGGAAGGAGATGCGGCGCAGCCCCTTCCCGGCATATGGGCCGGCCCCGCCGCCTAGTCACCCGCCGGCAGCATGGCCGTGGCGGCCTGGTTGAAGGCTTCCGCGGCCTCGTAGGCCACCCAGTGGCCGGCACCGGGGATCGCGCGGCAACGCGCATCCGGGCGGAGGCCGCCGATCAGGTCGAAGCGCGCCTGCAGATCCGGCCAGGCGATGGCATCGCGCTCGCCATAGATCACGTTCAGTGGGGCGGTGACGCGCGGCAGCGCATCGCGCAGCCAGGTGGCCGGCATGAAGCTGCGGGAGTGGAGCCGGGCGTGGTCGCTGTTCCAGCCCTGGATCGCCAGCGCGGTCGCGTCGATGCGGGCGGGGTCGGCGAACATCAGCCGCTCCAGATTGGTCCGATGCGCCGCGAGCCGCTCCGCGCCCTGCTTGTCGCGGATCTTCTCCAGCATCACCGGCGGGCGCGGCAGGCCCAGCCCGCCCGCGCCCACCAGGGTCAGCGAGCGCAGGTCGCGGTCGTGCAGCGCGGCCAGCCCGCCGGAGAGCACGGCGCCGAAGGAGAAGCCCATCAGGTCGAAGTGCCGCCCGCGGCCGAGCAGCGCCTCCAGCCCGGCCGAGAGGATGGCGGTGACACTCTGCGGCGTCGGCGGGCGGGGCGGCATATCGGATTCGCCGAGTCCCGGCAGGTCGGGTGCCAGCACCC
>DATMRU010000033.1:0-23433 GCA_035565935.1 Roseomonas sp.
GAGCGTGCCGGTCTTGTCGAAGGCGATGGTCCGGGCGGCGCCGATCTCCTCCAGCGCGGCGCCGCCGTTGATCAGCAGCCCGCGCCGGGCGCCCGCCGACAGGCCAGAGGCCAGGGCTGCGGGAACGGAGATCACCAGCGCGCAGGGGCAGGCGATCAGCAGCACCGCCAGGCCGCGGTAGATGCTGGTCCACCAGTCCCAGCCCAGCAGGAAGGGCGGCACCAGGATTACCACGGCGGAGACCACCATCGCGCCCGGAGTCCAGTAGGTCGAGAACCGCTCGATGAAGCGCTGGGTCGGGGCGCGGGAAGCCGTCGCCTCCTCCACCATGCGGATGATGCGGGCGATGGTATTGTCGGAGGCGGCGCGGGAGACCCGCACTCGCAGCGCCCCGTCGGCGTTGATGGAACCTGCGACGACCGCCTCGCCGGGGCCGCGGGAGACCGGCACGCTCTCGCCGGTGACGGGGCTCTCGTCCAGGGCGGATTGCCCCTCCTCGATGCTGCCGTCGCAGGGCACGCGGTCGCCGGGACGGACCAGCACGAGGTCGCCGACCGACAGGCGATCGGATGGCACCGACTCGGTCGAGCCGTCGGCCCGCAGGCGGAGCGCCGTGCGCGGCATCAGGTTGGCCAGGGCCTTGATGCCCGCCCGGGCGCGCCCGGCCGCCACATTCTCCAGCAGCTCGCCCAGGGCGAAGAGCAGGACGACCACCGCGGCTTCCTCCGCCGCGCCGATCATGGCCGCGCCCGCGGCCGCGGTCACCATCAGCGTCTCGATCGAGAACGGCGAACCCGCCCGCGCCAGGTTGAAGGCACGGCGCCCGAACGGCACCAGGGCGACCAGCGTCGCGATCAGGAAGAGCGGGTAGGTCAGGTTCCGCGGCAGCACCAGCGACAGCGCGTAGGCGCCGAGCACGAGGGCGCCCAGCAGCCAGACCAGCCGCGCCTTGCCTGTTGCGTACCAGGGCTTCGTCGCGTCGGCGGGGTCCTCGTGGTCGGCATGCGAGTGGCCGAACGCGCCGCCATGGGCATGGTCATGGGCGGCATGGGAATGGGCGCCAGCGGCAGGGACTTGCCCGTGCGCGTGCCCGGCGTGGTCGTGACCATGCTGATGGCCGTGGTCGTGACCGCAACAGGAGTCGTGCTCGTGACCGTGCCCGCACGCCGGAGTGGACGACGCGCCAGGACCATCCTGGGGCGCGAGGGCCTTGGCCTTATAGCCCAGTGCCCCGATCTGCTTCTCAACGGCGGCGGCGTCCGTCGCGCCCGACGCGAGGCGCAGGGTCAGCCGCTCGGCCATCAGGTTCACCAAAACATCGGACACTCCGGGAAGGCGGCCGACGGCCTTCTCCACCTTGGCAACGCAGGAGGCGCAATCCATGCCTTCCACATGCCACGCGAGGGGTGGAGATTCCTCCGCGGCATCCAGCCGGGTGGCCTTGTAACCCAGCGCAGTGATCTGCTTCTCGACTGTCTCCGGTGTGGTGCCTCCGGGCGCCAGGGTCGCTTGCAGCCGCTCGGCCATCAGATTCGCGTTGACCCCGCTGACGCCCGGTAGGCGCGAGACCGCCTTCTCGACCTTGGCAACGCAGGAGGCGCAGTCCATGCCGGCCACGCGCCAGGTCACCTGCCTCTCGCTGTGTTTGCTCCCGCTGCCGTCCATCACCCAGACTCCTGCTGACGGCCCTCCAGATACGACTTCCAGCCGCTGGAGGTTCAAGGGGGTAATTGGCCGGAGAGAGGATTTTCCAGGAATTCGATGCTTGGCGCAGCATGAGCGCCGCGCGACCCGACGGCGGCGAAGGGTGCCGCATGCGGCGGGCCTTTGCTTCCGGCGCCCGTTGCAGCAGGGTCGGGGCTATGGGCCCGGGCTTCCGAACACCATCTGATCCGGCATGGAAAGCGCTATGCGGCACATGAGCATCGGCGACCTATCCCGGCTCACGGGGGTCAAGCCGACAACGATCCGATGGTATGAAGCCGAGGGATGGCTACCGCCTCCCGCCCGCACCGGGGGCGGCCACCGGAGCTACGGGGACGCCCATGTCCGACGGCTCGGCTTCATCCGCCACTCCCGGGAGCTGGGCTTCTCAATGGCAGACATCCGCTCACTCCTCAACCTTGCGGACCGGCCCTGGGACGACTGCTCGGCGGCGCACGCGATCGCGACGGCACAGATCGCGGAGATCGATGCCCGGCTGCGGCGCCTGCAAGCGCTCCGAAGCGAACTGGAACGCATGACGCAGGGCTGCGAGGGCGGCCACGCCGGGGAGTGCCGCATCATCGAGACCTTGTCCGACTTCGCGCACGGACACTGCGCCGGCCCTGGGCACGGCTGAGGGAAGACAGTTTGCGCCGAGGACTTGCACCGGTGATGGTATGCACGCCGCCCTTTGGCCGCCGGTGCCTTGAACCTCCGGTCTGGTTCCTCGTGGTTATGGGAGCGTTTAACGTGTGCCCACAGGTGGCATGGTGGTGCGACCGGAACGAAAATGGGCTGACGGCGCATGCCAGCCGCCCGGCGAAGGCTAGGTAAACCCGCCGCCACGGCAGCCATTCGAAGTGAGTGTCCTGGTTGCGAAGGGGGCATGACGAGGATGCAAGAATGGGAGGCCGACGGCGGCGCGTGGAAATGCGAGTGAGGCGGCGATGGGCGCCGGGCATAGCCACGGGGCGGGCGCCAACGAGCGGGGGCTGGTCTGGCCGCTTGCGCTCGCCGGCGGCGTCATGCTGGCGGAGGTGGTCGGCTCCTTCCTCACCGGAAGCCTCGCGTTGTTGTTCGACGCCGCGCCCATGTTCACTGAGTGCGCACCACCGGATCGGCGCGGGCGGTCTCGAGCAGCTTGCGGTCGAGTGCGTGCAGCTCCTCCAGCAAAGCCTCGCAAACCCGGAGCAGCGCCTCCACGACGGTCTCCGGCGCCTTGGGCGCCTTGACGTGTACGGCCTTCAACCAGCCAAGCCGGACGAGTTGCGCTATGCCGCAGGCGTCGTTGCGGTCGGTCTTGACCCGCATGTGGCGAGCGACGCCCGAACGTGATGCGCTTCCATCACCATCACCCGGAAGCCCTCTCGCGTCAGCCCAGTGTGGAGCCACTGCGACAGGCAATCCGTCTCAAGCCCGACGTGCTCAATGCGTCGTTCCTTCTGTCTGATGAAACGGGCAATGTCTTCGGCCTCACTCGGGCATTTGCCCTCCCTGATGACCACCCCGCGCTCGTCTACGATAGAGCAAGAGCTATGCCCGTGAGGGGGTGGAACTGAGCGTCTCCACCCTGGCGGACTGGGTCGGCACTGCGGCGGCGGTGCTCTCACCCCTCCCTGCCCTCATCCAGGCCTATGTTCTGGCCGCCGAGCGCCTGCATGGGGACGACACCACCGTGCCGCTGCGCGCTCGCGGCAAGACGATCACGGCGCGCCTCTGGACCTATGTGCGGGACGACCAGCCTTTTGCCGGACCCGCGCCACCCGCCGCGGTGTTCCACTTCTCGCGCGACCGCACCGCCGAGCACCCCAGGCGACACCTCGCCGCCTACGCCGGGATCCTCCAGGCCGACGCCTATGCCGGGTTCGGCGAGCTCCACCTGCCCAATCGCAAGCCCGGGCCGATCACAAAGGCGGCGTGCTGGGCGCACTTCCGCCGCAAGGTGTTCGAACTGGCCGAGGTCGCTCGCGTGCCGCTGGCCGCCGAGGCCGTGCGGCGCATTGATCGAGTGTTCGACGCCGACCGGGCGGTGAATGGGTGCCCGGCGGCTGATCGCCTGCAGCACCGGCGGAGCATTGTTGCCCCGCTCGTTGCCGACCTCCATGCCTGGACACTGGAGACCAGGAGCAGGCTGTCGCGCCACAACGACCTGGCGAAGGCACTGGACTATGCCCTCAAGCGCTGGGCCGCGTTCACCCAGTTCCTCAGTGACGGCCGGATCTGCCTCACCAACAACGCAGCCGAGCGCGCGCTCCGTGGCGTGGCCCTCAGCCGAAAGGCATGGCTGTTGCAGGCAGTGACCGCCGCGGAGAACGGGCTGCGATAATGTACGCGCTCATCACCACCGCAAAGCTGAACGGCGTCGATCCGCATGCGCGGCTCGCCGATGTCCTCGCCCGCATCGCTGACCACCCCGTCTCCAGCCTCGACGAACTTCCGCCCTGAAAGTGGAAGCGCTCCCAAGCGCCTGCGACCGCCGCCACCTGATCGTCAACAGCGACCATCACCGGATGGATACGGAGCAGCCGAAATGTGGATAATCGAAAGCGTCACCGGATGGGTACGGAACATGAACAGAGAACCGTCATAGGGATTCTGCACCAGCATCGCCAGCCCGTCGAAGCCCTTGCGCATGTCGGTTACGCCGCAGGCCAAGTACATCCCGGCGCCGGACGGTAGCATGGGCGCGGTGCCAGCACGTCGCGCAACAGCTCCAGGTCGGCACCATGGCCAAGCCGGACCAGGGCACCACCGGGCAGGACGATTTTGATGCTACCCTCGGCCGCTACAGGTGCCGGCGAGGATGGGGAGCCGTTGCCAGGCCGGGCAGTTGCAACGGCTCCGCGGGCGCCATCTCAACCGGCACAAAGCCGGAGGCAACCGTCGCCAGCATCTCCTTGCGCCAAGTGAACAGCAGACCGGTGCTGACGCCATAGCGCTCGGCCACAATCTTGACCACCGCGCCTGGCGCCAGGGTCTCCCGGACGATGCGCAGCTTGTCCTCACTGCTCGAGCGCCGCCGGCGCTCGGTACGCACCGCCAGCATCTCGACCCGTCCGGTACCGCCGCGCGGCGAACTCTTACGAGCCTCGTAAGAGCTGTCAGCCTCCGCACCGGCCAGTCCACTCTCGTCTACCATATCAAGCAGTCTCGCCCAGCACCGTCAGCCAGAACACGTGGGGACCAGCTGACGCTCACACATTTAAAGAACCAACAACGGCTGTTCTAAGCAGCGGAGAATGCTAAGCCACACCGGCGGAGCTCCTCTCGCAGTCGACGGGGCAGGGGATTGATGTCGACAAGTGCGGGCGGAGCGCGGACAGCAACGGTGCTCGACGCGGTCCCAAGAGCTATAACCTCGATTTCTGCAATCGCTATCGGCCATTGGGCGTAGTGCGTTACTCGCGGAGAGTGCATAGATCTGGTGGCGAATACGGTAAGGCGGGTCGACCCGCGGTCATCGACTTGGTTTGGAACAACAACTCTGTCCCTTCGCACATAGTAATCAGTGAGGCACGAGGCAACCTGCCGTACGCTTGCCATGACCTCCGCCACGGGCCGTGGTTCGCGCTGTCGTGCGCTCTCGACTGTAGAAGCGCAACCTACAAGTAGAAAGGGAAGCAAGACGATGATGATCCGGACCGCACCGCGACGATGCGACATCATGAACGATCCTTCCAAGGTGTTCTTCGGTGAGACCCTCCCCAGGGCTTTACCGGTGATGTGGCGTTTCATAACAGATAGGCTGAAATCCATCGTGCGGCAGTCCAAGCAGTTAGCCCCCGCGTGACAACCACAAGTTAGTTAGCGAGCGGCTACGGAGTTAGAAGGGAGAGGAGCCCAGACGATCTCGGTGTTCTCGCCCTGCTGAGCGAAGACCCGGACCATGCCCGTCGGCGGCTGCTGCGTCTTGTAACGGTCGGAGTATGTGATTATGAGGTTCTCACCGGCTCCGCCTGACAGTGCGACAGCTCCGCCACCAACGATGTTGTTCTCCGGTCCCGGGCCGTAATCGATCATCATGTTCTCCCCATTTCCGACCACACGTGGGTACAAGTAATCCCCGTCTCCACCCGCACAGCCCGCCATGATAAGCGGGATAGCCATTGCCAACATTAGTCGCGACATCTGCATTAACAGTTCCTGCACTCACGGTGCCCATTGGGCTGACGGCTATGATGTACGGGCTCAGTCGTGCGCTAGCTTGACCGAACTGCATCAAATTCTTGCAGCGCTGAGGAATGAAAGCGTGAACGAGAGGGAAATTGATTCCGTGAAGCCGTTGTGCTGCGAACAAGCGAAACAATGTAGGCCTCAACGAGGCCGGCCGGCACCTGGACATCTTGCAGTCGTCTGCACGCTTTAAGTGCCTGCGGCTGCTGGTCGCCACGGCTGAGCGAAGTGATACCAAGCCAGCTTGCACCGGGCACATGGCTGCTGTCAGGCAGATCGGGCGGTGGGAAGTGTGAGTTTGACGACCGTGCCGATGCCTTGCACGCTCTGCATCTCGAGGCGGCCTCCATGAGCTTCGGCGATGGCTTTGGCGGTTGGTAGGCCTAAACCGCTCCCTTCGCCTGCCGCCCGGGCTTCGTCGCCCCTAAAGAATGGTTCAAAGACTCGTTCGAGATCGCTTGGGGCCACGCCCGGCCCACTGTCCCCAACAACGATGATGGCCTCGTTCCCGCGACAAAGCACTTCCACCCAGGGAGAGCGCCCATACTTAACGGCATTACCAAGCACGTTGCGGAGCGCACGCTTCAAAGCTGTTGGCTGTGCAACGACGGTGGAGTCCTCATAGGAGCGTTCCTCGAAAGCCGCGCCCTCCTCGCCGAACTCGTCCACAACGACCTGCACCAGTGAAACTAGAGAGATTCGCGTAGCGACCTCTCCGCCCCCTTCCCCTCCGCGCAAGAATGCCAGGACATCTGTCACCATTTCTGCCATCTCGCGTACATCAAGTAGCATGTGGTTTCTCGCTTGGTCATCAGGAATGCTCTCTGCCCTGAGCCGCATGCGTGCGAGCGGGGAAAGCAAGTCATGGGAAAGCGCACCGAGCGCGAGGGATCTCTGCTTCAGCAACTCCCTGGTGCGCGATGTTGCAGCTTCTAAGGCTTCGGCAACCTCGCGGACCTCGCTCGGTGAGCCCAGTCCGTTCAATGGAAGGATCCCGTCCGCAGGTAGGCTCCGTGCACGTGCGGCCAGGAGGGCCAGAGGTTTCGCGATCAAGCGTGAAGCGAAGGCGGCGAGAGCCAGAAGTGTCACCGCCGTTAAGATAATGGCGATGCGGAAAGCCATATCATCAGCGGTAAGCAGAGACACTGCACGCAGCTTTGCATTCACCCAACTGCCGTCTTCTAACTGGACGCTGATCGCAACGTCTTGCACGTTCCCGGAGACACTCGACGCCTCCAGGCGGACGTGTACCGCCAGCCACTCCGGAAACCCCGACATCGTGGCCTTAAGTTCCTTGCCAATCTCTGTGCCGCCAGGAACTGCAGCTTGCGCAGTCCAGGTTAGCTCCATATCAGGGGCCGAACTGCGCCGGGCTGCACTTTTCCGCTCTCCAACCGGGAGGGCGGTAATTTGCTGGACGATCGAGTAGATGCGCGAAACAGCCACTTCTGCAGCCCCACGTTCAGCGGCTTGACGTAGAATAACTGCGTGCAGGGTCAGACTGACACCAAGCAGGATTACAAGCGCTAACGCACCTGGCGCGAGAATCAGTAGGGCAAAGGAGTTCAGCCTCCCTGGCTGCTTGGGAAGCATCATCGCCAAGCGACCGGGGCAGCAAGCATATAGCCCGCCCCCCGAAGTGTCTTAATAATCGATTCGCCCCGTAGGTCCCGGCCGCCGAGCTTCGAGCGGAGCCTGCTGATTTGCGCGTCCACCGATCGTTCAAGCCCGCCCAGAGCCCTGCCGCGGGCGAGATCGAGGAGTTGCTCGCGGGAGAGTATGCGTTGTGGTCGCTCTACGAATGCGAGGAGCAGATCATACTCGCCGCTGGTCAATTCGATCCTGTTGCCATCCGGAGCTGTCAGTTCGCGCTGTCTTGTGTCCAGTAACCACCCGCGGAACTCCGCCCGGTCCCGCCTTGTGTCCTGTTCCCCTGGCGCCATCCGCTGGCGCCTGCGCATAACTGCACGGATCCTTGCGACTAATTCTCGGGAGTCGGGCGGCTTAACGATGTAATCGTCCGCGCCCAACTCAAGTCCAATAACACGGTCATGTGCTTCGCCAAGCGCAGTCAATAGGATGATGGGAATGGAGCTCTTGGCCCTGATCTCGCGGCAGATCTCGAACCCGGAGATACCCGGGAGCATCACATCCAGCAGAAGGAGATCGACTTGGCCGCTAGCCATGGTCTCCCGCATCTCAACCGCGTTTCTGGCGCCGCTCGCACGGAATCCGCTTCGCCGTAGCATCTGGAGGAGCAGAGCGCGAAGCTCGCTGTTGTCTTCAACAAGAAGAACGGAGAAACCCTCCCCCGAAAGCACGGGAGCACTCTCAGAATTTGTTATGATATAACTTGGCTCCTGGATTCTCATATTTTGCGCTTCAATTAGGCTTCTTCTGCAGGTGTTCCCGGGAGCCATCGCCTGTTCAGGAACCACAAGCAAGTTACCGTCTATTTCTGATCGTCACGAAGCGGCAAGGCCGCCTGCGGAACCCACTCCGCAGTGGCGGCCTTGTCCTTAGTCTCAGAGGCTCTTCTTCAGGAGCCGGATGTGCGGGTGATTAGCTCGGTGGCCTGCCAGTTGGTCACATCAGGGCTCATAGTGGAGTTCCTGTGCTCCACGACAGACTTGACCGGCATTCCAGTCGCCCGGTCGAACCACACGGTCTCAGTGAACTTGTAGGTCGAGCCCAGGACCGAGTAGATTCGGCGGACCTTGATCGCGTCGAAGGCTCCAGCAGCGACATCGACCTTATCCTGGCCAAGGATCTGCCATTTCTCATTGACTGTCGTACTATCAGCGTAACGACTAGTTCCGAAGTAGTCGACGCTCACCACTCGGCTAGGCCCGCCTTTCCATTCCGAGAACGCGGACAGGAGCTCCTTTCCACCTGCACTGAAGAAGCCGGCTTGTGTGCTCCAATAGCCGAGGAGACGTGGCTGACCGGTCTGATCCAGGCAGATGAGCGGCGAGGAGGCAGCCGCGCCGCGATAGGAGATCGTCGGAAGGTTCGACCGTTCGACCTTGGCGCCGGGCGCCGGGCAGCGGAGGTTAACTTCCTGGGCCGAAAGCGCGGTGGAGGCCATCATCATTAGCCCGGTAAATGCGGCAAACTTCAGCATACTAAGGTCCTCTTCTTTTGGCGGGCAGGGAAGCTGCTCGTGTCGCCGCGAGAAGATTATCTGCGGATTTTCATCCCTCCGCGACAGAGCTGCATCATTTTGTGACGGATGCATATCGGCGGCAGAGTTGAGGGCAAGTTGTGGTAAATGCACCCTCCGTTCTTCGGAGGAAGTGAGTCGGAACCGTGCAGCGCATCGCCTGTCAAGTTGGAGAGTTCCGTGGCCTTGGTGACGCGGTGTTACGCGGTTCGCCTGGAGGTCTGGGTATCTGCCTTGCTCGCTCGGAAGGTTGGTTCGGCCGGGGGGTGGACCTGCTCGCGTGTGACATGCACTTTCGTATGTTAGGAGTTCCGGGGCGGCGCGCGTGGTCAACCAAATTAGCCTTAGATGGACGATGTGTTGGCCTTTACCTGGCGGTTTAGGGCAACTTTCGTGTTCGCTCACATGCTGCCAGCGGCTGTCGCACTGTTCCGTCGCGGTGCTATGGTGCTCTTCTGTGCACTGACCTTTCTGCTTGCCGTAATCCCTGCTCACTCTGCCATAGAATCCACAGTCCGAGCCGAATCTAACGTTCGAGCTGTGCTGACGGCTGGAGAAGGCAGCGGGCAGGAGACCCGGCCAGATTCGCTACCTTGTCACGGCACTGGCCACCTCTGCGGCCAGCTGGCTCCCTTGCGACCGCTCATGATTGCCGAATCCACATCGTTCGAGAATCGGGCGCCCAGGCTTGAGCCTGCTCCGGCGCATGCGCTTGTGCCAGGCCCGTCAGAACTGCCGACCAAGCCACCTCGCAAATAGCGACCTGCCCGTCCGTGCCGGTGCCGCGCGACCACTCCTGACGGAGTGCATCCGCGGGCTGCTTACAGCTCGCTACTTCAGGTGCTCTTATGACAGTCAAGGTCTTCTACTTGGCGGCGGCTCTCGCTGTCCTGCCCGCTCTTGCTCATGCTCAAGGCGGCCGTGCGGCGGCTGCTCCACTTATCATCACGTCCTCGCAGCAGGCCGTGGAGGTCGCGCTCACGATGTCGCCGGCGCTCATGGGCGCCGGTGCCGCCCGTCAGGCCGTCCGTGCGGACGCTCTCCAGGCGCGGCTGCGCCCGAACCCGGAGTTGACCAGCTCCTTCGAGAATTTCGGAGGCTTTGGCGGTCGCAACGAGAACCGTGGCTTCAGCACCCTGGAAACCACGATCGGCCTTTCCCAACGCATCGAGCTTGGCGGCAAGCGTGGCGCCCGGATGGACTTCGCCGCCCGCAGCACCGAGCTGGCCGAGCTCGACTACCAGGGTGCCCGCCTGGAGATCGTGCGCGAGGTGGTGACGGCGCTCGCTGCGGCCGAGGCGGCGACACGTCTGGTGGAGGTCGAACAAGAGCGCGCTCGGCTGGCAGCTGACACGCTGCGGGCCTCCCGCGCTCGGGTGGAAGCTGGGAGAGATCCCCTCCTGCAGGCCGAGCGGGCCGAGGTGGTCCGGGCGACTGCTCAAATCGCCGCGGAGCGGGCTCAGCGTGAGGTGCAGATCGTCCTGGCCGATCTGGCCGCCTTGATTGGCGTTCCGCGGGTCGAGTTGGCGCCGCGCCAGCCGTGGTTCGAGGATATCGGGCCCGCGCCGGTCCGTTCCGCTTCGGCCAATCCCCTGGCCCGCTTGGCGGCCAATCCGGAGCTGGCTCGTCTGGAAGCAGCCATCGCTCAGCAGCGATCCAACCTGAACCTCCAGCGCTCCAACGCGGTGCCCGACCTGACGGTGAATGCCGACGTGCGCCGGTTCGGCGACACGGGCGAGACCGCCTTCGTCGCGGGCGCCTCGATCCCGCTGCCGTTCTTTGACCGGAACCAGGGCGGCATCGCACGGGCGCACGCCGAGCTTGCCCGGGCCGAGGCCGAGGCCGCGCGGGGCCGCAGCGCGCTCGCTGCCCAGCTGCTCGCAGCGGAGGAGCGCTTGGCGCTCGCTTGGCGCACCGTGCAGAGCCTCCGCCGCACCGCCGTGCCATCCGCTGAGCAGGCGGCCCGCTTCGCGTCCGCCGGGTTCGGGGAAGGCCGCTTCGGCTTCCTGGATGTCCTGGACGCGCAGCGATCGCTCTCGGACACCCGCGCCCAGTTGGTCGAGGCCTACCGCGACTTCCACACCATCCGTGCGGCCGTGCAGCGCCTGCGCGGCGAGATGCCCGCTGTGCCGCTCCAGCCCACGAACATTCAGACCAGGAGTGCCCCTTGATGCTCCGCATGACCCTGATGGCCGGGGCCGCCTTTGGCGGACTCGCGGTCGCCACCGTCTTCCCCTCCATCCCAGAGGCCACCCGCAGCCTCGTCGGCTTGCCGGTCCCGCCTGCCGTCGGCGCTGCCCCGGCGCCCGCCGCCGCCCCGCAGGGTGACGGCCACGGCCACGCCGAAGGCGAGGACCATGCGGAGGGCGAGGAAGGCCACATCGAGATGACGGCCGAGCAGGTCGAGGCGGCCGGGATCCGTGTCGCCCCGGTCGGATCGGGCGTGCTGGTGAGCCGGGCCGCCGTGCCCGGCGTCCTGGCCGCCAGCCAGGATCGGCAGGCACGGGTCTCAGCTCGCCTGGGCGGCATCGTGGCCGAGGTCCGCAAGACCCTGGGCGACGAGGTGGCCAGGGGTGAGGTATTGGCCGTGCTCGAGAGCCGGGAGGTGGCCGACGCCAAGGGCGAGTTCCTGGCGGCCACCCGGGCGGCGGTGCTGGCCGAGACCACCCTGGCGCGGGAGGCCCGCCTCTGGCGGCAGCGCATCTCGGCGGAGCAGGAGTTCCTCCAGGCCCGCACTGCGGCCGAGGACGCCCGCATCAAGGTCGACCTCGGCCGCGCCCGCCTCGCGTCCTTCGGCCTCTCGGAGACCGAGGTCGCGGCGCTGGCCCGCCAGCCCGCCGTGACCCTCCGGCGCCTGGAACTCCGTGCGCCTATTGCGGGCCGGATCACGGCCCGCAACGCCGTCCTCGGTGCCGCGGTCGCCGCCGACGCGGAGGTCTTCTCGGTGGCTGACCTATCCACCCTCTGGGTCGAGCTGACGATCCCGCCGCGGGACGTGCCGATGGCGCGGCAGGGCCAAACCGTCCTCATCACCGGCGAGGGGGACGCGCGCGCGGAAGGGAAAATCGTCTTCCTAAGCCCGGTCCTGGATCCTGAAACGCGCTCGGCGCGGGCGGTGGCGGAGATCCCCAACGCTGACGGCACCTGGCGGGCTGGTGGCTTCGTCACGGCGCACCTCTCGACGGCCGAGCAGCCCGTGGACGTGCTCGTGCCTCGGGAAGCGGTGCAGGAGGTTGAGGGCAACAAGGTCGTCTTCGTCCGGAACGAGGAGGGCTTCGAGCTGCGCGAGGTGGCGCTCGGCCGTGAGGACGCGAACGGCTACGAGGTCGTCTTCGGCCTGGATGCTGGGACGGAGATCGCGGTCGGCAATGCCTTCTCGCTCCGCGCCGAACTCAGCAAGTCCGAAGCCGGTCACGCGCACTGAGAAGCACCACCTGACATGATCGGACCCATCCTCGACTTCTCCGTCCGCAATCGCTGGACGGTGGTGGTGCTGGCCGTCATCGCGGCCTGCATTGGCGCGTGGTCCCTCGCGCGCCTGCCCATCGACGCCACACCGGACATCACCAACAACCAGGCGCAGATCAACACCCTCGCGCCCTCGCTCTCGCCCTACGAGATCGAGAAGCAGGTCACCTTCCCGATTGAGACCGCGCTGGCGGGCATCCCGGGGCTGGAGAGCACCCGCTCCATTTCCCGCAACGGCTTCAGTCAGGTCACGGCGGTCTTCACCGAGAGCACCGACATCTACTTCGCCCGCCAGCAGGTACTGGAGCGTCTCATCGAGGCGCGGGAGGCCATGCCGGAAGGGGTGGAACCCCGCCTCGGCCCGGTCTCCACTGGCCTCGGCGAGGTCACGATGTGGACGGTGCGCTTCGCCGAGCGCAAGCAGGGCGACATCGTCCCGAACGGCACCCCGGGCTGGCAGGCCGACGGCAGCTATCTGACTCCGGAGCGCGAGCGCCTGGTCACGGAGGCAGATCGGGCAACCTATCTCCGGACGGTCCAGGACTGGATCATCCGGCCCCAGGTCCGGAACGTGCCGGGCATCGCGGGCGTGGACGCCATCGGCGGCTACACCAAGCAGTACGTGGTCCAGCCCGATCCGGGCCGCCTCATCGCCCTGGGCCTAAGCTTCAGCGACCTCGCGACCGCCATCGAGCGCAACAACGTCTCGACCGGCGCGGGCTACGTGGAGCGCGGCGGCGAGGGCCTGGTGGTCCGCTCGGGCGGACGCGTTACCAGCGTCGCGGAATTGGAGCAGGTCGTCGTCGCGACCCGCGAGGGGGTGCCGATCCTGCTGCGAGACGTGGCGCGCGTGGCGACCGGGCAGGCGCCGCGCACCGGTAGCGCGAGCGGCAACGGGCAGGAGATGGTGGTCGGTACCGCCCTCATGCTCATCGGCGAGAACAGCCGGACGGTGGCCGCCGCCGTCCACACCAAGGTCGACGAACTCAAGCGGACCCTGCCGGTTGGCATCGAGGCCACGGCCGTGCTGGACCGCGGCATCCTGGTGGATGCCACCATCAAGACCGTCGCCAAGAACCTCGGCGAAGGCGCGCTCCTCGTCGTGGTCATCCTGTTCCTGATGCTCGGGAACATCCGGGCCGCCATCATCACGGCGATGGTCATCCCCATCACCATGCTGCTCACCTCCTTCGGCATGGTGCGCGGCGGCATCTCGGCCAACCTGATGTCGCTTGGCGCCCTGGACTTCGGCCTGATCGTCGACGGCGCCGTCATCATCACCGAGAACAGCCTGCGCCACCTGTCCGAGCGGCAGCACGAGAAGGGCCGCCTGCTCACCCGGGGCGAGCGCCTCCAGACCGTGGCCGACAGCGCCAAGGAGATGATCCGGCCCTCCCTCTACGGCCAAGGCATCATCATCCTCGTCTACGCGCCGCTCCTGACGTTCACGGGCGTCGAAGGCAAGATGTTCATCCCGATGGCGCTGACCGTCATCATCGCCCTGGCCTTCGCCTTCGTCCTGTCGCTGACCCTGGTCCCTGCGCTCATCGCGATCGCCATCACCGGGCGGGTGCAGGAGAAGGACGTCTGGATCGTGCGGGGCCTCAAGCGCGTCTACGCCCCGGTGCTCGGGCGCGCCCTGCGGGCGCCGCTGCCTGTGATCGCGCTGGGCGCCCTGCTGTTCGTGGGCTCCCTGGGCCTGTTCTCCCGGCTCGGGCAGGAGTTCATCCCGACGCTGGACGAGGGCAACCTCGCCATGCAGGCCCTGCGCATCCCGAGCACCTCGCTGCAGCAGTCCCAGGCCATGCAGTCCGTGCTGGAGCGCCGCATCTCGCGCCTGCCGGAGGTGCAGATCATCTACTCCAAGACCGGCACGGCCGAGGTGGCGTCCGACCCGATGCCGCCGAACGCCTCGGACACCTTCATCATCCTCAAGCCCCGCGACCAGTGGCCCGACCCGTCGCTGCCCAAGGCAGAGCTGGTCCGCCGCATCGAGCAGTCGGTCGCTGGCATCCCCGGTAATGCGCTGGAGTTCACCCAGCCCATCCAGATGCGCTTCAACGAGCTGCTGGCGGGCGTGCGCGGCGACCTCGCCGTGAAGGTCTTCGGCGACGAGTACGGTCCCATGCTGCAGGTGGCCGGGCAGATCGCCCAGATCCTGAACGGCACCGAGGGCGCCGCGGACGTGAAGGTGGAGCAGGCGACGGGCCTGCCCTTCCTGGAGGTCACGGTGAACCGCACGGAGGTGGCCCGCAGGGGCCTGAGCGTCGACGACGTCCAGGCCGTGCTCGCGGCGGCGGTCGGCGGGCGCGAGGCGGGCATGGTCTACGAGGGCGACCGGCGCTTCGCCATCGTCGTCCGCCTGCAGGAGAACCTGCGCAACAACTTCGAGGCGCTGCGGAACCTGCCGGTGCCGCTGCCCCCGGTCGCTGGCAAGCCCGCCGCCTCGGTGCCGCTGCAGCAGCTGGCGAGCCTCAACGTGGTCGAGGGACCGAACCAGATCAGCCGCGAGCAGGGGCGGCGGCGCGTCGTCATCCAGGCCAACGCCCGCGGGCGCGACATCGGTTCCATCGTGGCCGAGGCGCAGGTGAAGGTCGCGGAGCAGGTCCAGCTGCCGCCCGGCTACACCATCACCTGGGGTGGCCAGTTCGAGAACCTCGCCAAGGCCCGCGACCGGCTGAGCGTCGTGGTGCCCGCCTGCTTCCTGCTCATCATCGTCCTGCTGTTCGCGGCGCTGGGATCGGTCCGGGACGCCCTCCTGGTCTTCAGTGGGGTTCCCCTGGCCCTGTCCGGCGGCCTCCTCGCGCTCTGGCTGCGGGACATGCCGTTCTCCGTCCCAGCGGCGGTGGGCTTCATCGCGCTCTCCGGCGTGGCCGTGCTGAACGGCCTGGTGATGGCGACCTCCATCAAGGGCTTCATGCAGCAGGGGCACCTGTCCTTGCGGGACGCGGTGTACCAGGGCGCCATGACCCGCCTGCGGCCCGTGGCCATGACGGCCCTGGTGGCGTCGCTGGGCTTCGTCCCCATGGCCCTGGCTACCGGGGCGGGCGCCGAGGTCCAGAAGCCGCTGGCCACCGTGGTCATCGGCGGCCTGATCAGCGCGACCTTGCTGACCCTGCTCGTGCTGCCCGCCCTCTACGTGCGCTTCGGCCGCGTCCAGAAGCCCGTGCCGGAGGACGCCGTCCCTGCCGGGGCGCAGCACGCCGCAGCCGAGTGAATCCGCCGGGAGGGGCGTCCAGCCCCTCCCGGCGACAACAGTCCATCAATCAACGAGGACATGAAACGTGCGGACAATCCTTCTCGCGGCTCTGGCGGCCGCCTCGCTCTCCACCGGCGCGCTGGCGCAGTCCCATGGCCACAGCGATCAGGGCGCCCATGGCGGCCGCATGCAGGACGTCGTCGGCGTTCATGCCGAGCTGCTGGTTTCCGACCGGACCCTGACGGTCCACCTCTACGACGAGGCCGGGAAGCCGGTCCCGTCGGCGGGCTACACGGTGTCCGCGCTCGTCGGCTCCGGCCAGGCGCGCCAAGTCGTGCAGCTGGCGCCGGGCGCTGAGAACACCCTCGCCGGAACGGCCCCGACCGCTCCTGCGCGGGGCGCCTCCGTGACCCTGCAGGTCAAGAACCCCGCCGGGCGCAGCGGCCAGGCGCGCTACTGACGCCGGACCGCCGCGCCGCTCACCACGAGCGGTGTGGCGGCTCCACAACCCGTCACGGACATGTGGCCCGTACGGGAGCCACCCCGTCACTTTTCGGGCTTGAACCTCCAGCGGCTGGAGGTGCGATCCAGCCGCGCAAGTGGACCACAATGGGTCGCTGCTGGAGATTTGGATGGGACAAGGTCATGACCACGGCGTGGGCAACGCCAACTCGGCCGCCCTGGCCAAGGCTTTGGGGCTGACGGGCACCTTCCTCCTCGCCGAGGTCGCTGGCGCGTACGTCTTCAACAGCTTGGCCCTGCTGTCCGATGCGGCGCACATGCTCACCGATGCGCTGGCGCTCGCGGTCGCCCTCGTCGCGATCCGGGTCGGCCGCCGCCCGGCCGACAGGCGGCGCACCTGGGGCTATCACCGCTTCGAAATCCTTGCGGCCGCGTTCAACGCCTCGCTGCTGTTCCTTGTCGCCCTGTACATCCTCTACGAGGCCTACCAGCGTTTCCACGAGCCTGCCGAGGTCGGCAGCCTGGGGATGCTCGCGGTCGCCGCCTTCGGGTTGCTGGTGAACTGGATCGCCATGCGCCTCCTGGCCGGGGACAGCGAGAGCAGCCTCAACGTCAAGGGCGCCTACCTAGAGGTCTGGAGCGACTTCCTCGGCTCCGTCGCGGTCATCATCGGCGCCGTGGTCATCTGGGCCACCGGCTGGACCTGGGTTGACCCGGTGCTCGGCGTCGCCATCGCCTTCTGGGTGCTGCCGCGGACCTGGACCCTGCTGTCGGAAGCCATCGACGTCCTGCTGGAGAGTGTGCCGCGCGGCATCGACATTGACGCTGTGGAACAGGCCATGCGCGGAACTACGGGTGTGCGCGACATCCACGACCTCCATGTCTGGGCATTGACCAGCGGTAAGGTCGCGCTGTCTGCGCACGTCGTGGTTGACACCTCGCTGTCTCGGGAGGACAGGCTGGAAGACGTGCTGGGTGCCATGCTCGGGGAAAGGTTCGGCATCACGCACGTAACCGTCCAGGCCGAATTGGCGCGCGCGCACGGCGGGGTCACGGAGGATGGGTGGGGGAAGCCGGAACAGGGACATACCCACAGGTGAACCGTCATGCCCATGGCTTGGCAGGCAATCTTCCTCAGGACGAACACGCAGCCAGCAAGTTCCGTTCCCGCAGCCCTGGCCTCTGGCCTGTCGGCGGGCGCCCGGCGCGGGCTGCTGATCAAGGGCGGCGCCGCGCTGGAGGAGATCGGCGCCGCCCGGACCATCGCCTTCGACAAGACCGGCACGCTCACGGCCGGCCATCCCAAGGTGACCGATGTGCTCCCGGCGGCCGGGACATCGGCCTGGGATCTCCTGGCCTATGCCGCGGCCGTGGAGCAGGGATCCTCGCATCCGCTGGCCAAAGCTGTCATGGCCGAAGCCGGGGCGCGTGGCATTGCGACACCCCCGGCCTCGGATCAGGGCGCCATGCCGGGCAAGGCCGTCACCGCCACGGTGGGCGGCCGCAAGGTCAGCGTGGGCAGTCCGCGCCACGCGGCGGAGCTGGTCGCCAGGATGGGTGACCTCACCGAGCAGGCCACAAGGTTGGAGGGCGAAGGCAAGACGGCGGTCGTCGTGGTCGTGGATGGCGCGGCAGCCGGTGTCCTGGCCCTTCGCGACGAGCCGCGGGCGGACGCTGCCTCCGGCGTGGCCGCCCTATCGAGGCTGGGCGTGCGTTCAGTGATGCTCACGGGCGACAACGCCCGCACCGGCGCGGCCATCGCCGGGCACCTCGGCCTCGACGTGAAGGCCGAACTCCTGCCGGAGGACAAGTTGCGCGAGATCGCGGCCCTTCGCTCCTCCGGCCCGGTGGTCATGGTGGGCGACGGCATCAACGACGCCCCGGCGCTGGCCGCCGCCTCGGTCGGCGTGGCGATGGGCGGCGGCACGGATGTCGCCCTGGAGACGGCCGACGCGGCCGTGCTCAAGGACCGCGTCTCCGGCGTTGCGGAACTCGTCGGCCTGTCGCGCTCCACCATGGCGAATGTGAAGGCCAATGTCGCGATCGCGGTGGGCCTCAAGGCCCTGTTCCTCGTCACCACCCTGCTCGGGGTCACCGGCCTCTGGCCCGCCATCATGGCGGACACCGGCGCCACGGTGCTCGTCACCCTGAACGCACTGCGCCTGCTCGCCTGGAAGCCCGCCGTATGACCTCGCTCCTGCACGGCTGCCGTCCTGCCCTGGGTGTCGGGCTACCAGCCGCTGCGTCGGCCCTGCTCCTGGACCAAGTCACCAAGGTCTGGGTGCTCACCGCCCTTTGGCCGCCCCACGTGCCGCATCCGGTCACGCCGTTTCTCAACCTGCGGCTCGGGTTCAACACCGGGGTCAGCTTCGGAATGTTCGCGGGCGGTCCCGCGGCGTCGCCCTGGGTGCTGAGTGCGGTGTGCGCGGCCATCGCCACAGGGCTGCTCGTGTGGATGTGGCGCAGCCGCTCGCGGCGGGAGGCCACGGCGCTCGGGCTGGTGACGGGGGGCGCTGTCGGCAACATCGCGGACCGGGTCCGGCAGGGCGCCGTGACGGACTTCTTGGACCTTCACGTGTCTGGCTACCACTGGCCCACCTTCAACCTGGCCGACACCGCCATCGTCTTCGGAGTCGCGCTGCTT
The DNA here is from genome assembly GCA_035565935.1 of Roseomonas sp. GTDB lineage: Bacteria > Pseudomonadota > Alphaproteobacteria > Acetobacterales > Acetobacteraceae > Pseudoroseomonas. The sequence goes on from DATMRU010000033.1 coordinate 18,814, forward strand.
GTCCTCGTTCGCGGCCGGGGAGAAGCAGTACAGGCGCCGGGATCAGTGCCGCATCCTTGAGCCGAGGCGCCCGTGCACTCTCTCCTCCAGATGTCCGGCCTTCTGACCGCATTCTTGGCAGGGATGGTGTCGTTCCTGTCGCCCTGTGTCTTGCCACTTGTGCCCGGGTACGTCTCCTACGTTGCCGGGCGGGCGGTCGCCCTCGACCGCCCGCCCGCGGACCGCCTCGCAACGGTCTGTCTCGGCCTCTGCTTCGTCCTGGGCTTCACGACTGTTTTCGTGGTGATGGGCGCGGGGGCCTCCTTCCTGAGCCAAGCACTGCTGCGCTACCGGTATGAGGCCGGAATCGTCGGAGGTGCGGTCGTCATCCTGTTCGGGCTGATGACGATGGGGCTCCTGAAGCTGATGCCGCTTCAGCGCGACCTGCGCTTCATGCCTTCTATAAGCGGCGGCACACCGCTCGCCGCCTATGTGCTCGGGCTTGCCTTCGCCTTCGGGTGGACCCCCTGCATCGGCCCGGTGCTGGGCACCATCCTGGCGATGACCGCGACAAGCGACGTCAATCACCTTGGCATTGTCCTTCTAGCCACATACGCCGCAGGTCTTGGCGTGCCTTTCCTCTTGGTCGCCGCCTTCGCGAACGCCTTCCTGCGCGGTCCATTCCGCACAATGCGGAAGGTCGGCCGCACGCTCCAAGTCATTGCCGGCGTCGTCATGGTGGCGATGGGGGTGGCAATGATTACCGGTCGTCTGACCGACTTGGCAGTCCTGATGCTTCAGATGTTCCCCGCCCTGGGCCGCATCGGATGACGCACTAAAATCGAGGAAACCAAATATGAAGCGCAGAACGTTGATGCTGACCCTCGGTGTCGGCTGTCCTGTGGCGGTGGCTCTCGGTTGGGGCGCCTCGGAATGGATGCTCGCCAGCCAGAAGGCTCAGCCGCCCATTCCCTCGAGCCCCTTCGGCCAGCCCATCGGAACACCCTTTGCCCTGACCAACCACAATGGCCGCAAGGTCACCGACCGCGACTTCGCCGGCAGGGTCCGGCTGGTGTTCTTCGGCTTCGCCTCCTGCCCAGATGTCTGCCCGACCGGCCTCGCCTACATCTCCGACGCTCTGGCCGCACTGGAGCCCGCCGAGGCGGGGAGGGTCAGCGCGCTCTTCATCAGTGTCGATTCCGAACGAGATTCCCCAGACCTCCTGGCCAGCTACATCGCCAACTTCCACCCGGCCCTGGTCGGCCTGACCGGCAACGAGGCGGAGGTGCAGCAGGCTGCCAAGGCCTTCGGCGCCTACTACCGGAAAGTACCGACGGAGGGTGACGGCTACACCATGGACCACACCGCCTCGATCTACCTCCTAGACGGCGAAAGCCGCCTGCGAGGCTTCCTGGACACGCACGAGCCACCCGAGACGGCGACTGCAAAGATCCGGCTGGCGCTGCGTGGCTCCCCAAGGAGCTTGGGCAGCGGCGAGGAGCGGTCGTCATGAGGCGCCGCAAGCTCCTTGTCATGGGGTCGGGGCTTTCCCTGCTCTCGGCGGTCGGTGTCCGCGCGCAGGAGCAGGCCGCCCAGCTTGTCGCCGAGCAAGCTTGGTCGCGGCCCGCCCTCGCCCGCATCGGAACCGCAGTCGCCTATCTCCGCGTCCGAAACATCGGCGCGGCGCCCGTCCAACTTCTGGGCGCGACCACACCCGTGGCGGCGCGGGTCGAGATCCACGAAAGTGTCGTGGAAGACGGTGTTGCCCGGATGCGCCCCCACCCGGAAGGCGTCCCGGTAGCGCCCGGCGGCGAGGTGGCCTTCGAACCCGGCGGCCTGCACCTGATGCTGCTGGATCTGCACTCGGACCTGAAGGCGAAGGAGGTCTTTCCGCTGACCCTGAGATTCACGCATGGCACCGCGCTGGAGGTGGCCGTCATCGTCTCCGTACGAGCGCCAGCAGCCCAGGGCTCACACTCGGGCCGCGGGCACTGAACGCGCCCGCCGTAGCCGCCAGAGGTGCCGCCCGCTTGGCAGCGCCGACCCATGTCACCGAACGAAAAGGGTGTTCCCATGCCTGTTTCCCGCCGCATGCTGATCCTGGCCTCGGGCGGCCTGTTCCCGCTCGCCGCCGTCGCGCAGACCAGCGATGCCCGGCTCGGCGAGCGCTCTGCGGGCCGCGCCGACGCGCCGGTCACGGTGGTCGAGTATTTCTCCCTTACTTGCGGTCATTGCGCCGCCTTTCACCGGAAGACCTGGCCACGCGTGAAGCAGGAGTTGGTCTCCACGGGGAAGGTGCGGATGGTGTGGCGTGACTTCCCGCTGGACCAGCTTGCCCTCACGGCTGCCCAGGTGGCCCGCAGCCTGCCCGCCGAGCGCTACGAACCGTTCATCGGCGCCCTGCTTTCCACCCAGGAGCGCTGGGCCTTCACCCGCGGGGCCGACAACATCGCCGAGATCACGAAAATCGCCGCGTTGGCGGGCATGAGCCATGACGAGGTGGATGCCGCCGTGGGTGACCGGGCGTTGCGCCGCGCCATTCTGGAGGGGCGCCTGAAGGCGGAGCAGGAGCACAAAGTGAGCTCTACGCCGACCTTCGTGTGTGGAGCGCAGGTCGTGCCGGGCGCGATTTCCTACGAGCGCTTCGCCGAACTTGCGGCAGCCTGAGCAGGTTGTTCGAGACGCCGCCCCGGTCGCGGCCCCTTCGAAAGCGTGGATAAGTCTTCCGCATGGCCCGAACATGACGACCGCAGGTTGCCCGCTAGCCCGCACCGCTCCCAGCTTGCCCGATGTACGAAGGGAGCGGATCGCCGCGATCCATGCCGCACTCCGGGAGCGCCTGCGTTTTCTAATCCCTTGCGCGCAGGCGAAACGCGAGCTTGTAGCCAAGGGTTCAAGTTCCTGAACGAACTACAAGACATTGATTTTTAAGCGTTCCTTCCTTGCGCCTGTGAACCGGGCGGGCTAGCCTGAGGGCATCGGGGAGTAGCCACCGCCCGCCGGGCGGAACCGGGTCAACATGCTCGCGCGTCCGGCGCGTGGCCCGGCGAGCCGCATCGCGGCCCGGCAAGACCGAGACACACGCGGGGCTGGGCCTTCCGCGCGTCGTCTCGTCGTGCCCGCTGGAGTCTCACGATGTCCCCCCTCGCGGTCACCATCCTTGCCGTCAGCATGTCGGTCGACGCCTTCGCCGCCGCCTTGGGCCGCGGCGCGGCCGCCGAGCGCACCCATCTCGGCGACGCCATGCGCACCGGCATCGTCTTCGGCGTCATCGAGGCCATCACCCCGTTGCTCGGCTGGGCGGCGGGCGTGCTGGCGGCGGGCTACATCACGGCCGTCGACCACTGGCTAGCTTTTGGGCTGCTCACCCTGGTCGGCGGCCGCATGCTGGTGGCGGCCCTACGCCGCAAGGAGGACGAGGCGCCGTCCGGCCGTTCCTTCTGGGTGCTGGTGGTCACCGCAGTCGGCACCAGCGTCGATGCCATGGCGGTCGGCGTCTCGCTGGCTTTCCTCCAGGTGAACATCTGGATCATCGCCGCCGCCATCGGCCTCGCGACCTTCTGCATGGCCACCGGTGGAATGCTGGCCGGGCGCCTGCTTGGCAGCCGCTTCGGCCAGATTGCCGAGGTGGTTGGCGGCGGCGCCCTGATCCTGCTCGGCAGTAGCATCCTCTACGAGCATCTGGCGGCGTGATCGCCCGCGTAGCGCATGGTGGCCCGCGCCAAGCTCTGGAGGCGTCTCGACCAGGATGGAGGGCGCAGGCAGCGGTTCTGGAGTGACGCGGGCAGCCGGGCCGGTGTATGAATCTTTCCGTTCCTGGCGTGAGCAGCCAGAGGCGGCTCGGCGCTCCGGCATAGGCAGGCCTATGGGTCTGCCAGCCCGTTCTTTACAAGGGTAACCGGGCTGAACTGCCTGCTCCCGCCCGAGCAGGCGACACGGAGGTGCTGGCCGATGCGGCAGGGGCTGCCGGTGCTCTGGGTGGTGCTCTGGTTCGCCGCGCCTTCACCGGCTGGGGCGGCGACACTCTATCACCTCGACCAGCGCTACGGGACCGTGGCGTTCTCCGTCGGGATCCTCAGCCTGTTCGATGCCCAGGGCCGCTTCCCGCGCTTCGCGGGCGACCTCCTGCTCGACCTGGAGCGGCCGGAGCGCTCGCAGATCGACGTCACCATCGACACCGGCGCGGTCGAGATGCCGACCCAAGACCAGACGGACCTGCTGCGGTCGGCGGCCTATCTCGACATCGCCCACCATCCGAGCGCGCGCTTCGCCAGCAGCGCGATCCAGCCGCTCTCGCCGACGCACTACCTCATCCACGGCACGCTCCAGCTTCGCGGCGTGACGCAGCCGCAGGAGCTCGACGCGACCGTGCAGGACCGTCACTTCGACGAGGCGCGCGGCGTCGAGGTCGCCGACTTCGTCGTCGGGGGCGAGATACGGCGGTCGGCCTTCGGCATGGTCGCGGACCGGCCGATGCTGTCGGACAGCGTCCGGCTCGACATCCGGATTCGCCTGGAAGTCGACCCAACCCGCTGATGGCGCAAGAGCGCCCCACCTCCTGGAGCCGCGCGCAGCGCCTCCTGCACTGGGGCATCGCGGCACTGGTCCTGCTTGCCGCCCCCATGGGCGTGTACATGGTCA
>DATMRU010000034.1:0-40562 GCA_035565935.1 Roseomonas sp.
ACGACTACACCCACAAGAAGCAGTCGGGTGGTTCGGGCCAGTTCGCCGAGGTGAAGATCACCTTCGAGCCGCTGGAGCGGAACCAGGGGATCGAGTTCGTCAACGCCGTGGTCGGCGGCTCGGTGCCCAAGGAGTACATCCCGGCGGTCGAGAAGGGCATCAAGGTGCAGGCCGACACCGGCGTGCTGGCCGGCTTCCCCACGGTGGACTTCAAGTACACCCTGACGGACGGCAAGTACCACGACGTCGACTCCTCGGCGCTGGCCTTCGAAATCGCCGCCAAGGCCTGCTTCCGCGAGGGCATGAAGAAGGCCGGCCCGGTGATCCTGGAGCCGATCATGGACGTCGAGGTGACCACCCCGCAGGACCATGTCGGTGACGTGGTGGGTGACCTGAACCGCCGCCGCGGCATCATTCAGAGCCAGGACATGGCCGGCACCTCGGTCATCGTCCGCGCCCATGTGCCGCTGAAGGAGATGTTCGGCTACATCTCCAACCTGCGTGGCATGACGAAGGGCCGTGCGTCCTTCTCCATGCAGTTCCACCACTATGATCCGGTGCCGCGCAACGTCGCGGACGAGATCATGGCGAAGAGCGCCTGAGGCAACTGATGCGGCTCCGCTGGCAGCGCGGCCGCATCGAGGATCCAGGGCCCGGTGCCGCCGATGCGCATCGGGCTCTGGAGTGGATTGGTTGTGACGACGCGGGCGATCCCATCGCCCGCGTCGTTCGCATTCGGGGGCCAGTGTTGTTCCGCTGGCGGCTGCGCCACGCCGTGGCGCTCGATGATGAGGCGCGCGTGGTCGAGCTGCGCCCCGCCGTGCCGGAAAACCGCTGGCTGGTGGTGGTGCGGGACCAGGTGGTCGGCCGGGTGCGGCTGCCGCTGGATGGTGTCCGGCATGCCGAGGCGGTGCTTGGCGGCGGCGCCGGAGAGGCCTCCTCGGCACGTTGAGCGGCGCGGGTCAGCTCGGCAGGCAGCGGATGATGTCGCGGTGGCCGCGGGCCAGCACGGGGCGGGTCCCCTCCGGGCAGGCGGCCGAGGCGTCGCGTTGCGGGGCGGGCAGGCCGCCATCCCAGGGAGTGCGGTCTATGGCGCGGTCACAACGGCCCGGCACGCCGCGCACCGGCGCGCCGCCATGCGGGCAGAGCCAGCGGCGGATCGCCTCCAGCTGGGCCGCACTCGGGCGGCGCGGCGGTTCGGCCAGGGAAGGGGTGGCGGCACCGCCCGCCAGCAGGAGCAGCGCGGCGCCGAGCATCCAGCGGTGCGTCATGGAAAGCTCCTAGCATCATTCCATCATCCCGTCCCCACGGCGGCCTGCACCTCTTGAAGTCGCGCCGGGGCACCGCAAAATGGAGACCATGGACCCGCGATCCGACAACCGCCCCGTTCTGGACATGACCCCCGATGGCGATTTCCGCAATCCGGCGCCGCGTCCGGCTTCCTGGCTGGACCGTGCCCTGGCGCGGCTTGGCGGGGTGGCCGCGCTGGTGGCGCTGGTCGCTGCAGGCGTGGTGGTGGCGGGGGTTGCCGTGGCCTTCCTAGCGCTGGCCCTGCCGGTGGCGGTGGTCGCGGGCGTGGTGGCCTTCGCCAGCCTCTGGTGGCACGCCCGCCGCAACGCGGCCAATGGGCGCGGTTTCACCTTCGTGATGCGCCGTTAGGCGGCGACCCCAACAAGGCGCTGCCGATAGGTCAGCGCCTCCGCCACATGCGCACGCTGGATGCGCTCTTCCCCGGCCAGATCGGCAATGCTTCGCGCCACGCGAAAGCAGCGGGTGAAGCCTCGGTTGGAAAGGCCGAGCTGCTCCGCCGCGCGCTCCATCAGTGACACGGCTTCCGGCACCGTGGCGGCGGTGAGCGCATCAAGCGGCGCCTCGGCGTTGCGGCGCGGCCCGTCTGGGCCGCTGCGGCGCGCCTGGAGCTGGCGGGCCATGGCCACGCGGGCCGCAATGGCCCTGCTCGGCTCGCCGCGCGGGGCGCGCGCCAGCTCCCCGGGCGCGATGGGCGCCATGGCGATGGTGAGATCCATCCGGTCCAGCAGTGGGCCTGAGATACGCGCCTGGTAGGTTTCGCCGCAACGAGGCGCAGAGCCACATTCCCGTGCCGGACTGCCGAGATGGCCGCAGCGGCAGGGGTTCATCGCCGCCACCAGTTGCACCCGGGCCGGGTAGGTGACATGCGCGCTGGCGCGGCTGATGACGCATTCGCCGGTTTCCAGCGGTTGCCGCAGGGCCTCCAGCGCCGGGCGCGGAAACTCCGGCAACTCATCGAGAAACAGCACGCCGCGATGCGCCAGGCTGATCTCGCCGGGCCGCGCCCGCGGGCCGCCGCCGACCAGCGCTGCCTGGCTGGCCGAGTGGTGCGGGTTCCGGAAGGGCGGTCGGGTCGAGATCTGGCCGCCTTCGATCATACCGGCCACGCTGCGCACGAGGCTTACCTCCAGCGCCTCGGCCGGGCTGAGGTCCGGCAGCAGGCCGGGCAGGCGTGCCGCCAGCATCGACTTGCCGGCGCCGGGCGCACCCGTAAGCAACAGGTTGTGCCCGCCAGCCGCGGCAATCTCCAAAGCCCGCTTGGCGCTTTCCTGACCCTTCACCTCGGAGAGACAGGGGCCAGCGGCCGCCTCACGCGTGAGGCTGGGGAGCGGTGGCGCGCTCATCACCTGCCGGCCGGTGAGGTGGGCGATCAACTGCCGCAGGTCACGGGCGGCGAGGATCTCGATCGAGCCGGCCCAGGCGGCCTCGCCACCCTGCGCGGCGGGGCAGATCAGGCCAAGGCCGCGCGTCGCGGCGCCAAGGGCCGCCGGCAGGATACCCGCCACGGGCCCGATGGCGCCGTCCAGTGCCAGTTCACCCAGCGCGGCGAAGCCCAGCAACTCCTCGGCCGGCACGATCTCCATGGCGGCGAGCACCGCCAGGGCGATCGGCAGGTCGAAGTGGCTGCCTTCCTTGGCAAGGTCGGCGGGAGCGAGGTTCACCAGCAGGCGCTTCGGCGGCAGGCTCAGCCCGAGGCCGTTCAGCGCGGCCCGGACACGCTCGCGGCTCTCGGCCACAGCCTTGTCCGGCAGGCCGACCACCGTGAAGGCGGGCAGGCCGCTGGCGATTTGCACCTGCACCTCGACCAGCAGGGTGTCGATTCCGGAGAAGACGAAGGTGGCCAGGCGCGCGATGGGCATGCGCCTTTCGCCTAATGGGTTCAGTCCCGTATTTCAACGGGAAGTTGAGATATCTCGATCGCCCCACGCCGTGAGGAAGCGCTCCAGCAGCCCGCCGATCATCTCCGTATTGTAACCGCCCTCCTGCACGATGACGGTGGGCAGGCCAAGCGCCGCGAGGCGTTCCGCCGCTCGCGCGAAGCCGTCGGCGGTGACGCGCAGGAAACTCAGCGGCTCATGCTCCGAGGCGTCGAAGCCGAGCGGCACCACCAGGGCCTCGGCACCGAAGTCGCGGGCGCGGGCGGCACCGGCGGCGATCGCTTCCAGCCAGGCTTCATCGGTGCTGCCCCGAGGCAGTGGCAGGTTGAGGTTGCAGCCGGCGCCGGCACCGGCGCCCCGCTCACCGGCATGGCCGACATACCAGGGATAATAGCCGGACGGGTCGCCGTGGACGGAGACGGTCAGGACGTCCCCACGCTCCCAGAAGATGCCCTGGGTGCCATTGCCGTGATGCGCGTCGATGTCGATCAGCGCGACGCGAGCGGCGCCGGCCCGGCGCAGCGCCTCAGCGGCGAGGGCGCTGTTGTTGACGTAGCAATGCCCACCGGCACGCGCCGCATAGGCGTGGTGCCCGGGCGGCCGGCTCAGCGCGTAGGCGCAGCCGCCTGCCGCGGCCACCTCGGCCGCCGCCAGGGCGCAGCTCGCGGCGGAGCGGACGGATTCCCAGGTGCCGGGGCCGATGGGGCAGGCTGTGTCCGCGGTGTACCAGCCGGCGCGGCCGACAATGGCGGCGGTGGGTGTCGCGCCCTGCGCCAGCATTTCCGGCGAGGGATGCATGTTGGCCACCACCTCCGGCCCCTTCTCCGGCAGCGCTGCCCAGGCCTCCGCCGCCTCGGCCAGGAAGGCGATGTAGCCGGCGTCATGCACCGCGGTCAGGGCCTCCGGGTCCACCAGGGTAGGAGTCTCCACTGGGGCGCCCAGGCGGTGCAGGGCAGCGAGCAGTGCCTCGGCCCGTGCCGGCACCTCGAAGTGCTGGCGGACCTGGCCGCGCTGGAGGAAGAACTGCGGGCTGTGCCGCGACTGGTCGGGATGGGCGAAGGCGCGCATGGGAGGGAGGCTAGGCGGCCTTTCCAGGCTTGTCGATCCGCCGCGGGCGGGGCGGCACAGGCCGGCCAGGGGTCTGCGACGCGCACCGCCTTACAGGGTCGCAATTGCTTGTGCCCTGCTGGACAGCATCCCCGGAAGGGGCTGCACTCTCTCCCCGTGCTTTCCGAATCCGCCTGAAGGACCGAACATGGCTCAACTCGACCCTGGCGTTCGCCGCGCGATCCTGGATGCCGTCAAGGCGCTGGAAGGGGAGGCGGTCGCCGCGCTGGAGCGGCTGGTGCGCTGCCCCTCCACCCTGGGCAACGAGGCCTCCGCGCTGGAGGAGATGGCGCGCAACTATGCCGCGCTGGGGCTGGAGCCGGTCCGTATTCCCACCGTGCCGGAGAAGCTCGCCAGCCATCCCGGCTTCTCGCCGCCGCTGATCTCCTATGAAGGGCGGGACAATGTCGCCGCCACCTTCAGGCCGCGCGAGCGGAAGGGGCGCTCCCTGGTGCTGCAAGGGCATGTGGACGTGGTGCCCGAAGGCGCTGCTGACATCTGGCAGACCCCGCCCTATGAGCCCTCCATCCGCGATGGCCGCATGTACGGGCGCGGCGCCGGCGACATGAAGGCGGGTGACATCTCGAACGTCATGGCTTTCCGTGCGCTGCAACTCGCCGGATTGCAGCCGGCGGCCGAAGTGCAGTTTCAGTCGGTGATCGAGGAGGAATGCACCGGCAATGGCGCGCTGGCCTGCATGCTGGCGATGCCGAAATGCGACGCCGTCATCATCCCCGAGCCCGGACCGGGGGTGGAGGGGCTCTACACCGCCGAGGTCGGTGTCATCTGGGCCTGGGTGACGGTGACCGGCCGCCCCGTGCATGTGCGCGACATGCAGGCCGGCGTGAACGCCATCGAGGCCGCCTATGTCATCTCCCAGCGCTTCAAGGACTACGAGGGGGAGATGAACCGGGCGGAGAACATCCACGCCTCCTTCTTCGGCGTGAACCACCCGGTGAACGTCAATTTCGGCACGGTGCAGGGCGGCGAGTGGAACAGCTCCGTGCCCACCCGCACCAAGATCGGCCTGCGCGTCGGCATCATGGTCGGCAACACGGCGAAGCGGGTGAAGGCCGATATCGAGCGGATCGTCGCCGAAGCGGCGGCGGATGAGCGGCTGCGCGGCGCCAAGTTGCAGCTCGAATTCGCCGGCTTCATGGCCGACCCCTGTGTCTTCGACAAGGAGGCGCCGATCGTGCGAATGGTGCAGCGCCACTTCGCCGAGGCGAATGGCCGTGAGCTGCGCGACTACCCCGCCACCGGACTGACCGACGGACGCTTCTTCACCCTCTACCAGGACACGCCGGTGGCCTGTTTCGGGCCGGATGCCGATTCCATCCATGGCATCGACGAGAGCGTCAGCCTGGAGAGCTTCCACGCCACCACGCGGACGATCGCCCTGACCATGGCCGAATGGTGCGGGGTGGAAAAGGCATGACTAGCACCAATCTCCCCGTCTCCGGCGCCCGGCTGTGGGACAGCCTGATGGAGATGGCGAAGATCGGCGCCACTCCCAAGGGTGGCTGCAACCGCCAGACCCTGACGGATCTCGACGGCGAGGGGCGCGCCCTGCTGCGGCAATGGGGCGAAGCGCTGGGCTGCTCCGTCACGGTGGACCGCGTCGGCAACATGGTGCTGTGGCGGGAGGGGCGGGACCCCTCGCGCCCGCCGGTGGCCATCGGCAGCCATCTCGACACCCAGCCCAGCGGCGGCAAGTTCGACGGAGTGCTGGGCGTGCTGGCTGGGCTGGAGGTGCTGCGCGCGCTGCATGAAGCCGGCATCGAGACCGAGGCGCCGATCGTCCTGATCAACTGGACCAATGAGGAAGGCGCCCGCTTCTCGCCGCCGATGATGGGCAGCGGCGTCGCCATGGGCCTGTTCGACGAGGCCGAGATTCTCGCCAAGACCGACCCCGCCGGCGCCGTCTTCGGCGAGGAGCTGCGCCGCATCGGCTGGCAGGGCGAGGCCGACCCGGCGGCGCTTCAGTCGCTCGGCGCCTATTTCGAGCTGCATATCGAGCAGGGGCCGCTGCTGGAGGCCGAGGGTATCCCGGTTGGCATCGTGGACAAGGCCCTGGGCCAGCTCTGGTTCGACGTGACGGTGACGGGCGAGGAAGCCCATGCCGGTTCCGCCATGGGCCCGCGGCGGGACGCCATGGTGGCCGCCGCCATGCTCGTCCAGGCGGTGGAGGAGATCGCGCTCGCCGCCGGCGGGGATGGCCGCGGCACGGTGGGGCGGCTCACCCTCGCGCCGGACAGCCGCAACGTGGTGCCCTCCCGCGTCTGGTTCAGCGTGGACCTGCGGCATGGCGATCCGCAGGCCCTGGCCCGCATGGGCGAGGCGCTGGAAGCGCGCGCCGAGGCGCTGGCCAGTGAGCGGAATGTCGAGATCATCGTCGAGCGCTTCTGGGAAGCCCCGCTGACGCCGTTCGACCCGAAGCTGGTCGAAGCGCTGCGGCAGGCGGCCGAGGGCCGCAACCTACCCTACCGCACCATGCCGACGGGCATCGGGCATGATGCCGTCTATCTGGCGCGGAGGGTGCCCACCGCGATGATCTTCTGCCCCTGCGAGGGGGGCATCAGCCACAACGAGGCCGAATCCATCACCCCCGAATGGGCCGAGGCCGGGCTGGTGGTGCTGGCCGATGCCGTGCTGGCCACCGCCGGCCGGGCAACCGGAGAGTAAGCGCATGCGCATCGCCCTTGGCGGCTTTCTGCACGAAAGCCATTCCTTCGCCCCGCGCCCGACCACCTGGGCCGAGTTCCAGCATCCCGGCGGCTTCCCGCCCTTCCAGCGCGGCGAAGGGCTGCTCGATGCGCTGCGCCCAACCTCCGTGCCCGCCGCCGGCGCCATCGCCGAGGCGGAGAAGCGCGGCTTCGAGCTGGTGCCGCTCGCCTGGTGCTTCGCCAACCCGGCCGGTCCCGTCACCGAGCAGGCCTTCGAGCGGATCAGCGCCTGCATCGTCGCCGACCTCGCCGACGCGCTGGATGCCGGATCGCTGGACGGCGTCTATCTCGACCTGCACGGCGCCATGGTGGCCGAGGGCCACCCGGACGCCGAGGGCGAGTTGCTGCGCCGCGTGCGCGCCGTGGTCGGGCCGGACATGCCGGTGACCGCCAGCCTCGATCCGCACTGCAACCTGACCGCGCTGATGGTCCGCATGGCCGATGCGCTGGTGCCTTTCCGCACCTATCCGCATGTGGACATGAAGCAGGCCGGCGCCCGCGCCATGGCGCTGCTGGCCGAGCGCATCGCCCGCAAGGCGCCCTGGGCTCGTGCCTTCCGCCAGCTCGACTACTGGATGCCTCTGACCTCCCAGTGCACGCTGGTCGAGCCGATGGCCGGGGTGATGGCGGCGCGCGCCGATCTTGCGCAGCGCGAGGGCCTGGCCGAGCTCGCCTTCTGCTTCGGCTTCCCCTATGCCGACTTCCCGGATTGCGGCGTCGCCCTGGCCGCCTTCGGCGCCGACCCGGCCGCCGCGGAGCGGGCCGCCGACGCATTGCTGCAACACCTGCAGCAGCGGGAGGCGGATTTCGCCGGCGGTGTGCAGCCTGCCGCCGAGGGCGTGGCCGAGGCGATCCGCCTGGCGCAGTCGGCCAGCCGCCCCATCGTGCTGGCGGATACGCAGGACAACCCCGGCGGCGGTGGGCATGGCGACACCACCGGCCTGCTCGCAGAGCTAGTGCGGCAGGGCGCGCCCGCGACGCTCGGCATGATCAACGACGCGGAGAGCGCCGCTGCCTGCCACGCGGCGGGCGAGGGGGCGGAGGTTTCCCTCCGGCTCGGCGGCAAGTCGGACGGCGCGCCGCTGGAGGTGACGGCCAAGGTGCTGCGCCTCTCCGATGGCCGCTTCACCTGCACCGGGCCGATGGGCGCCGGCAACCCGGCCGATCTCGGCCCCTCGGCACTGATCGGCATCGGGCCGGTGAAGGTGATCGTGGTCAGCCGCAAGATGCAGGCGCATGACCAGGCGCTGTTCCGCCACATCGGCATCGAGCCGGCGGCGGAGAAGATCGTCGTGGTGAAGAGCAGTGTGCACTTCCGCGCCGACTTCCAGCCGATCGCCGAGAAGGTGCTGGTTGTCGCGGCGCCGGGACCGGTGGTGGCGGACCCGTCCTCGCTGCCCTTCCAGCATCTCCGCCCGGGGCTGCGGACCAGCCCCCGCGTGGGCTGAGGCGGCGGCATGTTCAGCCATGTGACCGTCGGCGTGCGGGATTTCGATGCGGCCGTCCGTTTCTACGATGCCGTGCTGATCCCGCTCGGCCTGAAGCGGATGACCCACGAGCCCGAGATCGGCTGGGCCTCCTGGCAGAAGCCGGGCGAGCCCGCCGAGTTCTATGTCTGCCGCCCCTTCGATGGCCGCCCCGCCACCTGGGGCAACGGCGCGATGACTGCCTTCCTCGCACCGGACCGCGCGGCGGTGGATGCCGCCCATGCGGCCGGGCTTGCGGCGGGCGGGATGGACGAGGGCGCGCCGGGGCTGCGGCCGCAATACAGCGCGGACTATTACGGCGCCTATCTGCGCGACCCGGACGGGAACAAGCTCTGCGTCGTCAACCGCAAGATCTGACGCGGAAAAAGTCTGGGGGAAGGAATCCCCCCAGGCCTCCATCTTTTTTCTGCCAGTTCCACCGCAGGTCGCTCGCGCCGCCCCAAACTGACAAAAAGAAGATGGGGGCTTGGGGCGAATTCTTTCCCCCCAACCTTCCTCGGATTAGCCAGCCGGCCGCAGGTGGATGCGCTGCATGACCTTCGCCTCCACCGCCTCCCGCGAATAGAGCAGCGGCACGTACTCGCCGCGCGCCCAGTGCGGCGCCAGGTCGGCGTAGTGGGGCGAAGCTGGGTCGCCCGACTGGCCGGGGGCGTTGATGCAGAGGCTGTTGTCCCAGGCGCCCACATCCATCACCAGCCGCACCGAGGCACCGTAATTGCAGCGGAAGTCGCCGGGACGGTAGCCGGTGTGCATCGGCGTGCTGGCGCTGCCGCCGATAGGGAAGGAGCCGACGTCGAAATGGGCCGTCTCCGGAACCAGTCCGGTCAGGGCGTGGCTGAAATAGCCCTTATGCAGGCGGCCCCAGGACCATTCGGACGGTGAAAGCCCCATCCGCTCGCCGCAGTCACGGAAGGCGGCGATGAGGCAGTCGGCCAGCAGCGCGTCGCGCGCGGCGGCGGGATCGGCGCCGAAGCGGAAATCCGGCTTCTCCAGCACCTGCAACAGGCTTTCGGTGTCCTGCGGCACCAGCAGCGGGTGCAGCGTGGTATCCGGCACCAGGGCCGCGAGCAGGCGCGGCTTCAGGTGCTTGGTCATGAAGACTTCGAACAGGGCCGCGGCGGGGCTGTCCGCATCCAGGCGATGATCCCAGTCCTCCAGCAGCAGTTGCGCCGCCCAGAACTCGGGAGCGGTGCCGCGCGGCAGCGCCTGCAGCAGGGCGCAGAGGCGGCGGGCGGGCAGGGAGGTCACGTCCGTCTGCAGTGCGGTGCAGTCGGCGAGCGTCAGCAGCGGCCCGCGCGTCAGCGCCTCGCGGATGCGGCGGGCACGGGAGGCCTCGGTCCATTCATAGCCGTAGGTCTTGTGCTCATGCGGCCAATCCGGTGGCAGGTTCATCTCGTTGGCGCTGTGCACGAAGCCTTCGAGCGGGTCGATCCGCCAGGGATGCTCGCCCGGGTCCAGGATGCCGGACCACTCGTAGCGTCCGTCGCCCGGCACCGGCAGCAGCCCGTCCCAGTTCGGCCGCTGCGGGGCATAGCCGGCCGGGCTCCAGGCGACGGTGCCGCTGGTATCGGCATAGACCTTGTTCACGGAGGGCGTGCCCCAGCGCCGCAGCGCCGTGCGGAAATCCTCCAGCGAGCGCGAACGCATGGTGGAGAGGCTGGCGAGATAGGGCGCCGAGCCCGGCAGGGACCAGACGGTGCGGATGGCCACTGCCCGGCGCGCCGCCATGTCCCGCGCGATGACGGGGCCGTGCCGGGTAAAGCGCAGTTCCAGTTCCTGGTCCGGGTGGCCCTTCACCGCGAAGCGCTCGCGCACCACCTCCATCGGCTCCCAGCCCTCACCGTAGTGATAGCGGTCGCCCTCGGTTTCGTAGACGTAGACGTCCTCCTGGTCGGCGCCGTGGATGGTCAGGGCGAAGGCGGCGGTGCCGTTATGGCCGATGGAGATCCCGGGGACGGCTGGCTCGCCGGCGCCGACGGCATTGAAGCCGGGACTGTCGAGATGGACGATGTAGCGCAGCGAGGGCGCGGCATGGGCGCGGTGCGGGTCGCTGGCCAGGATCGGGCGGCCGCTCTCGGTGCGGCTGCCATGGATGGCCCAGTTGTTCGAGCCCTCCATCTCGGCACCCTGCACCACTTCGCCGAGATCGGTCAGCGTGCTCCAGCGGCGCCAGTCCTCCAGCGGGGCGGCAAGCCGCTCCGGGGAGAAGGTGACGGCGGCGGTGGCCAGCTTGAAGGTCGCCAGGCACTCGATGCCGAGGCTGGAAAGGTCGAGCCCCTCCGGGCGGACCGGCTGCTTCATCGGCTCCAGGTTCTTGCGCAGCAGGTCGGTGGCGAGGTCGGCGCGGGAGAGCACCACGGCGCGCAGCACTTCCGAGAGGGCGTTGCGCGTCAGGGAATGGCTGCGGATGCGCACCACATCCTCCGCCGCCCAGCGGGCGGGGCGGGTGCCCAGGGCGCGGAACTCGGCGGGCAGGCGCTGCGGCTCGGCCTCGGTCAGCGCGACATAGGCATTGATGCCGGCCACGAAGGCCTCGCAGATGGCGCGCGCATCGGGCGCATAGGCGTCGAACTCGGCCTGCATGTCGCCGCGGTAGAGGAAGAGGCGGGCGGCGCGGTCCTGCGCCAGGTAGCCCGGGCCGAAATCGGCGGCGAGCAGGCCGAGGCCTCGCTTGCGCCAGAGGTCGATCTGCCAGAGCCGGTCACGGGCCGCGTTGAAACCTTGCAGGAAGAAGAGGTCCGGCTCGTTCTCGGCGCGCAGATGCGGGATGCCCCAGCGGTCGACATGGATCGAGGCCGGCTGCCGCAGCCCCTCCAGCGTGATGGTTTCCTCGTGGGGGGCAGGCTCGGTCATCGGGCAGGGCTTCCCTGGTGGCGCGAAAGCCTGGGAGGCTAGAAGCGGCGCGGGCGGTGCGCAATGCGAGGGGCGCAACCTCATCGGCGGCGGCTCCACCCGGCCGGCTTTCAGGCCTCTGGTCGGCGCCAGCTCCTTCCCTGCGGACCTTCTCAGCCCAGGCCGCGCCCGCCGCCCAGGGCGCGTGCCGCCTCCAGCGCCAGCGGCGCGAATCGCGCGGCGAAGCGCCCGGCCGGCCATTCGGCCAGGGAGCCGGCGATGTGCACCGCCGCCACTGGGCGTCCCCCATGATCCAGCACCGCCGCGCCCAGCGCGACTTCGCCGAGCAGCATCTCCTCCTGTGCCACCGCGAAGCCCTCCCGGCGGGCCGTTTCGATGCGGGCCATGATGGCGTCCGGATCGAGTAGCGTCTTCGGCGTGGCGGGGCGCAGCTCGGCATGGGGCAGCATGGCCTCGACCTCGGCGCGCGGCAGCTGCGCCAGGCAGGCGCGGCCGCCGGCGGTGCTGAAGCTGGGCAGCCGCCGGCCGACCAGCGTGGCATAGAAGGTCTCGCGCTTGCTCTGCCGGCGCAGCGCATAGACGATGGTCTGGCCATCGAAGAGGCTGAGATCCACCCGCTCGCCCGTGCTGCGCTGCAACTCGATGATGACGGGCGTGGCACGTTCCAGCAGGGGCCGGCTGCGCAGGAAGTCGAAGCCGCGATCGAGGATGCGGCGGCCGGGTGTATAGCCGCGGCCGTGCGCCCCGCGCTCCAGGTAGCCGAGCTCCAGCAGGGTATGCGCCATGCGCTGCGCCGCGCTGCGGTCGATGCCGGCCAGGCTGGCCAGCTCGTTCAGGCTCAGCTCACCCGGCCGCTTGCCGAAGGCCTCCAGCAGCGCCAGTCCTTTCTGCAAGGATTGCACGAACAACCGGTCCTGCGAGCGGTCCTTCGGCGGTCGGTCCTCGGGCATGCACGGTCTCCTCGTCCGCCGGGGGTTTGCGGTGCCGGCTCCGGCGGCGCAAGCGGGGCGGGAGAAATCGCCCGTGCCGGCTTTATCCCGGGGCGCCTCTGGCGCATGATCGATGCTTCGTTCGCCTCGCTTCTCGAAGGACAAGCCAGCCCATGGCGCTCCGCTGCGACCTCATCATCCGAGACGCCACCATCTTCGACGGCACCGGTGCCCCACGTCAGGTGGGCGATGTCGGCGTCAGCGGCGACCGCATCGTAGGCGTCGGCGACCTTGGCGGCGCCAGCGCCGATCGCGAGGTGATCGGCACCGGCAAGGCGCTGGCGCCCGGCTTCATCGATGCCCACACGCATGACGACCGCGCCGTGCTCTGCGGCCCGCAATGCACGCTCTGCAAGATCAGCCAGGGCGTGACGACCGTTGTCGTCGGCAATTGCGGCATCAGCCTTTCGCCGATGCGGCACACATCCAAGCGCCCGCCGGCGCCGCTCGACCTGCTGGGCGACGAGGCCTGGTGGACCTTCGACAGCTTCGGCGACTACGCCCAGGCGCTGAAGACCAAGGGCAGCGAGGTGAACACCTATGCCCTGATCGGCCACCAGACGCTGCGCGTGGAGGCGATGCAGGGCGACGTCTATCGCCCCGCCAAGGATGTCGAGATCGCCCGCATGCAGTCGCGGCTGAAGCAGGCGTTGTCGGAGGGCGGCTCCGGCTTCTCCACCGGCCTCTACTATCCACCCAATGCCCAGGCGACGACCGAGGAGGTGATCGCGGTCGGCGAGGCGCTGCGCGGCACCGGCGGCTTCTACGTGACGCATATGCGGGACGAGGCGGACAAGGTCTGCGCCTCGATCGAGGAAACGCTGAAGATCGGCCGGCGCCTCGGCGTGCCGGTGCATATCAGCCACCACAAGTGCTCGATGCCGGAGAACTACGGCCGCTCCGTGCAGACGCTGGCGCTGATCCAGGCCGCCGCCTCGATGCAGGAGGTGGCCTTCGACGTCTATCCTTATCCGGCCGGCTCCACCGTGCTGATGCCGGAGAAGCTGCGGGACGACACCCGCGTCATCATCACCTGGTCGGTGCCCTATCCGGAGATGGCGGGTAAGGACCTCTCCGAGATCGCGCGCGGCTGGAACACCGACATGCGCGCCGCCGCCGAGCGGCTGACCCCGGCCGGTGCCGTCACCTTCCAGATGGACGAGGAGGATGTGCGCCGCATCATGCGCCACCCCCTCTCCATGATCGGCTCGGATGGCCTGCCGCATGACGAGAAGCCGCATCCGCGCCTCTGGGGCACTTTCCCGCGCGTGCTCGGGCTCTATACCCGCCAGCTCGGCCTCTTCGACATGGAGACGGCCATCCACAAGATGACTGGCCGTGCGGCGGGCGTCTTCGGCATGGTGGACCGCGGCGTGATCCGCGAGGGCGCCTATGCCGACCTGGTGCTGTTCGACCCCAACACGGTGATGGACAACGCCACCTTCGAGGACCCGATCCAGATGAGCGTCGGCATCGAGCAGGTCTGGGCCAACGGCGTGCTGACCTTTGCCAACGGCAAGGAGACGGGCGAGAAGCCGGGCCGGCTGGTGACGCGGGGGCGCTGAGGCGCCCCTTCCCGGCGGAGAGGCGGGACCGGGGCAGGGCAGGGGGCTCTGCCCCTGCGCCCCCTCCCTACGGATCGGGGCCGGGCGGGACGCTGCCATGTGGCGACGTCGCGCATGGGCCGTAGCCCTCGGCGCCCCGCTGTTGCTATCCTGGGCAGCCAAAGCTTCTGTTGAGGAAACTGAGTGTCATGACGGTGCGCGGGTGGCAGCCCGGAACCTGGCGGGAAATGCCGATCCGGCAGGTGCCAGACTATCCGGACCAGGCCAGGCTCAAGGCGATGGAATCCCGGCTCGCGAGCTTTCCCCCGCTGGTCTTTGCCGGCGAGGCGCGACGGCTGCAGCAGGCCCTGGCGCGCGCCGGGCAGGGTCAGGCCTTTGTCCTGCAGGGCGGCGACTGCGCCGAGAGCTTCGCCGATTTCCGTGCCAACCCGATCCGCGACACTTTCCGCGTGCTGCTGCAGATGGCGGTGGTGCTGACCTTCGGCGGCTCGCTACCGGTGGTGAAGCTCGGCCGCATGGCCGGCCAGTTTGCCAAGCCGCGCTCCTCCGACACCGAGACGCAGGGCGGCACGACGCTGCCCTCTTATCGCGGCGACATCATCAACGGGCCCGAGTTCACCGCCGAGGCGCGCATCCCCGATCCGTCGCGGATGGAATTCGCCTATATGCAATCGGCCGGCACGCTGAACCTGCTGCGCGCCTTCGCCACCGGCGGCTATGCCGACCTGCACGAGGTGCACCGCTGGAACCTGGGCTTCGTCGCCCGCTCGCCGCTGGCCGACCGGTACCGTGACCTGGCCGCGCGGATTGATGAGACGCTGCGCTTCATGGCCGCCTGTGGCATGTCCGAGGCGCCGCAGGTGCGCGAGACCGACTTCTACACCAGCCACGAGGCGCTGCTGCTGCCCTATGAGGAAGCGCTGACCCGCGTGGATTCCACCACCGGCGACTGGTACGCCTGCTCCGCCCATTTCCTCTGGATCGGCGACCGCACGCGGCAGCCGGAGGGAGCGCATGTCGAGTTCCTGCGGGGGGTGAAGAACCCGATCGGTCTGAAGGTCGGCCCGAGCAGCAACCCGGACGAGCTGGTCCGCCTGACCGAGATCCTGAACCCCGGCAATATCCCGGGCCGGCTGACGCTGATCAGCCGCATGGGCGCGCAGAAGGTGATGGAGAAGCTGCCGCCGCTGCTGCGGGCGGTGAAGCAGGCCGGGCGCGAGGTGGTCTGGATCTGCGACCCGATGCATGGCAACACCCACACGGCGGCTGGCGGCTACAAGACCCGCTCCTTCGACGCCATCCTGGCCGAGCTGCGCGGCTTCTTCGACTGCCACGAGGCCGAGGGCACCTGGGCTGGCGGCGTGCATGTCGAGATGACGGGCTCCGAGGTGACGGAATGCGTCGGCGGCGCCCACCGCCTGACCGAGGCCGACCTTTCCGCCAACTACGCCACCTTCTGCGATCCGCGGCTGAACGCCGAGCAGGCGCTGGAGCTGGCCTTCCTGGTGGCCGAGGAACTGAAGGCCCGGCGCCCAGGCGGCGCGGCGCTGCCGCTGGTGGCCGCGCAATGAGCGATGCCGCATCCGGCACCGCCGTGGATGACGCCAGCATCGCGCGGCTGACCGACGCCTATTTCAACCGCACCCGGGCGATCGTCAGCCGCTACGGCGATGCCCGCGTCACCTATGCGGTGTTCATGCGGCGGCCGGTGGTCTCCGCGCCCCGGCTGGTGATCGAGTGGCTGGAGCGGGTGGCGGCCGAGCGCGGCACCAAGTTCGAGATCGAGCTGATGCATGCCGAGGGCGAGTGGATCGGCGCCGGCGACCCGATCCTCTACCTGACCGGCTCGATGGAGCAGCTCGTCAACCTGGAGACGATCTACCTTCAGAAGCTCGGCCCCGCCTGCGTCGCCGCGCACAATGCCTACCAGATGTGCGTGGAACTGCCCGGCGCCGCCTTCCTGGCCATGGAGGCCCGGCACTGCGCCGGTGCCGAGATGGAGGAGATGATGGCCTATGCCGCCTCCGTCGGCAGCGCCGCCGCCCGGCGGGAGGGGGCCACGGGCTTCGTCGGCAATGCCACCGATGCCACCGCGCACTGGTTCGGCAACAGCCACGGCTTCGGCACCATGCCGCATGCCCTGATCGGCTATGCCCGCAGCACCGTCCGTGCCGCCGAGATGTTCCACGAGACCTATCCGGACGAGCCGCTGACGGTGCTGGTGGACTATTTCGGTCGCGAGGTAACGGACAGCCTGGCGGTCTGCCAGCGCTTTCCGGAACTCGCGGCGCAGGGCCGCCTCTCGGTGCGGCTGGACACCCATGGCGGCCGCTTCCTGGAGGGGCTGGACCCGGCCGCCTCCTACGCCGCGCTGGAGCGACACGCGCCGGGCGCCATCCGCCGCTACCGCTCCGAGACGGAGCTGCGCCACCTGGTCGGCACCGGCGTCTCCGCCGCCGCCATCTGGCGGATGCGCGAGGCGCTGGACGAGGCGGGCTTCCCCAAGGTGAAGATCATCGCCTCTTCCGGCTTCGGCGTGGCCAAGTGCCGCGTCATGCAGGAAGCGAGGGCTCCGATCGATGTGGTCGGCACCGGCAGCTTCATCCCCGACAGCTGGAGCGAGACCTACGCCACCGCCGATATCGTCGCCTATGACGGTGTGGCGCGGGTGAAGGTCGGGCGCGAGTTCCTGCTGCAGAAGAACGGCGCCCGGAAGAAGGCCAGCGCCGCGTGATGCGAGCGCGCCGGGAGGGCGGCAATCCTCCCGGTGCCCCATTCAGGCCGCCAGCGCCGCGCGCGGTGGCCTCAGCACCGCCTCCGCCTCGGCCAGAAGCTGCGCCTTCACCTCCGCGACAAAGGGGTTGTCCTCCGTGATGGTGCGGAACAGCGCCTCGGAATCCTGCGACACCATGGCGAGCGCCTGCATGAGCTGGTCGAAGCTGCTGGTGGTGTGGGGCAGGGCGGGAATGTCGAGGCCGGAGACGATCCGCCCCAGCAGATGGGTTAGGCCCTGAACCCAGGCCATCTGCCGGTCGTGCTCCTCCGGCGTCATCTGGACCACCTCCAGCCCGAGCCGTCGCATCATCCGCCCCGCCAGCCGCGCCCGCGCACTGGGACCGCCCGCCGGCGGGCAGAGTACGAGGCGCAGGCCCGCGATGCCGTCGCGCCCGCTCTGCGGCCCGAACAGCGGATGGGTGCCGATGACCTCCACATGGGGCGGCAGCAGGCTGCGCAGCACCGCCAGCGGATGCGTCTTGAGCGAGCAGACTTCCACCACGACCGCGCCGGGGCGCAGATGCGGGGCGATGGCCTGGGCCGCCTCGGCCAGCCGGGCCACGGGAACGGCCAGCACCACCACGGGCTGCGCGGCCGCCTCGGCGAGGCTGGCGTCGCAGGGCAGGGCCGGATCATAGCCACGGACGGCGAAGAGCCGCTCCAGATGCGGGCGGCAGAAGCCGCCGAAGGCACCCAGGCCGATCAGGCCCAGCGAAGGACGGGCCGGGAGGGAAGATAACGGGGTGGACATGGCATCCTCGGTGGTTGGGCACCGCCACCGGGAGAGGTCTGATCCACACATGGAAATGCCGCCCGGGGGCGGCATCAGGTCATTCAGGCAAGGAGGACCGGCCGCGCGCTATGTCAGGCGGCGGTAATAGGAGCGCAGGAAGGGCGCGGCGGCGATCATGTCGCCATGAAGCGCGCCGCCGCCCCTCCCGTCAAGCCTCGATCGGGTGCCGCCAGGGCGCGAAATCCGCGACGCTGCCCTGCCCGATGCGGGAGAGCAGCAGCGGCCAGGCGCGCAACCCTTCCTCCAGCGAGGAGAGCCGGAAGAACTCGTTGGGGGCGTGGACATCCTCGTCCGGCATGGCGAAGCCGAACATCAGGGTGTCGATGCCCAGCATCTCGCGGAAGATACCGGTGATCGGCAGAGTGCCACCGATGCGCGCCCGCACGGGGTCACGGCCCTGCGTCTCCCGCACCACTGCCTCGGCGGCGGTGAGCAGGGGATGACCCTCTGGCAGGGTGGAGGCTGGGGAATTGCCGCCGGGCGGTGAGAAGCTCAGCTCCACGCCCCGCGGGCAGCGTGCCTGGAGGTGGTCCAGGATGCACTGGCGGGCGCGATCCGGGTCCTGGCCGGGGACCAGGCGCGCGGTGATCTTGGCATGCGCCTCGGCGGGGATGACGGTCTTGCTGCCGGCGCCGGTATAGCCGCCCCACATGCCGTTCACGTCGATCGTCGGCCGCAGGGTGAGGCGCTCGCGTACGGTATAGGCGGGGTCGCCGTGCGGCAGGGCACCGGTATTGGCGTAGAAGGCCGCTTCATCGCCGGCCAGCGCGGCGGCATCGGCGCGGTCGCGCTCCGTGAGGGGGGCGGCGTCGCTGTCGAAACCGGCGACCTGGATACGGCCCTGCTCGTCATGCAGCGTGGCGACGAGGCGCGCCAGCTCGTGCAGGGCGTTGCGCACGGCGCCGCCATAGCGGCCGGAATGCATGTCCTTCTGTGCGCTGCGCAGCGTCACCTCCAGCTTGCAAAGGCCGCGCGCGCCGGTGTTCAGCGTCGGCAGGGAGGTGCTGGCGCGGCCGCCATCGGCGGAAAGCATGGCGTCGGCCTGCAGCAGGTGCCGGTGGGATTCGATGATGCGGCGGATGCTGGGGCTGCCGGTCTCCTCCTCGCCTTCCAGGAAGAGCTTCACATTCACCGGGCACTTGCCCTCTGTGGCCAGGAAGGCGCCGACCGTCTCGATCGCGATCAGCGTCGAGCCCTTCACGTCCGAGGCGCCGCGGGCATAGAGGCGGCCGTCGCGAATGGCGGGCTCGAAGGGCGGGGTGATCCAGCGCTCCAGCGGATCGGGCGGCTGCACGTCGTAATGCCCGTAGATGATGATGGTCGGCCGACCGGGGGCGCCCAGCCATTCGCCATAGACGGCCGGCTGCCCGCCGCCGTCGAGCAGCTGCACCTGTTGCAGCCCCAGCTCCCGCAGCCGGGCCATCAGGAAGGCGCGCGTCGCCGCCATGCCCTCGGCAT
The DNA here is from genome assembly GCA_035565935.1 of Roseomonas sp. Taxonomy (GTDB): domain Bacteria; phylum Pseudomonadota; class Alphaproteobacteria; order Acetobacterales; family Acetobacteraceae; genus Pseudoroseomonas. The sequence continues at coordinate 18,942 of DATMRU010000034.1, forward strand.
AAGCCGGATCGGTGCTGACGCTGGGCAGGCGCAGAAGCGCCATCAGCCTGTCCAGCACCTCGTCCTTGCGGGCGAGGAGGTGATTGGCGGCGGTATGGCTCATGCGGCGGACTCCTGCTTGCGGACCGCCGGAGTGTGGAACGGGCGGGCGCCGCCATCCAGCCCGTCGCGCCACCTTTCCCGCGCCCTGGCCGTGCCATCACAGAGCCGGGCTTGACGCGGCGCGCCGCCATGCGAGGCTTTGCATCATGCGCATCCATGTCCAGAACCCGGCCGACGAGGCCATCTTCCCGATCACGCCCGCGCAATGGGCCAATGCCGTGCGGCGCTCGCCCGACATGGCCGATCTCCAGGTCAGCTTCGCCAGCGACGAGGCCGGCTACCAGCAGGCCATGGCCGAGGCGGAGGCGCTGGTCACCTGGACGCGCATCGTCCATGAGCGCTTTCCGAGAGGGGCGCTGCCGGCCGCCGCGCCGAAGCTGCGGATGATCTTCTGCACCTCCGCCGGGCTGGACCGGCTGGCGCCCTTCGACTGGCTTCCGGACGAGGTCGTGCTGCTGAACAACCGCGGCACCCATGGGGCCAAGGCCGGCGAGTACGGCCTCATGGCGTTACTCATGCTGGCCAACCACATCCCCTATTTCGCCGACCAGCAGCGGCAAGGCCAATGGCAGCCCCGCTTTGCCTCGGTGCTGGCGGGGCGCACGGTCTGCGTTGTCGGGCTCGGGACGCTCGGGGGCGCGGTGGCGGAGCGGGCGAAGCAGTTCGGCATGCATGTCATCGGCGTGCGTGGCGGCTCCGCGCCGCACCCGGCCTGCATCCGCGTGGTGCCGCAGGCGGAGATGGACGCCGTCCTGCCGGAAGCTGAATTCCTGGTGCTGGCCTGCCCGCTGACGCCGCAGACGCAGGGCCTGCTGGACCGCCGCCGGATGGAACGGCTGCCGCCCGGCGCGAAGCTGGTGAATATCGGCCGCGGCGGGCTGTGGGATCAGGAGGCGCTCTGCGACCTGCTCGATTCCGGCCATCTGGGCGGCGCGGTGACGGATGTGGCGGTGCCGGAGCCACTGCCGCCCGGGCATCGGATGTGGCGCACGCCGGGCCTCTTCATCACGCCGCACATGTCCTCGGATGACCCGATTACCTACAACGACCAGAGCCTCGACATCCTGTTCGAGAACATCCGCGCCATGCGGGCCGGGCGGCCGTGGTTGAACCGCGTGGAGCCGGGCCGCGGCTACTAGCCGCCTTTCCGCACCGGAACTTTGACCTTTGACGAGGAGGCCGCGAAGGGCACACGCCCGCGCGGCCTTGCATTTTGTTGCCCCGGATCGGCGGGGGAGAGCCGCAAGGGGGCGGCAAGGAGCCGGCGGAGAAATATGACAGCTTTGTGACGGTTCTCTGGCTGTGATCCGGACTACTGGAAAAAAGCTTCTTCTCATCCGGTAGGACAAGGTGTCGTATGCCCTCCACATCTCAGGCGGATACCGCTGCCCACAGTCGCACCTTCCTGGGGAGGCCCGAGCGATCCTATCTCCAGGCCGCCCTGGCGGCGGTGCTCGCCCTGGGGGCCTTTGCCGCGATCGGTCTGTGGGAGAAGCATACAGGGGGCACCTGGGACTTTGCCGATCGGGCGCCGACCTTCGACTTGTACGCGCTTGGCCGTTCCCTGCTGGCCCTGGCTCTCTCCGTCCTGGTCATCCTGCCCTTCATCAGAGGGGGAGCATCCTCGCGGCTGGCGCCCCGGCTCGGCGCGGCGCCATTGTCGCTGGCCTGGGCCTCGCTCGCCCTCTCCGCCGTTTTCATCGCCATCTTTGTCGTCAGCCCGCAGCTTTTCAGCGAACTCGCGCGAGAAGACCGCAGCGTCGAATGGGCCTCCGCGCTGGCGCTCTTCGTGGCGAGCGGGCTGCTGCTTTGGAGTGCGGCTCGGTTCTGGAAGGCGCGTCAGCGGATGGGCCGCCTCGGCGCGGTGCTGTGCGCCTCGGGGGCCATACTGTTCGGGCTAGCCCTCTTTGTCGTCGGCATGGAGGAAATCTCCTGGATGCAGCGCATCTTCGACATCCAGACGCCCGCCATCCTGCTGGAAGAGAACCAGCAGAAGGAACTGAACTTCCACAACCTCTTCACCAACGCCTTTGAGCTGCTCTACTACGGCGGCAGCTTCATCTTCCTGATCCTGCTGCCCTTCATGAGGGAGGCTGTGCCGTTGCCGAGGCTCCTGGCACCGCTCGCGCCGCTTCTTCCGGGCCGGTTCACCCTGGCGGTCAGCCTGCCGCTCGCCTCCTTCAACTACGACATGTGGCACCTGCTGCCGATCAAGATGATCGCGCTCATGACGCTGATCATTCTCATCCGCCTGGCCAGTCGTGTGGAAAGCCGCGCGGAGGCAGCCTTCTTCAGCGCCTCAGCGGTACTGCTGGTGCTTTCCCAGGTGCTGCTGCTGGCCCTCGGCGATGGCTTGGTCCGCATGTGGGACCCCACGGAATACAAGGAGCTGATCATCGCACTGGGCTTCGCCGGCTATGCGGGCGAGGTGGTGCGGCGCAGCTTCGCCAGCGCCGCGACGCCCTTGCGGCGGGCGATGGCCTGAGCGGCGCCGGGCCGGCTTTGCCTCAGGGCAGCCGCTGGCCCGGGCCTCCGAGGGAGGAGGGCGGGAGCCGCGATCCGGCCACCGCCCTGTGGCCTGCTACTTCATCATACCAGAGCGGGCGATGGGCGCGACGAACTGGGGCTCGGTGTCCCAGGGGAAGAGGATCCAGGTGTCCTGGCTGACCTCGGTGATGAAGGTATCCACCAGCGGCTTGCCGGCGGGCTTGGCATAGACCGTGGCGAAATGCGCCTTGGGCAGCATGCCGCGCACGACCTTGGCGGTGGTGCCGGTGTCCACCAGATCGTCAAGCACCAGCCAGCCTTCGCCATCCTCGGCGGCAACCGGCGGCTTGGCGACCACGGGCGTGCCGAGCTTCTCCTCGTCATAGGTGATGACGGAGACGCTCTCGATCAGCCGGCAATCCAGCTCGCGCGCCACGATGGCGGCCGGGATCAGCCCGCCGCGCGTGATGGCGACGATGCCCTTCCAGGGGCCGCGCTCGATCAGGCGCCAGGCGAGCGCCTTGCTGTCGCGGTGAAGCTGCTCCCAGCTGACGGTGTAGTAACGCGGCGCCATGGTTCAGAACATCCTGCCGCCATTGGGGACGGCGAAATCGGGGCGGATCAGCACCACCTCGCCATTGGCGTCCGGCAGGCCCAGGGTCAGGACCTCGCTCGTGAAGCCGGCGATGCGGCGGGGCGGGAAGTTCACCACGCAGAGCACCTGCCGGCCGATCAGCTTATCCGGTGGATAGTGCACCGTGATCTGGGCAGAGGAGCGCCGGGTGCCGAGTTCCGGCCCCAGGTCAATCTCCAGCTTGAGGGCGGGCTTGCGCGCGCCCTCCAGCGGCTCGGCGTCCAGGATCGTGCCCACGCGGATGTCGAGCCGGTTGAAGTCGTCGATCGTGGCGATGGCTTCCATCCGCTTCGGATAGCGCAGCGCGATCCCGGGCGGAAGTGGGCGGATTGATGCGGAGGCCGGACCGTGCCAGCGTCGCGCCCAAGAAGAGACCGCGGGGAGGATGCTGCCCATGACCGCCGAGCTGCCTCATACGCCATCGCTGCGCTGCGATGGTCTGCGTGCCCTCGTCACCGGCGCCTCGCGCGGCATCGGCCGGGCGGCGGCGCTGGCCCTGGCTGAGGCGGGGGCGGAGGTCGTGATGGCGGCGCGCGCCCTGCCCGAGATGGAAGCGACGATCGCCGCCCTCGGCCCCGGCGCGCGGGCCCGGGCCCGGGCGCTCGACGTCACCGACCGGGCAGCGGTGCGCCACCTGGCGGAAGGCGAGGGGCCCTTCGACATCCTGGTCAACAATGCCGGCACCAATATCCGCGAGCCCTTCCTGGAGGTGCGCGACGACAGCTTCGACCGGCTGATCGACCTCAACCTGCGCGGCGCCTTCACCGTGGGCCAGGCCGTGGCGGCCGGCATGGTGGCGGCCGCGCGGGGCGGCAGCATCATCAACCTGTCCTCGGTGAATGGGCATGTCGGCGGGCTGAACCGCAGCGTCTATACCGCCACCAAGCATGCCATCGAGGGGCTGACCAAGGCCATGTCGGCGGAGCTCGGGCCGCATGGCATCCGCGTCAACACGATCTGCCCCGGCTTCGTCGAGACGCCGCTGACCGAGGGGCTGCTTGCCAATGAGAAGTTCCGCGCCGCGCATCTGCGCCGCACGCCGCTCGGCAAGATCATGAAGGTCGAGGATGTGATGGGCGCCATCGTCTTTTTCGCCTCGCCCGCTTCCGCCATGATCAGCGGCGCTTCCCTGCTGATCGACGGCGGCTTCTGCACGCTGTGACCCTTTCACCTGGAAAAACGATGATGCGCGACTTCCATATCCCCGGCCGCAGCGCGGTTCTCTCCACCCATGCCATGGCCGCTACCTCCATGCCGGTGGCCACGCTGACGGCGCTCGACATCCTGCGCCAGGGCGGCAATGCGATGGACGCCGCCATCGCGGCCTGTGCCGTGCTGGCGGTGGTCGAGCCGCAATCCACCGGCATCGGCGGCGACTGCTTCTGCCTCTATGCCCCCGCCGGCACCGGGCAGGTGATCGCCATGAACGGCTCTGGTCGTGCGCCCGCCGGCGCCACGCCGGAGAAGCTGCGCGCCGACGGGCTGACGGCCATGGTCAACACCTCGGCGCATTCGGTGACCGTGCCGGGCGCCATCTCGGCCTGGGAGAAGCTGAACAAGGCGCATGGCAAGCTCTCGCTGGCGCAGATCCTGGCACCGGCGGCGAAGATCGCCGAGAAGGGCCACCCCGTGCATGCCCGCGTGGCGCATGATTGGGAGGCCGGCGTCGGCAAGCTTGGCAAGCATGAGGCGACCGCGCGTCACTTCCTGAGGGACGGCAAGCCCTACCGTATCGGCGACGTCTTCAAGCAGCCGGCGCTCGGCCGCACGCTGCGTGCTATCGGCGAGCGGGGCGCGAAGGCCTTCTACGAGGGCGAGATCGCGGCCGACATGGTGGCGACGCTCCGCGCCGCCGGCGGCACCCACACCGAGGCGGACTTCGCCGCCGGGCTGGATGTGGCCGAGTTCGTCACCCCGATCCAGACGAAGTGGCGCGGGCTCGACATCTTCCAGTGCCCGCCGAACGGCTCGGGCCTGCTGGTGCTGCAGATGCTCGGGGTGCTCGGCGAATGCGAGACGCCGGAGCAGGGGCCGCTCTCGCCCGCGCGCCTGCACCGCCATGTCGAGGCGGCACGCCTGGCTTATCGCGACCGCGACGCCTTCCTGGCCGACCCATCGCAGGTCGATGTGCCGGTGGCGAAGCTGACGAGCCCCGAATACGCGAAGAAGCTGCGGCAGCTGATCAGCGACGAGACGGCCATGCGCGAGCTGCCGCCCGCCGGGCTCGCCGAGATCCTGCCGAAGCACAAGGACACCGTCTATCTCTGCGTGGTGGACGCCGATGGCAACGCCTGCTCCTTCATCAACTCGCTCTTCGAGGGCTTCGGCTCGGGCATCCTGGCCGAGAAGAGCGGGGTGATGCTGCACAACCGCGGCTTCGGCTTCCGCCTCCAGGAGGGGCACCCGAACTGCATCGCGCCCAACAAGCGGCCAATGCACACCATCATCCCGGGCATGGTGATGAAGGATGGCCGCGCTATCATGCCCTATGGCGTGATGGGCGGGCACTTCCAGCCGATGGGCCAGACGCTGTTCCTGACCAACCACTTCGAGTTCGGCATGGACGTGCAGGCGGCGCTCGATTTCCCGCGCCTCTTCCCCTACGGCGGCAAGGTGCAGGTGGAGCGCGGTATCCCGACCGAGGTGATCGACCGCCTCAACCGCATGGGCCATGACTGCCAGATGATCGACAAGCCGCATGGCGGCGGCCAGGCCATCCTGATCGACCACGAGCGCGGCGTGCTGATCGGCGGCTCCGACCCGCGCAAGGATGGCTGCGCGCTCGGCTACTGAGCGCAACGAGCCATGCCCATGCTGACCTTGCACCAGAAGGAACTGCCCGCGTGACCGAAGCCTGCGATCTTTCCGCCGTCACCGCCCGCCGGCTGATCGGCCAGAAGAAGCTTTCCCCCGTCGAGCTGCTGGACTCCTGCCTCAAGCGCATCGGCGAGGTGAACCACGCCGTCAACGCCATGGTCGCGGTGGACGAGGCGCGCGCCCGCACCGCCGCGCAGGTGGCCGAGAGTATGGTGATGCGCGGCGAGAAGCTCGGCCCGCTGCATGGCCTGCCGCTTGGCATCAAGGATCTCGATGACACCGAGGGCCTGGTCACCACTTTCGGCAGCCCGATCTTCAAGGACAACGTGCCGGCCAAGGACTCCACCATGGTGGCCGACCTGCGCGCGGCGGGCGGCATCGTGCTCGGCAAGACCAACACGCCGGAGTTCGGCGCCGGCGCCAACACGCGCAATGCCGTCTATGGCGCGACGGGCAACCCCTTCGACCCCACCAAGTCGGCCGCCGGTTCCTCCGGCGGCTCCGGCGTGGCACTGGCGTGCAGCATGGTGCCCCTGGCCAGCGGCTCCGACACCGGCGGCTCGCTGCGCAACCCGGCGGCCTTCAACGGCATCATCGGCTTCCGCCCCAGCCCGGGCGTGGTGCCGCAGGGGCGCCGCCTGCTCGGCTGGTCGGCGCTCTCGGTGCTGGGGCCGATGGCGCGTGACATGGCCGATCTGGCGCTGCTCTTCTCCGCCATGGCGGCCGACTATGCCGTGGACCCGCTGGCCTATACCCTGCCGGGGAAGGATGTCCGGCGCGGCATGCCGTTGAACGAAGCGGTGGATCTCTCCGCCCTGCGCGTCGCGGCGACGCCGGATTTCGGCTTCGCGCCGACCGAGAAGCATATCCGTGCCGTCTTCGCCGAACGGATGAAGGCGTTGACGCCGCTCTTTGGCAGCGTCGAGGACAAGCACCCGGACTGCACGGGCGCCGATGAGTCCTTCGCCATCCTGCGTGCGCTGAACTTCCTGGCGGCGCATGAGGAGAAGGTGCGCAAGCGGCCGCAGGATGTGGGGCCGAATGTGCGCGCCAATGTCGAGGAGGGGCTGGGCTACAGCGCCAGCGACGTGGCGCGCGCCTCGGTCATCCAGACGAAGATCTACCGGGCCTGGCAGAGCTTCTTCGCCAGCGGGGTGGACGTCATCCTCGCGCCCGCCATCACTCTCTCGCCGCGGCCCTGGAGCGAGCTCTATCCGGCGGAGATCGACGGCCAGCCGACCAAGAACTACTTCCACTGGCTGGCGCTGGCCTATGCGGTGACGCTGCCGGGCCATCCGGCCATCAGCCTGCCGCTCGGTGTTGACCATGCCGGCATGCCCTTCGGCCTGCAGATCGTTGGGCCGCGCGGGGGCGATGCCAAGGTGATCGCGGTAGCCTCCGCCATCGAGGCGGCGGTGGCGGGCGACGCGACATTGGCGCGCCCGGTGCCGGATCTCGCCAAGCTGCGCGCCGCGCGGCCGATCAGCGAAATGCCGGGCTTCCTCAGCTTCGACTGAATCGGGCAGGAAAAGGCCGGGGGAAGGAATTCCCCCGGACCCCCAACTTCTTTTTGTCAGTTTTGGGCTGTGCTGGCCGCCAGCTCGGGAAACTCGAAGAAAAAAGAAGGGGGCCTGGGGGAATTCTTTCCCCCAGCCTTCGGCGCAGTCAGTCCAGGCGGATCTTCGCCCGTTGCGCGACCTCGCCCCAGCGCTTCGTCTCGCTCGCGACGAAGTCGGCGAACTCCTTGGGGGAGCTGCCGATCGGCGTGATGCCCAGATCCTTGAAGCGCGCCTGCACGTTCGGCTGGTTCAGCGCCGCCACGGCCTCCTTGTGCAGCCGCTCGAGGATCGGCGCGGGCACGCCGGCAGGAGCGAAGAGGCCGTGCCAGGACAGACTCTCGAAGCCCGGCACCGTTTCCGCGACCGTCGGGATATCTGGCGCGGTGGCGCTGCGCTCCAGCGAGGTCACGCCGAGGATGCGCAGCTTGCCCTCGCGCGCGAAGGGCCAGGCGGAGGAGAAATTATCGAAGGCGATGGGCAGCTCACCCGTCAACAGAGCCGTCATCACCTGCCCGCTGCCGCGATAGGGAACATGCTCCATCTGCGTGCCGGTGAGCTGCGAGAACAGTGCGCCGGCCAGATGGATCGAGGTGCCGACGCCGGAGCTGCCGAAATTGTACTCGCCGGGCTTGGCGCGCAGCAGGGCGATCAACTCCGCCACGTTCTTCGCCGGAAAATTCTGCGTCACCGCCAGCGCATTCGGCTGCGAGGCCAGCTGCGTGATCGGCGAGAAATCCTTCAGGTTGTTGTAGGGAATGTTGGGATAGATCGCCGGGTTGATGGCGTGGCTGCTGATGGTGCCGAGGCAGATCGTATAGCCATCCGGCGTGGCGTGGGCGCAGGCGTCGCTGCCGACATTGCCGCCGGCACCGGGCCGGTTCTCCACCACGATCGGCTGGCTGAGCGCCTTGCTCATCTCGGTGCCGACCAGCCGCGCAACCGTGTCTGAGGTGCCGGCGGTGAAGGGAACGATCAGCCGGATCGGCTGCGTGGGATAGCTGCCCTGCTGCGCCAGGGCCGGCAGGGAGGCGAGCGTGAAGGCACACGCCGCCGCCAGCTTCGGGATGATCTTCATCTTTGATCCGCTCCTCCGGGCCATGCCGTGATTGCGGCGCGGCCGTGACTCATCATGCCGGTCCGGTGGCTGCCGGGCCGGGTAGCCTGCCTGGAGCGGCTGCCGCGCGTGGCGCGCTGGTTCCGCCCAGGCCCTTATGACTGCGAGCGGCGGAGCCGTTCCACGGGGGCGTGGAACGGCGCTCCGGTCAGCGCCCGTTCTGCTTGCGCCAGGCCGCGAACTCTTCGAGGTTGCGCTCGTCCGTGGCCGGATAGAGGCCGCGGATTGTGCGCCCCTCACGCACCTTCTCGGTGACGAAGTCCTCATAGGCCGTCATCTCGGTCGCCTCCTCGGCGATCTCGTCGGCCAGATGGGCGGGGATGATGATGACGCCGTCATTGTCGCCGACCACCACGTCGCCGGGAAAGACGGGCGCATCGCCGCAGCCGATCGGCACGTTGATGTCGATCGCCTGGTGCAGGGTCAGGTTGGTCGGCGCCGAGGGGCGGGAGTGATAGGCCGGAATGTCGAGCGTGGCGATCTCGGCCGAATCCCGGAAACCGCCATCCGTGACGACGCCGGCCACGCCGCGCTTCATCAGCCGCGTGACCAGGATGCCGCCGGCGGAAGCAGCGCGCGCGTCCTTGCGGCTGTCCATCACCATCACCGCGCCGGGTGGGCACTCTTCCACCGCCTTGCGCTGCGGGTGGTCGGGGTTGCGGAAGACGGTGAGCTGGTTCAGGTCCTCGCGCGCCGGCATGTAGCGGAGCGTGAAGGCTTCACCGACCATACTCTCGGCGCGCGGGGAGAGCGGCTTCACATCCTGGATGAACTGGCTGCGGAAGCCGCGCTTGTAGAGCGCGGTGGCGAGCGTCGCGGTGCTGACCTTCTTCAGCTTGTCGCGCGTCTCGGGGCTTAGCTTGCTCATAGGGATCGGTGCTCCCGGGCGGTCAATGGATGACCGGCTCGCCCACCGGCGGGCCGAATTCGGTCTTGAGGAAGTCGAAGTCGCAGCCTTCGTTTGCCTGCTGGATGTGCTTGAGGAACATCCAGCCATAGCCGCGCCCGTAGCGCGCGGGCGGCTCCTTCCATTCGGCGCGGCGGCGTGCCAGCTCCTCGTCGGAGACGCGCATGTTGATGCTGCGCGCATCTACGTCCACTTCGACGATGTCGCCGGTGCGCAGCAGAGCCAACGGGCCGCCGATATAGGATTCGGGTGCCACATGCAGGACGCAGGCGCCGTAGCTGGTGCCGCTCATGCGCGCGTCGGACATGCGCATCATGTCGCGATAGCCTTCCTTCAGCAGCTTCTTCGGCATCGGCAGCATGCCCCATTCCGGCATGCCCGGGCCGCCCTGCGGGCCGGCATTGCGCAGCACCATCACCGTGTCTGGCGTGAAGGGATAGTTCTCGTCATCCACCGCCTTCTTCATGGAGTCGTAGTCGTCGAACACGACGGCGGGGCCGGAATGCTTCAGGAAGCGCTGGTCCATGGCGGCCGGCTTGATGACGCAGCCATCCGGCGCCAGATTGCCCTTCAGCACCGCCAGCGAGCCCTCGCCGTAGATCGGGTTGCTGGTGGTGCGGATGACGTCGTCGTTGAAGACCTTGGCGCCCTCGATGTTCTCGCCCAGCGTGCGGCCGGTGACGGTCAGGCAGTCGAGGTGCAGGTGCTCCCGGATCTGGTTCATCAGCGCCTTGATGCCGCCGGCATAGAAGAAATCCTCCATCAGATAGGCATTGCCGGAGGGGCGCACATTGCCGATCACCGGCACCTTGCGGCTGAAGCGCTCGAAGTCGTCCAGGCCGATATCGCAATTGGCGCGTCGCGCCATGGCGATCAGATGGATGATGGCATTGGTCGAGCAGCCCATCGCCATGGCGACGGCGATGGCATTCTCGAAGGCCTCGCGCGTCTGGATCTTCTGCGGCGTCAGGTCCTCCCAGACCATGTCCACGATGCGGCGGCCGGATTCCGAGGCGAGGCGGATATGCCCCGCATCGGCGGCGGGCACCGAGGAGCCGCCCGGCAATACCAGGCCGACCGCCTCGGCGATGGCCGTCATGGTGCTGGCCGTGCCCATGGTCATGCAGGTGCCGTAGGAGCGGGCGATGCCGCCCTCGACGCCCAGCCAGTCCTGATCGGTGATCTTGCCGGCGCGCAGCTCGTCCCAGTACTTCCAGGAATCCGAGCCGGAGCCGAGGATCTTGCCCTGCCAGTTGCCGCGCAGCATCGGGCCGGCGGGCAGGTAGATGGCCGGGATGTTCATGCTGGTGGCGCCGAGCAGAAGGCCCGGCGTCGTCTTATCGCAGCCGCCCATCAGCACCGCGCCGTCCACGGGGTGGGAGCGCAGCAGCTCCTCCGTCTCCATGGCCAGCATGTTGCGGTACATCATGGTCGTCGGCTTGACGAAGCTCTCCGAGACCGAGATCGCCGGCAGTTCCACCGGGAAGCCGCCCGCCATCAGGATGCCGCGCTTCACGTCATCCACGCGCTGCTTGAAATGCGCGTGGCAGGGCTGCAGGTCGGACCAGGTGTTGATGATCGCGATGACCGGCTTGCCCGTCCATTCCTCGGGCGAGTAGCCCATCTGCATGGCGCGCGAGCGGTGGCCGAAGCTGCGCAGGTCCGCCGGGCCGAACCAGCGCCGGCTGCGGAGCTCCTCGACCTTCTTGACGTGGGGCAGGGGCGATTTGGACATGGGGCCGGAACTCCGTCTCAGACCGGATCGATCGGCGCGCGGCCGGCAGCGACCGCGGCGATATTGTCGAGGGCGCGCATTCCCATCGCGTCGCGCGTCTCCCGCGTGGCACTGGCGACATGTGGGGTGAGGAAGACGTTCGGCAGTTCCGCGAAGCGCGTGTCGTAGTCCGGCTCCTTGCGGAACACGTCGAGCCCGGCGGCGAAGAGATGGCCGGACTTCAGCGCATCGAGCAGCGCTTCCTCGTCCACCACCGAGCCGCGCGCGGTGTTGACGAAGACGGCGCCGCGCGGAAGCAGGGCGAAGCGCGCCGCCGTCATCAGTATGCCGGTCTCGGGGCCCCCGGGAAGGTGCAGCGACAGGATCTCGCAGCGCGGCAGCATCGCTTCGAGGTCGGGGCAGAACTCGGCGCCCTGTTCCAGCTCGGGCGGGAGACGGTTGCGGTTGTTGTAGAGGATGCGCATGCCGAAGCCGCGCGCCCGCTGCGCCATGGCGCGGCCGATGCGTCCCATGCCGACAATGCCCAGCGTCTTGCCGCTAGGGCGGACCCCCAGCATGTCCGGCAGGCCCAGCGGCTTCCGCCAGCCGGCGCGCATCAGCGCGTCGTATTCATGCGCGCGGCGGCAGGCGGCGAGGAGCAGCATGAAGGCCAGATCGGCGGTGCAATCGGTCAGCACGTCCGGCGTATTGGTCACCAGGATGCCGCGCGCCTTGGCGGCGGCGGCGTCCATGTGGTCGTAGCCGACACTGGAATTGGCGATCAGCCGGACATGATCGGGCAGACCGGCGATGGCGGCGGCGTCCAGCTTCACCGTGCTGCCGATCAGCAGGGCCTCCGCGCGATGCGCGATGGCGGCAGCGATGGCCTGGTCGGCATTCATGTCGGCCTCCGCGAGCACAGCGTCGAACTCGCGGCGGGCACGGTCGGCGGCGGCCTCGGTCAGCCGGCGGGCGACGATGATGCGGGGCGGGGCAGGGGTCATCGGGGGTCTCCTGGGCCTCGGCGGCCCGCGGGCGGGCTGAGGCGGGCCGGGTGGAGACGGGCCGGACAGGGCAGGCGCATGCTTCCTCCTCGGCCCGTATTCGATGCGGCCGTTGCATCCGGGATAGAGAAGATCCGCTTGTCTGACAAGCCACCGATATTTCGGATTTCGGGTTTTTACCCTAGCATGACTTCCATGCTGCCGCTCACCGACACCGCCGCCGCCCTGCAGCCCTTCGAGCGCCGCCCGTCCGCCGGGGAATTCGCCTATGCAAGCCTGCGTGAGACGATCCTGACGCTGGCCTTGCCGCCCGGGGCTCCGCTCTCCCGCGCGGCGCTCGCGGCGCGGCTCGGGGTCAGCCAGACGCCGGTGCGCGAGGCCCTGATGCGCCTGCAGGCCGAGGGGCTGGTGGAGGTGGTGCCGAGCGCCTCGACCCATGTCGCCCGCATCAACCTGGCCAGCGCGCGGGAGGCGCTGTTCCTCCGGCGCGCCATCGAGCGCGAGATGGTGCGGCAGCTCGCCGAGGCGGTGCCGCCCGGCCTGGGCGAGCGCCTCCATGCGAGGCTGGTGGAGCAGCGGGCGCTCCTGGAACGGAGTGACCATGCCGGGCTCTCCGCCGCAGACGATGCCTTCCATGCCATGCTTTACGAGGCCGCGGGAATCGCGGGGCTATGGGATCTCGTGCAGAGCCGCAGCGGCCATCTCGCGCGGCTGCGCCGGCTTCACCTGCCGGCGCCCGGCAAGGCGCGGACGGTCCTTCAGGAGCATGCCGCCCTTACGGAGGCCATCCTGGCCAACGACGCGCCGGCGGCGGAAGCGATGCTGCGCCGGCATCTCTCGGACACTTTCGGCCGACTGGACGAGATTCGGGCCGCGCATCCCGAGTATTTCGCCGAGGGATGAGGGACAACGCCCGGTTGCGAACGCGCCGCATTCTCGGTAATCCTTTGATTAAGAAGGGTTTTCAGGGAAATTCCCTCTTGCCGCTGGCGGCCGGCGAAGCGACAAGGCGCGCAGGAGATCTGACATGAAGCGCCTCGAGGACCTGACCGAAGCCGAGATGTTGGCTCTGGCCATCGCCAGTGAGGAGGAGGACTCCCGCATCTACGGCCATTTCGCCCTGCGGCTGCGCGGCAATTATCCCGCCACTGCCGCGGTGTTCGATGCCATGGCGAAGGAGGAGCAGGAGCACCGCGACCGGCTGCTGACGCTCTACGAGAGCCGGTTCGGCTCCGAGCTGCCCTACATCACGCGCGAGGATGTGCGCGGCTTTCTCAGGCGCCGCCCCGTCTGGCTGATGGAGGACCTGCGCATCGAGACGGTGCGCGCCCAGGCGGCGCTGATGGAGCGCCAGGCGGCCAATTTCTACGCTGCCGCAGCGGCGCGCAGCCACGACACCGAGGTGCGCCGCCTGCTGGGCGACCTGGCAGCCACCGAGCGCCATCACGAGGAGCGTGCCGGCGAACTGGAATCCACCCATCTGACCGAGGAGGCCCGCAGCACCGAGGACGCCGAGGCGCGGCGCCTGCTGCTGCTGCAGGTGGTGCAGCCGGGCCTGGCCGGGCTGATCGACGGCTCCGTCTCCACCCTGGCGCCGATCTTCGCCGCCGCCTTCGCCACGCAGAACTCCGGCGATGCCTTCCTGGTGGGTCTCGCCGCCTCGGTTGGCGCTGGCATCAGCATGGGGCTGACGGAGGCGCTTTCCGACGATGGCGCGATCACCGGGCGCGGGCATCCCTGGGTGCGCGGTACGGTCTGCGGGCTGATGACCGCGCTGGGCGGCCTCGGCCATACGCTGCCCTACCTGATCCGCGACTTCTGGCTCGCCACCGCCGTCGCCGCCGTCATCGTAGTCATCGAGCTCTTTGCCATCGCCTGGATCCGCTGGCGCTATATGGAGACGCCCTTCACCTCGGCGACTGTGCAGGTGGTGTTGGGCGGCGTGCTGGTGCTGCTCGCCGGTATCTTCATCGGGAGCGCATAGGCGCCTCCGCTGTCGCCGCGACGGGCAGCAGCTGCCCGTCCTGCATCCGCAGCACCCGGTCGTGGTGCTTCACCACCGCCGGACGATGGGCGATCGAGAGGATGGCGGTCTCCGGCAGTTCCTGCCGCAGCAGGCGGTAGAGTTGCTCCTCGGCCTCGGGATCGAGGCTGGCGGTGGCCTCGTCCAGGAACAGCCAGCGCGGCTTCAGCAGCAGGGCACGCGCCAGGGCGACGCGCTGCTGCTCGCCCCCGGAGAGGCGCCGGTCCCAGGCCTCCGCCTCGTCGAGCCGCGGCAGCAGGGCGCCGAGCCCGGCCTTCTCCAGCGCCGCGGCGATGTTCTCCTCGCTGAATTCCGACGGGTCGCGCGGATAGGCGACCACCTGCCGCAGCGTGCCGAGCGGGAGATAGGGACGCTGCGGCAGGAACAGCGCCTCGCCGGCGGGCATGGCGATGCGCCCGCTGCCGAAGGGCCAGATACCGGAGAGGGCGCGGAACAGGGTGGACTTGCCGCTGCCCGAGGCGCCGGTGATCACCACCGCCTCCCCTGGTTCCAGCGTCAGGGCGGCGTCATGCGTCAGGGCGCGGCCGTCCGGCAGGCTGATGGAAAGCGCCTCGGCCCGCAGGGCGCGGCCGGAGCTGGCCACGCGGTCCGGCCCTTCGCCCGCCGCCGTCTGGGCGGCCTGCAGCGCGCGCTGGAAGCCGGCCAGTCGCTGCACCGTGGCACCCCATTCGGTCAGCCCCGCATAGTTGCTGACCACCCAGGACAGCGCTCCCTGCACCTCGCCGAAGGCGGAGGAGGTCTGGATCAGCCCGCCGAGTTGGATGCGGCCGGCGAAGAAGGCCGGCGCCGCGACGACGATCGGAAAGATGATCGCCACCTGCTGGAAGCCCGAGGTGAAGAAGGTGAGCTGCTTGGTGGCGCGCATGATGCCCCACCAGTTCCGGATCACGGCGCCGAAGCGGTCGAGCAGGTTGCGCTGTTCCTGCGGCTCCCCGCCATGCAGCGCCACGCCTTCCATGTTCTCGCGGAAGCGCACCAGGGCATAGCGGAAGTCGGCTTCGACGCGCTGCTGCATGAAGTTCAGTCCGATCAGCTTGCGGCCGATCAGATGCGCCAGCCAGGTGCCGAGCACCGAATAGATCAGCGCCGCCCAGACCATGTAGCCGGGGATGGAGATGCCGAGGATCTCCATCGGCCCCGAAAGGCCCCAGAGCACCACGACGAAGGAGACCAGCGTCACCACCGCGTTCATCAGCCCGAGCCCGAAGCTCAGCGTGTTGTCCACGAAAAGCCGCATGTCGTCGGCGATGCGCTGGTCGGGGTTGTCGGTGCCGTGGTCCTTCAGTGCGATCCGGTAATAGGCGCGCTTCTCCAGCCAGCCCGCGAGGAAGCGCTCGGTTAGCCAGCGGCGCCAGCGGATCTGCAGTGCCTGCTGGAGGTAGAGCGCATAGACGCCGACCAGGATGTAGACCGCGGCGACGAGGGTGAAGCCCGGCATGAAGAAGCCGTCCTCGCTCGCCCGTCCCCAGAGGATGAGGTGGGTGAAGGCATCGAAATCCTTTGCCTCCAGCGCGTTGTAGAAGGCGCGCTGCCAGTAGGTGAGCAGCACGCCCATCCCCACCAGCGCTAGGTTCAGCAGGATGACGACGGTGAGCAGGCCACGCGCGCGCCAGCGCTCCTCGCTGCTCCAGTAGGGGCGGGCGAGCGCCCAGGCGTCACGCAGGAAGGGAGTGATGCGACGCATGGCGGGGAAGGTTCCTGGGGAAAGGGGAAACGGGGCCGGTGGAGGAACGCGCCCGGGCCTTCAGCTTTTCTCCGCGCATGCCTCGGAATCGAAGAGGCGGCCACCGCGGCATTGTCGGCTCAGGCGGCCCCGAGTTCGGCGTCCAGCGCGGCCAGCCAGGCGGCGAGGCGCCGGCCGTTCACGCCCAGGTCCGACCAGCCGAAGAGACTGCGCGAATAGAGCACCAGCGCCGCGCCGGCCGGATCGGGCGACACCTGCGCCACGATGATGTCGGGGAAGTTGGCCCAGCGCGTGCGCTCCACCCACTGCGCTTGGCCTTGTTCGGGCCATTCCCCCAGCAGGGTGCAGCGCGGGCGCTTGGCCGCAACCCGGTGGAGCGCGGCGAACAGCGCGGCAGGCGAGGCACGGTAAGGCCCGACGCGCCGATGCGCCGGCAGCGGGCTGCCGGGCGGCGCCGCCAGCGCCGTGTTGGGCGAGGGTGGCAGCTGAAAGCCGCCGTCGAAAGCCAGCGGCCGTGGCGCCGGCAGCCCATGCGCGCCGCGGCCGAGCAGCGCGCGGAAGGGAACACTGTGTCTCATGCAGCAGGCGCACGCAGGCGGATGACGCCGCGCACCTCCTCCGGTGGCACCGGCTTGCCCTTGCGCAGCACCTCCAGCCGTCCCTCGCGCTGCAGGGCCACCGCCGCCGTGCGCACCGCGCCCAGCAGGCTGCGCCAGTGCTCCTCCGGTGCCAGGGCCTGCGCCACATCGCTGGGCGCGACGGACTTGCCCGGGCCGCAGGCGGCGGTCTGCCGCAGGATCTCGCCGCTCAGGGTCTCGGGCGAGGGGCGCTGGAAGGGAGCACTCATTGGGGCGTCCTGCACTGGGAAAGCCGGTCAGCGGACGGCGCGCAGCCGGGTGAAGCTGATGATGGCGGCGCAAGTGGCGATGGAGGCTGCCACCAGCAAGGCGGTATCGGCGCCCCCCGCGCCCATAAGGCGCAGACACAATGCCGCCAGCGCCGCGCCGGTGGTCTGCCCCAGCAGGCGCGCGGTGGAGAGCATGCCGCTGGCGCCGCCGCTGCGCTCGCGCGGGGCGGAGGAGAGGAGGGTGCGGTTGTTCGGCGTCTGGAAGAGGCCGAAGCCGAGGCCGCAGAGCGCCATGCGCCAGCCGATGTCCAGCGCGGTCGGCGCCTCGGGCAGGAAGGCCAGCAGGGCGAGGCCAAATGCCATCAGCCCCAGGCCCACGCCGCCGAGCAGCCCGGCCGGAAGGCGGTCCGAGGCGCGGCCGGCAAGCGGCGAGACGACGATCAGGACCAGCGGCCAGGGCATCATCAGCAGTCCGGTTTCCACCTGGGTGCGGCCGAGGTCGTGCTGCAGGAAGAAGGGCAGCGCCACGAAAGTCAGCATCTGCGCCGCGAAGGAGCAGATCGAGGTGACGATCGACAGGGCGAAGATGGGGATGCGCAGCAGATCCACCGGCAGCAGCGGCGCGGCCCGCCCGCTCTGGCGCCGCACCAGGACGAAGCCGGCCAGCACCCCGCCCACAAGCAGCAGGCCGGCCAGCAGCGGCGGCTCGCCGCGCGCGAACTGTTCCACGCCCGTCATCACCAGACCGAAGGTGGCGGCGCTGAACAGCGCGCTCGCCACGTCGAAGCGGCGGCGCGCCCGTGGGGTGGCGGGCAGGTAGCGCAACGCCAGCACCAGGGCGGTCAGGCCGATCGGAATGTTCAGCGCAAAGATCCAGGGCCAGTGCGCCACGCTCAGCACGGCGGAGGCGATGCCCGGGCCGAGCACGGAGGAGGCGGCCACCACCAGTGCATTGATCCCCATGCCCCGGCCGAGCAGTCGGTGCGGGTAGATGAAGCGCACCAGCGCGGTGTTGACGCTCATCAGCCCGGCCGCGCCGAGCCCCTGCGCCACGCGGGCGAGCGTCAGCCCGGTGAGGGAGTCGGCCATGGCGCAGAAGAAGGAGGCCACGATGAAGAGCACCAGCCCGACGCGATAGACCCGCTCATAGCCCAGCATCTCGCCTAGGGAGGCCAGCGGCAGCAGTGAGACGACGATGGCGATCTGGTAGGCGTTGACCACCAGGATGACGTCGGAAGCCGAGACGCGCAGGTCGGCCGCGATGGCCGGAAGCGCCACATTGGCAATGGAACTGTCGATCACCGCCAGGGCGATGGCGACGGCAATGGCCAGAACCGCGCCCCGGCGCTGTGGCTGGGGCAGGCCATCCGTATCCTGTTGCTGCATCCGGCGGCGCATCCTCCCGATTGTGGCAAGCCTGCGACCTTGCGCCCGGCCGGCAGGAGGCGCCAGAGGGGATGGCCGCAGGCAGGGGGTGCGAAAAACGCGGGGCGCCGCGGTCGGCGCGCGCTTCAGGCGAAGGCGCGCTCCACGTGCGGGCCGGGCGGCGGGTTGCTGGCGATCTCGCGGATGATCTTGCGTCGCACGGCGCCCTCGAAGGCCTGGAATCCCTCGGCGACCATCAGGAAG
The DNA here is from genome assembly GCA_035565935.1 of Roseomonas sp. Classification (GTDB taxonomy): domain Bacteria; phylum Pseudomonadota; class Alphaproteobacteria; order Acetobacterales; family Acetobacteraceae; genus Pseudoroseomonas. The sequence goes on from DATMRU010000034.1 coordinate 37,484, forward strand.
GCGCCGGGGCCGCCGATCACCTCCTTCTGGTAGTATTCGTCGAGCGGCTGCTGCAGCGGCGCGAACTGGCTCGGAGTCGGTGTGCGGTCCACCACCGCCAGTCCGTTCAGCACGATGCCGCGCGCCAGCGCCTCGGTCCGCGCCTCGCGTAGCGGGCGACCGGAATTGTTCACGCCGTCGCCCGAAATGTCCACGACCCGGCGCGTGCCCTCATAGCCCTGGCCGAACAGTCCGGCCGCATAGTCGATGGCACCGGAGATGGAGGTGTAGAGATGCGCGCGGCGCGGTGCAGCGTCGAGCGCATCGGCGAAGCGGGCGGCGCTGGCCGGCCCGTCGATGCGCGTCCATGGCACCAGCAGCTCCTGGATGTTCCAGTCCGACCAGGTGAAGAAGCTGACGGCGATGGCGCCCAGCGGACCGCCCTGGATGCCTTCGGTGAGCCTTGTGTCACGGAAGGCGGCGGCATAGCCGCGGAACTGCAGCTCCTGTTCCTCGGGGTCCACCGAGCGGCTGACATCCACCGCCAGCGCCAGTTCGACATCCACCGGCTCGTTTGCCCAGGCCGTCCGGCCCACCAGAATGGCAGGCGCCGCCAGCAGCCCAACTGACGTCCGGCGAAGAAATTCGCGTCGTCGCATTGAAGCCCTCACTCCATGGGCCGTGGTCCAGTGTCTCCGGGCCTTACTTAGGAAGGAAATTTGTGCGGCGCAACAAAGCGAGGCCAGGCCCATTCCCGGCCTCTCGGAGGTGAACGCGCAACCCGGCGGAAAGGCTTGCTTTAGGACCCAGAGTAGCTTCCGGAGAAAACCCCCCTATGCAGCCGACCGGCATTCCATTCATCCCGCAGGGACCACCCTTCCAGGCGCAGATCCCTATTCCGCCGACCGATCCTCCCCGGCCGCCGCCGATGCCTCCGGAAGAGGAACCGCCCGGCCCCGACGTTCCCGAGCCGCCGATCGACGAGCCGCCGGACCCCGACGAGCCGCCGCCGGATGCACCGGGCATCCCCCCGATCGGCGATCCGCCGGGCACGCCGCCGCGCCGGATGGGCAGGGCTGCTCAGAAGGGGAGACTGTCCCAGAACTGACAGTGGTGCGCGGTGGCGAGGTCGTCGCGCAAGCGGCTGCCGCCCGGTGCCAGGAACATCACCCGCTCGGCACCCGGTGCGAAACCGGGCCAGTCGGGCAGTCCGGCTGCCGCGGGGGCCTGGCCATGGGCGAAGCGGCCCCAGGCCTGCTGCATCTGGTCGGACAGCGTGCGCTGGGCGGGCTCGAAGCTGGCGGGATCGGCGAGCACCCAGGCGGTCTGGAAGACATAGGCCACTTCCGCCGCGTGATAGGCGCCCAGCGGCGGCAGGAAGGGCAGGGACGGTAAGCGAGAGGGCGCTGCGGTATCGGCGAACTCATAGGCGTGCACTGGAAGCTGGCGCGAGAGGAGGCGGTCGAGCCGCAGCGCCGGGCAGGCGAAGAAGCCATCCGTCACCAGCGCCGCGAAGCGCAGCGGGATGGATTGCTCCTCGCCATAGGCTTGCAGCGCTGCGGGGGCGGCCGGTCCGAGCAGCCGCGTCACGGCGGCTTGGTAGCTTTCCTCGGTGTAGAGCTCGCCGACCAGACGGTAGAGGAGGCTGAACAGCCGCCCCTCATTGAGATTGTTGCCGTTCAGCACGGGCACGCGATGGAAGCGGCCGGTGGCAAAAGCCTCGGCGGGAGACAGGGGCAACACCGTATCGCCCGCCACTGCGGTCCAGCCGCGCGGTCCAACCGGGCTGGGCGTCCGGGCGGGTGCGCCCACCAGCTCGGCGGCGGAGCGACCATGCAGGCAGGCAGAGGCCCGGTCAGGATCGTCGCAGCCCAGAGAGGCGGCCAGTTCGAGGCCGCCCGCCTCGGCTTCCGCCAGCGAGACGGTCGAGCGGGGCAGGGTGCAGACGCCGCTTTGCAGGATGACGCGGTGGAACAGCCCGGCCGCGCCGGGCGCGACAAGCTGAAAGCAGGCGCTCCAACTGCCCGCCGACTCTCCGAACAGGGTCACGTTGCCCGGGTCGCCCCCGAAGGCGGCAATGTTGTCATGCACCCAGCGCAACGCCGCCTGCTGGTCCAGCAGGGCGAGATTCACCGCCCCGCCCGCTTCGGCCCGCAAGGCGGGATGCGCCAGGAAGCCCAGCGTGCCGAGCCGGTAATTGGGCACCACGATGATGACGTCCTGCGCCTGCGCGATCCGGCTCGGGTCGTATTGCCGGTTGCTGCCCAGCACCAGCGTGCCGCCATAGATCCAGACCATGACGGGCAATCGCGCACCCGGCCGCGCATGCGCGGGCGCATAGACATTCAGGTTCAGGCAATCCTCGTCGCCCCGAATCCACCAGGTGGAGGGCTGCCCGCGCATGTAGCTCAGGCTGAGATTCTCCACGCAGCCATTGCCGAGCTGAGTGGCGTCACGCGGCATATCCCAGGATGGCGGAGGCTGTGGTGGCTTCCAGCGCAGCGTGCCGATGGGTGGCGCGGCGAAGGGGATGCCCAGGAAGGCCTGGCCGGCGGACGTGGTGACGCCGCGTACCGGCCCCGCCGCGGTGGGGACTTCCAAGGGCCGCGCATCGGGCGCCTTGACGAGGTATTCGACAGCACCCGGCTCGAAGCCGCAGGCCGCCAGAAACAGGGTCAGGGCACAGGCAAGGGCAATGCGCAGGCCGCGCCATGATCGCTCGGGGACGAAGGGAATGACGGGATGCGGAGCAGGCACGGCTTCGGTTTTCACTCTCCTGCCGGCTCGATCCTTTCAACGTGCCGGAGGCACCGGCCCGGCGGCACGGAGCGTAAACCCCGATACAGGCTTTCGGATGCAGAAAGGGCGCCTTTCGGCGCCCCTTCGCATGTCCCGGTTGGGAAGGCGTGCGGCTTAGCGCAGCACGATCTCGACGCGGCGGTTCTGCGGCTCGCGCACGCCGTCGGCGGTCGGCACCAGCGGACGGCTCTCGCCGAAGGCCTGCACCGTGATCGCCGAGCGGGCGACGCCCAGACGGACCAGCTCGGCCGCAACCGCGTCGGCGCGACGCTGCGACAGGCGCTGGTTGTACTGCGGCGTG
>DATMRU010000035.1:0-41627 GCA_035565935.1 Roseomonas sp.
CCTCCCCCACCAGGCGGCGCACCAGCGCAGAGCCGATGAAACCCGCCCCGCCAGTGACCAAAACATTCAGCTCGCGCGCTTGCAAGGACCAGCCATCCTTCCGTGAAACGTCAACGCCTTCCAGAACAGACCGTCAGGGCACCACCGCCTCGCCAAGCGGTCGCAGCGGGCGGCCGTCATAGGCGAACGGGCTGGCAAACGACGCCAGCCCAGGCTGCGCCTGATCCTTTCCCGACAGCACCGGGCCCGACGCCGGCAACGGCCAGTCGATGCCGATCTCCGGATCGTCCCAGGCAAGGCCGGCATCGCAGTCGGGCGCATAGAGGGCGGAGGTCTTGTAGGCAACTTCGACATTCGGCTCGAGCGTCACGAAGCCATGGGCGAAGCCGACCGGCACGAAGAGCTGCTCGCCGCCTTCCGCCGTCAGCGTCGCGCCCACCCACTGGCCATAGGTCGGCGAGTCCTTCCGCACATCCACCGCGACATCGAAGATGCGGCCCCGCAGGCAGCGCACCAGCTTGTCCTGCGCGAAGGGCGGGAGTTGGAAATGCAGCCCGCGCAGGGTGCCGGGCGTGGCGGACATGGAATGGTTGTCCTGCACGAAGGTGCAGTCGATGCCGAGGGCGGCGAAGCGGTCCCGGTTCCAGGATTCCACGAACCAGCCGCGGTCATCGCCGAAGCGACGCGGCCGGATCAGCTGAACGGGGTTCGAAGTCATGACAGTGACCGCCTCCTTCTCGCGCCGAGCGCGCAACATGGGACCATATTGCATATGCGAAGGGGGTCGGAACACCCTGGAATGGTGAAACCCGGGGTGGCTGCAACCACCCCCAGGAAGGCCGCGCGGCCGGAACGCCGCGCGCCGCGCTATTCCACCGCGACCTTGGCCCCCACAAGTTCCTCGACGGGACCGTCCGCGACGATCCGCCCGCCATCGAGCCGGATGGCCCGGGTGCACCAGCGCCGCACGATGTCCATGTCGTGCGTCGCGAGCACCAGAATATCGGCGTCACGGACCAGCCGGGTCAGCCGCTCCTCGGCCTTCGCCATGAACTCGGCATCGCCGGCGAGGAACCACTCGTCCATCAGCAGGATCTGCGGCTCGATCGCCGTCGCCATGGCGAAGGACAGCCGCACCGACATGCCGGAGGAATAGTTGCGCACCGGCACGTCAAGGAACTCGCCGAGGCCCGCGAAGGCGCCGACCTCCTCGGCCAGGGCCTGGCTGCGCTCGCGGCTGTCGCCCCGGTAGAGTGCGCGGAGGGCGATGTTCTCCCGCCCCGTGGCGTTCATGTCGAGCCCGGCGGAGGGGTCGATCATCGAGCCGATCTCGCCCGCCACCTCCAGCACCCCGGCTACCGGCTCGTAGATGCCGGCCAGGGTGCGCAGCAGCGTGGTCTTGCCGGCGCCGTTGTGGCCGATCAGTGCCACCCGCTCGCCGTCGCGGATCTCGAAGTTGAGGCCGCGCAGCGCGGAGACGACCACACGGTTGGCGTCGTCCGTGCGCAGCCTCAGCGGCGTGCCGGCGAGCAGGCGCTTCTTCAGCGAGCGTGCGCCCATGTGGTAGAGCGGGAACTCGATCGAGACATCGCGCGCGATGATGTGAGCCATCGGCGTTACACCCAGAAGGCGATGCGGCCGCGGAAGCGGACGAAGAAGGCGAAACTCGCGGCGCAGTTGGCCAGCGTATAGCCCACCGCGGCCGCCCAGACCGCCGCGCTGCCGCCGCCCTCGATCAGCGGAGCGCGGATCGTCTCCATCAGCACATAGAACGGGTTCAGCATCAGTAGCCAATGGTACTCGGGCGAAAGCAGGTCGGGTTTCCAGATCACCGGCGTGATGAAGAAGGCGATCTGCAGCACACTGCCGACGATTGGCGCGATATCGCGGAACCGGGCACAGACCATGCCGAGCAGCAGCGAGGCCGCCAGGGCATTCACGCCGAGCAGCAGCAGCCCCGGCAGCGCCAGGAAGGCCTCCCAACCCGGGATCATCCAGAACAACAGGCAGACGACCAGGATCAGCGGCAGATTGTGAGCCGCCACCAGCGCGTTGCGCAGCACACAGCAGAGCGCATGCACGGTGAAGGGCAGCGGCATCTGCCGCACGATGCCCTCGGCGCTGGTCAGGCTGGTGCAGGCCTCGCCCACCACCTGGCCGATCACGTTCCAGATGATGAGACTGACCGCCAGCCAGGGCAGATACTCGGCCAGCGGGATCTTGAACAGCGCCGAGTACAGGAAGCCCAGGCTGGCCAGCATGACGGCCGTGGAGAGGGTCAGCCAGAGCGGCCCCAGCACTGAACCACGGTAGCGGTTGCGCAGGTCGAGCCAGGCCAGCGCCAGCGCCAGGCGCCAGTGCGCGAATCCCTGCCGCAGGTCGTTGACCGCGCGGCGAAGGCGATCCGGCGCAGCGGCGTCGAAGCGCACCGTGACCATGGCGGGGGGGAGGACGGGTGCATGCATGGCGGCCTCCTATAGACGCAAAGCCTGCCCCGAGCCAGCGCGCGGCCTTACAGCCCCAGCAGGTCGAGCGTGCGGCCGACCACCTTGGCCTCGTCGAAGCGCTCCAGGGCCAGAGCCCGGCCGGTGGCGCCCAGCCGCGCCCGCAGCGCCGGGTCCCCGGCCAGTCTGCGGAGCGCCAAGGCCAGCGGCTCCACCGTGCCGGGCGGCACCAGGAAGCCGGTCTCCCCGTCCCGCACCTGCTCGCGTGGGCCGCGGATATCGGTCGCCACCACCGGCAGGCCGGTCAGCATGGCCTCGATCACCGACATCGGCAGCCCCTCGAAATGGCTGGGCAGGCAGAAGACATCCGCCGCCGCCAGGATGCGGGCCACATCCTCGCGGTAGCCAAGGCGCCGGAGACGGGGGCCGAGCACCCGCTCCGCCCGCGCGAAATCCTCCGCCATGTCGGGGCCATGGTCGGTAGGCAGGCGCTCGCCCACTACCCAGAGGGTGGCGCCGGGTACCTGTTCCATGGCTTGCAGCAGCTCGGGGTGTCCCTTATGCCGCACCAGGCGCGAGACGATGACCACCACGCAGTCACCCTCGCTGGCGCCGAGCTCGGCGCGCAGCGCGGCGCGGGTCGCCGGGTCGGGGTGAAAGCGCGCCGGGTCACGCCCATTGCCGATGCCCACCGCCCCACGCGCGATGCAGAGCCGCCGCGCATCGGCCGCCTCCTCCTCGCTGACGGTGAGGAACACGTCGGTGGCCTGCCCGCCCAGCCATTCCAGGCCGAGCGACAGGCCGCGGCGCCAGAGCGGCCCCGGCTGGTTGAACAAGAAGCCGTGCCCGGTATAGGCGATGCGCGGCACTCCCGCCGCCTTGGCCGCCGCCCGCGCCAGCAGCGCCGAGATCGGCATATGCGCGTGCACAAGGTCGAACTTCTCCGCCCGGAACAGGTCGAGCAGCGCCCGGAAGGCGCGCGCCTGGGCGATGGGATTCAGGCTGCGCGCCATCGGCACGGGGACGATGCGGAAGCCCTCGGCGCGCGGCAGGTCGAGCAAGGGCCCCTCGGCGCAGACGCCGACCACCTCATGCCCGCGCGCCCGTGCGCCGCGCATCACCGGCAGCACAAAGTGGCGCAGCGAGAAATCGACGTTGCAGACTTCGGCGATCTTCATCAGGACCGGAAAAGGCCGGGGGGAAGGAATTCCCCCCGGACCCCCCATCTTCTTCTGTCTGTTTCAGCGCCCGTTGGAAGGGATGCGCAAACTCGAAGAAGAAAGATGGGGGCTAAAGGGAAAGTCCCTGGGGGAATTCCTTCCCCCGGCCTTTTTATTCCTCTCCCTTGACGGGGTTCGGCAGGTTCACTCGGCTGAGCGCCCATTGCACCGAGGGCGTTCCCGCCTCGGCGGTCAGCACGATCTGCGAGGTGCGGCGCGGCTCGCCGGCCATGAACACGCTCTCCTCCACGCCGAGCTTCGCCCGGCTCGCCCGCAGCCGCCAGCTCGCGCCGGAGGGCAGACGCAGCAGCACCGCATTGTCCTCCTCCTGCAGGCTGGCCACCACGCCCGGATGCAAGTGGAAGCGCACCGCATAGCCGGGGAGGTTCTCGCCCTCCACCGCATCCTCGCCGCGCAGGTCGTCCCCGGATTCGGAGAGATAGAGCCGGCGGCGATGTACCGCGCCGAAGCCACGGCGATAGCCGTCATGGCTGGCGTCCAGCCACTGCGCGCCGTTGGCCTCCTGCCGCTCGGCCTCCACCACCTCGGGGCGGCGGCCAAGGCCGTCCTCGCGCAGCTCGCTGCTGTTGGTATCGGCCAGCGCCAGGGTGGAATGCGCGGCAGTGGCGCGCAGCGCATCGCGCCAGGCGCCCTCGGCGGCAGGGGCAGCGCCGCAATTGACGATCAGCCGGTCACGCCCGACCGACATCTCGAAGGCCAGGGTGCCGGCATGATGGAAGCGATCGGCCTGGCGCGACAGCCCGGTCGGCCCCATTGCGAGTCTGCCCTCCGGCGGCGGACCGCAATCGGCGATCACCAGCGTCCGCCCGGCCTGCAGCCGCTGGAACCCGGCTTCGGCCAGAATCATGGGCGCGCGGCCACGGGCCTGCCCCTGGGTCAGCACCAGATCGACCAGCGCCGCGCCTTCGTCGCGCGTGCCGTTGAACAGCGCCAGCCCGCCATCGCCATGGCGGAACAGCCGCAGCGCCGGGGCGGCGCGATCCAGCGCCAGGGCGAGGTGCGGCGGCGCCTCCAGCCCGGCGCCATGGATCAGGTTACGGATCTCGATCAAGTCCTGCACCGCCAGCAGAAGCTGGCCGGGGCTGCGCTCGATATGCGCGCCGTCGGGCAGGATCTGCCGCTCGATCTCCTGCGGCAGCACGCGCAGGCAACGGGAGATCCAGGGCTCCTCGTTCAGCGCGATGGAGGCGGCCAGACCGCCCTTCAGCGCCGCCAGGGCGCCGCGGTGGCGGCTCTCGGCCGGCAGCGAGGCGACCAGCCCGCGCGCATCCTGCGCCATCCGCACCATCAGGGCATGGCGGAAGGCATCCTCGGCAGTGGCGGCCAGAAAATCCCAGTGGCCGAGCCAGGCGGAGAGCCGCGCGCCCGTTACTTCCGGCACCGCGGCGATCGGCTCGGCCGCGCCACGCGCCAGCCAGTCGGCCGCGAGATCGCGCGCGCGCAGCCGGGCGCCATCGGTGCCCAAGGCCCGCAGGTCGCGCAGCCAGGCGAAGCCATGCACGGCGGCGCGCCAGACCGGCGAGCCGCTGCCCTCGCCCCAGCCCAGGCCACCCTGCTCGGCGGGGGCCAGCGGCCGCACCGTGCCGGCTACCTCGCACTCACCGCGCAACAGCCGGTGGCCGCGCGCGGCATCACCAGGCCAGAGGTCGCGGAAGGCACGGGCCGGCGCATCGGGCACCTTCACCGGCCGCAGCCCCGCCACCATGCGGCGCGCGCCGCGCAGCCAGTCCGACATCAGGCACCATCCCCGCGCAGCGCGGCAATGGCCGCCGCATAATCCGACGCGCCAAAAACGGCGGTGCCGGCCACCAGCACATCGGCCCCGGCCTCGATGCAGAGCGGGGCCGTCTCGGCGGTCACACCGCCATCCACCTGCAAGGCGATCTTCCGCCCGCTGGCCTCGATCATCCGGCGCAGCGCGGCGATCTTGGGGAGCTGACTGCGGATGAAGCCCTGGCCACCGAAGCCCGGGTTCACCGTCATCACCAGGATCAGGTCCAGCATGTCCATCACCTGCTCGACGGCGGAAACCGGCGTCGCCGGGTTCAGCACCACGCCAGGCGAACAGCCCAGCGCGCGAATGGTCTGCAGGCTGCGGTGCAGATGTGGCCCGGCCTCCGGATGCAGGCTGATGCGCTGCGCCCCCGCCTCGGCGAAAGCCGGCAGGAAGGGATCGACCGGCGCGATCATCAGATGCACGTCGAAGGGCATGCGCGTGTGGCCGCGCAGCGCCTTCAGCACGGCGGGGCCGTAGCTGATGTTGGGCACGAAATGCCCGTCCATGATGTCGAGGTGCAGCCAGTCAGCACCGGCGGCCTCGACGGCGGCAACTTCCTCGCCGAGTCGCGCGAAATCGGCGGCCAGCAGGGACGGGGCGATTTTCACCGGACGTGTCACAGGAGACGTTATGCCTTCAGGGCCTGGAGGGGACAAGGCGCAGGAGGTGAAGAAGTCCAGGGACTTGTCAGTGGTTACCCTGGCGGAGCGGGCCAGCTTGTCCTGGAGCGTAGAGGCAGGCGGAAGAGGCCGGGTGATCACAGAAGGGCGATCCCTGGCGCCTCTCGGGGAGGGCACTGCCCTCCCCGGACCCCTCCCGCGCGCCGGGCGTGAAGCGGCCGTCGATGGCGGGGTCCGGGGTGGCACGGCCACCCCGGCGGGGGCTCCAAGGGGGCGGCGCCCCCTTGGCCACAGCCTCAGTCCGCGCGAAACCGGGCCACGAAGAACCCGTCCATGCCGCCATGTTCTGCCCAGAGGTCCGGCCGTGTGCGTAGCCAGCCTTCCGGCGAGAGTGCCGCCTCAAGCCCTGGCACTTCCTCCGGCCGGATCGGGTCGGGGCGCAGGCCGGGCAGGCCGGCCGCCGCCTGCGCCTCGCCTTCTTCCGGCTGTAGCGAGCAGGTGGCGAAGATCAGCCGCCCGCCCGGTGCCAGCAGCCGGGCGGAGGCCTCCAGCAGCCGCTTTTGCAGCTCGGCCAGGGTCGAGATGTCGCTGGCGCGCTTCAGGTGCGGCACATCCGGGTGGCGCCGGATGGTGCCGGTGGCGCTGCAGGGTGCGTCCAGCAGCACGGCGTCGAAGCGCATGCCGGGGTTCCATTCGGCGGCATCGGCCTGCACCAGCTCGGCCTCCAGCCGGAGCCGGGCAAGGTTCTCGCGCAAGCGGCCGATGCGGTTGCCATCCCGCTCCACCGCCACCACGCGGGCGCCGGTTGCGGCGAGCTGCGCCGTCTTGCCGCCCGGTGCGGCGCAGAGATCGGCCACTGCCATGCCTTGCGCAGCGCCCAGCAGGCGGGCCGGGAGGGCGGCAGCGGCATCCTGCGCCCAGGCCCGGCCGGCGATGAACTCGGGCAGTTCGGTGATGCGCGTGCCGGCCGGAAGGCGCGCGGTGCCGGTGGGCAGGCGCTCGGCCCCGGCGGGGGGCTCGGTGCCGGGCAGGAGGGAAAGATCCAGCGGCGCCGGGGCGCGATGCGCGCGGGCGATGGCGCGCACCGCCGGGCCATAGGCGCGGTGCCAGGCGGACCAGAGCCAGCCCGGCGTGTCCAGCCGCTCGCCGTCCAGCTCCTCCAGTGCGGCGGGGCCCTGCTCGGCCACCCGGCGCAGCACGGCGTTCACCAGTCCGGCAAAGGGGCGCGGCACGAGGTCCACGGCGCTCGCCACCGCCGCATGCGGTGGCGTCTCCAGCAGCAGCAGCTCGGCCGAGCCGATGCGCAGCGCCTGCCGCACCTCCGGCGGCGGCTCACGGCGCAGCAGAGGCTCCAGCACCGCGTCCAGGCTGCCCAGGCGGCGCAGCACCGCGGCCGCGATGCGGTGCGCGGCGGCGCGGTCCCGCATCTCGGCCGGAGGCAGTGCGTCCAGGGCCTCCTCCAGGCCGCGATGGCGCAGCAGGACGGCGTTCAGCAGAGCCAGCGCCGCAGCGCGGGTGGGATTGCGCGGGCGCGGTGGCCCGGCACGGGAAGCATCGGGACGGGAACGGCGGACGGGCGGCTTCATCGCAAGGTGCTATGGGCCGGAAAGCGCGGCGCTGTCGAGGTGTACACGCCGCAGAGCAGAGTTGGGGCGAAAGCCCATCCCCTGCCACTCCTTGGATTGACGTTCTGAGGGAGGGGGCGCTGGCCGGGAGCGGAGATCCGGCACATCAAATTTTACCCGGGCGATATTGTATCGGATATTGTACCCGGATAAAATGCAAAGCCTTCGCCGGCCGGAGACCGCCATGCCTCAGAGCCCGACACATTGCACCGCCTTCCAGGGCCTGACGCGCCTCGCCTCCGGCACGGCGGCACAAGTCGCCCTTTCGGTGAAAGCAGCCCTGGAGCACCAGCCGGATCACCCGGTGCTCGTCTTCGATGACGCGACGGGCCGCCAAGTGGATTTCGACCTGCGCGGAACGCCGGCGGAGGTCACGGCGCGGCTCGCGCCAGCGGAGGCCGGAGAGGCAGAGCGCCCACCTCGTGGCCCCGGGCGCCCCCGCCTCGGCGTGGTCGCGCGCGAGGTCACCCTGCTGCCCCGCCACTGGGACTGGCTGAACGAGCAGCCCGGCGGCGCCTCAGTCGCGCTTCGCCGGCTGGTGGAGGCGGCGCGGACGGCCCATGCGGCCAGTGACCGGGCACGGCAGGCCCGCCAGGCCGCCGACCGCTTCATGGCCGCGATGGCCGGCAACCAGCCGGGCTACGAGGAGGCGTCGCGCGCGCTCTATGCCGGCGACCGGGCGCGCTTCGAGGCCGAGACGGCGGGCTGGCCCGGCGACATCCGCGATCATGCCCGCTGGCTGGCGCACGCCGGCCTGGAGGCTGAGGCCGGCTAGCGGGCCGGCCCTCAGCCCATCAGCAGCAGGAAAGCCAGCGCACCGGCACCGAGCAGCAGGAAGGGGCTGAGGCGGGTGAACATCAGCAGCAGGGTGGAGACGGCCGCCACTGCCCAGGCCAGCACCCCGCCCTCGGCGGCACGCAGCAGGGTGAAGCCGGCGGCCAGGATCATGCCGGCGGCCACCGGCGCCAGCCCGACCTCCACCGCCTGCGTCCAGGCGGCCCCGCGCGAGCGCCGCCACAGGTGGGCGAGGCCATAGACCAGCACCGAGGAGGGCGCGAAGAGCGCGAAGGAAGCCACCACCGCCCCCCACCACCCCGCCACCTGCCAGCCGACCATCGAGGAGAGCAGCGCGCCCGGCCCCGGCGTCATGCGGGAGAGGGCGAAGAGGTTCAGGAACTCGGCATCCGACATCCAGCCCTGCACCGAGACCGCCTGACGATGGATGTCAGAAATGATGCTCTGGCCGCCGCCCACCGTCAGGAAGGAGAGCGGCAGGAAGATCAGCAGCAGACGCAGCAGCGGGCTTTCGTTCATCAGGCGCGCCCCCGCAGGCGCCAGGCGGCATGCGCGATGCTGAGCGGCGCCATCGCCACCACCACCCAGACCAGCGGCAGGCCGGCCAGGAAGATCGCCGCGAAGGTGGCCACCATGATGACGACCGGCACCATCCCGTTGGCGGCCCGGCGTGCGGCGCGCAGCCCCATCTGCAGCGAGAGGCCCATCGCCGCCGCCGCCACCCCGGCCAGCAGCTTGAAGGCCAGCGGCCCTTGGAGCAGCGGGCCCGAGAGCGCCACCAGGGCGACGGCCAGCAGCATCGGCGGCACGATCATGCCGAGCGCGCCCATCAGCGCGCCCCGGCCGCCGCGCAGGCGGAAGCCGATCCAGATGGAGAGGTTCACCACATTCACCCCGGGCAGCGCCTGCGCCAGGGCCAGCCCGCTGAGGAACTCCCCCTCGTCCACCCAGCGGCGACGCTGCACGAATTCCCGCATCATCCAGCCGCTCAACCCGCCGCCGAAGCTGGTCAACCCGACACGGGAGAAGGCCAGGAAGATTTCCCAGGCCGTGGGAGGCCTGGCCTCCACCTCCAGGGCCGCCATTTGCCCGTCCGCCATCTCCGCGCCTCCCCCGCCTCATCGGCGCGCGGCGCCGAAACGGCCGCCACCTGTCCCTTTTTGCCGCTATACACCGCCCGCCAAAAGGCTTTACAGCCCGCGCGACATGCTGCCCGCCCTGCGCGACATCCTCGACCGGCTGCCGGAGACCCGCTGGCCGCGCCTCTGGCTGACCCTGCTCTGCCTGGCCCTTTGGCTGCCCGGCTTCTTCACCCTGCCGCCTGGCGACCGGGACGAAAGCCGCTTCGCCCAGGCCAGCCGGCAGATGGTGGATAGCGGCGACTACGTCCGCATCCGCTTCGGCGAGGAGGAGCGCAATAAGAAGCCCGCCGGCATCTACTGGGCGCAGGCCGCCTCGGTCCATGCCGTGGAGGCGCTCGGCCTCGGCCATCGCGGCCAGATCTGGCCCTATCGCCTGCCCTCCCTCCTTGGCGCCTGGGTGGCAGTGCTGGCCACCTTCCACTGGGGCCGCGCGCTGGTCGGGCGGCGCGCCGCCTTCCTGGCCGCGGCGCTGCTCGCCTCCTCGCTGGTGCTGGTGGTGGAGACACATATTGCCAAGACGGATGCGGCGCTGCTCGCCACCGTGGCGGTGGCGATGGGGCTGCTGGGGCGCGCCTATCTCGCGCCCGGCAGCTTCACGGCCCGGCAGGTGGCGGGATTCTGGGCCGTGCTCGGCGTCTCCATCCTGCTGAAGGGGCCGATCGGGCCGCTGGTGGTGGCGCTGACCATCGTCACCCTGGCGGTGGCCGATCGCGGCGCCGCCTGGCTGCGCGGGTTGCGCCCGCTCTGGGGCCTGCCGCTGATGCTGGCCGTCGCGGCGCCCTGGTTCGTCGCCATCGGCATCGCCACCGAGGGCCGCTTCTTCAGCGAGGCGGTGGGCGGCGACATGCTGGCCAAGGTCTCTTCCGGCGAGGAGGCGCATGGCGGGCCGCCGGGCTATTATCTGCTGCTCTTCCCGGTGACCGCCTTCCCCGCCGCCTTCCTGGTGCTGCGGGCGCTACCCGCCGCCTGGCGCGACCGGCTCAGCCCGGCGACGCGCTTCCTGCTGGCCTGGGCCGCGCCCTCTTGGCTGATGTTCGAGGCAGTGGCAACCAAGCTGCCGCACTATGTGCTGCCGGCCTTTCCGGCGTTGATGCTGCTGGGCGCCGCCTGGGCGATGGACCCGCTGCGCCGCCCGGCGCCGCGCTGGCTGGCGGGGCTGGGCGCCGGGCTTTTCGTCCTGGTGGCGCTGGTGCTCGGCCTGGCGGCGGCGCTGCTGCCCTGGCTGGCGGACCACCGCATCGACCCCGTGGCACTGCTGGCCCTGCCCTGCGCGGCGCTGCTGGTCTGGGGCACGCTGGCGGTGCTGCGCCGCCGTGGTATCGGCCAGGCCGCCCTGGCCGCCGCGCTCCTGGCCGTGCCGCTCTACGCGGTGGTGCTCGGCGGCGTGCTGCCACGGCTGACGGCGCCCTGGATCGGCCCGCGCCTCGCGGCGCTGCTGGCCGAGACCGCCCCTTCCGGCGAGGTGCAGGGCGGCTTCGGCATCGTCGGCTATCATGAGCCGTCGCTGGTTTTCGCCACCGGGGCGGACACCGCCCTGCTGCGCGACGGCGCGGCGGCGGCGGACTTCCTCGCCGGAGGGCCGGGCCGCTTCGTCGCCATTGGCGACCGCGACATGGAAAGCTTCCGCGCGGCGCTGGAGCAGCGCTCGCTGGCGGTGCGCAGCATCGGCACGGTGGCGGGCTACAACTACACGCGAGGCCGGCGGTTAACGCTGCACGTGTTCCAGGGGGCGACATGATCGAGTGGATCACCCAAACGGTGGGTAGCGCCGGTGCGCCCGGCGTCTTCTTCCTGATGTTTCTGGAGAATCTCTTCCCGCCGATTCCCTCCGAGCTGATCATGCCGCTGGCCGGTTTCGCCGCCGCCGAGGGGCAGATGTCGCTGCTGGCAGCCGTGCTCTCGGGCACCGCCGGCTCGCTGGTGGGCAACGGGCTGTGGTACGAGGTGGCGCGCGCCGTCGGCAGCCGGCGCATCCGCCCGCTGGTGGCGCGCTACGGCCGCTGGTTCGGCGTCGCCGCCGAGGACATGGACCGGGCGGAGCGGACCCTGCGGCGCCACGGCCCGGTGGCGCTGTTCTTCGGCCGCATGCTGCCGGCGATCCGCACCCTGATCTCGATCCCGGCCGGGCTGGCCGGCATCCCGCGCCCGGTCTTCTATCTCTGGACTTGCATCGGCAGCGCCCTGTGGGTGCTGGTGCTGGCCGGCGCCGGCTACCTGCTGCGCGAGCAGTACCGCAAGGTCGAGGCGGCGATCGAGCCGCTGAGCTATGTGGTCCTGGCCGGGGTCGTGCTCGCCTATCTCTGGCACCTCTGGCGCAGCCGCAGGACGGCCCGTTCCTGAGCCGGGGCCACCTGGCCCCCGGCGCTGTGCTCAGATCACGCCAAGGATCAGCAGCAGGATGATGACAGGAATGGGAATGCCGAGCAGCCACAGCAGAATCGAAGGCATTTCCCATCCTTTCCCCGCTCCGGCCGCCGTGTGGCGCAGAGCCTAAACAGAGGCCTCAACGCCGCGCCCGCGCTCCGGTTGCGCAAGCCGGCCGGGAGCCGCAACCGGGCGGAAAAGCGCCCCGGGCGTGGAACCCGGGCCCAAGCGCGGCGTTCAAGCTGGGCTGCCGCCTGTTCCGCGAAAGAGCGGGCGGCGAGGAACAACCAACGGGAGCCTCCATGATGCGCCAGCGCAACTTCCTTCCGCTCGTCGCAGCTTCAACCGCCCTGCTGGGTCTCGCAGCCTGCAATTCCCCGCAGACCAACAACGAGGCCACCCGCGCCTATGACCGCGCCGCCGGCATTAACTCCTCCGGCGCCTATCCCGCCCAGTCGAACGGCACCCCTGGCAACCCGCAGGGCACTGAGGCCACGCGCGCCTATGACCGCGCCGCCGGGACCAACACCTCCGGCGCCTACCCGTCGCAGTCGGATGGCACCCGCGCCAACCCGCCGGGCACCGCCGCGACCCGCGCCTATGACCGGGCGACCGACTCCAATGTTTCGGGTGCCTATCCGCAGAGCGGTTCGCGCCGCTGACCGATACGGGCCGGGGGCGCCTCCCCGGCCCAGCCCGCGCGAGGCCCGGCGGGCGGAAGGAGTGATCCTTCCGCCCGCCGGGCCTTTCCGTACTGTCCCGGGGCATTCTCCCGCTTCTGGCGAGCGTTCCGGCAAGGCCTGGAAGCGGCCTTGGCGGGGGGGGTCCCGGACCATCCGCCTAGCCCGTGGGAGCGGAGGAGTTTCGCCCCTACTGCCACCAGCCGGCCGCCGAGGCGGTCCGGCTGGCATTCTGGCGTGAGGGCCTCAGGCCCAGCCGCGTCCGGCAATGAGCGAGATCAGGAAGAGCACCAGGAAGATGACGAAGAGGATCTTGGCGATGCCGCTGGCCGCCGAGGCCACGCCGGTGAAGCCGAGCACGCCGGCCACGAGGGCGATGACGAGAAAGATGATGGTCCAGTAGAGCATGGAAGGGTCCTTCCGATCAGGCTGCGGGAAAGCCGGTGCCAGGGTGCCCCGGCTGTGAGGCGCACTCTGGCGCGGGGCTGGCCGGCGCGGCTGGCCTGATGCGGAAGGCGCCCCCGCTGCGTCGGCGGGGCGCAGGCGCCCTGCCCGGCGGTCGCGGGCAAGGGCGGAAGGCGGAATGCCGAAGCATGGCGTCGCTGATCCTCGGTCAGGCCGGCCGGGAGGTCCGGGCCGGCAGTGCCGAAGCAACGCCGTGCTTCAGCCGCCGGTTTCAGCCGATCGGCACGGTGGAGGAGACCGCCTGATAGGTGGCGATGGCGAGCGCCAGTGGCTCGAAGGGCTTGCTGATGACGAAGGCCGGCTCCACCTGCTCGGCCGTCAGCAGTCGCTCGGGATAGGCGGTGACGAAGATCACCGGCACCTTCAGCTGCTCCTGGATGCGGTTGACGGCGATAATGCCATCGCCGCCCATGCCGAGGTTCACATCCGCCAGGATCAGGCCGGGATGGCGCTCCTGTGCCAGCCGCACCGCCTGCGTCTCGGAAGCGGCGACGCCGACCACACGATGGCCGCAGGCCTCGACGAGCTGGCGCACGTCCATCGCGATGATCGGCTCGTCCTCGATGACCAGGACATCGGTGGCCGCGGCGCTGCGCAGGGCCTCGCGGGCCTCGTCCAGTTCGGTTTCGGCGACGTCCAGCGGCACGCCCACGACGGCGGCCGCATCCTGGATCGAAAGCTCCTCCAGCGCCGTCAGCAGCAGCAACTGCCGGTGCCGGGCGGACAGATTGCTGCCGGCCGCAGGGACGGCGGGTGGCGGCGCCATGCGGGTGACGCCGGCATAAAGGGCGAGGCGCGCGGGCAGCGAGGGCAGGCCCTCCCGCAGCGCCGCGGCCACCAGCCCGTCGCCGGCGGCTTGGCTACCGGTCAGCGCACGGGCATAGCGGCGGGCGTGCGGCAGGCATCTCAGTAGCTCGGCTTGCGTTACGGCGTTCATGTCGTGGCCCTCGTCTCGATCCTGTGATGCAGGAAGACCGCTATTGGAAGCTGATGGCAAATCACACTGACCCGATCCGCCCACGCTTGGCGGGCCTGCTGCCGGATCTCCGCGCCTTCGCGCGCTTCCTGGCGCGCGACCCGGCGCTGGCGGATGATCTGGTGCAGGAGGCCGTGCTGCGCGCCCTGCGCGCGGAATCGCAGTGGGACCCGGAAACCAGTCTGCGGGCTTGGTTGTTTCGAATCCTGCGGAACGTGTTCTTGGAGCAGCTCCGCCGTCATGGCACGGAACGCCGCGCGCTGGCGCAGTTGCCCGCCGCCGATGCCCCGTTGCCGGCGGCCCAGGAAACGCAGCATGCCGTCTCGGATCTGGCGCGAGCGCTGCAAGCACTGCCCCTTCCGCAACGGGAGGCTCTGATCCTGGTAGGTGCACATGGCCTTTCACATGAGGAGGCCGCGGCGGTCTGCAACGTCCCTGTCGGTACAGTGAAGGCACGGGTCGCAAGGGCACGGGCAGCACTGGCACGTGGGCGGGTGCCGGGCGCGCCGTGAGGGCGGAAAGGGCGCGGCGGCGCGCGGTTATGGAGGGGGCGGAAAGCAGGCATGGGTGGCGCCCGTCTCAAAGACCGGGCCATGCGGGCGGTTCCATGCAAAATGAGATAGTCCGCTATGCATTTTTCATATACCGAATTCGCAACCGCTTTCTTCGCTCGTGCATTGGTTGGGCATGCAAGGCGAGCACGACACCATGAACAGCCCCACCCTCACCGAGGCGCGCCCCGCCTCTGCCGGAGGCCCAAGCTTCCATGAGCAGCTGGTCGCGATTCTGCCGCGCCTCCGGGTGCAGGCCGTCTCGATGACGCGCAATCGCGCCGACGCGGACGATCTGGTCCAGGCTGCGGTGAGCAACGCCCTTGCGGCGCAGCACAGCTTCACCCCGGGTACCAATTTCGGCGCCTGGATGTTCCGCATCCTGCGCAACCGCTTTCTCTCCGATATCCGCCGCCGTCGCGACACCTGCGACATGGACAACGCGCCCTCCGAGGCGCTCGCCCGCCCGGCGGCGCAGGAGGACAATCTGGCGCTTCGCGAGTTGCGCCGCCGATTGACGGACCTGCCGCCGGATCATCGCACCGCGCTGATGCTGGTTACTGTCCAGGGCATGTCCTACGAAGAGGCCGCCGAGGTGATGGGCTGCGCCGTCGGCACCGCCAAGTGCCGCGTCTTCCGGGCCCGCCGGCAGCTTGAGGCCTGGCTGGTGGGCGAGCCGCAGACCAGCAAGCGCGCTGCGGCACAGGCCAAGGCTGGTGAGGGCCGTCGCCGCAATGGTACGGTGCGCGACGGAAGCTCTACAAACACGCTGCGAGCGCTACATGCGGGAAGCTGATGGACGACCGAGCAGACAAGCGCATGTTGGCGGAACCGGCCGTGGAGGCGACCCGTTCGCGTCCTGAGCGTGCCCGCAAGGGCACGCCTGATGCGGCTTTCGACCTATGGCTCCAACGCGGGCTGCACGCGATGTACGATGACGTCGCGCGCGAGCCCATCCCGGAGGAACTCCTCCGGCTGATCGAACAGGATCGGGCGCAGGACCCCAAGAAATGACCTCAGCGGCGCGGCCGCAAAGGCCCGCCTTGCGTCAGATGCTCCGCGGCGTCCGTGGCCGCATGTTCCTTCTCCTGCTGGTCGCCAGCGTTCCGGTCGTCGGCATTGCCGGGGCCAACGCCATCCTCAGCTATGAATCGGAACTGGCAACCGGACGGCGCACCGCCACCATTCTCGGCGATGTCGCCGCGGCCCGGCATGGCGCCACAATCGATACCCTGCGCCAGACCCTGGCCGGCCTCGGCAGTAGTCCGGCCCTGTTGCAGCCGCTCGAGGAAGCCGGCTGCCTGCCGCTCGCGCGCGAATTGCTCGCCCTTTACGCCGACCGCTATGCCAATTTCTGGCTCCTCGATCCCGAGGGGCAGCTGCGCTGCAGCGCCCGCCCGGTTTCGCCGGACCGGCCGAAGCCCCCAGCGGATTACTTTCACGCCGTCGTGGCCCAACGGAAATTCGTCCTCACCCCTTTTCGCCGTGACAGTGCCGGGGAGCGGGTGATCGTCGGCGCCATACCGCTCGAGGCGAATGGCGCCCTGCGCGGCGTCCTCGCCGGCAGCATCCTGCTCGACCATTTCGTGCAGCGGGAGGCACAGACCGATGAGCGGGCCTCCCAGCGGCTCTGGCTGGTGGACAGCAGCGCCGTCGCCCTGCCCCTCACCCGCGCCAGCCCGCTCGACCTGCCGACGCCTGCCGTCCTGCACGGCCTGCTGGAGCGGCACCAGGCGGTGACGCTGGAAAGCCGCGCCCAGAGTGGGGCCGCCTTCGCTTATGCCAGCACGCCGCTGGCGCCCGGGCTGCGGCTGCTGGTCGGCCTGCCCACCGAGAATATCCGCCGCGCCGCCAATGCCGTGCTGCTGCGCCGCGCCCTGGAGCTCGCCGCCTTCCTGCTGGCCTGCCTTGTGGTGATCGTGCTCGGGGCGGATCTCGCCATCGCCCGCCCGCTGCGGGTGCTGGCGTCGCGGGTGCGGCAGTGGCGGCCGGGGGCGCCCTTCCGCAGTCGCCCGCTGCATGGCGAGCCGGACGAGGTGCGTGCGCTGGAGCGGGCGGTGGCCGATGCTGCCCAGGCGATCAGCGCCCGCGAGGAGGAGCTGCGCGGCGCCCTGCGGCAGCGGGACCTGCTGATGGCCGAGATCCATCACCGCGTAAAGAACAACCTGCAGATCGTCGCCTCGCTGCTGAACCTGCAGGCGGGGCGGCTACGCGACCCCCGCGCCCGCGCCGAGTTCATCACCGCACGCGACCGGGTGCAGGCGCTGGCGACGCTGCACCGCCACCTCTACACAAACCAGACCTTCGAGATGATCGCGCTACGCCCCTTCCTGGAGGAACTGGGGCAGCAGCTCTTCGCCGCGCTGGGCGAGCGGCCGGGCCAGCGCATCGCCCTGGTGGTGGAGGCGGACGAGTTGGAGATCGTCACCGACCAGGCCGTCTCGCTAGCGCTGCTGGTCACCGAGACGGTCACCAACGCCATCAAGCACGGCTTTCCCGACGCCCGCAGCGGCACCGTGACCGTCTCCGTCCACGCCGAGGGCAACAACGTGACGCTGACGGTGCGGGACGACGGCCTCGGCATGAGGCTGGACGACGAGGAGGCCGCCCATGGCATCGGCCTGACGCTGATCCGCGGCTTCGCCCAGCATCTCGGCGGTGAGATCGAGATCCGCCGCGACGGCGGTACCGAGTTGGTGCTGCAATTCCCCCTGCGCCGCCGTGAGGGGGAGCCGGCCGATACCGAGACGATCAGGGCGGCCAATGGCGCAGGCGGCTGAGAGCCCGTTCCCGACGGGAGCAACGGAGAGCTAGCGAGAGTTTTGGGGCCGGGTAGGGAGGGCCGCAGTCCCGGCCCGACGCCATTCCCAAACGGGCTCCGGGCAACCCGCCCCTTCGCACGCGGCAGCGATCGCGGAGCCCGTGACGCAACCCCCCGCCCAGGGCTGGCGTTGTCGCAGCCATAAGATAAGGAGTTCCCGATGCGCAAGCTGATGATCGCCACCTTGCCCGTCCTTGCCTTGCTGGGTCCGCTGGCGGCGTGCAGCGAGGGGCCGGCGGAGCGGACCGGCGAAAAGCTCGACAATGCCGGCCATAACCTGCGCGATGCCGTTGATCCGCCGCGCGGCCCGGGCGAGCGGATGGGCCGCAGCATCGACCGCGCCTTGAACTGATCCGGCCATCCCCGGCAGCCCCGGGTGGCGCCCCTACCTGCCGGCAGGGCATGCTGCGGCAGGCAGGCGGGCCGCCACCGGGCCCCGCACCGCTTAGAGCAGGAGGACACAGATGAGCCGTTATCCGTCCGTCGACCTGGGCTCCGTGGAGGAGCGCATCGCCGACTTGCGCCGCAAGGTCGAGGCGCTGATGAGCGAGCAGGTGACGCCAGCCGTCTCCCGCGCCTCCGGCCGCGCCCAGCACCTCGCCCAGGAGGTGAGCGCCACCACTCGCCGCGAGGCCGAGCAGGCGCTCGGTCTGGTGCGCGAGCGGCCGGTCGCCACCATTCTCATTGCCATGGGGGTGGGCTACCTCCTCGCCCGTCTGCTGCGGCGCTGAGCCGCGATGCGGGCGATCCGTCTGGCCGCCGCCGCCTTCGACGCGGAGCGCGTCCTGTTCGGCCTGCAGGCGCGCCGCATGGTGGGGCGCCTTGTCCTGGGTGCGGTCGCGGCGGTCCTGCTCTGCGCCGCCTTCACCATGGCGCATGTGCTGGTGTGGTTCGCCCTCGAGTCCTGGAGCCCGCTGGCCCGGGCGGCCTGGATCACCTGCGGCGATCTGGTGCTGGCCCTGCTGCTCCTGCTGCTGGCGGTGCGCAACCGGCCCAGCCCGCAGGAGATCGAGGCCCGGCTGCTGCGCGATACCGCCCTGGCCCAGGCTCGCGCCAGTGTCGGACTGCTGCCGTTCCTCAGCGGAGTGGCGCGCTCCTCCTGGATCGGCATCCTGGTGGGCATGCTGCGCCGGCGTCGCAGCCCGCACTGAGGGCGGCCCGGCCGGGGATTGACGGAACGGGGAGGCCGCGCGTCTTCCCTTCCGCCACCCTGAAAGGCCGCCCGGGAAGGCGAGCCCTCAGGCGAGCAGTCGCCGCAACAACCCGACCAGCATCATCCGCTCCTCCACAGAAAGCGGCGCCAGGAGCCGCTCATTGGCGCGGCGCCCCTGTTCCACCGCCTCGGCCAGCACCGCCTCCCCGCTCGGGGCGAGCGAGAGCACGACGGTGCGGCGATCCAGCGGATCACGGCCCACTTCCAGCAGCCCGCGGTCGCGCAACCGGGCGACGACACCTTGGATGGTGGCCGGGTCCAGCGCCACAGCGCGACCCAACGCGTTCTGCGTAGCCTGCCCCAGTTCTGCGAGTTTCAGGAGGGTGGCGAATTGGGTGGAGGTCAGGCCGCCGACCGCGCCGCGGTCCTGAAACAGCGAGGCGTGCCGCTGGTGCGCCCGCCGCAGCAGGTGCCCCACCGATTCGTCCAGACGATAAGCGGGCGGATTTGGAGCGATGATCTCCTGGTTCCGCACGGCATCGACCAGGAGCTCCAGATCGGGATCGCTGATGGTTCTGCACTCCGCCGGACCAGGGACCGGCGCCACCTTCCCCCCCGGGGCGGAGCGCGTCAACCGCCACGGGTCCGGAACAGAGTCAATCCTGCAGCAGGAGGCGGTACCCGGAGAGGGCGAGGCACAGGCTGCCCAGGGCGGCGGCGGCCAGGGCGGCGCGGTTGGCGTGCCAGAGCAGTCGCTCGGCCAGGATGGCAGCGAGCTGGTGGCGCCCCCGTGGGCCGCGCAGCCGCTGCGCGCCTTCACCGGCCATGACCGAAAGCTGGCGCCAGAGGGCACTGCGGCGGAGATCCTGGCGCGGCACCTGCAGGGCGGCGCCCCAGAGGCCGAGCCAGACCGCCGCCGTCAGCAGCGCGCCACTCTGTAGCGCCAGCACCGGCCGATTGGCGAGCGCCACCATGACGAGGCCGATGCCCAGCGCGATGCAGCCGAGAAGGCGGCGGATCGAGTGGTCAGCGAGAGTGCGGAGCGTGTCCATCAGGGCCCCCTTCCCTCCGCATGCTGACGCCCCGCACACGAAGATGCCAGTTGCTTTTGCGTCGCCCGGTGCCGTGGGGCGGGTTTTGTGGCTGTTCCACGCGTCGAACCCATGCTCCTCCGCCAGCCCCGCTCCCGCCTCTCCCTTGCAGGACCCTGCCAGGGGGCGGGAGCACGCCGCCAGGAGTGATATGGGGGGAACATCGCGCCAGGGAAAGCGTTGCAGGTGACACAACCTGCCGATATCGCCCGCGGACGGGGATTCGGATGAACTTTCATTCATCCAGCTCCCCAACCCGCCGGGCACGGCTTCCCCGGCCTGCCGCGGCAGGCCGTTTCGGGATCCCAGTGAAATCTGTTGCGCTCCGCAGCACAGGTCTGATGAAAATATTGCTGCTGCAGCACGGAGGCCGCCCGTGCCCCGCCGCCCTCGCCCCTCCGGGCCGGGCGGGGAGCCGGAGCGGGGCACCACCCCCGGCGCGGGGCAGCCTGTGCAAGGAACGCTCAACGAGAACGCCGGGGCGCGCAGGCCGTGCATCCGGGACAGGGTAGGGGATAGTTCACAGATGCGCGCCGCCATTCCGAGAACCGACGCCGCGAACCGGCCCATGACACGGGAGGAGAAGAAGGTCATCCTCGCTTCCTCGCTCGGCACCGTGTTCGAGTGGTACGACTTCTATCTTTACGGTTCGCTGGCCGCCTTCGTGGCGGCCAAGTTCTTCACCGTGCTGGGCGATGACGGGCGCCCCATCTTCGACGAGACCACCCGCAACATCTTCGCCCTGCTGGCCTTCGCCGCCGGCTTCCTGGTGCGGCCCTTCGGCGCGCTGGTCTTCGGCCGGCTGGGCGACCTGGTAGGGCGCAAATACACCTTTCTCGTCACCATCGTGATCATGGGTGCCTCGACCTTCTGCGTCGGCATCCTGCCGACGGCGGCGCAGATCGGCATCGCGGCCCCCATCATCCTGCTGGTGCTGCGCTGCCTGCAGGGCCTGGCGCTGGGCGGCGAGTATGGCGGCGCTGCCACCTATGTGGCCGAGCACGCGCCGCATGGCCGGCGCGGCTTCTACACCAGCTTCATCCAGATCACCGCCACGGGCGGGCTGTTCCTCTCGCTTTTCGTGATCCTCGGCAGCCAGGCGCTGATGGGGGCCGAGGCATTCCGGGAGTGGGGTTGGCGCGTTCCCTTCCTGGTCTCGGTTGTCCTGCTCGCCATTTCCGTCTGGATCCGCATGCAGATGCAGGAGAGCCCAGCCTTCAAGAAGATGAAGGAGGAGGGCACCCAGTCCAAGGCGCCGCTGACCGAGGCCTTCGGCCAGTGGAAGAACGCCAAGATCGCCATCCTGGCGCTGCTCGGGCTGGTCGCCGGCCAGGCGGTGGTCTGGTACACGGGTCAGTTCTACGCGCTGTTCTTCCTCGGCTCCGTGCTGAAGGTGGACAGCTACACCACCAACATCCTGATCGCCTGGGCGCTGCTGCTCGCCTGTGGCGGCTTCGTCTTCTTCGGCTGGCTCTCCGACAAGATCGGCCGCAAGCCGATCATCCTGGGCGGCTGCCTGCTCGCCGCGCTGACCTATTTCCCGCTGTTCAAGCTGATCAGCGCCGAGGCCAACCCGGCCCTGCACGCGGCGCACCAGAACATTCCGGTGGTGGTGCAGGCCGACCCGGCCAGTTGCTCCTTCCAGTTCAACCCGACCGGCACCGCGCGCTTCACCAATTCCTGTGACATCGCCAAGGCGGCCCTGGCCCGGCTCTCGGTGAACTACCACGTCGAGGATGCCGCGCCCGGCAGCGCCGCGGTGGTGCGGGTGGGCGACACCGCCATCTCCTCCACGGACCCCAACTTCGCCACCGCGCTCGGCGCCGCCATCACCACCGCCGGCTATCCCGCGGCCAGCAACCCCACGGTGGTGCGCATTGCCCACCCCTTCGACATCTTCCGCGAGCAGCCGGCCGTGCTGATCGGGGTGCTGACGTTGCTGGTTCTCTACGTCACCATGGTCTACGGCCCGATCGCGGCGGCCTTGGTGGAGCTGTTCCCGACCCGGATCCGCTACACTTCGATGTCGCTGCCCTACCATATCGGCAATGGCTGGTTCGGAGGCCTGCTGCCGGCCACCGCCTTCGCCATGATCGCGCAGACCGGCGACGTGTATTACGGCCTCTGGTACCCGGTGGTGATCGCCCTGGTGACCGTGGTCATCGGCACCTTCTTCGTGCCCGAGACCAAGGACCGGGACATCTTCGCCGAGGATCTCGCGGAAACGGCGCCACGCACGGCAGCCCGCGCCCGCATCTGACGGTCCGGCCCGGGGGCGTCGCCGCCGGGCCTTGACCACAGGCCGAGGGGGGCGCGGCGCCCTCCCCGCCCTGGCGGATGATCCCGTCCCGCCATCACAGCGGCATGAGTGGGGCATCCTCCGCCTCGGAGGGGGGCAGCGGTAGCGGGTGCCCTACCCGCACTGCCTCTTGCGCCGCACATAAGGCGCATCCTACTCCTTGCGCCCGGTATCAGCGCAGCACGGCAGTGTCCCAGGAAAACTCCCACACCCCCGCCAACCGCCCCCTCACCCCCGCCCTCCTGCTCGGCGTGCTCGGTGTGGTGTACGGGGATATCGGCACCAGCCCGCTCTATGCGCTCCGCGCCTCACTGCTGCACTTCGCCTCCGACGGTCTGGAGCGCTGGGAAATCCTCGGCGTGCTGAGCCTGATCTTCTGGTCGCTCGTGCTGGTGGTCACGGTGAAATACGTGCTGCTGGTGATGCGGGCCGACAACCGCGGTGAGGGCGGCATCCTGGCGCTGATGGCGCTGGCGCAGCGCGTCGGCCGCGGCGAGCGCGGGCGCAACCTGATCATGCTGGTGGGAATCGCCGGCGCCGCGCTGTTCTTCGGGGATGGCATCATCACCCCGGCCATCTCCGTCCTCTCGGCGGTGGAAGGCCTGAAGGTCATCTCCCCCGCCTTCACCGACGCCGTCATCCCCATCGCCCTCGGCGTGCTGCTGGCGCTCTTCCTGGTGCAGTACAAGGGCACCCACAGCATCGGCCGGGTCTTCGGTCCGATCACCGCGCTCTGGTTCCTGAGCCTGGCGGTGCTGGGCCTGGTGGAGATCGTGCGCGAGCCGGCGGTGCTGCTCGCCCTCTCGCCGCACTACGCGATCGAGTTCTGTTTCCGCTACCATCTCGCCGCCTTCATCGCGCTCGGCTCCGTGGTGCTGGCGGTGACCGGCGCCGAGGCGCTCTATGCCGATATGGGGCATTTCGGCCGCCGCCCGATCCAGCTCGTCTGGCTCTTCGCGGTCCTGCCGGCGCTGACGCTGAACTATTTCGGCCAGGGCGCGCTGATGCTGGCCGACCGCGCGGCGCTGGAGAACCCCTTCTACCTGCTGGCACCCTCCTGGTTCCGCCTGCCGCTGGTGGTGCTGGCCACTTGCGCCACCATCATCGCCAGCCAGGCGATGATCTCGGGCGCCTTCTCCATCGCCCGGCAATGCGTGCAGCTCGGCTTCCTGCCGCGCCTCGTCGTCTGCCATACCTCGGAGACCGAGGAAGGGCAGATCTATATGCCGCAGATCAACTTCGCCCTGCTGACCGGCGTGATCCTCCTGGTGCTGGCGTTCCAGGATTCGGACAGCCTGGCCGCCGCCTATGGGCTGGCCGTCACCGGCACCTTCCTCTGCACCTCGACCCTCTCCGGCCTGATCTTCCGCCGGCAGTTCGGCTGGCCCCGCCTCGCCGTCGCGGCGGTGGTGGTGCCGCTGTTCCTGCTCGACTCCGCGTTCTTCATCTCCAACGTGCTGAAGGTGCCGGATGGCGGCTGGGTGCCGCTGCTGCTCGGCGCCTGCATCTTCATCCTGATGCTGACCTGGCGGCGCGGGCGCGAGCTGCTCTTCGCCCGCTTCCGGCAGGACAGCCTGCCGCTGAAGTCCTTCCTGGCCCGCCTGCCGCAGTCGCGCACCATCCGCGTGCCCGGCATCGCCGTCTTCATGACCGGCCAGGCCGACTACGTGCCCAATGCCCTGCTGCACAACCTGAAGCACAACAAGGTGCTGCACGAGCGCGTGCTGTTCGTCACGGTGGAGAATGTGGACGTGCCGCTGGCGCCACAGCGGCGCGAGGTGACGGAGCTGGCCCCGGGCATCCATCGCGTCATGCTGCGCTACGGCTTCCAGGAGAGCCCGAACATCCCGCGCGAGCTGGAGGCGCTGCGCGAATACGGTGTCGCCTTCGAGCCGATGCAGGCCAGCTACTTCCTGGGCCGCGAGACCCTGGTGGCCGCCGCCGCCCCGAAGATGGCGGCCTGGCGGCAGTGGCTCTTCTCGCTGATGAGCCGCAACGCCATGCCGGCCACCGAATTCTTCCGCATCCCGAGCGACCGCGTCGTGGAGCTCGGCGTCCGCGTCGCGATCTGAATGGAGCGACCGCGCCTGCTGCTGGTGGGGGCCGGCGGGCATGGCCGCGCGGTGCTCGCCACCCTGCGCGATGCCGGCTGGCCCATGCCGGCGGGCGTGCTGGACGATGACCCGGTCTGCACCGGCCTTCCCGGCCTCCCCTGGCTGGGGCCGGTGGCGCGCGCCGGGGCGCTAAGGGCGGAAGGGCTCGCCGCCGCCCATGTCGCGCTCGGCGGCAATGCCCTGCGGCGCCAGCTGGGAGAGCAGCTCCTGGCGCTCGGCTTCGACCTGCCGCCGGTCCTCCACCCCTCCGCCGTGCTGGCCGGCGACGCGAGGCTCGGCGCAGGCGGCGTGGCGATGCCGCGCGCCGTGCTCGGAGCCGCCGCCATCGTCGGGGACCACGCCATTCTCAACACTGGCTGCATCGTCGAGCATGATTGCCAGCTAGGCCCGGCCTGCCACATCGCGCCCGGCGCGGTGCTGGGCGGCGGCGTGCGGCTCGGATGCGAGGTGCTGGTCGGCATCCTGGCCGGAGTGCGGCCGGGGGTGCGGATCGGAGGCGGCGCCGTCATCGGGGTCGGCGCGGCCGTGGTGGCGGATGTGGCGGCCGGCGCGACGATGGGCGGGGTTCCGGCCCGGCCGGTGCGGCAGGGGGCGCCACTCCCCGCGCCCCCGCCGGGGGGATAGGCCCCCTCCCCGCCCGGCGTCACCGGCGTCAGTGGAAAGGGAGGAGGTCGGCGGGCGCGATGCTCATGGCCATGGCCAGGTAGCCGGCGCGGTTGGGGTGCAGCTTGTCGCCGGGGCCCCCGGTAGTTGATTCGGGCACCATCTCCGGCTTCAGGCCGCCGCTCGCCGGGTCGCGCGTCGCGGTGTCGAAATCCACCACCGCGTCGAACAGGCCGGAGGTGCGAATGAATTCGTTCAGGCCGCGGCGCTTCTCGTCCTGCTCGGCATGACCATGCGCCGGGCTGGAGCTGCCGAGCGCCGGTGTTACCGTGGCACCCACCAGCCAGACGCCCGGGATCGCTTCGCGCAGGCGCCGCACGCCCTGGCGCATGCCCTCCGAGACCGCTTCCAGCGCGGCATTGCCGTTGCGGCTGAAATCATTGGTGCCCTCCAGCCAGATCACGGTGCGGATCCCCGAGAGGCTGATGATGTCCCGCTCCAGACGCGAGAGGGCGGAAGGGCCTCCGGGGAAGGGCTTGTCCGGTCCGTACTCGGCCGGGCCGACCACCTGGTTGCCGCCGATCCCCGCATTGATCACCGCGACGCGGTTGCCCAGCGTCGCCTTCAGCCGGCGCGCGAGCACATCCGGCCAGCGGTCGTCGCCGTTCAGGGTCGAGGCCGTGCCGTCGGTGATCGAATCGCCGAAGCACAGGATCACCGGCGTGCCGGTCGGCACCATCATGTCCACCGCATCGAGGAAGAACCAGGAGGTGGTGGAGAAAGGGAAGGAAGCCTCGCCCTCTTCCTGCCCGCGCGCGCCGGCGCCCGGCGCGGTGAGATAGGAGGTTTGCAGCGCCTTGGCATGCCAGGTCATCGGCCCCGAGCGGTCCACGACATGGAAGGAGACGGCGAGCTTGCGGCCCATCAGCAGCGGGTCATCAGGGTTGTCGGCGAAGGGCAGGTCCACCGGGTCCGACCAGGCCTGCCCGCCCGGGGCGATGGTGACGCCCTCCTCTCCCCCGAAGCGGACGGGGCGGTTGCTGCCGGGCAGCAGCGCGGCGCCGCCGAACTGCAGGCCGAGATGGACGCCGTCCAGGTGCAGCGGCTGCGTGCCAAAGACATTGGTGAAGCGCAGCCGCGCCTGCCGGCCCCAGAGCGTCGGCCGCAGAATGAGGCGGAAGCTCTGGTCGCGTGCCCCCTCCTGCGGCGCAGGGAAGGTGAAGGACTGGTTCGGCTGCGCCGAGGGATTGCCAACGGGATAGGGGCCATGGGCCGAGGCGGTCCAGGCCGTGGCCCAGGATGTGGCGCCCGGCGCCGGCGGCTGCTGGGTGGTGGTCTGGGCGGTGGCCGGCCGGGTAAAGCCGAAGAGGGTGGCAAGCATCATGCCCTGGGCGAGTTCTCTGCGCTGCATGGTGTTCCTCCTGGCCGGCTCTCCGGCCGGCGGCGGAATCATTCCACCTTTCCATTGAAGCCGGAAGCCAGACCGCTGCCGGACAGAAAGGACAGGCAAAGGAATTCCTCCGTGCGGGCGTCCTTTTCTGTCAGGCTGGCTCCGGCCAAGCCGGCCCGGCAAAGGCCAGACGTTCAGAAAGGTTCTCCCGCGCCTTTCCCCGGATGCGCAGCATGTCGGAAGCCCAGCTCGTCATGCCCTCCCTCGCGCGGCTGCCCGCCTATGCGGCGGCGCTGGTGCGGGGATGGTCGCCGGACAATATCCGGCCGGAGGAAATCCGGCGCGAGCAGCTGGCGGCCATCACCGCCGATGCCACGGACTTCCTGGCCCGGCTGGATGACCGCGCGGCGAGGGATACTCCGGTCCGCCTGCCGGATGGCTCCGAGATTCCCCGCCTGCCCGGCATCCGGCGCTGGATCTGGAAGGCTGGCTTCTGCGGCTCGATCGGCTTCCGCTGGCAGCCCGGGACCGCCGCGCTGCCACCTCATGTGCTGGGCCATATCGGTTATGCCGTGGTGCCCTGGAAGCAGGGACGGGGCCATGCGAAACGCGCCCTCGCGCTGATGCTGCCGGAAGCTCGTGCCGTGGGTCTCCCTTACGTCGAGCTGACGACCAGCCCGGACAATCTCGCCTCGCAGCGGGTCATCCTTGCCTGCGGTGGCGTACTGGTGGAGCGCTTCCGCAAGCCCACGGCCTATGGCGGCGGCGAGGCACTCCGCTTCCGCATCGCGCTTTGACGCCGGGCCGAATGGCAGGGTCCCAAGGGACCAATGGGGGCGGCGCCCCTGGCGCTCACCGCCCCGCCATCGCCTTGTTCTCCAGCTTCGAGACGAGCCGCACCAGCGGCCAGAGCAGCAGGAAGTAGGCCAGCGCCGCGGCGACGATCGGCGTCGCGTTGTAGGTGACGCTCTGCGCCTGCCGGGCCTGGAACAGCAATTCCGGCAACGCCACCACGCTGGCGATGGAAGTGAGCTTCACCACCTCCAGCGTGTTGCTGATGAGATCGGGCAGCACGTTCCGCACCGCCTGCGGCAGCACCACATGGGCCAGCGCCTGCCCGCGCGAGAGGCCGGTGGAGCGCGCCGCCTCCATCTGACCGCGCGGCACGCTCTCGATGCCGGCGCGCAGCACCTCGCCGTAATAGGCGCCGGTGTTGAGAAGGAAGCCGATGGCCACCGCGCCCCAGGCGCCGACATCGATGCCGGCGAAGGGCAGGCCGGCATAGAGGAAGACCAGCAGCACCAGCGGCGGAATGGCGCGGAACAGGTCGGTCCAGCCGGCCGCTACCAGCCGCACCGGGCGTGGCGCGGAGGTGGCGAGCAGCGCCAGCGCCACGCCGCCCATGAGGCCGAGCGGCACGGTGATCAGCGACAGCCCCAGGGTGTAGAGGAAGCCGCTCCAGAGGATTGGCCAGGCAGCCCGGATGATCTCCAGGTTGAGGAAGGCGAAGATAAAATCCTGCATGACGGCGCTTCCCTCAGCGCTTCCAGGCGAAGCGGGTTTCGACCCAGCGGCCGAAGGCCACCACGGGGATGAACAGGATCAGGTAGGCGATGGCCCCCAGTGTCAGCGGCGAGGGATTGCCGGAGAAGGCCATGCCGCTCTGCGCCGCGCCCAGGATCTCGGCCACGCCCACCACCGAGCCGAGCGCCGTGCCCTTGGTGATGGCGATGGTGCGGTTGGTCAGCGGCGGGATGGTGATGCGCAGCGCCTGCGGCAGCACCACCATGCGCAGCGTCTGCAGGAAGGTGAGGCCGGTGGAGCGCGCCGCCTCCCACTGCCCCTTCGGCACGGCGGTGATGCCGGCCCAAAAGATCTCCTCGGCGAAGGCCATCAGAACCAGGCTCAGCGAGAGCCAGGTGGCGGCGAAGCCGGAGATGCTGATGCCCGCCGCCGGCAGGCCGAAGAACAGCAGCACGATGATGACCAGCGGCGGCAGCGCGCGGAACAGGTCCACCACGAAGATGATGCCCCAGTTCAGCACCCGTAGGCCAAAGCTGCGCAGCACCGCCAGCGCCAGGCCGGAGATGAGGCCGGAGACCACGATCAGCAGGGCCAGCACGATGGTCAGCCCGAAGCCCTGCGCGATCATCGGCAGATAGGTCGCCATGACCTTCGGGTTGAAGAAGGAGAAGAGAAAGCTCTCGAAACCGCCCATGGGGATCAGTATTCCCGCCTCAGTGACGGTCGATCTGGCGGATGAAGGCGCGGGTGCGCTCGTGCTGCGGCGCGCCGAAGATCTGTGCCGGCGGCCCCTCCTCCAGCTTCTCGCCGTCAGCCATGAAGACCACGCGGTCGGCGGCGGCACGGGCGAAGGCCATCTCGTGGCTGACCACCACCATGGTCATGCCGTCCTGCCGCAGTTCGCGCATCACGTTCAGCACGCCGCCGACCAGTTCGGGGTCGAGCGCACTGGTCGGCTCGTCGAAGAGCATGACACGCGGCTCCAGCGCGATGGCGCGGGCGATGGCGACGCGCTGCTGCTGCCCACCGGAAAGCTGTGCCGGATAGTGTTCCATCCGCTCCGCGAGCCCCACACGGGTCAGCGCGCGGGCGGCGATCTCGCCCGCCTCCGCCTTGTCCTTTCCCAGCACCTTGCGCAGCGCCAGCATCACGTTCTGCCGCGCCGTCATGTGCGGGTAGAGATTGAAGGACTGGAAGACCATGCCGATGCGGCGGCGCGCGGCGTTGATGTCGGTCTTCGGGCTGAGCAGCTCGATGCCGTCCACATGGATCGAGCCGTCATCCGGCTCCTCCAGCCGATTCAGGCATCGCAGCAGGGTGGACTTGCCGGAACCGGAGGGGCCGATGATGAAGACCAACTCGCGTTCGGCCACGCGGAGATCCACCCCCTTCAGCACCGCCAGGTTGCCGAAGCGCTTCCAGAGACCGTGCGCATCGATGATCGGACGAGGCGAAGATGGGGCGGCGTTCGTCATCTGGGCTCCTCGGGGAATCCGCGCGGGATGGGCAAGCGAAACCACGAGGGCACGCAGGGGCGATCCTATGCAAGACCCCGTCCACCTCCAGACGCCCTTCTTTTTTCTGCCGGTTCCCACGCTCGCTCAGAGCGCAGCATCAAACCGACAGAAAGAAGATGGGGGTTCGGGGGAATTCCTCCCCCCGACCTTTATTCTCGTCACTCGCGGGTAATGCGCCCGTCCAGCCGGGTGCGGAAGGCGCCGTCGGCGGCGATATAGGCGGCGGCCACGTCTTCCAGCGGCGGGCCGTTGTCATAGGCCTCCAGCGCCTTGTCGCGGAAGAGCGTATAGCCGTCTCCGCCGCGCCGGTTGAAGTTATTGGTGACGACGCGGTAGACCCGCTCCGGGTCAAGCGGCCCGAAGCCGCCCTCCCCGGCGACGCTGACCTCGCGCAGCCGCTGACCGACCGGCGCATCGGGGTCGAAGCGGTAGCGCAACCCCGCCACCTGCGGGAAGCCGCCGCCGTTCTGCGCATAGCGCGAGAGGCCGATCTCCAGCGCCTCCTTCAGGTCGCCGCCGCGGAGGGTAAGCGTTGCCAGGGTATTGCCGAAGGGCAGCACCTCCAGCACGTCGCCGAGGGTGATGTTGCCTTCCGGCAGGCCGGCGCGCAGCCCGCCGCCATTCGTCACCGCAATCTCGGCATGCGGCACCGCCGCCAGCATCGCCTCGGCGATGACATTGCCGAGGCCGCATTCACCCTTGCGGCAGTCACTGTTGGGGAGCGCCGCCGGGCTGCGGCCGATGGAATGGGCCCGCAGCTCCGCCAATGCCCTGCCGTAACCGGCGACGATCGCCGCTACCTGGGCATCCTCGGCCAGCGCGGGCGTCACCGGCAGCACGCGGCCGCCATGCGCCAGGATGCGCCCGTCCGGCGCCAGGTCGAGATCGAACCGCCCGATCCAGCGGCCGTAGCAGCCCGCCTGCAGGATGCGCACCGGCCGGTCCGGCCCGTCGATGACGGTGGGGCTCGGCCCCTCGGCGTCCGGCAGGTCACTGGCCAGCAGCGTGTGTGAGTGCCCGCCGATGATCAGGTCGATTCCCGGCACCGCCGACGCGAGTTCCTGGTCGGGACGGTAGCCGAGATGCGAGAGCAGCACGATGGTGGCCGGCCCCTCGGCGCGGATCGTCGCGATGGCGCGCAGCGCCGCCTCGTGCGCATCGGTGAAGGCGAGGGTGGGGCCGGGGCTGGAGGCTTCCGGCGTGGTTTCGGTAGTCAGGCCGATCAGCCCGATGCGGGCGCCGCCATGGCGGAACACAGTGTGGCTGCGGATCCTGCCGGCTAGGCGCGGCTCCCGACAGGTGTCGAGATTGGCTGAGAGGAGCGAAAAATCCACCCATCCGGCATAGGCGGCCAGCCGTTCCGGCCCGCCGTCGAATTCGTGGTTGCCGAGCGCCATGGCCCGGCAGCCGGTGGCATGCTGCACCGCCGCCTCAGCCCGGCCCTGATGCGCCGTGTGGTAGAGGCTGCCGGTGAACTGATCGCCCGCATCGAGTCGCAGCGCTGGGCGGCCCTCGGCACGCGCCTCCGCCTCCAGCGCGTCGAAGCCCGTGGCCAGGCGGGCGCTGCCGCCCAGGCAGGGGCGGTCCGCCCGGCAGGCGGCACCGCTGGCCTGCTGGCCCTCATGCCTGGCGTGGAAGTCGTTGATGTGCAGCAGGCTGATACGGGCCGAGGCATCGGTGGCCTGCGCCCGACGCAGCGCCGGGGCGGCCAGCGGCGCCGCCAGGCTCGTGGCCAGCAGGGCACGGCGGCTCAGGAAGATGGACATGCTGGCGATTCCCGGTTGATACGGCGGCTTGCCCCACACTTAATGCTTTAGCCTAAGACTTGCCGTATTCGGAATGTCCCTTGCAGGGTCGGGGCTGTGGGCTTGAATCGACAGCCCTCCCTCGTGGCGTGAAGAGTGGGAATACGATGCAGGTCTACCTGCCCATCGCCGAGATGTCGGTGGATGCGCTGCTGCTTCTGGGGATCGGCTTCGGCATCGGCTGGCTGTCGGGCCTGTTCGGCGTGGGCGGCGCCTTCCTGCTGACGCCGCTGCTGATCCTGATCGGCATTCCCGCCCCCGTCGCGGTGGCCTGCGGCGCCAACCAGACGCTGGGCTCCTCCGTCTCCGGCCTCTTCGCGCAATGGCGACGCGGCAATGTCGATGTACGGATGGGGCTGGTGCTGCTGGCCGGTGGCTTCAGCGGCTCGGCGCTCGGCGTGCAGATCTTCGACTGGATGCGCCATCTCGGCCAGTTCGACCTCGCGGTGTCGGTGCTCTACGTCTTTGTCCTCGGGAGCGTCGGCGCATTGATGGTGCGGGAGAGCGTGCGCGCCATCCTGCGCCGCCGGCGGCAGGCGGGGCCGGTGCGGCTGCACCCGCATTTTTGGATGCACGGCCTGCCGCTGAAGGTGCGCTTCCGCAAGTCGCGGCTCTACATCTCCGTCATCCCGCCGCTTCTGGTCGGCTTCTGCATCGGTGCCCTTTCCGCCGTCATGGGCGTAGGCGGCGGCTTCATGCTGGTGCCGGCGATGATCTACCTGCTCGGCATGCCGACCGCGGTGGTGATCGGCACCTCGCTGTTCCAGGTGGTCTTCGTCTCCGCCAATGTGACGATGCTGCTGGCGATGCAGACCGGCAGCGTGGACATCGTGCTGACTTTGCTGCTGCTGCTCGGCGGCGTGGCGGGCGCGCAGTTCGGCGCCGCCATGGGCACGCGGCTGCGCGGCGAGGAAACCCGCGCGCTGCTCGGCCTGATGGTGTTGGGGGTCGCCGCCAGCCTGCTCTGGGGGCTCGTCGCCACACCGGAAAGCCTGTTCGCGATCGGCCCGATTCCGTCATGAGGGCGCCGCCATGAAGGCCTGGCGGCCGTTTCTGGGGCTGCTCCTCGCGCTGCGCCTCGCCACGCCGGCGGCGGCCCAGCCCCTGCCGCCCCCCCCTCCGCCCCCGCCGGGTGCCCCGGCCGAGGGGCGGCCGCCGCTGGTGGCGGAGTTGTCGCAGTCGCGCGTCGAGATCACCACCGGCTTCAGCGGCACAGACCTGTTGGTCTTCGGCGCCACCGAGCGCCTGCTCGGGCCGGGCGGGGACGATGTCCTGGTGGTGGCGCAGAGCACGCCGGAGCCGATGGTGGTGCGGCGCAAGACCCGCGTGCTCGGCTTCTGGGTCAATGGCGCCTCGGCGCGCTTCCGCGAGGTGCCCGGCTTCTATCTGCTGACCGGGACCCGGCCGCTGCGCGTAATGCTGCCGCCCGAGGAGCGGCAGGCCAAGCGGCTCGGCCTCGACAACCTGCCGCTGCGGGCCTCCGGCACCCAGGACCCGAGCTTCCGCGAGGCCCTGCTGCGGCTGAAACAGAATGCGCGGCTGTGGTACGAGGACGAGGGGCTGATGCAGGTCTCGGGCGCCCGCCTCTTCCGCGCCCGGCTACCCCTGCCCGCCTCCACCGATACGGGGGACTACCAGGTCTCGGTATTGCTGGTGCGGGACGGCCGCGTGGTGGCACGGCAGGAGCTGGGCTTCCAGGTGGTGCGCGTCGGCACGGCGGCCCGGATCGCCGATATCGCCACCACGCGGCCGATGGTATATGGGCTACTTTGCGTGCTGCTGGCTGCCTTCGCCGGATGGCTGGGCAGTGTGCTGTTCCGGAGGGGTTGATGCCCGAAGCCGCCCGACGCGACCGCGTCTTCCTCGTGGTGGTTGATGACAGCCCGGAGCGCCGCATCGCGCTGCGCTATGCCTGCCTGCGCGCCAAGAATGGCGGCGGCCGCGTCGCCCTGCTGCGGGTGATCGAGGAAGAGGAAGGCAACGTCGAATGGGCGGGCGTCGGCGCCATGCTGCAGGAGGAGCGCCGGGAGGAAGCCGAGAAGCTGCTCTCCGCCCTCGCCGCCGAGGTGCAGGAGACCACCGGCGGCCTGCCGATCCTGCTGATCCGCGAAGGCAATCCGCGTGACGAGCTGCTGGCGCTGCTGGAGGAGGATCCTCGGCTCTCCATCCTGATCCTCGCTACCGCGGCGAGCGGCGGCGCGCCGGGGCCACTGATCACCGCGCTCACCGGCCGCTACGCCCCGCGCCTGCGGGTGCCCATGACCATCGTGCCCGGCAATCTGAGCGACGAGGACCTCGACCGCGTCACCTGAGGGCGTGTTCGGGGATGGCCGAGGGGCGTGGTGTGGCGGGTCTTTTCCGCGCCGGAAGCGGTGGCCCCTCCCGCCCGGCGCGAAAAACCCTCGCCAGCCCTCCGCTGACCCCTGGCCCGCCCGGGGTGAATGGCTTTTCGGGTTGCGATGACGAGGTGGATCGCCCAAATCCTGGGCAGAAGAGCCCGACCTCCACGCACGGAAAAGCCGAGGACCCATGTTCATCGAGACGGAAGCCACGCCCAACCCCGCCACCCTGAAGTTCCTGCCCGGGCAGGACGTGATGGGGCAGCGCGGCACCGCCGACTTCACCGGCGCCGAGGCCGCCGGCCGCAGTCCGCTGGCCGAGCGCCTCTTCGCGCTGGAGGGCGTCGCCCGCGTCTTCCTCGGCGGCGACTTCGTGACCGTCACCAAGACGGACGAGACCGACTGGCAGGCCCTGAAGCCGCAGGTGCTCGGCGCCATCATGGAGCACTACATGGCCGGCCGGCCGGTGGTGCTGGAGGCCGAGGGCGAGGCGGCGCTGGAAGACGAGATCGATCCGGCCGACGCCGAGATCGTGGCGCAGATCAAGGAGCTGCTCGACACCCGGGTGCGCCCGGCAGTGGCCGGCGATGGTGGCGACATCGTCTTCCGCGGCTATCGCGACGGCATCGTGCGGCTGCACCTGCAGGGCGCCTGCTCCGGCTGCCCCTCCTCGCGCGCCACGCTGAAGCATGGCGTCGAGAACATGCTGCGCCACTACGTGCCGGAAGTGGTGGCGGTCGAACAGGTCGAGGTCTGAGGCCGCTGGGGGAGCAGTGCTCCCCCTCGTCGCCATCCGGGTGGCATTCACCGGCTCAATGAGCGCCATTCCCGGCGCGGGATTGGCAGGCAGCCCCATCGCGCTCATTCTGTGTGCACTGCACAGGAGTGATTGATGATGGCTGAACCCCTCGCCGGCGCCGCCCTGGACCAGCTCTTCCGCACCGCCCGCACCCACAACAAGTGGCAGGACCGCCCGGTCAGCGACGAGACGCTGCGCGAGTTGTACGAGCTGGTGAAGCTGGGCCCCACCAGCGCCAATTGCGAGCCGGCACGCTTCGTCTTCATCCGCACGCCGGAGGGGAAGGAGAAGCTGCGGCCCGCGCTCAGCTCCGGCAACCTGGAGAAGACGATGAGCGCCCCGGTAGTGGTGCTCGTCGCCTGGGACGTGAAGTTCTACGACAAGCTGCCGGTGCTCTTCCCCCATGCCGACGCCAAGTCCTGGTTCACCAGCAGCCCGGCTTTCGCCGAGGCGACCGCCTTCCGCAACTCCTCCCTGCAGGCGGCCTACCTGATCCTGGCGGCGCGGGCGCTCGGCCTCGATACCGGGCCCATGAGCGGCTTCGATAATGCCAAGGTGGATGCGGCCTTCTTCCCGGATGGAAGCTGCAAGTCCAACCTGCTGGTCAACCTGGGCTATGGCGAGCCCTCCGGCCTGTTCGACCGCCTGCCGCGGCTGGGCTTCGACGAAGCCGTGCAGCTCGCCTGAGAAGGGCGGGGAAGAGAAATCTGCCCTCGAATAGGTTGGGGGAGCGAACTCCCCCAAACCCCCTCCTTTTTCTGCAAGTTTTTGGTCACGCCGGCAGCAAGGACGGCCTCTCCCGCCGCAATCGCCGGGGCTGCTCCAGCCCCGGCGCGGGCGCGCCCCGCAAGCGCGACAAAAAATGACAGAAAAAAGGAAGAGGGGGTCCGGGGGAGAATTCCTTCTCCCCCGGTTCCGCCCCTGCCGGGTCTGCGGAGGGGTCCGGATTCCCTCCAACCCCAACTTTCTTCTGCTTAAGCTGGCGTGGCGCCGGCGGTGGGGTCGACGCGCTCCGCCGTCAGTCGCTGCCGCAGCTTCTCCTCCTGCTCGGGCGAGAGCGAGGTGCGCAGCACGCGGCCGCGCACGCCGGAAAGCTGGTCCAGCACCTTCTCCGGCTGCACCTTGCGGATCAGCACGAAAAGCGCCGAGCTGTTGTTCGGGATGGTCTCCGCCAGCGAACGGATGAAGTCGTCGTTGATGCCGTAATCGACCATCGAGCCGGAGAGCGCGCCGGTGCCCGCCCCCAGGGCGCCACCGATGGCGAAGCCGGCCAGCGGGTTGAGGAACAAGAGCCCCACCAGCGAGCCCCAGAGTGCGCCGGAGAGCCCGCCCGAGGCAGCCCCGGCGGCCACGAGATTCATACTCTGCTTGAGCTGGACCTTACCATCGGGGGCGCGGATCACGACGACCGCGTCCTCCAGGTCGATCAGGTATTCCTGGCGGAGCTGCACCAGCTTGGCGAGGACCTGATCCGCCTGATGCGGATCATCGAAGCCGACGACGACGAGTTCGGACATGGAGTGCTCCTTCCTGCTGCGCCGCGCGGGGAGGCGCGGCCCTGGCCGGGTAACGCGAGCCCCCGCCTTGCGCTGCCGGATGGAGAAAACTTTCGCGCCCCAACTTGAAGAAAGAAGATGGGGGCCTGGGGGAATTCCTTCCCCCAGCCTTTACCGGCTGGCCGCCAGCGCCTCGGCCGGCGTCAGGCGCCCGTCATAGAGCGCCCGCCCGATGATGGTGCCCGCCACACTGCCACTGGCCTTCAAGGCGGTGATATCGGCCACCCCCGCCACGCCGCCCGAGGCGATGACCGGGGTGGAGAGGCGCCGCGCCAGCGCCGCCGTGGCCTCGACATTGACGCCGCCCAACATGCCGTCGCGGTCAATATCGGTGTGGATGATGGCCGCCGCCCCGGCATCCTCGAAGGACAGGGCGAGGTCGAGGGCGGAGACGCTGCTGACCTCGGCCCAGCCTTCAGTGGCCACCATGCCGTCCTTGGCGTCGATGCCCACCGCCACCTTGCCGGGAAAGGCGCGGCAGGCGGCGCGGGCGAAATCCGGGTCCTTCACCGCCGCCGAGCCGAGGATGACGCGGGCGATGCCGCGCGAGAGCCAAGCCTCCACCGTCGCCATGTCGCGAATGCCGCCGCCGAGCTGCACCGGACGGGTGGTGGCGGCGAGGATGGCGGAGACCGCCTCCGCATTGGCGGGGCGGCCGGCGAAGGCGCCGTCCAGGTCCACCACATGCAGCCACGCGAAGCCGGCCTCGTCGAAGGCGCGGGCCTGGGTGGCCGGGTCGCCATAGATGGTGGCTTGCGCCATGTCGCCGCGCTTGAGGCGCACCACCTGGCCGGCTTTGAGGTCGATGGCGGGATAGAGCGTGAAAGGCATGGGGCGGGGTCCGGTTGAAAGGAAAAAGGTCGGGGAAAGGAATTCCCGTCGAACGCAGTGCGTTCGACCCCCATCTTCTTTCTGTCAGTTGACGCCGGGGCGCAGGTCGAGCGGGCGGCCGTGCGGCGGCTCCAGCAGCTTGTAGTAGTAGTGGCCGGCCACCGTGCGGCCGCGCACCCGCGCATAGGCGGGATGCGTGCCCCAGCGGGTGTAGCCCATCGTCTCGAACAGGGTGATGGCGGTGGTCTGCGTCTCCCGCACGTCCAGGTTCAGCACCCGGTGGCCCAGCGCGGCGGCACGCTCCTCCACCCGGCGGACGAGCAGCCGGGCGAGGCCATGGCCGCGCGCATAGGGGGCGATATAGGCATGGGTGAGCTGGGCACCGAAGGCCTGCGCCTCGTTGTTGCGCGGCGGACGGATGAGCTGCGCGGAGCCGACCGGAACACCGTCCAGCCGGGCGATGAACAGCTCGATCGCCGGCACCAGCAGCACGCCACGGAAATGCCGCGCCAGCGCCTCGCGCCCCTGCGGCTCGACCCAGCCGAAGCCGCCGCCCTCGATAATGGCCGCATCGGTGGCCTCGCAGAGATCAGCGAGATCCGCCTCGTCGAGTGCCTCAGTGCGCTCGACCAGCAATTCGTGCTCGGTGGTGGTCATTATGGATGCCAGGAGAGAAAGTTGGCCAGCATGCGGAGCCCGGTGAACTGGCTCTTCTCAACATGGAACTGGGTGCCGAACAGGTTGTCGCGGCCGATGATGGCCACCACCGGCCCGCCATAGTCGGTGGTCGCCAGGATCTCCTCCGGCCGGCCGCCGGCCAGGGCATAGGAATGCACGAAATAGGCATGGTCGCCCGGCCGTAGCCCGGCCAGCACGGGATGCGCGCCCGGTGCGAAGTCCAGCGCGTTCCAGCCCATCTGCGGCAGCGGCAGGGCCTCGCCCCGGCCGTCGCGAGGGTCCATCGGCGCCATCTCGCCGGCGATCCAGCCGAGGCCGGGCGTCACGCCGTGCTCCAGCCCGCGCTGCGCCATAAGTTGCATGCCGACGCAGATGCCGAGGAAGGGCACGGCGCGGCGGACCGCCGCCTCCTGCACCGCCTCGACCATGCCGGGCATGGCGTCCAGCCCGTGCCGGCAGGCGGCGAAGGCGCCCTGCCCCGGCAGCACGATGCGGTCGGCCTTCGCCACCGCCTCCGGCCGGGTCTCGACGGTGATCTCGGCGGCATGCCCGCCATCGCGGGCGGCGCGATGCAGCGCCCGCAGCACCGAGGCGAGATTGCCCGAGCCGGGATCGACGACCGCGACCTTCATGCCACCTTGCCTTCCAGGCCGGCTTCCAGGCGCGCCCAGTCGGGGCGGCCGGCCAGCGCGCGCAGCAGCGCGGCCTCCTGGTTCCGTCCCAGCACCACGCCGGCGATAGGGCGGCCCTGCCGCGCCAGGGTCCAGCGCCGCAGGTCCTGCGCCTGCAGGCCGATCAGCACCTGCGCCGCGAGACCGACATAGAGCCCGACGCCCTCCGGCAACAGCACCGCCGCCAGGACGGCGAGAGCGAGATAGATCACCAGCGCCAGCCACATGCGGTGCAGCAGGAACCAGAGCGCCGGCACCAGCGCGGCGAGCAGGGAGAAGCCCTCGGGCACCAGCACCAGCCCTTCCCGTGGCTTCCGGCGCCGCGGGGCCTCACCGGCGGCGGGCTGCCCGGCGGCCGGCACGGAGGCGCGCGGCTGCTCGGGGGGCGGGTGGACGGTCCAGGCGCGCATCACCCTTCCAGCGTTCCCTTGGTGGAGGGGATGGCGCCGGCGGCGCGTGGATCGTGCTCCACCGCCTGCCGCAGGGCGCGTGCCACCGCCTTGAAGGCGGCCTCGACGATGTGGTGGGTATTGGTTCCCGCGCGCTGGATGACGTGCAGCGTGATGCCAGCATTCATGGCGAAGGCGCGGAAGAACTCCTCGAACAGCTCGGTATCCATCGCGCCGACCGTGTCGCGCGGGAAGCTCACGCTCCAGGCCAGGAAGGGGCGGCCGGAGATGTCGATGGCGGCCTCGGCCAGCGCCTCGTCCATCGGCACCACGGCATGGCCGTAGCGGCGGATGCCGCGCTTGTCGCCCAGCGCGCGCTTCACCGCCTGGCCAAGCACGATGCCCACATCCTCGGTGGTGTGGTGAAAGTCGATATGCAGGTCGCCCTTGGCCTCCACCTGCAGGTCCAGCATGCCGTGCCGCGCCAGGGCGGTGAGCATGTGGTCGAGGAAGCCGATACCGGTGGCGATCTGCGCCTGCCCCGTGCCATCCAGCCCGAGGGAGATGCGGATCTCCGTCTCGCTGGTGCTGCGGGCGATATCGGCGGTGCGCGGCTTGGACTCCATGGGGTTCACTTAGACCGCCG
Organism: Roseomonas sp.; assembly: GCA_035565935.1. Lineage (GTDB taxonomy): Bacteria > Pseudomonadota > Alphaproteobacteria > Acetobacterales > Acetobacteraceae > Pseudoroseomonas. The sequence continues at coordinate 38,907 of DATMRU010000035.1, forward strand.
GAGGGGCCTTGCCCAGGGGAGAGTGGTCGGGAGAATGGCAGGGAGAAGTGGGCCCGCGGGGCACGCCGGCCATGCCCGGGCGGCAGAACCGCCCCGCCCCGGCTTGTGGGGCGCCCCGCTTGTTGCCGCCGTGGCGCGATGCCATCTGCGCTGCATGAACGCGACTTCTCAGACTCCGATCCACGATCCGATCGGCTGGCACGGCACCACCATTCTCTGCGTGCGCAAGGACGGCAAGGTGGCCATGGCCGGCGACGGCCAGGTCAGCCTCGGGCAGACCGTGGTCAAGGGCAATGCGCGCAAGGTGCGCCGCATTGCCGGAGGCCGTGTGCTGGCGGGCTTTGCCGGCGCCACGGCCGATGCCTTCACCCTGCTGGAGCGCCTGGAGGCCAAGCTCGAGCGCTTCCCCGACCAGCTCGAGCGCGCCGCCGTGGAACTGGCCAAGGACTGGCGCACCGACCGCTACCTGCGCCGCCTGGAGGCGCTGCTGGCCGTGGCCGACCAGAACCGCTCCCTCCTGATCACCGGCAATGGTGACGTGCTGGAACCGGAGGACGCCATCATCGGCATCGGCTCCGGCGGCAACTACGCGCTGGCCGCCGCGCGCGCGCTGATCGACATCGAGAGCCTGTCCGCCGAGGACATCGCGAAGAAGGCCATGACCATCGCCGCGGGCATCTGCGTCTACACCAATGGCCGCTTCGTGCTGGAAACGCTCTGAATCATGAACGAAACCGTCAATCTCTCCCCGCGCGAGATCGTCTCCGAACTGGACCGCTTCATCGTCGGCCAGCATGAGGCGAAGCGCGCCGTCGCCATCGCGCTGCGCAACCGCTGGCGCCGGCAGCAGCTCCCCGAGGGCATGCGCGAGGAGGTGGTGCCGAAGAACATCCTGATGATCGGGCCCACCGGCTGCGGCAAGACCGAGATCGCCCGCCGCCTGGCCCGCCTTGCCGACGCGCCCTTCATCAAGGTCGAGGCCACCAAGTTCACCGAGGTCGGCTATGTCGGCCGTGACGTGGACAGCATCATCCGCGACCTGGTCGAGGTCTCCATCACCCGCACGCGGGAGGCGGCGCGCAAGGAGGTGCAGGCCAAGGCCGAGCTGGCCGCCGAGGAGCGGCTGGTCACGGCGCTGGTCGGCGAGGGCGCCTCGGGCGAGACGCGGATGAAGTTCCGCCGCATGCTGCGCGAGGGCCAGCTGGAGCAGAAGGAGGTAGAGGTCCAGGTCTCCGACCAGGGTGGCGGCACACCGATCGGCATGATGGACGTGCCGGGCATGCCGCCCGGGCAGCTGGCCGGCATCCAGGAGATGATGGGCAAGATGTTCGGCAAGCCGGCGCGCCACCGCAAGATGACGGTCGCCGATGCTCGCATGGCCCTCACTCAGGACGAGGCCGACCGCCTGCTCGACCAGGAGAAGCTGACCCGCACCGCCGTCGAGCATGCCGAGAACCACGGCATTGTCTTCCTCGACGAGATCGACAAGGTCTGCGCCCGCACCAGCGAGGGCGGCTTCCGGGGCGGCGACGTCTCCCGCGAGGGGGTGCAGCGCGACCTGCTGCCGCTGATCGAGGGCACCACCATCACCACCAAGTACGGGCCGGTGAAGACCGACCACGTGCTGTTCATCGCCTCCGGCGCCTTCCATGTCGCCAAGCCCTCCGACCTGCTGCCGGAGCTGCAGGGCCGCCTGCCGATCCGGGTCGAGCTGGGGGCGCTGACGCGCGAGGACTTCCGCCGCATCCTGACCGAGCCGGAGCACAGCCTGGCCAAGCAATATGTGGCGCTGCTGGGCACCGAGGGCGTCACCCTCGACCTGACGGAGGACGCCATCGAGGCGATCGCCGATCTCGCCGCCGAGATCAACGCGCGGGTCGAGAATATCGGCGCCCGCCGCCTGGCGACCGTGCTGGAGCGGCTGCTGGAGGAGGTTTCCTTCAGCGCCAGCGACCGCTCGGGTGAAACGGTGCGGGTGGATGCGGCCTATGTGAAGGAGAAGGTCGCGCCGCTGGCCGCCAACGCCGACCTCAGCCGCTTCATCCTGTAACGGGGACACCTGCCCATGAGCGAAACCACCGGCGAGACCCAGGGGGAGAACCAGGGGGAGAAGCAGGGCGAAGTCCTGCCCGCCCCGCTGCCGCTGCCCGCCGAGGCCGAGGCACAACTGGCCGAGGCGCGGCGGGTGCTCGACGAGACCTCGCTTGCCGGGCGGCTCGCCGGGATGGTCGGCACGCCGGTGGAGGCGCTGCGCGCGCGACTGCCCGCCGCCGCGCGGGGCATGGTGGATGCGGCGGTGCGCACGGCGCTGACCAAGGCGCTGGAGACCGCCATGCGCAGCGGGCCCGGCCGGGCCCCGCCGGGGATCAGCACGGAATGGCTGCACCGTGGCCTCGCCGCCGCGAGCGGCGCGGCGGGTGGCGCCTTCGGCCTGCCGGGCACGTTGGTAGAACTGCCGGTTTCCACCACCCTGCTGCTGCGGCAGATCGGCGCCGAGGCGGCTGCCGCGGGCGAGGACCCGACCCAGCCGGAGACCAGCGCCGAGTGCCTGAAGGTCTTCGCCCTGAGCAGCCCCAACCCGGCGGACAACGCGGCCGAGACCGGCTATTTCGCCACCCGGCTGGCGCTGGCGCAGTTCCTGCCGAATATGAGCGCGGCCCTGTTGCCGCGCTTCATCAGCGCCATCGCGGCGCGCTTCACCGGGCCGCTGATGCTCAAGCT
>DATMRU010000036.1:0-61906 GCA_035565935.1 Roseomonas sp.
CTCCGCCCCGCCGGTGTGGCGCCGCACATAGGCGCCGGCCAGGGCCGCCAGCACATCCGGCCAGGGCTGGCCCAGGCGGGCCAGGGCGGGCCCCAGGCTCTCCGGCAGCGGCGCTGCGCAGCGATGGGCCGAGCGGGCCGAGACCGCCACGCCGGGCACCATCCCCGCCACGTCAGGGCTGGCGGCGAAGGTCTCTCGCCAGTAGGCGGCATCCGCCGCGCGGCGGGGGGCATTCCGGTAGGCCGCATCCTCGGCCAGCGCCATGGCAAGGGGAGGCAACGGCCGGCCGGGCTGGCCCTGGCCGGTTCGTGCCGCGTAGAGGTCGGCCACGCGCCGCACTGTCAGATCGGTGCCGAAGGCATCCAGCGCCAGGTGATGCGCCCGCTGGTACCAGAGATGCCGCTGCGGCCCGAGCCGGTAGAGAACCTCCCGTGCCAGAGGGTACCGCGCCGGATCGACGGGGGCGCCCATGTCCCGTGCCATGGCGGCGCGCGCGGCGCCTTCCGGATCCGCCTCGGCCGAGAGATCCGCCAGTTCGAGCCAGGGCCGGCGCGCCTCATCGACCCATTGCACCGGGCCCTGCCGCCCGGCCTCGATCTTCAGCGCCAGCGCGTCGGCCTCGGCCACCATGCCGTCCACCGCCGCCCGGAAGGCGTCCACATCCAAGGGCCCGAGCAGTTCGAGATACTGGCCGGTGTTGAAGATCGGGTTCGCTGGATCCAGCGCCTGCGCGTACCAGAGGCCGGACTGTGCCTCGGTCAGCGGCTGCGGCGCCGCCGCGGGCGGCAGGGAAAGCTGGCTGGACATGCGGCTCAGCCGGCCAGCCTCTGCTGGCGGTCCACGATGGCCCACCAGGCGTCCAGCGTCAGCCGCTCGGCAAATTCGCCGAAGTCGAGCTGCAGGCCCGTCTCGCTCCAGCGCACCAGCAGGTTCATGGCGCGCAGGGAGTCGAGGCCGAGATCGATCAGGTCGTCCTCGCCGCCGATCTCCTCCGGATCGGCATGGATGATGGCGGCGATATCGGCGCGCAGGCTTTCGCGAGTCAGCATCACAGGGCGGCCAGGAGCTGCTCGGTGGTCATGGGCACGGCACAGGTGCCGGCGACATAGCCGATGGCCATGCGGTGCTTCTCCTCCGAGAAGTCGGCCGTGGCATCGGCGGCGAAGAAGGGCTCGATGTCGCGCATGAAGGCCTCGGCCGCCGTCAGCATGCAGCCGATATGCGCGTAGATGCCGGTGATCACGAGCTGGTCCCGGCCCCGGACGCGCATCAGCGTCTCCAGGTTGCTGCGCTGGAAGGCGCTGTAGCGGTGCTTCGTCAGCACGAAATCACCGGGTGCCGGCTGCAGTTCCGGCAGGATGGGCTGGTGCTCCGGCGCATCCGTCATGCCCGGCCCCCAGAGATCGGCCTGCAGCCCGCGGTCGCGCCGGTCCTGGTTGCCTTCCTGCGCCGTGTAGAAGATGGGGATCTCGTGCACCCGCGCATGGGCAATCAGCCGCGCGATATTCTCGATTACCGGCGCCAGCGGCGCCGCGTCGCGTACGAAGGGCCGCACGAAATACTGCTGCATGTCATGCACCAGAAGCGCGACGCGGTGGCGCTCCGGCCGCCAGGGCGCGCGCGGCACCGGCAGGTCCTCGGCGTGTGGCAGGGGATAGCTGGGGATGGTGGGAAGGCCCTTGGTGGCAGTCACGCAGTTTGTCCTTTGGAAGCCGATTGCCTCAGCCCTGCTTTTCGAGGAAGGCCGCGCGCAGCCGCGCTCGCAGCTCCTTGCGGCTGACCTTGCCGGCCGCCGTGGTGGCGAAGGCTTCAGTGAAGACGATCTGGTCCGGCACCTTGAATTCCGCGATGCCGCGCTGGCGCATCCAGGCCTTCAGCGCCGCCGCCTTCGGCTTCTCGCCGTTCGGGATGATGAAGGCGCAGCTGCGCTCGCCGAGATAGGCGTCGGGGATGGAAACGATGGCCGCGTCGAAGACCTGCGGATGCGCCAGCAGATGGTCTTCGATCTCCTCGGCCGAGATCTTCTCGCCGGCGCGGTTGATGTGGTCGCCCGCACGGCCCTGCACCTCCAGATAGCCGCCCGGCAGGCGCCGCACGATGTCGCCGGTGCGGTAGAAGCCGTCCTCGGTGAAGGACCGCGCATTGGCGGCCTCGTCATTGTGGTAGCGGCGGATGGTGTAGGGACCGCGCGTCAGCAGGTAGCCCGGCTCGCCTTCCGGCACGGGATTGCCGAGATCATCCACCACCAGCACCTCGTCGTCCGGGCTGATCGGCCGGCCTTGGGTCTGGGTGATGATCGCCTCCGGGTCGTCCAGGCGGGTGTAGTTCACCAGCCCCTCGGCCATGCCGAAGACTTGCTGCAGGGTGCAGCCCAGTGTCGGCCGCACGCGCTTCGCCACTTCCGGCGTGAATTTGGCGCCGCCGACCAGCAGCACCTCGAGGCTGGAAAGATCATGCCGCGCCTTCGGTGCCGCCTGCATCCAGAGCAGCGCCAGCGGCGGCACCAGGCCGGTGATGGTCACCCGCTCCCGCTCGATCAGCGGGAAGGCGACATCCGGGCTGGGCGAGGGGCTGAGCACCACCCGCGCGCCCGCATAGAGCGCGCCGATATGCCCCGGCGAGGACATGGGGAAGTTGTGCGCCGCCGGCAGCGCGACAAGGAAGACGCTCCGGTCCGTGACGTTGCAGATCGCGTTGCTAGCCCAGCAGCTGTAGAGATAGTCGTCATGCGTGCGCGGGATCAGCTTCGAAAGCCCCGTGCTGCCGCCGGAGATCTGCAGGAAGGCCACATCGGAGGAGGGGACGTCGGGCGGCAGCGTGACGGTCGCGTCGCGCTCCGCCGGGAGCGGCAGAAATTCGGCGGGATCGCCGGCGGCGACGAAAACATGGCGGACCGCTGGCACCTCGGCCTGCAACGCGCGCGCCAGCTCGCGGTAATCGAAATTGTCACCCCGCTCGGCGATGACATAGCCCGCCGCCTCGGCGCGCCGCGCGAGATGCGCGATCTCGGTGATGCGGTGCGCCGGCAGCGTATAGACCGGGATCATCCCGGCCCGGAACAGGCCGAAGACGCTGGAGAAGAACTCGGCGATGTTGCCGAGCTGCACCACCACCCGGTCCCCCGGCTTCAGCCCGGCGCGCAGATAGCCGGCGGCGGCGGCCTCGGCCCGCGTCCAAAGCGTGGCATAGCTCCAGCGCCTCGCCCCATCGACGATGGCAATCGCGTCCGAGTGCTGCTCCGCCCGCTGGCGCAGGAAGGCCGAGAAGGTTTCGCCACGCCAGTAGCCCTTCTCGCGATAGCGACGGGCGAAATCCTCGGGCCAGCTCTGCTGCAGGGGGATCATGCGTGTCGCTCCTCGCCCTCGATGCCCAGGGCGCGCAGGAAGGCGCCGAACTTGGCCGCCGTCTCCGCCGTCTCCGCCGCCGGATCGCTGCCGGGCACGATGCCGGCGCCGGCATAAAGTCGCGCCCGCCGTCCGGCAATCTCCGCGCAGCGGATGGAGACATGCCATTCGCCGTCGCCACGCGCATCGCACCAGCCGACCGCGCCGGCATAGAAGCCACGGTCATAGGGCTCCAGCCGGCCGATCAGCTCCGCCGCCACCTCGCGCGGCGCGCCGCAGACGGCCGGTGTCGGGTGCAGCGCCGCCGCCAGTTCCGCGGAAGAGATTCCGGGGTCCTTCAGCTCGCCGGCGATGCGGGTGCCGAGATGCCACATGGTGGCGGTGGTGGTGAGTCGGGTGCCCTCCGGCGCCGAAAGCGAGCGGCAATAGGGCGCCAGGGTGTCCAGGACGAATTCGGAGACCAGCGCATGCTCGCGCCGGTCCTTCTCGGAGCGTTCCAGCGCGGTGGCGGCGGCGCGATCAGCCGCGGCATCGGCCTGGCGACGGGCCGAGCCGGCGAGCGGATGGGAGAGGACGGCGCGACCCGCCTTGGCGATCAGCAGCTCGGGCGTCGCCCCGGCCAGGACGCGGGGCGAAGCCTCGCCAGCGGCGCGACCACCGGGCAGGGGCACCAGAAAGGCCGTCGCCTTGGGGTCGCTTGCCAGGCGGCGCAGCAGGACGGGCAGGTCGATCGGGCGGTCCGCCTCGGCCAGCAGGCTGCGCGACAGCACCACCTTGCTCAGCGCGCCGGCCTGCATCGCGGCCAGGGCATCGGCCACGGCCGAGGCAAAGGCTTCCGGCGCCGGGTCGGGGCGCAGGGTCCAGCGTGCTGGCAATAGGGTGGGGGCGGCTTCCGGCACCGCGCGGGAGACCTGCCGCGCCTGGACCAGATGATCCTCCGCCGCGCGGTCGAAGGGGAGGGCGCCGGCCAGCACGGCATCCGGGCCGGCGCTCCGGAAGAAGGCGGCGACACGGGCCGCCAGGGTCGCCGCCGGGCCTGGGGGCAGGGCGCGCGCCATGCCGTGCCCGACGAGCGCCCCCCGGCCGGAGAGGAAGGCGAAGAGCGGCGGGCCGGCCGGCGCCGCCGTGGCGGCCGGTCGGACGATCTCTGCCATGGCCGTGGCCTTCTGGTTCATCATGCGCCTTTCCCCGCGCGTCTTTCCCTCTGGGCGCCTCAGGCGCGGATGATGCTGACGGTGTCGCCGTTCGGATCATCCACCGGCGGCGCGCCACGGCCGGCGGTCCGGGCCTTGTTGGTCACGTAGGCCAGGCCATTGCGGGGATCGAAGGCGATGGTGTTGGGATGCGTGCCCGTCTCCAGCGAGGCCAGGAGGGTCAGGTCGCGGCTGTTGAACAGGTTGACGGTGCCGGAGCGGCGGCAGGCCACGTAGAGCAGCCCATTGGCTGGGTTGAGCGCAAGGCCGAGCGGCCCCTCGCCGGCGGGCAGGCTCTTCAGCAGCGCGCCGCTCGCGGCATCCAGCACCGTGACCGTGTTGCTCTTCTGGTTGGTGACGAAGAGCCGCTGGCCCGCTGGATCATGGGCAACATTGACCGGGCCCTCGCCCCCCGAGGGGAAGCGGCGGACCGCATGGTTGCCGGCCAGGCTGACCTCGACGACCTCGTTGGAGGTCAGCGCGGTCGCGAAGAGGCGGTTGCCGGCCTTGTCCAGCGCGAGGCCGGTGAGGCCGCCCTCGGCGAGGCCCTCCTCGATGGTGGCGGCCAGGGTGTTGCTGGCGCCATTGATGACCCAGATGGCGCTCGGCCGCTCGCGGTGTCCGAAACTGCTGACATAGACGCGGTTGGCCGCCTCATCCACCAGCACCTGGCGCGGATGCCCGCCCTCGCCGGGGGAGAGGGTCGCCACCACCTTGCCTGCCTTCAGGTCGATGGCGGAGACGGTGCCGCCGCTCGTGTTGGAGGCGTAGAGCATGCCGGTGGCATCGTTGAGCCCCAGGCCGAAGGCCGGCTTGTCGCCCAGCTCGATCTCGCTCCGCACCTCCAGGCTTTGCGGATCGAGGCCGAGGATGCGGGCGGCCTTGGCGCCGCGCGGCCCGGTGGCCGCGACATGCACCAGGCCGGTGGTGCGGCTGACCACCAGCTCGTAGAGGCCGGAATGGACCTTGGCGCTGCGCAGCACGGCCGGGGCCTTGGCGGCCGCGGAGCCTGCCTCGGCGGCTGTCCGGGCGAGGGCATGGGCACCCCGTCCGGCCACCAGGGCGGCAGCCAGGAGGCCAAGGGCATGACGGCGCGGCAGTCGGACGCCAGGGCGCGAGCCGTTGGGCCCGGCCGGGTGGGATTCCATGGAAAGCTCCTCGCTTGGATGGGAAGGGAGGCGGTTGCTAGGGGAAAAAGTGCTGCAGGCGCCGGCGCTTCAGCCGCGGATCCCGCGGCCCTGGAGCATGCGGTGGCCGGCGCCTTTCCGCGGGAGAAGGGCGGAGATGCGTCATCCGTTTCTGCGCCTTGGGTCGGAGCAGATGCCGGGGCGGAGTCGGTGCAGGGCTCATGGCAGCGTCATTATGCAACTGAAAATCGTTCGCAATTAACTCTGGCCCTGGTCGCCAGGGCTGTCAATCCTCGGGAGGATGGATGGATCTTCGGCCGGCTTGCGCCGCCAAGGGCTGAAAACTCTGGCACCGGGCGGGAACCGATGCGGAGCGCACATCCGTCAAGGGGCAGGCGTCATCCCGATTTGAAGGAGGCGGCTCCTGGGTCTGTCCTCACATCTGGCAGGGGACGGAACCGGGGGAGAAGGAATTCTCCCCCGGGCCCCCCCTTCTTTCTCTTCTGTCCGTTTGGTTGCGCGGGCGGGGGGCACTTGCGCCGGGGCCGAAGCGGCCCCGGCGATTGCGGCGGGAGGAGCTGTCCTTGCCACCGGCGTGACTGGAAACTTGCAGAAAAAGAGGGGGTTTGGGGGAGTTCACTCCCCCAACTCATTGGAGGACAGGCCTCGGGTGGCCTCGTTCCAGCCCGCACCTCCGAGGCGCCGCCCTAGATCTTCTTCCGGCGCGATGGTCGGCAAGCCCCCTGGGAGAAGGCGGGCATGGGCTGAATTGGGCGTTCGCCCTCCTGAAATCTCACAGTGAAATTTCACTATTGCGGCTTGCGTGAGTCCGGTCCAAGCTCCCCCTGTCATTGAAGGTTGATCGGGAACGGCGGAGGCCTCGTCGAGGCAGAGCCTCCGCCTCGGTCGATGGTTGCGGTTTGCGGGGAGCATCCGACGGAATGTCGAAACAGAAGCCGGTCCTCATCGTGGGCGCAGGCCCGGTCGGGCTCGTGGCCGCCGCCGTGCTGGTCGGTCATGGCGTGCCGGTGCTGGTGCTGGAAGCCGGGCCCGAGCTCTCCGGCGAGATGCGCGGCTCGACCTTCCATGCGCCGACGCTCGACCTGCTCGATACCCTGGGCGCCGCGAAGGCGATGATCGCCGATGGCATCGTCGCGCCGCGCATGCAGTACCGCAGCCGCGACCAAGGCATCATCGCGGATTTCGACTTCGGCGTCCTGGCCGATGTCACCCGCCATCCCTTCCGGCTGCAATGCGAGCAGTTCAAGCTGACCCGCATCCTCCATGGCCTGCTGCGCGACAAGCCCGGTTTCGCGCTGCGCTTCGACGCGCGCGTTACGGGCTGCGCGGATCGCGGCGATGACGTCGAGGTCATGCTGGAGAATGGCGAGCGGATCGAGGGTTCCTACGTCATCGGCGCCGACGGTGCGCGCAGCGTCGTCCGCAAGTCCTCGGGCATCGAGTTCGAAGGCTTCACCTGGCCGGAGCGCTTCCTCGTCCTCTCCACGCCCTTCGACTTCGCCGAGATCATCCCGGATCTCGCCGATGTCTCCTACTACGCCGATCCCGAGGAATGGTTCTTCCTGCTGCGCGTGCCTGGCGTCTGGCGCGCCATGTTCCCCGTGCCGGCCGAGGTGCCGGATGAGGCGACCATGACCGACGACTATGCGCGCGCCCGCTATGGCCGCATCGTCGCGGGGCGGGACGACTACCCGATCCGGCACCGCACGCTCTACCGCGTTCATCAGCGCGTGGCCCAGACCTTCCGCCGGGGCCGCGTCCTGCTGGCGGGCGATGCCGCGCATATCAACAACCCGCTCGGCGGCATGGGGCTGAACGGCGGCGTGCACGATGCCTTCAACCTGGGCGCCAGGCTCGCGCCGGTCTGGCATGGTGAGGCGCCGACGGATCTGCTCGACCTCTACGACCGGCAGCGGCGTGGCGTGACGGTCGAGCACGTGCAGCGCCAGACCATCGCCAACAAGCAGAACCTGGAAGCCAAGGAACCCGAGGCGCAGCGCGCCTTCCGCGAGCGGATGGCCGAGGCGGCGGCCGATCCCGTCAAGGCCCATGCCTATCTGATGGGCGTCTCGATGATCAACAGCCTGCGCCGCGCGGCCGAAATCGCCTGAGCGCACCGCGAGGGAAGCCCTGGACATGACCGAACTCACCTTCGACTTCCACGCCGGCACGGAGGTCACCCGCCGTTCCGTCGCGCTGCGGCATTTCGTCATCGCCGGCTGGACCGGCCGCGACACGCACAAGCTGCAGGAGCATATCGAGGAGTTGCGCCTGCTCGGCGTCACGCCACCGGCCAGCACGCCCTGCTTCTATCCCGGCGGCCGGGAACTGCCGACCACGGCCGCGGAGATCGACTGCCTCGGTGGCGAATCGAGCGGCGAGGCCGAGTTCCTGATCCTGGTGGACGAGAAGGGCGCCTGGTGGGTGGGTGTCGGCTCCGACCATACCGACCGCAAGGTGGAGGCCTATTCGGTCGCCGTCTCCAAGCAGCTCTGCCCGAAGCCCGTGGCGCCGGCCCTCTGGCGCTTCGAGGATGTCGCGGACCACTGGGACCGGCTGGAACTGCGCTCCTGGGTCCAGGAGGACGGGAGCTGGGTGCTGTACCAGGAGGGTAGCGTCGCCGCGATGCGCGACCCGCGTGAGCTGGCGGCGGCCTATCGCGCCCTGGGGCGGGACCTGCTGCCCGGCACCGTCATGTTCGGCGGCACGCTGGCGGCGATCGGCGGCATCCGGCCCCGCGCCGGCTTCCGCATGGAACTGCGCGACCCCGTGCGTGGCCGCGCCATCAGCCACAGCTACACGGCCAACTGGCTGGCCGAGTGAAGGCGGAGACGATCATGCCGATCCAGAAGGAACATCTCGAATTCCACGTGCCGGACATGAGCCAGGGCTGGCACACGCCGGCCGGCTACCCCGCCGGCATCCAGCAGAAGATCCTGGCCGGCGCACTGGACGAGCCGAACCGGCGCGGCCACCGCACCCGGCTGCTGCGCTTCGAGCCCGGCGTCTTCACCACCGCGCCCTTCGTGCACGAGTACTGGGAGGAAGTCTGGCTGGTCTCCGGCGACCTGATCGTCGGCAATGACGCGCAGGGCCAGGGCGGCGAATCCTTCGACAAGGCCGCCTATGCCTGCCGCCCGCCGGGCGCCTATCACGGCCCCTTCAAGTCGGAGACCGGCTGCGTGCTGCTGGAGATCCACTACTTCGACGAGACGCCCGCATGAGCGCCGCGCCCGCCCCGACCCTGGAGAGCCTGGCGGCGGATCTGGCCGCCGGCCGTACCACCAGCCGCGCGCTGGTGGAGGCGTGCCTGGCACGGATCGCCGACCCGGCCGGCGAGGGCGGGCGCGTCTTCCTGCAGGTGGATGCCGAGGCCGCCCGCGCCGCCGCTGAAGGAATGGACCGGCTGCGCGCCGCGCAGGCCGCGCCCTCGCCCTATGCCGGCATCCCCATCTCGGTGAAGGATCTCTTCGATGTCGCCGGCCAGGTGACGCGGGCCGGTTCCCGCGCGCTGGACGATACGCCGCCGGCTGCGGTGGATGCCGCCGCCGTGGCGCGGCTGCGGCGGGCGGGCTTCGTTGTCATCGGCCGCACCAACATGACCGAGTTCGCCTATTCGGGGCTCGGCATCAACCCGCATTACGGCACGCCGCGCAACCCGTGGCGACGCGACGAAGCGCGGGTGCCGGGCGGCTCTTCCTCCGGCGCCGCGATCTCGGTGACGGATGGCATGGCGCATGCCGCGCTGGGCACCGATACCGGCGGCTCCTGCCGCATCCCCGCCGCCTTCACGGGTCTCGTGGGCTTCAAGCCCACCGCCCGTCGCGTGCCGCTCGAGGGCAGCGTGCCGCTGTCCGGCACGCTGGATTCGATCGGCCCGATCGCCCGCAGCGCCGGCTGCTGCGCGGTGCTGGATGCGGTGCTGGCGGACGAGCCGCTGCGGCCGCTTGCTGCCATGCCGCTCGACGGTCTGCGCCTGCTGGTGCCCGAGACGGTCACGCTGGACGGGCTCGAGGCGGCGGTGGCCGCCACCTTCGAGGCCGCGCTGGCCCGGCTTTCCCGCGCTGGCGCGCGCATCACGCGGGCGCCGGTGCCGGAATTCGGCGAGGTGGCCGGGATGAACGCGCTGGGCGGCTACACCGCCGCCGAAAGCTATCACTGGCACCGTGCGCTGCTGGAACGGCGCGGCAATGACTATGACCCGCGCGTCAGCAGCCGCATCCGTCGTGGTGCCGGCATGTCGGCGGTCGATTACCTGGACCTGCAGCGCGCGCGGCGGGATTTCATCCGCCGTGTCTCGGCGCGCATCGGCGGCTTCGACGCGCTGGTCATGCCCACCACGCCCATCCTGCCGCCGCGCATCGCCGATCTGGCGGAGGAGGCGGCCTATACCACCGCCAATCTCGCGGCCCTGCGGAACCCGACGCTGGTCAATATGATGGATGGCTGCGCCATTTCGGTGCCCGTGGCGCGCCCGCCCGAGGCACCGGTCGGGCTGATGCTCGCGGGCATGGCGGGCCAGGACCGGCGGCTCTTGGCCATGGCCGCTTCGGTGGAGGCTGCGCTGGTCGCCTGACGGGCGGCCGCACCCCGTCCCTGGGGGGCGATTGCCAGGGGAATTCCAGTCGCACCATGCCGCGGAAAGGACCGGCAGAGTCCCGCCGCGGCACCCATGGATGGTCTGCAAGGAGGCGGAACAATGGTTCGTGTACCAGGAGAGATGGCTCGCGCAGGGGTCTGCCGCCGGGGCAGGGCGATGCTTGTCGCCCTCGCCGGCCTGCTGCTGGGTGCGGTGGCCGCCAGCCCGGCCAGTGCGCAGGAGGCCTGGCCCGACCGGCCGATCCGCATGATCGTGCCCTTCGCCCCCGGTGGCGTGACCGACAGCATCGGCCGGCTGAGCGCGGAGTGGCTGGGCAAGGCGCTCGGCCAGAGCGTGCCGGTGGAGAACCGCAGCGGCGCCAACGGGGCCATCGCCGCCGAGGCCGTGGCGCGCAGCGCGCCCGATGGCTACACGCTCCTCACCGCCAGCGCCTCGCAGATGGTGATGCTGCCGGCGCTGATGAAGCTGAACTTCGACCCGGCGAAGGATTTCGCCCCGGTCTCCATCGTCGCCAGCAATCCGATGGTGCTGGCCGTCAGCACCGCGCTGAAGGTCTCCTCGCTGCAGGATTTCGTCGCGCTGGCGAAGGCGAAGGGCGGCAAGCTGAACTATTCCAGCGCGGGCATCGGCTCCTCGACCCATCTGGCGATGGCGCTGCTATTGCAGCGCGCCGGTATCGAGATGCTGCATGTCCCGTATCGCGGCGGCGCGCCGGCGGTGCAGGCCCTGCTGGCGGGCGAGGTGGATGCCTATTTCGGCAATCCCTCCGACATGCTGCCGCATCTGGAGGGCGGGCGCATCCGCGTGCTGGCGGTCGCCGGGACGGAGCGCATCTCCAGCCTGCCGGATGTGCCGACCGTGGCCGAACAGGGCTATCCCGGCTTCCGGGCAGAAACCTGGAACGGCATCGCCGCGCCAGCCGGTACGCCGGAGGCAGCCCTCCAGCGCATGGCCGATGCCCTCGGCAAGGCCTGTGGCGATGCCGGCTTCCACGCCGCCCTGGAGCGGCTTGGCACGACACCCGTCTGCAGCACGCGGGAAGGTTTCGCGGAGGCGATGCGCCGCGACGCGCCCCTCTGGCGGGAGGCGGTCCGCATCTCCGGGGCCAGCCTGGAGTAAGGCCCCGGCCAGCGCGTCTTGCCTCCTGTGCGGCCTTGCCGCAAATCCCGGCGCCGGCAGGAAGGGACACGGTGAATGCGCGCACAGGTGATGAAAGGCGCCACGCGGCTAGTGCGCGGCGCGGCCGAGATCCGGGGTGAGCTCCGCCCGGAGGCGCCCGCGCCCCAGCTCAAGGACCAGGCCTACGAAGCCATCCGGCACCACATCATCACCTGCCGCTTCGCGCCCGGCGAGAAGCTGAACGAGGCGCAGGTGGCCGAGGCGCTTGGCCTGAGCCGCATGCCGGTGCGCCACGCGCTGGCGCGGCTGCGGCTGGAGGGGCTGGTGACCATCCGGCCGCGCAAGGGGATCGAGGTTCGCCCGATCGATCCCGCTGAGCTGCTGCAGATCATCGAGGCGCGCACGGTCAACGAGTGCCACGTGGCGCGCCTGGCCGCCGGCCACTTCGGCACGCAGGATGCCGCGGCGATGCGGGCCGTCCTGAGCGACACGGAGAAGGCGCTGAAGCGGCGCGACACCGAGGCGATGATGCTGCTGGACAAGACCTTTCACGACATCATCGCCCGCGCCTCAGGCAATACGGTGTTCTCCGACATTCTCGGCAACCTGCACGACAGGGCGGTCCGCTTCTGGTTCATCTCGCTGGATGAGCAGGAGCACCAGCGCAGCGTGCTGCGCGAGCACCGCGCCATCTTCGAGGCGCTGGCGGCCCATGATCCCGACGCGGCGGAGGAGGCCATGGCGCGGCATATCGAGGCCTTCCGGCGTAATGTCATGCTGCTGATCGGCCGGTAGTCTGGTGGCGTAGTCTGGCGGCGCCTGCGGCGCGTGCCGCCGAAGGGAGGAAAGATCCGATGCCTGAAGACGGTCTGCCCAATGGCCTTCCCGCTGGCCTGCGGGAACGGCTGCGCGCCTGCCTCGGCCCCAAGGGAATGGTGGAGGAGGCTGACGACATCGCGCCGCATCTCAGCGACTGGCGCGGCCTTTATCACGGCCGCACGCCCTGCGTGCTGCGCCCGGCCAGCACGGCGGAGCTTTCGGCGGTGGTGGCGCTGTGCCACGCGGCGGGCGTCGCCATGGTGCCACAGGGCGGCAATACCTCGATGTCCGGCGGCTCGGTGCCGGATGGCTCGGGACGGCAGGTGGTGGTCTCGCTGGGGCGGATGAACCGGCTGCGCGCGCTCGATCCGGTGGACATGACCATGACGGTGGAGGCCGGCATGGTGGTGCGCCGGGTGCAGGAGCTGGCGGCCGAGGCCGGGTGCCAGTTTCCGCTGGCCTTCGGCGGCGACGGCACGGCCATGGTCGGCGGCATGCTCTCCACCAATGCCGGCGGCAACACCACGGTGCGCTACGGCAATGCGCGCGAGTTGACGCTGGGGCTGGAAGTGGTGCTGCCGGACGGGCAGGTGATCGACGCGCTGCGGCAGCTTCGCAAGGACAATACCGGATATGCGCTGCGCCAGCTCTTCATCGGCGCGGAGGGCACGCTTGGTTTCATCACCGCCGCCGTGCTGCGGCTCTTCCCGCCGGT
This sequence comes from Roseomonas sp., assembly GCA_035565935.1. Lineage (GTDB taxonomy): Bacteria > Pseudomonadota > Alphaproteobacteria > Acetobacterales > Acetobacteraceae > Pseudoroseomonas. The sequence continues at coordinate 12,939 of DATMRU010000036.1, forward strand.
ACGCGACAAGGCGCTGGCGCTCTGCGCGGTGCAGGAGCCGGAGGCGGCGCTCGCCCTGTTCCGCCGCTTCCGCGACCGCGATGAGACGGCGCTGCGCGCCTTCGAATACATCAGCGGCTCCGCCATGCGCCTGGTGCTGGAGGGGATCGAGGGCGCGAGCCTGCCGCTGGCGAGCCCGGCGCCGCATTACGTGCTGATCGACCTCGCCGCCTCGCGCCCGCAGGCCGGGCTGCGCGAATTGCTGGAAGGCGTGCTGGAAGAGGCGCTGGAGGCCGGTGAGGTGGCGGATGCCGTGATCGCCGAGAGCGAAGCGCAACGCCAGGCGATCTGGCGCCTGCGGGAAGAGGCGCCGGAGGCGCAGCGCCGCGCCGGCGCCAGCGTCAAGAGCGACGTCTCCGTACCCGTCTCGCGTGTGCCGGAGCTGATCCGCCGCTGCTTCGAGGCCATGCCGGCGATCGTGCCGGGTGCCGAGCCGGTGGCCATCGGCCATCTCGGCGACGGCAACATCCATATGAACCTGCAGCAGCCCGCGCATCTCAGCGCCGAGGCCTTTATGGCGCATGGCGAGGCGGTGATGAACGCGGTGAACGAGATCACCGGTGCGCTGGGCGGCTCCTTCTCCGCCGAGCACGGCGTCGGCCGCATCAAGGTGAAGACGCTGGCGAAATGGCGCGGCGGCGCGGAGCTGGAGACGATGCGGCGCATCCGCGCGGCGCTCGATCCGGCCGGGCTGATGAACCCCGACGTGCTCTTCGCGCCGGCACCGAGGCGGTAGGTCGGGAAAGAATTCCCCCGAACCCCCTTCTTTCTTCTGTCAGTGTCCAGCGCTCCTTCACCGGCTGCGCTGCAAACTCGAAGAAAAAAGATGGGGGTCTGGGGGAATTCCTTCCCCCCGCCTTCTTCAGGCCACCGGTGGCGGCAGTTCCTGCGGGCTGGGCGGCGCCAGCGGCGGAACATCCGGCCCCGGCCCGGGCGAGGGGCCGGCGGGGTCCGGCATCGGGATGTCGGGCCCTGGTGTTCCAGGCCGTGGAATGTCAGGCCCCGGCCCCGGCATGGGGGCGCCCGGATTGGGTGGTGTGATGTCCGGGCCCGGAGGGCGGGGCTGCGGAATGTCGGGCCCGGGCTCCGGCGGGCGTGGCGTGGGCGGCTGTGGCCGCGGCGGCCCCGGGGGCGCCGTGGGGTCCTGCGCCACCGGCGCGATGCCGGTCTGTCGGATCATGGCTTGCCTCCGTTTTGCTAGCGTGGCTGCACCGTGGGGTTGCCACCGGGCGTTCCGGGCGGCGGGATCACGGGCATGGTGTTCGGGGTGGGGTTCGGTGCGGGCACGTGGATCTGCGGGTCGATGCCGGGGGGTGGCGGAATGACGCCACTGTTCCGCCCACCCGGCTGCTGCGGTGAGGTGGAAGGCGGCGCCTGCCGCTGATCCCCAGGGGGCGTGCCGCTCTCTGGATTGGTCGGGCCGGGGGTGGCGGGCGGGATGGCAGGCTGCGCCAACGCGGTACCGGCCACGAAGGCCAGGGCGAGACCGCAAAGAACCAGGGATACGATCCGGCCTGCCCTGTATCCGGCGAGGGGCATCACGGATGTCTGCGCCGGCTCCGTCCCGCAGCCCGCACCCAGTCCCCCGGCGCATGGCGCAGCGCCGGCTCGACGGTTTTGGGGTTCCATCAGCTGCCTCCCTGTTTCCTGGCTAGCGGCAACGCGGAAGGGGAGGATTCGCTCCTCGCGCAATAGGGATCTGGCTGGCGCTTCGTGACCTGCGCAGTCCTTTCAGTTCCCTTCCTTCCCGCCCGGCCCGTGCCGGCCGTGGATCGGGCGGCCGGTCTCGGTCGCTTCCGCTGATGGTGGGAGAACGTCAGGTACGGGCGGCCAGTTTCCGGCGGCGGCCAGGGGAATTGGGCAGGCGAACACAGGGGAGAGAGGTCGGATTGCGGCGGTGAGTGCATACTAGTATACAAGTATGCAAGTAGGTCGTCCGGAGGAAATGTGCCCCTCGTCTCCGCCCCGTTGCGCCTGGACCGCCGCGCCCCGATCGGGCGCGAACTCTACGGCATGCTGCGGCAGCAGATCCTGACGGGGGGGTTGCGTCCGGGCGAATCGATCCCCGAGGCCAGCCTCGCCGAACGAGCCGGCGTCAGCCGCACGCCGGTGCGTGAGGTTCTGCGCCGCCTCGCCGACGAGGGCTTCGTCACCATCATCCCCCAGGTCGGCACTTATGTGGCACCGATCCGCCTCGCCGCTGTCTACGACAGCCAGTTCATCCGCGAGACGCTGGAGTGCCGCACCATCCGCCTGGCCACGGAAAACCTGGCAGAGGCGGATGCGGCGCTGCTGCGCGAGAACCTCGCGGCGCAGCGAGCCAGCCTGGCGGCCGGGGAGGCGGATGCCTTCTTCGCCCAGGACGACGCGCTGCATGCCTGCTTGGTGCGCATCGCTGGACGCCCGGCCATCTGGGAGGTGATCCAGGGCGTCAAGTCGCAGCTCGACCGTGTGCGCTACCTGTCCCTGCAGAGCGGCGACTGGCCGCCGGTGCTGGTCGAGGAGCACGCCACGCTGGTCGAGCACGTGCTGGCCGGCGATGCCGACGGCGCCGAGGCGGCGATGCGGGCGCATCTGCGCACCGTCTTCGCCACCATCGAGCGGCTCAGCCAAGTGAACGCCGATTTCTTCGAGAAGCCCGCGCCATGACGCGCGGTCGGGCCGCCGCACGCGGCTGAAACCACACCCGGGAGCTGGAACGAGAGCATGGTCGCCATCGCGGTGAAAACGCCACACGTCCTGGAGCTGTTCGAGGCTGCGCCGGCCGCGCCGAAGGCGGGCGAGGTGCTGGTGCGCGTCGAGCGCGCGGGTATCTGCGGCTCCGACCTGCACATCTACCACGGCACGAATCCCTTCGCCAAATACCCGCGCATCATCGGGCACGAGTTCGCCGGTATAGTGGAGGCGGTGGGCCAGGGCGTGACCGACCTCGCCGCGGGCGACCACGTGGTGGTGGACCCGGTGGTGAGCTGCGGCCATTGCTATCCTTGCCGCATCGGCCGCTCCAACGTTTGCAGCAATCTCGAGGTCTTCGGCGTGCACCGCGACGGCGGCTTCCGTGACCGGCTGGCGGTGCCGCGCGCCAATGCGGTGAAGGTGGACCCGAACCTGCCCTTCGCCCTCGCCGCCCTGGCCGAGCCTTTCTCCATCGCCGCGAACGTGCTGTCCCGCACCGGCATCGAGGCGCAGGATACGGTGCTGGTCTATGGCGCGGGCCCGATCGGGTTGACGGTGCTGCAGGTGGCAAAGCTGCACGGCGCGCGCTGCATCGTCGCCGACATCGACGACGCGCGGCTGGAGCGGGCGCAGGGCTTCGGCGCTGACATGGTGGTGAACTCGCGCAGCACGCCCGTGCCGCAGGCGGTGGCGGGCGAGACCGGCGGGCTCGGCCCGACCCTGGTGATCGACGCCGCCGGCGTGCCGGCATTGCTGGAGGAGGCTTGCCGCCTCGCCAGCCCGGCCGGGCGCATCGGCCTGCTCGGCTTCTCGCCCGAGCCCTGCAACATCAGCCAGCAGGAGATCGTGAAGAAGGAGCTGACCCTGGTGGGCTCGCGCCTGAATCGCAAGCTGCTGCCGCAGGTCGTCCAATGGCTGGAGAGCGGCGCGCTGCGCCCCCAGGCCATGATCACCCAGACCTTCGCCGCCGCCGACGCGCGGGAGGCCTTCGACCTCATCGAGAAGAACCCGGGCAGCACCGTGAAGGTGCAACTGGCCTTCGGCTGACCGGACCCCAAGGAGGACCCAGGACAATGACCACCATCACCCGCCGCGGCGCCACCCAGGGCCTTGCCGCCATCCTGGCGCTGGGCGCCGCCCCGCCGGTGCTCGCGCAGTCCAAGACGGTGCTGAAGCTCGGCCACCTGGCGAACGAGGACAACACCTGGCACAAGGCCAGCCTGAAGTTCGCCGAGGAGGTCACGAAGCGGACCAACGGCGCCATCGAGGTGCGCGTCTTCCCGAACGAGCAGCTCGGCAAGGAAACCGACCTGATCAAGGGCATCCAGCTCGGCACAGTGGACTTCACCATCACCGGCGAGTCGCTGCAGAACTGGGCGCCCTCCGCCGCGCTGCTCGCGGTGCCCTATGCGGTGAAGGACGTCGCGCATCTCGACAAGGTGGTGCAGGGCAAGGTCGGCCAGGCTATTGCCGACAACATCGAGGACAAGACCCGGCTGCGCACGCTTTGCTACTTCGCGCGCGGCCCGCGCAACCTGACGGCCAACCGCGTCATCGCCAAGCCGGAGGAGCTGAATGGGCTGAAGCTGCGCGTGCCCAACGTGCCGCTCTTCGTGAAGTTCTGGGACGCGCTGGGCGCCAAGCCGACGCCGATGGCCTTCTCCGAGGTCTTCACCTCGCTGCAGAACCACACGATCGACGCGCAGGAGAACCCGCTGGCGCTGATCAAGTCCGGCAGCTTCTACGAGGTGCAGAGCGTGGTGAACCGCACCGAGCATGTGGTGAGCTGGATTTATCTGGTGGGTGGCAGCCGCAAGCTCGGCCGCCTGCCGGAGGCGCAGCAGAAGGCTATCGCCGAGGCCGCCCGCGCCGCTCAGGACTATGAGCGCGGCCTGTTCATCGAGGACGAGAAGCAGCTGGAGCAGGACCTGAAGGCGAAAGGCATGCAGTTCGCCGAGGTGGACAAGGAGGCCTATGCCGCGAAGGGCCGTCCGGCGGTGGCTGCGATGCTCTCCGACGAGATCCGCCCGCTCTACGAGCAGATCCTGGCCACGGCCTGACGGCCTCCGGCCCAGGTATCCGGACCCGGCTCCCGACTCCGGGGGGCGCGCGCAGCGCCCCCTCCCTCTCCCCGCCCGCGGGTGGCAGTTCGAGGACATCAAGATGCGCGCTCTTATCGGGGCGGTGCTGCTGGCCGTGCGGACGGTGTGCCGCATCGGCACGCTCGCCGCCTTCGCCGTGCTGGTCGGCGTCGTCGTCATCCAGGTGCTGGGCCGCGTGCCCGGCGTTCCCACCGTTCCCTGGACGGAGGAGGTGGCGCGCTTCGCGCTGGTCTATCTGGTCGGCTTCTCCTGCGGGCTGGCGGTCCTACGCGGGGAGATGGTCAATGTGGATCTCTTCGTCTCGCCCTTGCCGCCACGCGCACGCTGGGTGGCCGACCGGCTGTCGGACCTCCTGGTGCTCGGCTTCTCACTGGTGATCCTGCCCGGCGCCTGGGATTACGTGGCCTTCAGCGCCGGTGAGCGGGCGCGCTCCCTCAATGTCCCGATGATGCCGGTCTATGCGGTGATGCTGCTGATCCCCGTCTCGCTGGCCTTTTTCTCCGTGATGCGCCTGCTCGGCTTCGGCCAGCAGGGCTCGCCCGCCCATGGTGAGACCGTCTGATGCTCGTCGGCCTGCTCTTTGGGACCTTCGCGGTCTGCCTCATTCTCGGCGTGCCGGTGGGCGTTGCGCTCGCCCTGTCCTCGGTGGTCTACCTGCTCGGCGCCGACATCGACCTTTCGGTGGTCGCGCAATACTCCTATGCCGGCATGGACAGTTTCGTGCTGCTCTGCATCCCCGGCTTCGTGCTGGCCGGCAATCTAATGAACGGCGGCGGCATTACCGACCAGATCGTGCGCTTCGGCAACTCGCTCGTCGGCCATGTGCGCGGCGGCCTCGGCCTCGCCAATGTCACGGGCTCGATGATCTTCGCCGGCATCTCCGGCACGGCTGTCGCCGAGACCGCCTCGATCGGCGCGGTGATGATCCCGGCAATGCGCAAGTCCGGCTATGACGCGCCCTTCGCCGCGGCGACCACGGCGGCGGCCTCCACCGTTGGGCCGATCATCCCGCCCTCGGTGCCGATGATCATCGTCGGCACGCTGACCGGCCTCTCGGTCGGCAAGATGTTCCTGGCCGGCGCCGTGCCCGGGCTGCTGCTCGGCTTCGGCATGATGCTCACCGTCTATATCATCTCCCGCAAGCGCGGCTATCCGAAGGGCACCTGGCAGGGCTTCGGCGAGGTGCTGCGCTCCTCCCGCGCCGCCTTCTGGGCGCTGCTGATGACGGCGCTGATCCTCTACGGCATCGTTGGCGGCCTGTTCACGCCGACCGAGGCCTCGATCGTCTCTGCGCTCTATGCCTTCGTCGTCGGCCTGTTCATTTACAAGGGCTTCAAGCTGCGCGATCTGCCGGGCATCGTGCTGGAGAGCGCCATCGGCTCCGGCGCATTGATCCTGCTGGTCGGCTTCGCCAATGTCTTCGGCTGGATCCTGACCAGCGAGCAGATCCCCCAGGCCATCGCGCAGGCGATGCTCTCGGTCACCGAGAACAAGTACCTGATCCTGCTGATGGTCAATGTCCTGCTGCTGATCGTCGGCACCTTCATGGAGACGATCGCGGCGCTGATCATCCTCTTCCCGCCGCTGCTGGCGGTGGCGCAGGCGGTGGGCATCGACCCCATCCACTTCGCCATCGTCGTGGTACTGAACCTGATGATCGGGCTGACTACGCCGCCGGTCGGCGTCTGCCTCTTCGTCGCGGCGAATATCGCGAATGTCTCCCTCGGGGCGATCAGCCGCGCCATCTGGCCCTTCCTGGTGTGCAACATCATCGTGCTGCTGCTGGTTTCCTACGTGCCCTGGATCTCCCTGTGGCTGCCCAGCCTGTACTTCGATTGAGCGGAGGTCTGAGATGAGCGAAACCCTTCCGCGCCTCGCTCCGGAGCGTCTGGCCACTCTCCCGCCCGGCGTCGCGCGCCCCGGCTACGACCGTGCCGCGCTGCGGCCACGCATCGTGCATCTCGGCCTCGGCGCCTTCTTCCGCGCGCATGGCGCGCACTACACGGAGGATGTGCTGCAGCGCCTGGGCGGCGACTGGGGTGTGGTCGGCGTCAGCCTGCAACGACCGGACCAGCGAGACCGCCTGGCCCCACAGGGCGGCCTCTACACCACCATCAGCCGCGACGCGGCGGGAGACGCCGCGCGCGTCGTCGGCTGCGTGCTGGAAGTGCTGGTGGCGCCCGAGGACCCGCAAGCCGTGCTGGGGCGCATGGCGGCGCCGGAAGTGGCCATTGTCAGCCTGACCATCACCGAGAAGGGGTATTGCCACGACCCCGCGAGCGGGCAGTTGAACCGTCAGCACCCGGACATCCGGCATGACCTCGCCGAGCCGGGCGCACCACGCTCGGCGGTCGGCTTCCTGGTCGAGGCGCTGCGGCTGCGGCGTGCGCGGGGCCTGCGCCCCTTCACCGTGCTCTGCTGCGACAACCTACCGCAGAACGGTCGGCTGCTGGCCGGGCTGGTGCGCGACTTCGCCGCTGCGCACGACGCGGATCTGGCCGCGTGGATCGCCGCCGAGGTTCAGTTCCCCTGCAGCATGGTGGACCGGATCGTGCCCGCCATGGTGCCGGAGGATCTGGAGGCCGCCACCCGCGCTACCGGCTGCCACGACGCGGCGCCAGTGGTGCATGAGCCCTTCCGGCAATGGGTGATCGAGGATCGCTTCGTGGGCGGTCTGCGCCCGCGCTGGGAGGAGGTGGGCGCGCAGCTCGTCGCCGAGGTCGAGCCCTTCGAGCATATGAAGCTGCGCCTGCTGAACGGCGCGCATTCGGCGCTGGCCTATCTCGGCTATCTCGCCGGGCATGAGACCATCGTGGACACCGTCTCCGACCCGGCCTTCCGCGGCTTCGTGCAGCGGCTTTGGGCGGAGGAACTCATCCCCGAGGTGCCGCCGCCACCGGGGGTCGATCTCGCCGCCTATACCGGCGCGCTGCTCGACCGCTTCAGCAATCCGTCGATCCGCCACCGCACCTGGCAGATCGCCATGGATGGTTCGCAGAAGTTGCCGCAGCGCCTGCTCGGCGTCGCGCGCGAGCGGCTGGCTGGCGCGCGTCCCATCCCGCTGCTGGCCCTCATCATCGCCGGCTGGATCCGCTATGTCGGCGGCCTGGACGAGTGTGGCAATGCGATCGACGTGCGCGACCCGCTCGCCGGAGAGCTGCGCGCCGCGCTGGATGCGGCCGGCGAGGACCCGGTGGCGCGGGTGCGCGCGGCGCTGGGCTTCACCGCCGTCTTCGGCGAGGACCTGCCGCGCAACCCGGTGTTCGTGCAGGCCGTGACGGCGGCCTATGCCCGGCTGCTGGCGGATGGCGCGCGCGCCAGTGTGGCGGCGTAATGGCTTGTGACTTCTGACCCTGCGGAGAGCACCATGGAAGAAACCTGGCGTTGGTTCGGTCCCGATGACCGCGTCACCCTGCCGCATATCCGGCAGACGGGTGCACGCGGTATCGTCACGGCCCTGCATCAGATCCCCTATGGCGTTGTCTGGAGCGAGGAGGAGATCCGCGCCCGGCAGGCGATGATCACGGCCGACACCTCGCTCGGCCTCTACTGGCGGGTGGTGGAGAGCCTGCCGGTGCATGAGGCGATCCGCCGCGGCAAGGGCGACCTGGAGCCGCTGTTCGAGAACTACCGGATCTCGCTGCGCAATCTCGCGGCCTGTGGCATCAGCACGGTCTGCTACAACTTCATGCCGGTGCTGGACTGGACGCGTACGGAACTCGCGCACCCCTTGCCGGGTGGCGCCACCTCGCTGCGCTTCAATTATCATGAGTACGTCGCGCTCGACGTCTTCATGCTGCAGCGCAAGGGAGCCGAGGAGGGCGTGCCAGAGGAGGTGCTGGCCCGTGCCAAGGCCTGGCACGATGCGGCCTCCGAGAGCGACAAGGCGAAGCTGCTGGCCAATGTCATGGCCGGCCTGCCCGGCGCCTATGACCGCTACGACATCCCCGGTCTGCGCGCCGTCCTGGCGAGCTACGGCGAAACGCCGCCCGAGGCGCTGCGCGAGAACCTCGCCCGCTTCCTGCGCGCGGTGATCCCCGTTGCCGAGGAAGTTGGCGTGCGCATGTGCATCCACCCGGACGACCCGCCGCGCCCGCTCTTCGGCCTGCCGCGCGTCGTTTCCAATGAGGAGGACATCACCGCCATCCTCGCGATGGTGGATTCCCCGTCGAACGGCCTGACACTCTGCACCGGTTCGCTCGGCGCCGGGCCGGGCAACGACCTGCCGCGCATCGCCCGCCGCTTCGCCGATCGCATCTGGTTCGCCCATCTGCGCAACGTGGCGAAGGAGCCGGACGGTTCCTTCATGGAGGCTGAGCACCTCGGCGGCGATACCGACATGGTGGCCGTCGTGCAGATCCTGCTGGAGGAGCAGCAGCGCCGCAGGCAGGCCGGCAGCACGGAATGGCGCATTCCCTTCCGGCCCGACCATGGGCACGAGATCGCCGATGACATCGGTAGGGGAACCTTCCCGGGCTATCCGCTGATCGGCCGCCTGCGCGGGCTGGCGGAAATCCGCGGGGTGATGAGGGCGCTGGCGCAGGTGAAGGGCCTGCCGCTGTAAGGTAAAAAGTCTGGGGGAAGGAATTCCCCCAGACCCCCATCTTTTTTCTTTGAGCTTCCCGTGCTGGCGGCAAGCACACTAAAACTGACAAAAAGAAGATGGGGAATTCTTTTCCCCTGACCTTTTTACTGGAGCATCGCTGTGAAGCTTGCCTTGTCGAGCAGGCGGTCGATGGCCTCGCTCATGGCCTGCTGGGTGATCTGCCGCAGCGCCTCCGTGGAGGTGAACACACCGGTGGTCGGCAGGATGACGTCGCCGCTGACGAAGGCGGCGCGTTCCTGATCGACCAGCACCGGCGCGCCGCCAGGTATCGGCCGCAGGGTGATGCGGAACTCGGCGGTTGCCCCGCGCCGGCTGTACTGGTCCAGGTTCAGGGCGAAGATGTCCACCTCGAGCCCGTAGCGCGCCCACTCCGCATTGGGCGCCAGCAGGCCGCGCGCCTGTAAGGCGTCGGTAAAGGCTTGGCGCACCACCTCCGTCACCGGCACCGGTGTTTCCAGCCGCTTCACCGGCCTGCGGGATTCGTCACGGACGGCACCCACCTCGCGTGGGTCCCGCTGCCCTTCCTCCCGGCGGTCGGTGACCTGCGTGACCACGACCACCGGGCGCGCCATGGGCTGCACAACCGGTGGGGAGGCCGGCGCATAGGCCAGGTTGGTCTGGGTGGTGCCGCAGGCGGCAAGGCCCAGGCAGAACAGGAGAGCGACACGACGACGCATGGATGAACCTCTCAAGACCATCCGGGTCAGGAAGTATTCCGCCCCGGGCTTGTCAGCGCAACGCGGCGGTGAAGTTTGGCTTGTCGAGCAGCCGGTCGATCGCCTCGCTCATGGTCTGCTGCACGATCAGCCGCAGGTCGTCCACCGAGCCGAACACCCCCGCCGAGAGTGTAATGGCGCTGCCCCCGACCCGGTTGGCGCGTTCCTGTTCCACCAGCACCGGCGCGCTACCGTTCACCGGGCGAAGAGTGATGCGGAACTCGACGGTGGCCTCGCGCCGGACAACCTGGTCCGCATGCAGCGTCAGGATATCCACCTCGAGCCCGTAGCGCGCCCACTCCGCATTGGGCGCCAGCAGGCCGCGCGCTTGCAGGGCGTCGGCAAAGGCCTGCCGCACCACCTCCGCGACCGGCACCGGCGCCTCCAGCCGCTTGATCGGGTTGCCGAAGCCGCCGCGGATGGTACCGATCCAGTTCGGGTCCTCACGCCCATCCTCGCGGCGGTCGGTGACCTGTGTAATGGCGACCACGGGCCGCGCCATCGGCTGTGCCACCGGCGGCGAGGCGGGCGTATAGGGCAGGCTGGCCTGGGTGGTGCCGCAGGCGGCAAGGCCCAGGCAGAGAAGGAGGGTGGCGCGACGGCGCATCGGTAGGCCTTTCGGGAGACGTGCGGGAGAAGGCATCATTCGGCCGCCATGGCGGGCAGCGCCGGCGGCATGCGCCGCAGCTTGCCGTCCCGCAGACGGTAGCCCGCGCGATGCGCCAGGCTGAGCGCGCCATAGACCGCCTTGAAGGCCAGCACGGGAAGCTGCCGGTTGGTATCGGCATGCACGTCGCCGGCCAGCAGGCTGACCAGCCCGTCGCGCATGCGGAAGCGGTTGGAAGGCTGCATGAACATGTCACGCAGCACCGGGCGGTTGATGCGATAGATCAGCCAAGCCATCGAGCTGATGGCGCGCCGTACCTTGTGCTCGAAATTGCGCAGCAGCGGCTCGGCACGGGCGGGGTCGTCCAGCCAGGTATCCGCCGCCTCCGCGCCCAGCTCGGCGCTGGCCATCGCCAGCATCACGCCGGAGGAGAAGACCGGGTCCAGGAAGGCGAAGGCGTCCCCCACCATCAGCCAGCCCTCGCCCTGCATCACCTTGGCGCGATAGGAGTAGTTGCCGGTGGTGGTGACAGGCGAGGCGAGCTCCGCCCCCTCCATCCGGGCGCGAATTGAGGGGCTGGCATCGAGCGACTCGCGCAGGAAGGCCTCGAAACTTCCCTTGCGGCGCTTGAAGAAGGCTGGCGTGCCAACGACGCCGACACTGGTGATACCCTCCGGCAGCGGGATGATCCAGCACCAGCCGTCATCGAGCAGGTGGATGGCGATGTTGCCCTCGGGGCAGTCCTCGCAGGGCGCCACGCCGCGGAAATGGCCATAGATAGCGGCGGTATTGGTGTGCGCGTCGCGCTGTTTCCCCCCCTGCTGCTTCGCCAGCAGGGTGTCGCGGCCCGAGGCGTCGATGACGAAGCGCGCATGCCAGACATGCTCGCGCCCTGAGGCGTCGCGGGCCGTGACACGCGAGCCCTGCGCACCGCCGAGCGCCACATCCGTCACCAGCGTGCCCTCATGCACCTCCGCGCCGCGCGCGGCGGCATTGCGGAACAGCAGCTCGTCGAACTCGGCGCGGCGCACCTGGTAGCTGTGCGTATAGGCCTTGTTCAGCCCATCGGCGAAGGAGAAGGAGACCTTGTTGCCGTGCTCGTCAGAGACGAAGGAGGCCCCGGGCTTGAACACGCCGATCGCGCGCACGGCTTCGGCGACCCCAAGCCTCTCGAAAATGCGCAGGTTCTGCGGCAGCAGCGACTCGCCGATGTGGAAGCGTGGATGCCTCTCCTTCTCCAGCATCACCACATGCCGCCCCCGCTCCGCCAGCAAGGCTGCGGCGGTGGAACCGCCAGGGCCGCCGCCGATCACCAGCACGTCGCAGGAGCCGCCTGGCAGGGCACTCTCCCGGGTGGAGGGGGAAGCAAAGGCATCGGATGACATCGACGACGGACCCTCTGGCTGCGGCGGGGCGGCGGTTGCGACTGGCTCTGCATGCCCCGGCCGGCGGTGGCGGGACCGTTCGCCGGCCGCATCATGGCGCATTCTTGCCGGATGAGGAGATGGTTTGATGCGGAAAGGACCCGTTACGGGCCGGTTCCGCCTGGGCTGAAGGTGGCTGGCCGGGCGCGCCGGCGGCCTCTGCGCCGCCCTGAATAGTTGGATCCTCCACCCGGAGCGGCGCATTATCACACAACTTATGGTTTATATGACCCTGAAAGAGATATCATATTGGCTGAACAGGTAAGCTGCGGCCTGCCCGCGGGCAGGATGCGGAAGCGGTTCTCTGGCTGATTTCCGACGCCGCCTCCTACACGACGGGCGCGGTGCTCCGGGTGACGGGCGGGCTGTAGCGCCGCCCGACGGCCCTGTCTCAGCAGACCCGCGCTAGCCGCTCCGCGCAGACGGCGAGGGTTTCGTCGGCGGCGCGCTGCCACCAGTTCCCGGCGGAGAAGATCTCGACCTCCACCAGCCCGTCATAGCCCGCCGCCTCGATCGCGGCGCGGATGCCGCGGATGTCGATGACGCCATCGCCCATCATGCCGCGATCGAGCAGCACGTCGCGCGTCGGCACCAGCCAGTCGCAGACATGGAAGGCGGCGATGCGGCGGTGCCGGGCCGCACGCTGCAGCTCGCGCGGCAGGGCGGCATCCCACCAGAGGTGATAGACGTCGGCGGCGATCCCGAGGCCGCCCTGCGCCTCGAGGTCCAAGCTGTCGCAGAGGTCGAGCGCCTCACCGAGGGTGCAGAGGCAGGAGCGGTCGGCGGCATAGACGGGATGCAGCGGCTCCAGCGCGAGGGTGACGCCGAGTTGCCGCGCCTCCTCCAGCAGGGCGCCAACACCGTCCTGCAACTGCCGCCGCGCCGCGGCAAGATCGCGCGAACCCGGCGGCAGCCCGCCGGCCACCAGCACGAAGCAGCGGGCGCCCAGGGTCGCCGCGTCACGCAGGGCGCGGCGGTTGTCCTCCACCGCCGCGCGCGCGGCCTCCGGCGTGGCGGCGGGAAAGGCGCTGCTGCGGCAATAGCCGGTCACGGTGAGCCCGGCATCGCGGATGCGGCGCGCGACGGCAGCGGCATCCTGTCCTTCCAGGTCGCGTCGCCAGGGGGCGATGCCGCCGAAACCGTGCCGCGCCACGGCCTCGATCACCGTGCCGATGGCCTCGCGATGACCGAGCGTGGCGGTGTTGATGGCGCAGAGATCGAGCCGGCCGGCGAGCTCCCGCACCGCCTCAGCCCTCCACCCCATAGAGCGCGAGGAGGCGCCGCATCCGCCCCGCCGCCATCTCCGGATCGCGCAGCAACCCGGCAGCATCGGCCATGCGGAAGATATCGGCGAAATAGGCCAGCGGCCGCATGGATTGCTGCCCGCCCACCATGATGAAGTGGTCCTGGTGCCCGTTCAGATAGGCCAGGAACACCACGCCGGTCTTGTAGAACTGCGTCGGCGCGCCGAAGATCCGCCGCGACAGCGGCACCGTCGGCTCCAGGATGGCATGGAAGCGCGCTGCATCGCCCGCCGCCAGCGCCGCCAGCGCCAGCGAGGCCGCCGGTGCGATGGCGTCGAAGATGCCGAGCAGCGCGTCCGAATGGCCCTCGGCATCTCCGGCGATCAGCTCGGGGTAGTTGAAGTCGTCGCCGGTGTACATCCGCACGCCTTCCGGCAGCAGGCGGCGCATCCGCACCTCCTTGCCGGCATCCAGCAGCGAGATCTTGATGCCGTCGATGCGGTCGCGGTTCTCCTCGATGATCTCGAGGCAGGTCCGCAGTGCGCCCTCGAAATCGGCATGGCCCCAATAGCCGGCCAGGGCGGGGTCGAACATGTCGCCGAGCCAGTGCAGGACCACCGGCGCATCTGCCTGGGCAAGCACGCGGCGATAGACCGCGCGGTAGTCCTCCGGCGAGCGGGCAACGCGGGCCAAGGCGCGGCTGGCCATCAGGATGATCCGGCCGCCCAGCGCCTGGATGGCCTCCATCTGCTCGGCATAGGCGCGCAACACGTCATCGACCCCGCGCGCATCGCCAGGGTCAAGCTGGTCCGTGCCGCAGCCGGAGGCGAGGCGGATGCCGGGGATGTCGCGCGTCTCGCGGATGCTGCGCGTGATCAGCTCGCGCGCCGCCGGCCAGTCCAGTCCCATGCCGCGCTGTGCCGTGTCCATCGCCTCGGCAATGCCGAGTCCAAGTCCGGCGAGATGGCGCCGGTAGGCGATGGTACGGTCCCAGTCGATGGCGGCGGAGGCGTGTGGAGGGGCGTCGGAAAAGGGATCGGCCACCACATGCGCCGCCGAATAGGCGACGCGGTTGAACCGCGCGCCTGGCCCCACCTCCGGCAGGGGGCGGCCCTGCAGCCGGTAGGGCATCAGGCTGCCGCCCGTCATGGGCAGGAGGATTTCGGTCATCGCGGCGCCTCCCTATCCCTGTACCCAGCGCAAGATATGCGTGCCGGTCACGCAGAGCCGGCCGTCCTGGTTCAGCACCTCGAAACGGGACCGGGTGCGGCCGGGCGATTCCTCCACCTCCTCGACGCTGTAGCGCGCGGTCAGCGCGTCGCCCGCGAAGACCGGATAGGTAAAGCGGATGCGATCATAGCCGGCCGAGACCGGCGTGCCCGCGCAGCCGCGCTCCACCGCACGGCGCGACATCAGCGAGGAGGCGGCGGAGACCAGCGCCATGACATGCGCTCCATGCGCGATGCAGCGACCAAAGGCTGTGGTGCGGGCGAAGTCCTCGTCCACATGAACGGGATCGTGGTCGCCACTCAGCTCGGCAAAGCGGGCGATGTCGGCGGCGGAAATGGCGCGGTGGAACTCTACCTGATCGCCGATGGTGAGGCGCGTGACATTGTCCATGGCGTTACTCCGCCGCTTGGAGATAGTCGAAGCGGGACAGCGCCCGACGCTGCCGCCGGCCCGGCAGGCGATCCGCCAGACCCATCGGGCCGTCTGCGAAGAGTGTGGCGTCCATCGGCCGCAGATCGGGCGAAATGCGCGGACGGAAACTCATCACGCCGAGCACATCGCGCTCCAAGTCGAGCCCTGGCGCGATCTCGATCAACTCAGGCCCCGCATCACCGAGGCGGAAGACCGCGCGTTCGGTGACATAGAGTACGGGCTGGCCACGCTCCCGAGCGAAGCGGCCGGAGAAGGTGACCTGCTCCACCTGGCGCACCGCCTTGGGCGCGCCATTGGCCGTCAGCGTGCCGCCGAAGATCACCGCCTTGGCGCCCTGGCTGATATTGACGAAGCCACCCGGCCCGACAATGCGGCCGCCGAAGCGCGAGACGTTGACATTGCCCTCCGCGTCGAACTCCGCGAAGGATAGAAAGGCGAGATCGAGCCCGCCGCCGTCGTAGAAGTCGAACTGATAAGGCTGGTCCACCTGCGCATCGGGCGAGCGCGCGGCACCGGCCTCGTTGCCGCTGGCCGGCGCGCCGCCGATATTGCCCTGCTCGTTGGTCAGGCAGACACGGCGCAGCACGCCCTCCTCCGCCGCCACATTGGCGATGCCGGTGGAGATGCCGGAGCCGAGATTGCAGATGGCGCCTTCGAAGAGCTCCATCGCGCCACGACGCGCGACGACCCGGCGCGGCCCCGGCGGCAGGCGCGGAATATCCTCCAACGCGACGCGCAGATGGCCGGAATAGGCCGGGCTGTCCTCCGTCTCGTAGGTCTGCCACTGGTCCGGCACATGCACCAGCGCATCCACCAGGATGCCGGGCACCTTGACCATCTTCGGATGCAGGCTGCCGCGCGGGACGATATTCTTGACCTGCGCGATCACCAGTCCGCCGGAGCGCCGCGCCGCCTGCGCGATGCTCAGCATCTCCAGCGTCACCGCCTCGTGCTCCATGGAGATGTTGCCGTCCTCATCGGCCGCGGAGCCGCGCACCAGCGCCACATCCACCTTGAAGGGGCGGTAGTAGAGGTATTCCTCACCGCGGAATTCGACGAGTTCCACCAGATCCTCCGTCGCGCGGCGGCTCTGTCGCCCACCCTCGAGGCGTGGATCGACGAAGCTGTGCAGGCCGATGCGGGTCAGCAGGCCAGGCCGGCCCGCCGCCATCTCGCGCATCAGCTGCGACAGCGAGCCCTGCGGCAGGGTATAGGCCTCGATCTTCTCGTCCAGCGCCAGCCGCGCGATGCCCGGGCTGTTGACGAAGGTGCCGGAGACGACGCGCTTCAGCAGCCCTTCCTGCGCCAGATGCCCGGCGCCGCGCGTCTTGCCGTCGCCGAGGCCCACCGGATGCAGGGCGGTGATGCCGCGCGGTGCGCCGGTCTCGCGGAACCGCTCGCCGATGGCGGCCAGCAGCGCGTCGGGCACGGCATGGCCTCCGCCGGACCCGCCGATCAGCAGCGTATCGCCGTCCTGAACCAGCCGGGCGGCCTCCGCTGCGCTCATGCGCCTCATCACACGGTCTCCAGTCTCGCTGTGGTGCGGGGCGCGAAGGCCCCGGGGAAATGGCAGGCGACGCGGCGGCCGCCGCCGAGATCGGCCAGCGGCGGCGGCGCCTCGCATTCGGGCCGCGCCACCGGGCAGCGCGCGCGGAAGGCGCAGCCGGTGGGCAGGCGCAGCGTCGAGGGCGGCTCGCCGCCCAACACCACGCGCTGCCGCCCGGGCTCGGGGATCGCGCTGGTCAGCGCCACGGTATAGGGGTGCAGCGGACGCGACAGCACCTCGTCCGCCGGCCCTTCCTCGACGATGCGGCCGAGATACATGACCGCCACGCGGTCGCAGAAGGCGCGCACGACCGCCAGGTCATGCGCGATGAACAGGTAGGAGAGGCCGAGCCGCTCGCGCAGGTCGAGCATCAGATTGAGCACCTGCGCCTGCACGTTCACGTCGAGCGCGGAGACGGGCTCGTCCGCCACCACCACCGAGGGATCGAGCGCCAGGGCACGGGCGATCGAGATGCGCTGCCGCTGACCGCCGGAGAATTCATGCGGGAAGCGGCTGGCGAAGGCCGGCTTCAGTCCGACCGTGGCAAGCAGCTCCGCTACCCGCTCCGAGGCTGCCCGGCTCGACGCCGCGCGGCCATGCGCCAGCAGCGGTTCGGCCAGGGCGTCACCTACCGTCATGCGCGGGTTCAGCGAGGCGTAAGGGTCCTGAAAGACCATCTGCAGCCGCGGTCGCAACGGCCGCATCTCGGCCGCCGAGGCGCGAGTGATGTCGTGCCCCTCGAAGAGGACCTGGCCGCCTGTCGGCTGATGCAGCCGTGTCAGCAGCCGCGCCAGAGTGGATTTGCCACAGCCGCTTTCCCCCACAATGCCGAGGCTTTCCCGTCGGTGCAGCGCGATGTCCACGCCGTTCACCGCATGCACCGCGCCCGGCGGCGCGAACCAGGAGCGGCGCGGCAACGGGAAATGCTTCTCCACCCCCTTCGCCTCGAGCAGGGGTGCCTCGGCCATGCGTGGCCTCGCGGCTTCGGCGGGGGCGGGCAGGACGGGGCGCGGCAAGGTACGGCCTTCGGCGGTGACCCAGCAGCGCGCGCGCCGGCCCGGCGCCACCTCCATCAGCGGCGGATGCTCCTGCGCGCAGCGGCTGATGCGGAAGGGGCAGCGCGGCTCGAAGCGGCAGCCCGGCGGCGGGTGCAGCGCGTCGGGCGGTGTGCCCTCGATGCTGGTCAGCCGCGCGCCGGTCGGCGCATCCAGCCGCGGCACGGCATTGACCAGCGCCCAGGAATAGGGGTGGCGCGGGTCCTTCAGCACCGCCTCCGTTTCGGCCTCCTCCACCACCTCCCCGGCATACATCACGGCGACACGGCGGCAGACCGTGCCGATCACGCCGAGATCATGGCTGATCAGCACGATCGCCGTGCCGAATTCCTGGTTCAGCCCGCGCAGCAGGTCGAGGATCTGCGCCTGGATGGTGACGTCGAGCGCGGTGGTGGGCTCGTCGGCGATCAGCAGCGCCGGGTCGTTGGCGACGCCGATCGCCATCATCACCCGCTGCCGCATGCCACCGGAGAATTCATGCGGGAAGGCGCCTGCCGCGCGCTCGGGGGCCGCCACGCCCATTCGGCGCAGCAGCTCGATGCCGCGCTTCCGCGCTGCCGCCGGCTTCATGCGACCATGCGAGACGATATGCTCCGTCACTTGGCGCAGGATGCGCAGCACCGGGTTCAGCCCGGTCATCGGGTCCTGGAACACCATCGCCGCGCGGTCGCCGCGCCAGGCGGTGAGCTCGGCGCGGGACATCGCCAGGACGTTCTTGCCTTGGAAGCGGATGCTGCCGCCCACAATCCGCGCCGGCTCCTCCAGCAACCGCATCAGCGACAGCGCGGTGACGCTCTTGCCCGAGCCGCTTTCGCCGACGATGCCGAGCGTCTCGCCCGGGCCGACGCGGAAGGAGACGCCATCCACCGCATGCACCGGCCCGTCATCCGTCATGAAGACGGTGTGCAGGTCCTGCACATCCAGCACGGGCATCTCGCCCTGCCGGGCGGCGGGCATGGTGGAACCGTCCATGGGCAGGGATGTCCTTTCCGTCGGCAGGGTCACCGGTTGCGGCCCTTGGGATCGAGCCAGTCGCGTAGCCCGTCGCCGCAGAAGTTGAAGCCGACCACGACGGTGAGGATGGCGAAGCCCGGGAAGGTCGCGACCCACCACTGCTCCACCAGCTCGCGCCCCTCGGCCACCATCGAGCCCCATTCCGGCGTCGGCGGGATGACGCCGAGGCCGAGGAAGGAGAGGCCGGCGAAGGTCAGGATGGCATTGCCGAGATCGAGCGTGATCAGCACGGCGAGCGGGCCAAGCGTGTTGGGCAGGATATGGCGCGCCAGGATGCGGCGTGGCTTCAGGCCGAGCACTGTCGCCGCCTCGACATATTCCTGGCTGCGTTGCACCAGGGCGAGCGCGCGCGCGAGGCGCGCGAATTTCGGCCACCAGACCACCAGCATCGCCAGGATGGTGTTGACCGGCCCGATGCCCAGCGCGGCGGCGATGGCCAGCGCCAGGATGATCGGCGGGAAGCACAGCACCAGGTCGGTGAGGCGCATCAGCGCCTCATCCCACCAGCCGCGCGCCCAGGCGGCGACGATGCCGACCAGCGTACCCACCGCCGCCCCCAGCAGCACGACGGTGAAGCCGGCGAAGAGCGACAACCGGGCGCCGTGCAGCAGGCGCGAGAACACGTCCCGCCCCAACGTGTCGGTGCCCATCCAATGCGCCGCCGAGGGTGGCAGCAGGCGGCTGCTGACATCCACCGCGTCCGGCGGATAAGGGGCGATCCAGGGCGCCAGCAGCGCGACCAGTACCCAGGCCAGCACAATGCCGCCGCCGAGCCAGGCGGGCCCATAGCGACGCAGCCGGCGCCGCAACCGCGAGCGGGTTGGCGGCAGCGCGAGGGGGGTGGTGGAGACGCTCATCGCCGCACCCGCGGGTCGAGAATGGCGTAGGAGAGATCGACCGCCAGGTTGACGAGCAGATAGGTGACGGAGACTACCAGCGTGATGCCGACAATGGCCGGGAAATCCAGCGCCGCGGCCGAGCGGAAGGTGTAGCGGCCGAGCCCAGGCCAGCTGAACACCGTTTCCGTCATCACCGCGCCGGCCAGCAGATTGGCATAGGCGAGGCCGCCGAGCGTCACCACCGGCACCAGCGCATTGGGCAGCGCGTGGCGCAGCACCACGGTCCATTCCCGCATGCCCTTGGCGCGGGAGACCCGGACATAGTCCTGCTGCAGGCTGTCCAGCATGGCGGCGCGGGTGGTGCGGGTGATCAGCCCGATTGTCGCGGCGGCCAGGACGATGGACGGCAGCACCAGATGCGCCACCGCGTCCCGGAAGGTTTCCCAGTCCTGCTGCCAGAGCGTGTCGATCAGGAAGAAGCCGGTTGGCCCCTCCGGCGGGAAGGCGATCGGGTCGAGCCGCCCCGGTCCGGGCGCCCATTCGAGCCCGCCATAGAAGATCGCCAGCATGATGAAGGCGAGCCAGAAGGTCGGTGCCGAGACGCCGAGCAGCGAGACGGCGCGCGCCAGCGAGTCGGTCCAGCCGTCGCGCCACACCGCGGCGGCGATGCCGAGCGGGATGCCGACCAGCAGCGAGAGCAGGAAGGCGACTGTCGCCAGCTCGACCGTGGCCGGCGCGTACTGGATAATGTCGTCCAGCACGGGCCGGCGTGTCGCGATGGAAATGCCAAGGTCGCCCTGCGCCAGCCCTTGCAGGAAGATGCCGTAGCGTTCCCACAATGGCAGATCGAGGCCCCATTTGGCGCGCCACCGCGCAACCGTCGCGGGATCGCTCGCGGCGATGTCGCCGAGCTGCGCCAGAACCGGGTCGCCCGGCACCAGGTTCGCGATCAGAAAGATGACGGCGCTGGCCAGGATCGCCATGACCGCAGCGGTGACGAGCCGCTGGGCAATGTAGCGAGGCATCGGCCCGGTCCTCCCTGCTCTGTCTTCTCGTTGTCGGAATTCATGTCGCATTGGAACGTTATCATCAAGCCCTTTGTGGGCTTCACGCGCGATCTATTGGAACGTTATAATCCGCCACCACTTCAAGGAACGGGGAGGAGGCACATGCAGGGCGGGGTGCGGGTGACGGTGGCGGAGGGCGTGGCGGAGCTCGTCCTCGATCGTGCTGCGAAGCACAATGCCATGACGCCGGAGATGGCGCGGGAACTGGCCAGCCATGTGCGGGCGCTGGAGGAGAATGATGCGGTGCGCGCGGTTCTGCTGCGCGGCGAGGGCGAGCGCGCCTTCTGCTCGGGCAGCGACCTGAACGCGCTGGCTGGCTACCCTACCGCCTGGCATTTCCGCAACCGCCTGGAGTATGCGACCGTGGTGCGCGACATCCGCAAGCCGGTGGTCGCGGCGCTGCAGGGTTGGACGCTGGGCGGCGGCGCCGAGATGGCGCTGGGCGCCGATCTCCGCATCGCCGCCGAAACGACGCGCATCGGCTTTCCCGAGGTGCAACGCGGGTGGGTCGGCGGGGGTGGCGCCTCGCAGCTCCTGCCGCGGCTGATCGGCCATGCGGCGGCAACGCGCCTGCTGATGCTGGCCGAGCAGGTGGATGCGGCGGAGGCCCTGCGCCTCGGCATGGTTCATGAGGTGGTGCCGCCGGCGGATCTGCTGCCGCGCGCGCGGGCCGTGGCGCTGCGCCTCGCCGGCTTCAGCCCGGTCGCCGTGCAGTCGGTGAAGGCCGCCCTGCGCGCGGCCATGGAGGCGCCGCTCAGCGCCGGGTTGCGCTACGAGAATGAGATGAACGTGCTCTGCTTCAGCGCCGGCGACCACCTGGAGGGCATTCGCGCCTTCAACGAGAAGCGCGAGGCCAGCTTCGCCCGGTGAGCGGGCAGGGCGGCAGGCGCGCCTGCCGCCCACAGCATCAGGCCAGGGTGACCCCGCCCATGTTGAGCTGCCAGCCGGCAGCGGTCAGCGGGAAGTCCTTGATGCTCTTCCGCACCCCGATCTGGTAGGTCGGCTGGAACAGGATGAAGTGATTGGCCTGATCGACCACCTTCTTCTGCCATTCCACCCAGAGGCGGGTCGCCTCTTCGACATTCTCGGCTTCGGAGGCCTGCTTCACCAGGGCCGTCATCTCAGGCGGAACCTCCCAGCTGACGCGCTTGGCCACGCGCTCGACCACTGCCGAAGCCCAGAGATCATTGGACACGGCGGGCGGGTTCCAGAAGGTGAGCACGGCGCCTTGCATCTTGCCGGTTGTATAGACGGTGCGCAGATTCACCTGATCCATCGGGTTCAGCTGGACCCGGATGCCGACGCGCGCCAGGTCGGATTGAACCTTCTGCGCCAGCACCTGATAGGAGACGCCGGCCACCGCGGCGTTGCCGTAGGCCAGTTCCATCTCGAAGCCGTCGGACAGGCCGGCCGCCTGCAGCAGGCTGCGCGCCTTGTCGAGGTCCTGGTGGAAGCCGATCTCACGTGCGATCTCCGGCGTGCTGCCGGTGACGCCGATGGGCAGGAAGTGCGCCGGGCGGGTCCCGGCACCACCCAGCAGGCTGTTGAGGATGCCGTCATAGTCGATGGCGTATCCGATGGCGTGGCGGGCTTCCTTCTTCGCCAGCGCGGGATTGGCGGCGGGGTTCTGCGTCACCGCCATATAGACGAAGTCCAGACTCGGCAGATGCTCGATGCGGACGTTCGGCTCGTCCTGCAACCCCTTGATGTGCTCGGGAATCAGGTTGAAGGCCGCGTGCACATCGCCGCGTCGCAGGGCCAGAAGCTGCGCCGCGCTGTCCGAGAGATGGCGGATGATCACCCGGTCGAAATCGGTCGGGGCACGCCAGGAATGCGGGTTGCGCTGAAGCGCGATCTGCGCGTTGCGCTCCCAGCGGACCAGGCGGTAGGGGCCGGTGCCCGCGCTGTGCTCGTTGAGCCAGTCGGTCGCCTTGTCCTTGTCCCGTGCCTCCGCGGTGGCAACCGCGCCGTTCTTCAGCAGCACGGCACGTTCCATGATGGCGCAGGCCGGGTTGCAGAGAATCGGCAGGATCGGCGCCTTGGGCGCGTTCATGATAAGATCGACGGTCCTGTCGTCCACCACCTCGGCGCGATCCACCGACTTGATATAGACCTGGGTCTGCTCGCGCATGTTGATCAGGCGGTCGAAGCTGAACTT
This sequence comes from Roseomonas sp., assembly GCA_035565935.1. Classification (GTDB taxonomy): domain Bacteria; phylum Pseudomonadota; class Alphaproteobacteria; order Acetobacterales; family Acetobacteraceae; genus Pseudoroseomonas. The sequence goes on from DATMRU010000036.1 coordinate 35,694, forward strand.
GACGTCCTCCGCTGTGAGCGGGGCGCCGCTAGAGAATTTCACGCCCTCGCGCAGGGTGAAGCGCCACCCGTCGCCACCCGGCCGGCGCTCCCATTTCGTCGCCAGGCAGGGTTTCGGATTGATGTAGTCGCCCGGCTCGAAGGTGAGCAGCGTGTCGTAGCAGGCGGCCAACGTCATCGGCGGCGTGTACTGTGCCTGCCGCACGGGATCGAAGGTGATGGTGTCGCTGGTATCGAGGCCGATCACCAGCGTTTCGCGGCGCCCCTGCGCCCGCGCGACATGCGGCAGGAACGGCAGGCTTGCCGCCCCGCCCACCAGCAGCCGTGCGAGATCACGCCGATTCATGCGGATTATTGTCATGGACTTTTCCTCCCAGGCGGATGAAGTTATCAGCAAGATCGGAACGTTCCAATCGTTCGTTGGAGTAGGCTCTGCAGAAAGAGAAGGAGGGAGGAGCATGCCGGTGGGTGTCGGCCTGATCGGGCTTGGCATGGCCGTGTCGCCGCACATGCTGGCGCTGCGCGATCTCGCGGCGCAAGGCGAGGTTTCGATCATCGGCGGTTTCTCGCCTTCCAGTGCTCGCCGTGCGGCCTTTGCGGAGCGCTGGGGCGCGCCCGTCTTCGCCACGCAGGAGGAGCTGCTGGTGCAGCCCGGCCTCGGCCTGGTGCTGATCCTGACGCCGCCCGGCACGCATCTGCCGGTTGCGGAGGCGGTGGCCAGGGCAGGTTGTGCCATGATCGTCGAAAAGCCGGTGGAGGTTTCGGTGCAACGTGGCGAGGCCCTGGCCGGGCTGGCGGAGCGCCACGGTGTCGCCTGCGGCGTTTGCCTGCAGCATCGCTTCCGCCCCGCTTCGCTGCGGCTGAAAGAAGCCTTGCGCGGGGGCGAGCTGGGCCGCGTGCTCTCCGCCAGCGCCTCCATCCGCTGGTGGCGTGACTCGGCGTATTTCAGCGAACCGGGCCGCGGCACCCGCGCACGCGACGGCGGCGGCGTCCTGCTGACGCAGGCGATCCACACGCTGGACCTCCTGCTGCATCTCGTCGGGCCGCATCGCGCGGTGGCCGGCTTCGCCGTCACCTCTCCGCTGCGCCACATCGATACCGAGGACATCGTCGCGGCCGCGCTGCAGTTCGAGAGCGGGGCGATCGGCGTGCTGGATGCCACCACGGTCGCCCGGCCCGGCTATCCCGAGCGCATCGAGATCGCCGGCACCGAAGGCTCGGCCGTGCTGGAGGGTAGTCACCTGACCCTGCATGGGCGCGGCGGCGCGGCCGAGACGCTCGGCGCCCCGCCAGTGAGCGGCGGGGCTGATCCAATGGCCTTCGACCACGGCCCGCATCGCGCGCTGATCGCCGATGTGCTGGAGGCCATGGCGACGGGCCGTGCCCCCGCCTGTGACGTGCGTTCGGCCCTCGCCGTGCAGCGGTTGATCGAGGATCTTCTTGGGGACGCGGAGCAGCGCGCATGACCATCACGGGCACCACCCGCCTCTTCGGCATCCTGGGCGATCCGGTTGCGCCTCTGCGCTCACCCGCGCTGTTCAACGCTGCCTTCGCCCGGCTCGAGCGGGATGCCGTCTTCGTGCCCTTGCAGGTTCCGGCGGGAGAGTTGCCGGTCGCCTGGGACGGGCTTACACGGCTGCGCAACCTGGACGGGCTGGTGATCACCATGCCCCACAAGGAAGCGGTGATTCCGCTTCTGCAGTCGCTCGGCCCCACCGCAACGCTGACCCGCACGGTCAATACCGTGCGCCGCCGCGCCGATGGTGGCTGGGAAGGCGAGATGTTCGACGGCGAGGGCTTCCGCGACGGGCTGGAGCGCAGCGGCCATTCCCTGCGTAGTGCTTCCATCCTGCAGGTGGGCTGCGGCGCGGCCGGCCGTGCCATCGCCTTCGCCCTGGCGCGGGCCGGCGCCGCGCGGCTGGTGCTGCGCGATGCCGATGCGGAGCGCGCGCGGCAGCTTGCCGAGCGGCTCGCCGCCGGCTGGCCCGCCTTGAGGGTTTCCACCGAGACCAGCAGCCCGGCGGAGCATGACATCGTGATCAATGCCACGCCGATGGGCCTCCGCGCGGAGGACCCGCTGCCGCTCGACCCCACCACGCTCTCTGCCCGCCAGGTGGTGGCCGATGTGATCCCGAACCCCGAGGTGACGCCGCTGATCGCGGCCGCGCGGCGGATCGGCTGCCCCACGGTCACTGGCCGCGCCATGCATGAAGGGCAGGCGCGGCTGGCCGCCGCCTATCTCGGCATCGAGGGCTGGGAGGGCTGATCCGCGCCGGCGGGCGCAACGCGGCGGTGGATCATCATGTCGTTCTCGCCTTCCTGCACCGTGTCGCCGCGCTGCGTGCGCAACTCGAAACCGAGCGTGACGATGCCGCGATCGGCGTGCCGCGTCGGGCGCAGGCCGGTGACGCGGATGCGGGCCTGCAACCGGTCGCCGATGAAGATCGGCCCGGTGAAGCGCCAGCGCCAGCCCAGCGAGACGATGGCTGCGAGCTGGGTCTGCGCCCGGTTCTTCAACCCATCCGCCAGGGCCAGGCCAAGGATCCCATGCGCCACACGCCCCGGATAGCCGAGGCGGCGGGCATAGTCGTCATCCATATGGATCTCGTAGAAATCGCCCGAGAGCCCGGCGAAGGCCAGAAGATGCGCCTCCGTCACCTGGATGCCGCCGGTTTCCCAGGCCATCCCGACCGTGATGTCCTCGAAATGCAGCCGCTGATCGGCCATTGCGCGTCCTCCGCCAGGGGAAGGGAAACTCAGAGTCGGCCGATATGCAGGCCGCCATCGATGTGCAGCGCGTCACCGGTGGTGAAGCTCAACTCGCCGGAGGCCAGCAGCGCGATGGCGCGCCCGACATCCTCCGCTTCGCCCCAGCGGCGGATCGGTGACAGCCCTTCGGCAATGCGGCGCGTATAGGCCTCGGCCACCGGGGCGGTAAGATCGGTGCGGATCACGCCGGGCCGGACCTCGTGCACCGCGATGCCGTGCTCGGCCAAGCGCAGCGCAAAGACGCGCGCCATCATCGAGACGGCCGCCTTGGACGCGCAGTACTCGCCCCGGTCGGGGGAGGCCAGGGTGGCGTTGGCGGAGGAGACGAAGATGATGCTCCGTGCCGCCGCCGGGCTATCCACCTCGATCATGCGCCGTGCCACGGCCTGGGTCAGGAAGAAGTTGCCGCGCGCATTGACGCCGAAGGCGCGGTCCCAGGATTCCGGCGAGGCGTCCAGCAGATCGCCGCGCCGCAGCGCACCGACGCCGGCATTGTTCACCAGGCACTCGATGCCGCCGCCGGCCCAGGCCTCGTCGAGGAAGCCGGCATGATCCTCCAGCTTCGCCACGTCGAGTGCGCGGAAGCGGAAGCCGCCGCCGGCCTCCCGCACCGCCGCCGCCGTCTCCTCCGCACCGTCCTCCGCGATATCGGCGGCAAGGATGTCGAATCCCTTGCGCGCCAGGGCGACGCAGGCGGCGCGGCCAATGCCGCGGCGCCCTCCCGTCACCAGCGCGAGTGGCCTGCGCGCCGCGCTCATGCCAGCAGGCTCCGCGCCATGATCATGCGCTGGATCTGGTTGGTGCCCTCATAGATCTGCGTGATCTTGGCGTCGCGATAGAGGCGCTCGACGCGGATGCCCCGGATGTAGCCGGAGCCGCCATGGATCTGCACGGCGTCGGCGGTGCGGCTGACGGCGGCGTCGGAGGCGAAGCACTTGGCCATGCTGGCCTCCACCGTGGCCCGCTCGCCGCGATCGAGAAGCTGCGCCGCGTGATGCACCATCAGCCGTGCCGCATGCGTATCCTTGGCCATATCGGCGATCATCCACTGCACCGCCTGGAACTCGCCGATCGCCTGGCCGAACTGGCGGCGCTGCTTGGCGTAGTCAATGCTGTCCTCCAGCGCGGCTTGCAGGATGCCCACGGCGAGCGCCGCAATGCCGACGCGCCCCTTGTCCAGCACCGACATCATCATGTGGAAGCCCCGCCCTTCCTGACCGAGCAAGGCCTCGGCGGGCAGCCGGACATTCTCGAAGCGCAGCCCGCCCACGGGCGAGGCGCGCTGCCCCATCTTGTGCTCCTTGCGGTCGCGCGTGATGCCGGGCTGGTCGAGATCGACCAGGAAGATGGACATGCCGCGATGCCCGGCCTCGGGGTCGGTGCGCGCCAGCACGGCGGCGAAATCGGCGACGGGGGCGTTGTGGATCCAGAGCTTGGCGCCGTCCAGCACCCAACCCTCCTCCGTGCGGCGCGCGCGGCTGCGCAGCCCGGCGAGGTCGGAACCGGCCTCGGCCTCGGTCAGCGCATAGGCGCAGCGCCGTTCGGCGCGCAGCAGCGGGCGCAGGTAGCGCTCCTGCTGCGCCGGCGTTCCATGTTGAGACAGGAGCGTGCCGAGCAGCTCGACCAGCCCCACCTGATCGGCCACGGAGGCATAGCCGCGCGACAGTTCCTCCATCACCAGCGCATAGGCCAGCACATCGGCGCCGGCGCCGCCCAGCGCCTCGGGCACGCTGATGCCGAACAGGCCGGCCTGGGCAAGGCGGCCGTAGAGCTCCGCCGGGTACTGTTCCGTTTCATCCAGTTCGGCAGCGAGCGGGGCGATCTCCTGCTCCGCGAAACGGCGCGCTGCGTCGCGCAGTGCGGCGTGCCAGTCGGATGCCGCCAGGGGCATGGATCTGTCGTGCAACGGCGTTTCTCCCGGTGTTTCTTCTCGTGTTCAGCGAGGCACGGCTGCGGGCATTACCCTTTCCATCGAAGATGGGCGCCACAGGACTCCCGCACGATCAGCGTGGGCTCCAGGATCTCGCGGCGTGGCGGCGCGGCGGGCTGGGTGATTCGCTCCAGCAGGACACGCGCCGCGGCTTGCCCCATGCCGCGCGGCGAGACACGGACCGTAGTCAGTGCGGGGAACCAGGCGGCAGCCTCCCGGATGTCGTCGAAGCCGGTCACGGCGACATCGCGCCCCGGGATGCGCCCGCTGCGCAGCAATCCCAGGGTCGCGCCGAAGGCGACGGAATCATTGTAGCAGACGAGGGCCGTGGGCCCGTTGGCTGGAAGAGACTGGGCCAGCCCGGCGGCCTCGCCGATATCGGTGTGGCAGAGCAGATGCTCGGGCGTGAGCCCGGCCTTCGCCATGGTCCGGGCATAGCCATCCCACCGCTCCCGGCTGACGGAGTTCCTGGCGCCGCCGCCCAGGAAGGCAATCCGCCGATGCCCCAGCGACAGGAGATGCTCGGTGGCCAGCCGGGTTCCGCGGCGGTTGTCGGGCCCGGTATGGGCGCCGCGCCGGAAACCACGCACAACCGTCGCGTGAGGCAGGCGCCAGCGCTCGAGGTCTTCCAGCAGGCTCGGGGGCGTTCCGGTCGCCGGCATGATCAGCACGCCATCGACGGGCTGCTCACGGAACCTCTCGAGCATGCGTCTCTGCCGGGAGACGGATTCCGAGGTATTCGCCAGCATCACCACGAAACCGGCCTCGTCGAGCGCTTCCTCGACGCCCGCCGTCAACTCGGCATAGAAGGGATTGGTGATCTCGCAGACGATAAGCCCGATGGTATGCGACTTGCCGGACCGCATGACAGCGGCCGAGCGGTCGTAAACATAGCCGAGCCGGGCCGCGGCATCGCGAACGAGGCGGCGCGTCTCCTCGCGGAGCTTGGTATCGTCGCGAAGGGCCAGTGCGGCGGTGGAGAGCGCAACGCCGGCTTCCCTGGCCACATCCTTGATTCGAATTCGCTGCATGGAAGACTTCTGATCTCCGGCCGATAATGGAACGTTCCAATCGGGCCGTCAATCCGGCTCCGGGCCGGGGTGGTGCGGCGGCGTCCTTGGCCGCCGGATCACATCGGCCTGAAGGTCTGGAGGAGAGGCGGGCTGCGTGCCGGTGGAGATCTCTCCTCCCGGGCCGCTTGAGCCGCCACACCGTGTGGGTCCCGCAGGCAGGCGCGGCGCCAGGGCCGCCCAGCCTCAGCGGAGGCAGGGCAAGGGCAGCCCCAAAAAGCCTCCCTAGGCGGCGCGGCGCAGGTTCCAGAAGATGGGGAAGCCGGTGATGCGGCCCTGCAGGCTCTTCTTCAGGGCGGTCATCCGATAGAGCGCCCCGAGGGGGATGCAGGGCAGCTCCTCCATGCCGACCACCTGCATCTCGCGCGCGATGCGCTGCTGCGTGGCGAGGTCCGGCGCATCGAGCCAGGCATTGCGCAGCTCCTCCAGCTTCGGCACATCGGGCCAGCCGAACCACGCCTCCTTTCCATTGCCCCGCAGCAGGCTATGGGTGCCCGGGTTCTCGAACCAGAGCCCGGGGAAGGACCAGCAGGTGATAGACCAGCCGCCCCGCTCCACCGGTTCCATCGAGCGTCGGCGCTGGGTGACGGTGGCGGAATCCACCAGCGTCGCCTCGAAATTGAAGCCGAGCCGCGGGAACAGGTCGGCCGTCACCTGCGCCATGGCGGCGGTGACGGTGCCCTCGGCCGGGCCGAGCAGGCGCACCGTCTCGCCGCTGTAGCCGGACTCCTTGATCAGCCGCCGCGCGAGGTCGAGATCGCGCGGGCCGAGCAGCGGCGCCAGGCCGGCGTCGCTCGCCATGGGCGAACCGGGCGGGAAGAAACCGGTGCCGATGGCATACTGCGTGGGGTCGGTGCCGACGGCGGCCATGGCGTAGTCCGCCTGGCTCAGCGCCGGCAGCAGCGCCTGCCGCAGCTTCTTGTTGTCGAAAGGCGGCTGCAGGTGGTTGGGCCGCATGACCATCACCGAGGGCAGCAGCTCCATCCGCCCGACCTCGACATCGCGGAAGCTGCGCAGCAGGTCGATCAGCTCGGCCGGCGGGGCGGCGTACCAATCCACCTCGCCGGTCTGCAGCGCGGCCCCGGCCGTGGAAGCGTCGGGGATGTGGAGCCATTCCACACGGTCGAAATGGACCTGCTTCGGGCCCGCCGTCAGGCCGCTGCCGCCATCCGGGGTCGGCACGTAGTCGGCGAAGCGCTCATAGACCGTCTGCACGCCGAGCTGATACTCGTCCCGCTTGAAGATGAAAGGGCCGGAGCCGACAGTTTCGGTGATCTGCTTCGTCGGGTCCGTGTTGGCCACCCGCTCCGGCATGATGAAGGGCACCGGTGCGGTCGCCTGCGCCAGCACGTTGAGCAGCAGCGGGAAGGGGCGTTTCAGCCGGAACTGCATCCGCCGGTCGTCCACCGCCTGCAGCGTATCGAGGCTGGCCTGCAGCGTCCGCCCCATGGGTGCGACCGCCATCCAGCGCTCCAGGCTGGCCACGCAGTCGCGCGCGCGGACCGGCTCGCCGTCATGGAAACGCGGGCCGCTGCGCAGCGTGACGGTCCAGAGCCGGCCATCCTGCTCGACGCTGTGGCCCTCGGCGAGCTGCGGCCGGGGCTGCAGCTTGTCGTCCAGGCCGTAGAGCGTGTCATAGACCATGTAGCCGTGGTCGCGGGTGATATCGACCGTGGTCCAGATCGGGTCGAGGATCGCCAGGCTCGTATAGGGCACGAAGCGCAGCACCCGCTGCCGCGCGGGTTGGGCGAGGGCGGGCCGCCCGAGGGTGGCGAGGCCGGCGGTGCCGAGGCCGCCAGCGAGAAAGGCGCGCCGCTGCATCATGACATCTCCTTGCTGGCCGTGGCGATGCGGATGGTCTCCGCAGCGCGCAGTAGCCCATGCGCGATGCGGTTGGCACGGCGCCGCAGCAGCGTGCGCGCCATCTGCGCGGCCTCGGGCGCCAGATCCTTCAGCGTCAGCGCCGGCGCCAGTCCGGGCAGCAGCCGGCTGGCCCGCCCGAGATCGAAGTCGAAATCGCTGCGCGCGTGGTACATCACCGGGTTAAGATGGCGGCCGATGCGCAACAGCAAGGCGTTGCGCAGGGCCGTGTCCGCCGGTGGGCTCGCCGACAGCCGCGCGGTGGCGGTCTGCAGGCGCCGCGCCAAGTCCGTCAGCCAGGCGACCTCCGGCACATCTGTTTCCTCGGCATACTCGCGCAGCGCAGCGAGGATGTCGGCCGCCGCGCCGATATAATCGAGCGGCAACTGCTCCGCATTCACCAACCCCTCGACCAGGTTGCGGTAGATCAGCGTATCCATGGCAAGGATCGCCGGGTCGCAGCGCTCGGCGGTGTCCTGCTCGGTCTGCCACCACCAGGCGAGGCCGCTGTTCGGCATGTGCTCCGGGCTTGCCGCAGGGAGGAAGGCGCTGACCTGCGCCGTGGCGAGGCCGATGCCGGAGAAGCTCTGGTCCGAATTGCGGGCGGAGCGGCGCGGATCGACATACTTGTCTTGCCGCTTCAGCGCGCGGCGGACGAAGGCCTCCTCCTCCGCCGGCAGCGGGCCGGCGGTGGCTTCCAGCACGGCGGCGGCATAGGCGGCCAGCTCGCCCGTGGTGTTGCGCAGCGCCTTGGTGGTCGCGCCCTCCACGCCCACGATATCGACGTTCAGGTAAGCGATGGCGTCGTCATAGAGTGTCATGCGAAACTGGTCGGCATACCAGGATGAGCCGGCATAGCCGCCTTGCTCATGCCCGGTCCACCAGCAGAAGCGCAGGCCATAGCGCGGCTTTTCGCCGGTGGCATAGAGCCGGGCCAGCTCCAGCAGCAGCGCGACGCCGGCGAGATTGTCGGTCGCGCCGCCGGCCCAGGTGCAGTAATGCGCGCCGAGCAGCACGAAATGCGGCTCGCGCCCCGGGATTTCGGCGCTCGGCATGCGGACGCGGCGCCATTCGCGGCGGGATTCTGCGAGCAGCCGCACTTCGGCGCCCGCGCCAGCCGCGCGTAGCGCCGCCCCATCCTCCTGCGAGACCTGCACCACCGGGATGCGCGGCAGCAGATCCACCTCGTCCTGGCTGGTCGGCGCGCCCCAGATCGGCGAGGTCTGCACATAATGTCTCTCCGGCCCATGCGAGACGGCGATCACGCCGACCGCGCCGGCACGCTGCGCGGCCATCACCGCATCGTAGCGTGGCAGGCCGTCGATCAGCGCGATGCGCCCGGCGAGGTCCTGGCCTTCCGCCAGCGGAGCCTGCAGGCCCTCGGCGGGGCTGGGCGCGGCGAAGCCGACGCCCGTCGCGGCGAAGTGCCGCGGCGCCGCGTCGAGCAGCGTCACCTCGCTGCGCTCCGGCCAGGAGATGAAGGCCTCAAATTCATGCACCGTATGGGCGATGCCGGCATCGGCCAGCAGCCCGGTGATATAGTCGCAGGCCTGGGCCTCGGCCGGCGAGCCGGGCAGCTTGCGGCCCATCGCGGCCAGGTCGGTGACGATGCGGTGCATGGCCGCCCCGTCGATCCCGGCGGCCTCGGGGGTGGTGGGGAGCGCGCGGTCCATCACGCCTGCCCCTCCGTGCCGGCACGCATCGCCCGCAGCCTGCGGGCGAAGAAATCCTGCGCCTTCGTCACCACGCGGGCGCCGTCATGCGCGACGCCCGGGAGGATATCGAGCTGCGCCTCGATGCCATGAGCGGCGAAGTTACGGCGCAGGGTTTCCAATCGGTCCGGCCGGGTCGCGCCGGCATCATTGGCGCCCTCCATCCAGTGGCGCGTGCCGGGCCTGTGGGTGATCTCCCAGGTCTCGCGGTCGGCGCCCCCGACGGCCATGTGCACCGCTACCCGGCGCATCGCCGCGATATCGGGCGCGATGCCGAACAGGCGCTGCATGTCGCGCGTGCCCACCCACCAGTCGTGATCCGGGTCGAGCAGCGTGACGGAGCCGGGCGCGCCGATCGAGACGGCCCAGAGCCGCTGCGGATGCAGCAGCAGGAAGCGATGCGCGAAGTGCCCGCCGCCCGAGAAACCCCAGAGCGCGAAACGGGGGAAGCGCAGGCCGTAGCGCTCCTCGACCTCCGCCACCATGGCGAGGAGAACCTCGTCATAGCGGATCTCGCCTTCCTGGATGTACTTGTAGCCGTCGCGGTCGCCATCGCCGCGTACTCCGGCGGGGAAGAGCGGCGCCAGCACCACGCAGCGGTTCCAGCGGCCGAAATCCGAGAACCAGTTGCGGTAGTCGGCGACATTGCGGCCAGTGCCGTGCATGGAGACGATCAGCTCCGGCGCCGGGCCCGGCTCGTGGATATCCGGCGGCACGTAAAGGCACCAGGAGAAGCGGGGGTCGTGCCGGCTGGCATAGAGGATGGTGTTGCCGTAGTCGTAGAGGGCGCTGCCGCGCTGTTGCTTCTCGCTCGTTTCGGTCTGGGTCATGGCCTCGGTTCGGTCCCTGTGAAGCGCAGTTCCGGGCCGCGGCGGGCGCCCCGGCCGGCATCGGCCTAGAAGGCCGCGATATGCGCGCGGATCAGCCCACGCAGCCCCTCCGCATCGCCTGCGGCAATGGCCTCGACCATGGCCAGGTGCTCCCGGGCCGTGGCGCGCAGGCCCGGCGCCGTGGTCCAGCGCCCGGTCGAGCCGGCCAGGCCGCGCGTGCGCAGCTCACCGATCAGCTCGGCGAGGAAGCTGTTGCCGCAGAGCGTGTAGAGGGCGGCATGGAAATCTTGGTTGAGCGTCACGAGCCGGGCGAAGGATCCTTCCTCCGCCGCGGCGGCGAACTGCTCGGCGAGCCCACGCAGCCGTGCGACGTCGTCCGGTGTCGCATGGGCCAGGATGCCGTCCACGGCTGCCGCTTCCAGCGCCATGCGGGTCGCGCGGATCTCGGCGCGGCGGCCGGGATCGGGCGGCGTGACGCGATAGCCGCGGTTCAGCTCGTGCACCACCAGCCCGAGGCGCAGCATCTCGGCCAGCGCCTTCCGCACCTCGGAGCGGCCGACGCCGTAATGCGCCTCCAGTTCCGCCTGCTTCAGCCACTGCCCGGCCACCCAGCGGCAGTAGAGAATGTCCTGCCGCAACCGCGTCGCCAGACCGTCCGAGGCGGCGCGGCGCGAAGGGGGTGTCGCTGAGGGGGGAGGAGAGGCAGGGGAGATGGCTGGTTGCGGCCGCATCGGTGGAGCCTAAATTGGTACCAATTTTGGAGTCAATATGGGCCCGCCTGCTCGATGCGATCGCAAATCCCCCTTGCAGGGGGCGTGGCGGCCCTGGGAAGGCGTGCCCTATATCCTGCCGGTCTGCATGGAAAAGGAGACCTGCCCCGCATGGCCAAGAGCCCCCCGGCCGACGTCGCGGCGGAGGATGCGCTGCGTGCGCTGGAAACCGCGATCGCGCACGATATCCACGCCGGCCTGCTGCCCCCTGGCACCTGGCTCAAGCAGATCGACCTGCAGGAACGCTACGGCCGCAGCCGGGGTGATGTGCGACGGGCGCTGGACAAGCTCGTCGCGCAACGGCTGGTCCAGCAGGTCCGCAATTCCGGCTACCGGGTGCATCCGCTGGACCCGCAGCGCCTGGACGAGTTGCGGCAGGTGCGTCTGATCCTCGAGGGCGCGGCGGCCGAGACCATGGTCGGCCGCGCGGATGCCGCCATGCTCGCCCGGCTGCGCGGGCTCGCCACGGCCTTCAGCCTGGCGGTGGAGCACCGCTCCATCCTGGACCAGCACGAGGCGAACCAGGCCTTCCACCGCGCCCTGCTGGAACTCTGCCCGAATGCCGAGCTGGTGCGGCTGATCCGGGAAGCGCGGCTCCGCATGCCCTCCGCTCCCATGTCGCAATGGCCGGAACGGGGCTGGGTGGAGGAGTCGGCGCGGCATCATCACGCCATGGTCGATGCGCTGGAAGCCGGCGACCGTGACGCCTTCTGTGCCATGGTGCGCGCTCATATCCGGCCCACCGGGCGCATACCGGCCGCGGCGATGGTCCGCGCCCCCGCGCCGATCGCCGATTGACACCAAAATTGGTACCAGTTCAGATGCAACGCTGACGTCGCCGCGTGGCCCGATCGGCCGCGCTTCCCTCCACACCGGTCAGGACCTTTTCCCATGCCAGGCTTCCGCCCCACTCGCCGCTGGATGACGTGCGCCACCCTGGGCGCCGTCGCCACCCTCCAGGCCCCGGGCTGGCTGGGCGCCGCCCTGGCCCAGGCCAGCGGACAGACCGGTGGGCAGGCGGCGGGCGGAGCGACGCTGCGCGTCGGCATGGCCGCGCCCAACACGACGCTGGACCCGCACTTCCAGAGCAATGCGCCGAACAACGCCGTCGCCAGCCATATCTTCGACGCGCTGATCACCAACGACGCGCGCTCGGAGTCGAAGCCCGGCCTGGCGGAATCCTGGAAGCTGCTGGACGACACGCACTGGGAGTTCCGCCTGCGCGAGGCGAAGTTCACCGACGGCAAGGACTTCACCGCCGAGGACGCCATCGTCTCGCTGCGGCGCGCCAACGACCTGCCCAGCACCGCCTCCTTCCGCACCTACACGCGCAGCATCAAGGCGATGACGGCGAAGGATCCGCATACCCTGCTGATCGAGACGGCCGGCCCGGACCCGCTGTTGCTGAACTCGCTCAGCCGCATCCGCATCATCAGCGCCGCCCGGAAGGACGCGCCGACCGGCGACTACAACAGCGGCAAGGCGGCCATCGGCACCGGCGCGCTGGTGCTGAAGGAATATGTCCCCGGCAGCCATCTGCGCCTCACGCGCAACGACGCCTGGTGGGGCGGCAAGCTGCCCTGGCAGGAGGTGGTGCTGCGCCTCATCACCGATGACGGCGCACGGCTGGCGGCCCTGCTCTCGGGCGACCTCGACATCATCGAGGCGGTGCCGTCCCAGAGTGGTACGCGCGTGAAGGAGAGCAGCGGCTTCCACCTCATCCGCGGCATCTCCAGCCGCTTCGTCTACTTCGCGATGGACCAGCATCGCGACGTCTCGCCCTTCATCACCGACAATGCCGGCAATCCGCTGCCGAAGAACCCCATGAAGGACAAGCGGGTGCGCCAGGCGCTGTCGATGGCGATCAGCCGCGAGGCCCTGGCCGAGCGGGTAATGGAGGGCGACGCCGTCATCGCCAGCCAATTCCTGCCCAAGGGCGGCGCCGGCACCTCGGAGAAGGTGGAGGTGGTGCCCCATGACCCCGCCCGGGCCAAGGCGCTGCTGGCCGAGGCCGGCTACCCCCAGGGCTTCCGCCTCACCATCCACGGCCCGAACGACCGCTACATCAACGACGCCAAGATCGTGCAGGCGGTGGCGCAGATGCTCACCCGCATCGGCATCCAGACGCGCGCCGAGGTGATGCCCTGGACGGTCTATTCCAAGCAGAACTCCAGCGCCGATTTCAGCATGTCCCTCGGCGCCTGGGGCGTGAACACGGGCGAGACCTCGAACCCGCTGAAGGCGCTGGTCGCCACCTATGACCGCGAGGCCGGCATGGGTGCCAGCAATGCCGGCCGCTACGCCAACCCGGAGCTGGACGAGCTGGTGAAGCAGGCGCTGGTCACCATGGACGACGACAAGCGCAACGCGCTGCTCGCCCGCGCCAGCGAGATCACCTTCACCGACTACGCCCTGCTGCCGCTGCACCATGAGGTGTCCGTCTGGGCGGCGCGCCAGGGTGTCACCTACGAGACGCGCGCCGACCAGTACACGCTGGCCATGGGCATCGGCCGGGCCTGAGGAGCATCACCATGACCGACGCACCCCCGACCGCGGAGGCGACCGCGCGCGCCCGCGCCATCTACGATCTCGGCCCGACCGTGATCTTCTCCTGCAAGGCGGATCCGCGCTTCCAGTACTGCCTCTATGTGCCGCCGCAGGTGGGCAAGGGCGCAAAGGTGGATCTGCTGGTCGCCGTGCACGGCACCAGCCGCACCAGCTTCCTCGAGTTCCGCGACGGTTTTTCCGAGTTCGGCAAGTGGAACGACGTGGCGGTCCTGTGCCCCATCTTCCCTGTCGGCGTGCTGGGGGATGGCGCGCGCAGCGGCTATAAGTACATGCAGGAAGGCGACATCCGCTACGACCTGCTGCTGCTGGAGATGGTGAAGGAAGTGGCGGAGAAGTACGGCCAGGACTGGTCGAAATTCGCCATGTTCGGCTTCTCCGGAGGCGGGCACTTCACGCATCGCTTCGCCATCCTGCATCCGGAGAAGCTCTGGGCGGCCAGCATCGGCGCTTCCGGCTCCGTCACCCTGCTGGACCCAGGGCGCGACTGGTGGGTCGGCATCCGCAACCTGAAGGAGAAGTTTGGCATCGAATTCAACGCCGCGGCCCTGGCGAAAGTGCCGGTGCAGATGGTGGTGGGCGACGCCGACCTGGAGACCTGGGAGATCACCCACAAGCCCGGCGGCACCTACTGGATGGAAGGCGCCAACGATGCCGGCCGCACCCGCCCGGAGCGGCTGCGCGCGCTGGCGGATTCCTTCGAGAAGGCTGGCGTAAAGGTTCAGTTCGACCTGGTGCCCGGCGTCTCGCATGAGCGGATGAAGGTGCTGGACCGGGTGAAGGATTTCCTGGCCGGCGTGCTCAAGACGAAGCGGGGCGCCTGAGATGCCGGGCATGATCGTGGCACCGCAGCCGGAGGCGGTGGAGGCCGGGGCGGCGGTGCTGGCACGCGGCGGCAATGCGGTGGATGCCGCCATCGCCTGCGCCTTCGTGCAGGGCGTGGCGGACCCGCTGATGTGCGGAATCGGCGGCTTCGGCTCCATGCAGGTCTACATGCCCCGGCGTGGCCTGCATCAGGTGCTGGAGTTCTACGCCCGCGCACCCTTGGCAGCGACGCCGGACATGTGGACGGACAAGTTGCGCGGCCAGTCGCGCGACGGCTTCGCCTTCCTGCTGGAAGGCGGCATCAGCGAGCAGGGGCATCTCGCCGTCTGCACCCCGGGCAATGTGCGCGGCTATGCCGAGGCCCTCGCGCGCTACGGCACGCTGGACTGGGCGGATGTCATGGCGCCCGCCATCGCCCAGGCGAAGCGCGGCGTGATGGTGCGGCCGCACATGCACTGGTTCTGGACCCAGGACCAGTCCGGCAGCGGCCAGGTGAACACCGCCGACAAGCTGCGCCTGACCGAGACGGGGCGGCGGGTCTATTTCCGCCCGGATGGCAGTGCCAAGCGTCCGGGCGACATGCTGCACAACCCGGACATGACGCGCACCCTGGAGCGTCTGGCGAAGGGCGGGCCGGAGCTCTTCTATCACGGCGAACTGGCCGAGGAGATGGCGGCCGACTTCGCAGCGCAGGGCGGCCTCATCCGCAAGGAGGATTTCGCCGCCTACAAGCTGTCCGTCGTGGACCCGATCTGGGGCTCCTATCGCGGACACCGCATCTCCACCAGCCCGCCGCCGGCCAGTGGCATGTTGATGCTGCAGATCCTGCACATGCTGGAGCATTTCGACCCGCGTGCCCTCGGTCACAACAGCGCGGCGCATGTCCGTCTGCTGACGGAGGCGATGAAGCGCATGACCATCGACAAGGACACCCATATGGGCGACCCCGCCTATGTGGAGGTTCCGGTAGAGCACCTGATCTCCAAGGCCTATGCCGCCGAGCAGGCGGAGAGCATCCGCCGCGGCGAGCGGGCGCAGGTGAAGCGCCTCGACAAGTCCGAACGCGACACCACGCATATCTCGGTGGTGGACAAGGACGGCAATGCGGTGGCGCTGACCCACACGCTGGGCAGCCCCTCCGGCGCCATCACCGAGGGGCTGGGCTTCATGTACAACGGCACGATGAGCCGCTTCGACCCGCGTCCAGGCCGGGCCGCCTCGATCGCGCCGGGCAAGCGCCGGGCCAGTTCCGCCGCGCCCACCATCGTCTTCAAGGGCGATGCGCCGCATATCGTCATCGGCGCGCCGGGCGGCAGCTACATCGCCCCGGCAGTGGCGCAGGGCATCATGAACGTCATCGACTTCGACATGTCCATGCTGGAGGCCGTGGCGGCGCCCCGCATCGTCGCCGTCTCGGATGTCATCGACGTGGCCAACCGCGTGCCGCTCGCGGTGACGGACGCGCTGGAAGCGGAGGGCTATGCGGTCAAGCGCAGCCCGCAGAGCTATGCCTTCGCGGCCCTGCATGGCATCCGCATCCAGGATGGCCGGCTGGACGGCGGTGCTGATCCGCAGCGGGACGGTATGGCGATGTTGGTGGCCTAATACCACCCCGACCGGCTGGCGGGGCGGCCGCATGATGAGCGGCGCCCCGCCGGCGGCGCCGCGCCGTGTTGCGGCGCGGCCCTGGCATGCCTGCCGTCACTCCAGCACGATCTTCGCCTCCTTGATTACGCCCGCCCATTGCCCGGTCTCCTTCACCATCCGGGCGCGCATGGCTTCCGGCGCCGCATAGGTCGGAAAGAAATTGCTGGCGGCATAGAAGGATCGCAGCTCGGGAGACTCCAGCGCCTCCCGCAGCGCGGCGGAAATCCGCTGGGCGAGCGCGGGGTCCATCCCGCCCGGCGCCACGAAGCCCTGCCAGCTTTCCGTCGTCGCGCCGGGCAGGCCGGCATCGGCGAAGGTCGGCAGCTCGGGCAGGGTGGGGACACGGGTCGGCGCCGCGGTGGCCAGCATCTTGACCTGTCCCGCGTCGAGATAGGGCTTGGCGAAGCCCGGCGTGTCCAGCATCAGCTGGATGCGGCCACTGATGAGATCCGTCATGGCTGGCGCCGCCCCGCGATAGGGCACATGGGTCAGCTGCACGCCGGCCTGCCGGGCCAGGATCTCGAAGCCCAGATGCGTCACGCCGCCCGCGCCGCCGGAGCCGTAATAGACCTCGCCTGGCCTGGCGCGCGCCATTTCCAGCACGTCGCCCAGTGTCTTCGCCGGCAGGCTGGCGGGGGCCAGCAGCAGCAGATAGTCGGTCGTGACCTGGCCGATCGGCGTCAGGTCCTTCAGCGGATTGACCCGCAGGCTCGGATAGAGCGTGGGGTTGGTGGTCAGCATGCCGGAATTGGCGTGCAGCAGCGTGTAGCCGTCGGGCGCCTGCGTGGCCGTGTATTCCATGCCCACATTGCCGCCCGCGCCGGGCCGGTTCTCCACCACGAAGGTCTGGCCCAGCATGGCTGAAAGCCGCTGGGCCAGGGGCCGGCAGACCACGTCCACCCCGCCGCCGGGCGCGAAGGGCACGATGATGCGCACCATCCGCTCCGGCCAGGCCGGGGCGGCGGCGCTGGCACGCCGCGCGATCCAGGGCAGCGCGAGCGTGCCGGCCGCCGCTGCGAGGGCGGCGCGGCGGGAGAGCCGTGGGGTTCCGGCGGGGGTCTTGCCTGTCATTCTGCGTTTCCTCCTCTTGGGTCATGCGCCCCCGCCCGGTGTCGCGGGTGCTAGTCGCCGGTCGGCCTCGGGGTGAGGGCGTCCAGCCAGATCGCGACCGCCATGGCGCCCCCATCCGGGATGCCCAGGCTGCGGCCGCCGAGATAGGCGGCCCGGCCCAGCCGGGGGTGCATCTGCGCCGTCGCTTCCGCCCCGGCCTGCGCCGCGCGCACGGCGCAGGCCCAGGCCTCGGTGGGCGGGAGCCCCTCGGCGAGCCCCTTGGCGAAGGCTTCCGCCGCCGGGCGCAGCGCATCGACCATGGTGCGGTCTCCGGGCTGGGCGCCGCCCAGTTCCGAGATGGCATCCACCGCCGCCGCGAAGGCGCGCGACCAATCCGCCGCCGAAGGGTTGCCCTCCGGCAGGCTGCGCGCCGCGCGCAGCAGGGCCGTGGCGTAGAAGGGGCCGGAACTGCCGGCGATGGCGCGGCGCAGTGCCTCGCCCATCCGCGTCAGGGCGGTGGCCGGATCGGCCCAGGCAGCCTCCGGCAGTCCCCGCAGGGCGGCGGCACCGCGCGCCATGCTGATGCCGAGGTCGCCATCGCCCGCCGCGCTGTCCAGCTCGGTTAGCCGCGCCTCCTGCGCTTCCAGCGCGGCGGCGGCGGCCAGCGCCGCGCGCCTCACGGCCTGACCGGCCGGGGTGGCGGGCCGCGCCTCCGTGGCGTCGCGGGGCGGGGTGGGGACGCGCAGGCTCTGCCGCACCGGGCCGATGCGCCCGCTGCCCGGCCAGGCCGGGGCGTCGGTCGGCGCGTCCAGCCGGGCCAGCCGGGCATCGTCCAGCGGTAGGACCGTCAGGGAGACGCCAGGCATTTCCAGCGCCGTCAGCAGGTTGCCGCTCCAGACGCGCTCCACCGCGAGGCCGCGCTCGCGCAGACCGGCCAGGGCCCGGCGGGCGACGATGGCCAGCTCCATCGGCGGCGTGCCGCCCAGCCCGTTCACCAGCAGCGCCACGCGCCCGCCCGCGCGCAGCCCGCGATCCTCGACGATGGCCGCCAGCATCTCGTCCACCAGCGTATCGGCGGGGCGCAGGTTCACCCGGCGTACGCCCTGCTCGCCATGGATGCCGAGGCCCAGCTCCACCTCGTCATCGCCCAGCAGGAAGCCGGGGCGGCCGGCGGCGGGCACGGTGCAGGCACCGAGCGCCACGCCCATGGTGCCCATCGCGGCGGCGGCGGCGCGCGCCTCGGCCGCCACCTGCTCCAGCGGCAGGCCGGCCGCGGCGGCGGCGCCCGCCACCTTGTGCACCAGCACCGTGCCGGCGATGCCGCGCCGCCGCTCGGGCGGCACCGTGTCGCGCAGCGCCACGTCATCGGCCACCACGACGATCTCGGTCGGGATGCCCTCGGCGCGCGCCAGCTCGGCGGCGAGGCCGAAATTCAGCCGGTCGCCGGTGTAGTTCTTCACCACCAGCAGTGCCCCGCGCGGCCCCGCCACGGCCCGGATGCCGGCCAGCACGGCATCGACGCTCGGGGAGGTGAAGACGTCCCCGGCGATGGCGCCCGCCAGCATGCCCGCGCCGACATAGCCCGCATGCGCCGGCTCATGCCCGCTGCCGCCGCCGGAGAGCACGGCGACGGCGCGCGCCGCCGGATCGGCCGGCAGGCCGGCGCGCACCACCACATCCTCCTCCGCCAGCAGCGCCTGGCCGGGGGCGAGGTCCACCAGGCCCTCCAGCATCTCCCGCACCACGCCGCGCGGATCGTTGACCAGCTTCTTCATCTACCCTTCCTTCATCACTGCCCGGCGAGCGGCTTCAGCAGCTTGCCCGGGTTCATGATGCCGCGCGGATCCAGCGCCCGCTTCACGGCCCACATCAGCGCCAGCCCCTCGCCATGCTCCTGCGCGGCGAGGTCAAGCTTGTGCAGGCCGATACCGTGCTCGCCTGAGCAGGTTCCGCCAAGCCGGACCGCCCGCCCGGCGGGCGAGCCCTTCCACGCGGGCACGCTCCGCCGCGTCAGTGGAGGCCGGAGAGGGATCGCCGGAGAGAGCCGGGGCACTCTTGAGCATCGTGGCTTTCCTGGCGGGCGGTCGTGCCGGGGCGGGGCGCCGCTTCGCGCCCCGCCAACGGTCTCAGGCGTCGCGGAGCTGGCGCAGGGCCAGGGCGCAGGCGCCGGAGAGCAGCGCCATCGCGGCCATATAGGCGGCGATCATCGCCGTGCTGCCCTGCTCAGCCAGCAGTGCCGTCGCGATGAGCGGGGAAAGCCCGCCGCCGAGGATCGGCCCGATCTGCTGCACCAGGGAGAGGCCGCTGTAGCGGATGCGGGCCGGGAACAGCTCCGAGAAGAAGGCGCCCTGCGCGCCGAAGACCGAGCCGTGGCCGAGCGCCAGGCCCAGCGCGATGGCGAGCCAGACCATGCCGGTCTGCCCGGTGTCCAGCATGGCGAAGAACACCAGCGCCAGCAGCGCCTGGAACACCATGCCGCCGACATAGACGGCGCGTCGGCCGATGCGGTCGGAGAGGGCGCCGAAGAGGGGCAGGGTGATGCATTCCAGCGCGCAGCCGATCAGCACGCCGTTCAGGATCTCCTGCCGCGGCAGGCCGAGCTTGCTGACGCAGTAGGTGATGACGAAGACGGCATAGATGTTGAACAGCCCGCTTTCAGCGATCTTGGCGCCGATGCCCAGGATCACGTTGCGGCGGTGGTCGCGCACCGCCTCGACCACCGGCAGGCTCGCCGCGCGGCCCTCGCGCAGCACGCGCTGGAAGGCCGGCGTTTCCGAAATCTGGAAGCGGATGAACAACCCGATGCCGACGAGCACGATGCTGAACAGGAAGGGCAGGCGCCAACCCCAGGAGAGGAACTGCACTTCATCCATCTGCGTCGAAAGAATGCCGAGCAGCACGATCGGGATCAGGAAGCCGGCGGGGACGCCGATATGCACGAGCGCGCTATAGAAGCCCCGGCGCCCGGGCGGCGCGTGCTCCACCGTCATCACCATGCCGCCGCCATACTCGCCGCCGATGCCGATGCCCTGCGCCATGCGCAGCACCACGAGGGCGATCGGCGCCAGTACGCCGATGCTGTCATAGGAAGGCACGAGGCCGATCAGGAAGGTGCCGATGCCCATGATCAGCATGGTCATCAGCAGCGCGGTCTTGCGGCCGATCCGGTCGCCGAAATGGCCGAAGAGGATGCCGCCGAGCGGCCTCGCGCAATAGCCCACGAAGAAGGTGGCGAAGGCCGCCAGCGAACCGACGAGCGGATCGAAGCTGGGGAAGAAGATCTTGTTGAAGACCAGCGCCGTGGCGGTCGCGTAGAGGGTGAAGTCGTAATACTCGATGGTGTTGCCGATCGCGCTGGCGAGGGCGACCTTGCGCATGTCGCCGCTGCTGGCGTGCTGGGCCGGCGCGCCGGCCTCGGCAGCCGTGCCGATATTGGCTGACATCGTGTTTCCTCCTGCTTCCGGCGCTGTCGCCCATTCGCGGCGGGGCTGCCTCACCCCGGGCGAAGCCGGATTCTTGATGTCCGTATTACGGACATGACGTTGCGAGGGAACGACACGATCTGTCAACCGCCTTCCTTGATATTTTGCTATTCACGCGATTACCACAGCGGAGCATGGAGAGGATCTCGGCCCGGACCGGCGAAACAGGCGTTGACCGGAGAGTAGAAATATCAAAATATGTCCGTTATCCGGACAGTCCGATGGTGATGCGCCGGACCCGCTTGGAGGAAACCATGCAACGCAAGCTGATGGGCATCATCCCGCCCATGACCACGCCCTTCGACGCGAATGGCGAGATCGACGAAGCCGCCTATCGCGCGCAGGTCCGCTTCTTCCTGGGCAAGGGGGTCCACGGCATCTGCGTCGGCGGCAGCACCGGCGAGGGCCACACCCTCACGCGCGACGAGTTCAAGCGGCTGATGACCATCGCGGCCGAGGAGATCGACGGCCGCATTCCCCTGGTCGCCGGCATCATCGCCAACAGCACGCGCGAGGCCATCCTGCGCGCGCGCGATGTCGAGCACCTGCCGATCGACGCCCTGCAGATCACGCCCGTGCACTATCTGTTCAAGCCGGACGAAGAGGCGACCTACAACCATTTCAAGACGCTGACCGAATCCGTCAAGCAGCCGGTCATCATCTACAACGTCGTCCCCTGGAACTATCTGAGCCCGGCGCAGCTCATCCGCATCATGCGCGAGATTCCCGGCGTCATCGGCGTCAAGCAGAGCCAGGGCGACATGAAGCTGATGGCCGACCTGCTGCTCGACGTGCCCGAGGGCAAGCTGGTCTTCTCGGCGGTCGATGCGCTGCTCTATCCCTCCTTCGTGCTCGGCTCCCCCGGCACCATCGCGGCCAATCCGGCGGCGGTTCCGGGCATCTGCGTGGCGCTCTGGGATGCTGTGCAGCGTGGCGACCATGCGACGGCGATGGAGATCCACACGCGCATGCTGCGCTTCTGGAACACCATCGTCGGCGACAACCTGCCGGCCTGCGTGAAATACGCGCTGGAGCTGCAGGGCTGCCCCGTCGGCCTGCCGCGCGCGCCGATGCCGCCCGCCAGCGCGAAGCAGAAGGCGGCGATCGAGCCCGCGCTGCGTCACCTGCTGGAGCTTGAGCCGAGCGGGGTCCGCGCGGCGGCGGAGTGACGGTTCCGGGAGGCCGGAGATCCAGCCCGTGCCGGGTGCGTTTTTGGCTTGCACCCGGCACGGCAGCCGCCTACGCCCTTCATCATGCCTGATGACCTGAGGACATCCACGCCGCTGCCGGGGGTCGATCCTGGCCGCCAGAGCGTGAAATCCCTGTTCAAGATGCTTGAGGTCCTCGAGTGCTTCTCCGCCGTGGATCGCGAGCTGTCCGTGGTCGAGATCGCGCGTCGCACCGGCATGCCGCGCACCACCGTCCATCGCATCGTGGACAGCCTGCGCTCCGTCGGGCTGGTCGAGCAGGAAGCCAGCCGCGAGCGCTACCGCCTCGGCATCAAGCTCTTCCAGCTCGGCAATACCGCGCTGATGAACCTGCCGCTCTACCGCGAGGCGCCGCCCTTCGTGGACACCCTGGCCAAGCTGAGCGGCGAGGTCGTGCATCTCTGCGTCTTCGACGGCAGCGAAATGGTCTTCGTCGAACGCTCCGAGCGCAGTGCCCGCCCCAACAACGCCATCGTCACGATGGAGGCCAGCCCGGCGCACAGCACGGGCGTGGGGAAGGCGACTCTGGCTTTCCAGGACGAGATCGTCATCGAGCGCATCCTGCGCCAGGGCCTGAAGCGCTTCACCGCGCGCACCCTGGTGGACCCCGACCGGCTCCGGGCCGAGCTGGCGCAGATCCGCGCCCGCGGCTATGCCGTCGATGACTGCGAGCACGAGCCGGACCTGCGTTGCGTGGCCGCGCCCATCCGCAACTCCGCCGGCAAGGTTTTCGCCGGCATCAGCGTGAGCGGCCCCTGCCGCCGCATTCCGCTCGAGCGCGTGGAGGAGCTGGCGAAGCTCGTCATCGCGCATGCGGACATCATTTCCGTCCGCCTGGGCCATACCCCGCCCCGAAGCTGAGGCAGGGAGGGACGTCGCCGAGGCTAGGCCGGGCCCTGCATCGCCGGGCCATCGACCCGGGCGAGGGGATCGCCGAGCCGGACCATGCCCCCGACCAGGATACGCGCCGTGATGCCGCCATGCCCGCGGACGGCATTGTAGCCGCCGATACCCAGGATCTCCTCCATCCTCGAACAGGGCTGGCATTCGCCGGTGACTTCCAGGAGCGCGCTTCCCAGCCGGATCCGGCAGCCTTTCAGGGCCAGGAGATTGATGCCGGAGACGGCGATGTTCCGCCGCAGCAGTTCCGGGCCGATCGTCTCGCGCCCCAGATAGCTGGCGATCGCGGCCAGGCCCTCGGTCTCGATGAGGGTGACCTGCCGCGCGCGCTGGGTGCGGCTGCTGTAGCGGTCGCCCGCGAGGCCGGTGTCCGGGTCGAGCACGGCCTCCGTCCGCGGCAGGAGCGGTTCCCGCCGGGCTGGGCGCAGGCCGATCCAGCAGACACGGCCCGGCCGCACGGGTGCGGCCAGCAGCCGGGACAACGGAGAGAGAGGGTTCAGCAAGGGGCCAATCGTTCCTTTGCGCCAGGGTTGAGGTCGTGAGCGCCGCCGGCATTCCCGTCCCTGGAGGGCGGGAGAGCGCGCTGCCCGAGGAAGCATTGGCTGTCTCGGGTCATTCCAAAATCCTCTGCACATCAGGAAGGAAACGCCAGATGGCGCGAGTCGGACCTGCCCATCCCGCGGGTGCGCGATGCGGGGGGGGGACCTCGCGGCCTGCTCCGGGAGCCACCTTGCCAGACAGGTTATGTTATATCATAACTTTCCTATGCGCCTCACCTGGGAACCCCCACCCGTCGATCCTCCCTCCTCGGATGCTGCCCGGTGCCGGCGGTCCCCTGCGACAGGTCAGATCCTGAAGCCCCCTTCATACGGCGGGGAGCCGCTGCCGGCGCAGATGGAGCCCGCCGGCCTCGCCATGTCCCGCCAGACGGATTTCCGCCTCGCCCAGGCACCGCGACGGCCGACCAGCATCCCACCCGCCGGTACCGCGGAGGCTTGACCCCCTTGCCACCCGCCCTCCATAACGCTGGCGCGACGGTTCCCCTCGGGGATGAAAAGGGAACGCGGTGCGAAGCCGCGGCTGCCCCCGCAACTGTTTGCGGCGAGTGCCTGCCCGAACCATCGCCACTGGTGCCCCGGCACCGGGAAGGCCGGGCCGGCGCCGTGACCCGCGAGCCAGGAGACCTGCCGTCGATCGTGGTCATGCGCGAACAGGCCGGGCGGGGTGTCCTGGCCATGGCGGGACGATCGCGCGGCACCCGCGCGGCCGGAGCGCCCCGTTCGTGGTGACGGACCACTGTGCCACGAGGTCCTTCATGGCAGTCCTGTCCCGCCGCCGTCTGCTGGCCGCTTCCGCCGGCACCCTCCTCGCCGCCCCGGCCCTGGCCGCGCCACTGCGCCTGCAAGGGCTGGACGGCAGCACCGCCGCGCTGGAACGGCCCGCGCAGCGCATCCTGCTCGGCTTCTATTTCGAGGAATTCCTGGCCGTCGGCGGCACAGAAGCGCTGGGCCGCGTCGTCGGCCTCTCCCGCGCCGCCTGGAAGGATTGGCGCCCCGCCAACTGGGCCGAATACGTCAAGGTGCTGCCCGGTCTGGAGGCCATCCCCGATGTGGGCGAGGTGGAGGTCGGCACCTTCTCGGTCGAGAAGGCCATCGCGCTGAAGCCGGATGTCGCCATCCTCGGCGACTGGCAGGTGAGGGGCCTGGGCACCGAGGTCGCGCGCCTGAGGAATGCCGGCATTCCCGTGGTGGTGATCGACTACCATGCCGAGCAGCCGGCCCGGCACATCGCCAGCACCCGCCTGCTGGGCCAGGTGCTGGGCGAGGAAGCCCGCGCCCTGCGGCTGGCGGAGGATTACGAGGCCGCCATCGCCGCCGTGCAGGTCCGCCTGGCCGCTGCCCGCCGCCCGCGGCCGCGCATCTACATCGAACTGGGCAGCAAGGGCCCGGGGGAACAGGGCCCCAGCTACGGTGACCACATGTGGGGTGCACTGGCGAAGCTCGCCGGCGGCGACAATATCGGCCGGGGGGTCATCGCCACCTGGGGCCCCATCGCGCCGGAGAAGGTGCTGGCCAGCCGGCCGGAGGTCATCGCCATCGCCGGCTCCGAGTGGCGCCAGCACCCAACGGGCCAGCTGATGGGCCAGGGCGTCAGGCCCGAGGAAGCGCGCGCCCGATTGCGCGGCTTCCTCCGGCGCCCAGGCTGGCAGGGGCTGCCGGCGGTGCGGGAGGGGCGGGTGCACGCGGTCTATCAGGGCGCCTCTCGCACGCTGGCCGATTTCGCCTCGGTGCAATACTTGGCCAAGGCGCTCTACCCCGACCTGTTCGAGGATCTGGACCCCCAGGCGGAATACCTGGCATGGCACGCCCGCTGGCTGCCGATCCGCCCCACGGGCAGCTTCATGCTGGGGCTGGGCTGAATGAGCGCCGCCATCACCGCCGCCGTCGCGGCGCATCGTGCGCGGGAGCGGCGCCGGCTGGCCATGCTGGCCGCCACCGCCGCGGTGCTGGCGGTGTCGCTGGTGCTGGATCTCGCCACCGGGCCGGCGCTGCTGCCGCTGCGCGAGGTCGTGCTGGCGCTGTCCGGCCAACCGGGGGCGGACGAGACCGTCTCGGTCATCCTCTGGTCGCTGCGGCTGCCCATGGCGCTGATGGCGCTGGTGGTGGGCGTGGCGCTGGGCGTCAGCGGCGCCACCATGCAGACCCTGCTGGATAACCCGCTGGCCAGTCCCTACACGCTGGGGCTGGCGGCGGCGGCGGGGTTCGGCGCCTCGCTGGCCATCCAGTATGGCGGCTGGGGGCTGCCGCCGGTGCTGGCGGTGCCGGGCGCGGCCTTCCTCGCCACCTGCCTGGCCTGCGCCGTCATCCTGGGCGTCGGGCGGCTGCGCGGCATGGCGGCCAATACGGTGGTGCTGGCCGGCATCGCCCTGCTCTTTCTGTTCCACGCGCTGCAGTCGCTGATGCAGTTCCGCGCCTCGCCCGAGGTCGGGCAGCAGATCGTCTTCTGGTTGCTAGGCAGCCTGGCCAAGGCGGACTGGCACAACCTGGCCATCACTGCTGCCGTCACTGCCATCGCCCTGCCGCTGCTGATGCGCCACTGCTGGGCGCTGACGACGCTGCGCCTGGGCGAGGCGCGCGCCCGGGCGCTCGGCGTCCCGGTGGCGGCGCTGCGCCTCGGCGCGGTGGCACTGATCTCGCTGATGACGGCGACCGCCATCGCCTTCGTCGGCACCATCGGCTTCGTGGGGCTGGTGGCGCCGCATCTGGCGCGGCTCTGCATCGGCGAGGATCAGCGCTTCCTGCTGCCGCTCTCCGGCCTCATGGGCGCGCTGATGCTCTCCTCCGCCTCCGTGCTGTCGAAGGTGATCATCCCCGGCGCGCTGGTGCCGGTGGGCGTCGTGACGGCGGTGATCGGCGTGCCCTTCTTCCTCTGGCTGATCCTGGCCCGCAGGTTGCCGGGCTGATGCTGTACGCCGAGGCCCTTACCCTGCGTCAGGGCGGGCGGATGGTCAGCCGGGACCTGTCCCTGGCCTTCCCGCGCGGGGCGATCACCGCGCTGGTCGGCCCCAATGGCGCTGGCAAGACCACCCTGCTACG
>DATMRU010000037.1:0-20804 GCA_035565935.1 Roseomonas sp.
CGGGCTCAGGTGTGCGTGGAGCGGCCGCGGACCATGCGGTAGATCGCCAACAGGATGACGGCGCCGACGATGGCTCCTATGAATCCGGCCCCCTCATCGGCGCGGTACCAGCCGACGGCTTGGCCCAGATAGGTCGCGACCACCGCGCCGACGATGCCGAGCAGTGTGGTGATGATGAAGCCGCCCGGGTCGCGGCCCGGCATCAGCAGCTTGGCGATGATGCCGGCGACGAGGCCGATGATGATGGTCCAGATGATCGACATGCGAGGATCTCCGCCAGGGGCGGCCACGCGGCGATGGCGGCTGCCCGGTTCCGGTTGAAGGATGCGGGAGGGGCAACCACCCCTCGCCGCTGTCAAGGCCGCCCTTCCGGCCGGCTCCGGAGCAACGTGCATGCCTCCGGCAGGTTTCGGAATGTTTCGACGGAAATCAGCCCTGGCGCCCCGCGGCCAACACGCCGGCGATATAGGTGGCACGAATGACACGCTCACCACCCAGGGCCATCAGCACGAAGAGCCCCTGTGCGAGATCGCGGCAGAAGCCCATGTGGAACGCCAGCAGCTCGCGCAGGAAGATCCGCGCCACCGGGGCGGCATGCCCCGGGGTGGTGGGTGACGGCGAGCCCTTCCGCCGCGGCAGGCGGCCAGCAACCGGCGGAGACGATTCACCCCCTCCTCGATCGCACCAGCGCTCCGGCCAGAGTTCCAGCGCTGCCTCGGGCGCGGTAAGGGAAGGGTCCGCCCGGAAGCTAGTGGCCGCGCTGCGCCGTGCCTGCCGCGCGGAACCATGCCTGTCCTGTTCCATCCGGGCGATCATGCCCTGGCGCGATGCGGGGCGACCGAACGCAGTGCGGCGGGCACCGCCCGCCCTATAACCGCCGCAGAGCCGGGCCAGAATGGCTCGGATTCCGAGACTCCGTACCCCACGCCTCGCGCGAGACGAGTGGAATGATGCTGACGACCCTGCCCAATACCCTCCTCGCCACCGCCATGCTGCTGATCGTCGTCAGTGCCATCCAGCCCCTCGCGCGAAAACTGATGCTGTCGAGCACGGTGCTGTTGGCCATGGTGGGCGTACTGCTGGGCGCCGGCGCCACGCTGCTGCTGAACACTCCGCAATCCACCCCGCTGGACGAGGCCGCCAGCACCCTGCTGCGCTTCCCAATCAACGCCGAGGCCTTCCTCTTCATCTTCCTGCCTCTGCTGGTGTTCCACGGCTCGCTGTCGATCGACGTGCGCCGCCTGGCGCGGGACTGGGCACCGGTGCTGGTGATGGCGGTAGTGGCTGTCGTGGTGACCACGGCGGCGATCGGCTTCGCGCTGGCGCCCCTTGCCGGGGTTTCGCTCACCGCCTGCCTGATGCTGGGAGCCATCGTGGCGACCACCGACCCCTCGGCCGTGGTCAGCATTTTCCACGAGATCGGCGCCAACAGCCGCCTCACCCGGCTGGTCGAGGGCGAGAGCCTGCTGAACGACGCGGCGGCGATCTCGATCTTCACCATCTTCCTCGGCCAGCTCACCGGGCAGCATGCCGCCTCCCTGCCTTCGGTGTTGCTCACCTTCACCTCCTCCTTCGCCGGTGGGATGGCGGTGGGCTTCGTGCTGGCGCGGCTGATGCTGGCGGCGCTGCCCTGGCTGGGCGGCAACCGCACGGCCGAGGTGACGTTGACCCTCGCGCTGCCCTATATCAGCTACATCCTTTGCGACGAGGCGCTGGGCTTCTCCGGCGTGGTGGCCGCCGCGGCGGCGGGGCTGACGGTCAGCGCCGTCGGACCCTCCACCTTCCGGCCGCGCTCCTGGCAGTTCCTGCAGGACATCTGGGACCAGCTTTCCTTCTGGGCCAGCTCCCTGGTCTTCGTGCTGGCCTCGATGCTGGTGCCGCGGCTGCTGCTCGGCATGCAGCAGCATGACCTGGTGCTGATCGGCGTGGTGATCCTGGCGGCGATGGCCGCCCGGGCCGCCGTACTGTTCGGCGTGATGCCGCTGCTGCAGGTGGCGCGGCTGTCGCAGCGGGTGCCGCTCCCCTTCAAGGTGACGATGCTCTGGGGCGGGCTGCGCGGTGCCATCACCTTGGCGTTGGCTCTGGCCGTGACCGAAAATCACGCGGTGCCGCGGCAGGTGCAGCAGTTCGTCGCCATCGTCGCCACCGGCTATGTGCTCTCCACCCTCCTGGTGAACGGCACCACGCTGCGCTTCCTGGTGCACGCGCTGAAGCTCGACCGCCTCTCTCCCGCCGACCAGGCGCTGCGCACCCAGGTGGTCGCCATCGGCCTCGGCGAGGTGCGGGACAAGCTGCGCCGCACCGCCGCCGAGTTCGGCTTCTCCGCCCCGGCCGCCGCGCATGTGGTGGACATGTACGAGCGCCGGGTGAAGGTGGAGACCGCCGCCAACACCTTCGACACCGCGATCAGCGACCGCGAGCGCGTCACCCTCGGCCTGCTCACCTTCGCCTCCCAGGAGCGCTCCCTGCTGCTGGAGATGTTCCAGGACCAGGCCCTCTCGCGGCGGGTGATGGAGAACCTGCTCTGGACCGCCGAGAGCATGATCGATGGCGCTCGCAGCGAGGGCCGGTTCGGCTACATCCAGGCGGCGCGGCGGCGGCTGCAACCGGGGCCGCGCTTCCATCTGGCGCAGTGGCTGCACCGGCAGTTCCGCATCGACAAGCCGCTGATGCACTGCATGGCCGAGCGCTTCGAGATGCTGCTGCTGGCGCATCTCGTCGCCGTCTCCATGCAGCGCTTCATGCGCCGGCGGATGGAGCCGGTGCTGGGCGCCCGCGTGACCGAGGTGGTCTCCGACATCGTCGGCCGTCGCGAGGACCTGCTGGCCGACGCGATGGAGACGCTGCGCCTGCAGTATCCCGGCTATGCCGAGGCGCTGGAGACGCGGATCCTGCGGCAGATCGGGTTGCGGCTGGAGCTGGAGGAATACGCCCTGTTGAAGCAGGAATCCCTGGTCGGCGAGGAGCTCTACGACGAGCTAATGCGTGGCCTGGAGACGCTGCGCCGGCAGGTGGCGCGGCCGCTGCAGTTCAACATCCAGTCCGGGCTGGACAAGCGGATCGAGGAGTTCCCCATCTTCTCCGGGCTGCAGGATGCGCTGCTGCATGACCTGGCGATGAGCGTGACCATCCGCTTCGCCGTGCCGGGCGAGTGGATCTACCGTCGTCGCCAGCGCGCCCGCTCGGTGTTCTTCATCAGCCGCGGCGACGTCTCGCTGCAGACCGCGACCGGCGAGGTGCTGCTGACGCATGGCGACTTCTTCGGGGAGGCGGAGCTGCTGACCCCTTCCCGCCGCCTCGGCCGGGCGCGGGCCACCAGCTTCTGCCACCTGCTGGAGCTGGACGCGGCGGATTTCCAGCGCCTGCTGACCGAGGCGCCGGAGCTGGCGCGGCGGATGGAGCGCATCGCCGAGGAGCGGACGCCGCCACCGGAGCAGAAGCCCCTGCCCAAGCCGGAGCCGGTGGCCCTTCCCAACGAGCTGGAGAAGGCGGGGACGGCCTCCTAAGGACGCCCCCTCCCGCTCAGCCGCCCAGGATGTCGCCGCTGCGGGCGAAGCGGACGCCCCGCTCGCGCAGGCGGCGCGTGCCGGCCTCCGTGGCCTCGGCGGTGATGCCGCGGCAGGCATCCTCGACCAGAACGACCTCATAGCCCAGTTCGGCGGCGTCCTCGGCGGTGAAGTCGGTGCAGTAGCCGCGCGCCAGCCCGGCGACGAAGAGCCGCCGGAAGCCGCGCTCGCGCAGGTAGCCGTGCAGGCCGGTGGAGGTCCGGCGGTCATTCTCGCGGAAGGCGGAATAGCTGTCGATCGCGGCCCGGAAGCCCTTGCGCAGCACCAGCTCGAACCGCCGGGCATCGAGCCCCGCATGCAGCTCCGCGCCGGGCGTGCCCTGCACGCAATGGTCGGGCCAGAGGACCTGCTCGCCATAGGGCAGGGTGACGCTCTCGAAGGGCCGCCGCCCCGGGTGCTGGCTGGCGAAGGAGGCATGGTCCGCCGGGTGCCAGTCCTGCGTCGCCACGGCATGGGCGAAGCGGCCGAGCAGGCGGTTGACCACCGGCACCACCGCGTCGCCCTCCGGCACCGGAAGGGCGCCGCCGGGCATGAAATCGGGCTGCACGTCCACCACCAGCAGGAGGTCGGTTTCCGGCCGGACCGGCATCGCGTCGCTCATGGCGCATTCCCCTCAACAGCGCTTCGGCCTCCGCTTCGGCCCGGGATGGAAGCGTCCCGGGCCGTCGCGCTCAGCGGAAGGGCGGCGACCACATCAGCCCGCCATCCCGCACCAGCTGGTTGCGGCCGCGGTCCACGCCCACCGGCGCCATGTTGCGCTCCCACATCTCGCCGTAATTGCCGACGGCGGCAATGGCGTGCAGCGCCCAGGCATTGTCCAGCCCAAGCTGCTTGCCGAACTCGCCGGTGGTGCCGAGCAGGCGCTGCACCTCCGGATTGGCGTCCTGCCGGCGGCTCTCGGCATTGGCGGCGGTGACGCCATGCTCCTCCGCCGCCACCAGGGCGTTGCGGACCCACTTCACGATATCGGTCCAGCGTGCGTCGCCCTTGCGGACGAAGGGGCCGAGCGGCTCGCTGCTGATGGTCTCGGGCAGGATGAGGAACTGGTCCGCATTGGCGCCCTGGGTCGCGCGGATGGCGGCGAGGCCGGTGCGGTCGGTGGTGTAGACGTCGCAACGGCCGGCCAGGAAGGCGCTGGTGGCCTCCTGGAAGCTTTCGATCAGCACCGGCTGGAACTTCACCTGGTTGGCGCGCGCCCAGTCGGTCAGGTTCAGCTCGGTGGTGGTGCCGGGCTGCAGGCAGACGCTGGCGCCGTCCAGTTCCTTGGCGGACTTCACGCCGAGGTCGCGCTTCACCAGGAAGCCCTGGCCGTCATGCACCATCACGTCGGTGAAGCTGAGGCCGAGGCCGGCGTCGCGGGTGAAGCTATAGGTGGTGCCGCGCGAGAGCAGGTCCACCTCGCCCGACTGCAGGGCGGTGAAGCGGTTCTGCGCCGTGGTCGGCACGAAGCGGAGCTTGCTGGCATCCCCGAGCACGGCGGCAGCGACAGCGCGGCAGAAATCGACGTCGATGCCGCGCCACTCGCCGCGCGAATCGGCCTGCGACAGGCCGACGACCCCGGTGGAGACGCCGCAGGCCAGGGTGCCGCGCGCCTTTACCGCCGCCAGGGTATCCGCCGGCGGCTGCTGGGCCAGGGCGGGCGTGGCGAGGAGGGTCGCAAAGGCCAGGATGGCCAGATGGAAGGGAAGGCGCATGGGCCGGACTCCGAAGTCGGGACAATCAGGACCGGAACTGGCAGTTGAGGCCCGGCTTGCCAAGGCAGAGAAGAAGGTCGGGGGAATGAATTCCCCCCGAGCCCCCTTCTTCTTTCTGTCAGTTTGAGCGGCCTTGGCCGGCCCCCAACTCGAGGATGGGGGTCTGGGGACCGTCCAAGGCAGTGCCGCCGATACCCCAGACTTCTCCCTCAGCCCGCTGCCGTCTCCACCAGCACCACCTCCGCCGTGCCGCTTTCGGCGGTAACGGTGATCCGTGCTTCATCGGCGATGGCCGCGGCATCGCGCTCACCAAGGTGCTGGCCGTTCACCCGGGCCGCCCCCCTGGCGACCACGAGATAGGCGCTGCGCCCCGGGGCGAGGTCGAGCGAGGCCGGGGCATCCTCCGCCAGGGTCGCCGCCAGCACGGCGGCATCGGCGTTGAGCGGCAGGGCGTCGGTCCCGGCATCGGCGGGGCGGCCGCTGGCCAGCAAGGTGAAGCCCTCCTGCCCGGCGCGCGGGAAGCGGCGGGTGCCCCAGGCCGGGGCGGAACCTGGGCGGTCAGGATGAATCCAGATCTGGAACAGCGTGGTGGTAACGGGCTCCAGGTTGTACTCGGCATGGGTGATGCCAGTGCCGGCGGACATGACCTGCACGTCGCCCGCCTCGGTGCGGCCCTGGTTGCCCAGGTCATCGCGATGGGTGATGGCGCCCTGCCGCACGAAGGTGATGATCTCCATCTCCCGGTGCGGATGCGGATCGAAGCCGGTGCCCGGGGCGATCTCGTCGTCGTTCCAGACGCGGATGCGGCCCCAGCCCATCCGCGCCGGGTCGCGATAATGGCCGAAGGCGAAATGATGGCGGGCCTTAAGCCAGCCGAACTCGGCGTGGCCGAGACTGTCGAAGGGGCGGATCTCGATCATCGCGGGGGCTTTCATGCGGTTCCGATCTCCCTCCACATGGCGCAGGCCAGGGTCGGGCGCGATGGGCCGGAAGGCATCGCCATCATTGCCGGTGGTGATGATGCGGAGGCTGTCGCAAATCCGCAAAACCCCTGTTGACGAGGCTTCGCCGACCCCATAAAAGCCGGCCCACGCCGTTCGGCGGTTCGCCCCCTTGCCCAGGTGGTGGAATTGGTAGACGCGCTGGCTTCAGGTGCCAGTGACCGCAAGGTCGTGAAGGTTCGAGTCCTTTCCTGGGCATTTCCCCTCCCCGCTTGTCGGTCCCCGGCAGCCAGGGTCGAGGCAGAGGAAAGAAAGGCAGGGGATGGCGAAGATGGGAAATACCCTGTTCGCGCCGAACACCATGATCAAGCTACACAAGCATGACCTGCCCGATGGGCTTGAGTTCGGCCCCGTGGTCGCCATCGACACCGAGACGATGGGCCTCGACCCGCGCCGCGACCGACTCTGCCTAGTGCAGCTTTCGGCCGGCGACGGCAATGCCCATTGCGTGCAGATCATCCCGCCCCATCTGGGAGGGCGCGGCGCCGACTGCCCGAACCTGAAGGCGCTGCTGGCCGACCCCGGTGTGGTGAAGCTGTTCCACTTCGCGCGCTTCGACGTGGCCATCTTGCGGGCGGCGCTGGGCGTGGAATGCGCGCCGGTGCGCTGCACCAAGGTGGCCTCCAAGCTGGTGCGCACCTTCACCGACCGGCACGGGCTGAAGGATCTCTGCCGCGAGCTGGTCGGCGTGGATATTTCCAAGCAGCAGCAATCCTCCGATTGGGGGGCGGCGGAGTTGACGCCGGAGCAGCTCGCCTATGCGGCCTCCGACGTGCTGCACCTGCATGCGCTCTGGGCCAGGCTGGAGGCCATGCTGCGGCGCGAGGGGCGGCTCGAACTGGCCGAGGCCTGCTTCCGCTTTCTGCCAACCCGGGGGGCGCTGGACCTGCTGGGCTATGATGATCCCGATATTTTTGCGCATTGAAGGCGCAAAAAGCGGGAATTCGGCAAAACTTTGGCACGTTTTTTGTAAGACCGCGTCTGGGTCTTGCGTTGACCCCGCCGCCTCCCAGCCCCATACAAGCCGGGTGAGGCCGTCTCCGCCCCCGCCCCGCACCGTCCGTCGCCCGATCCTGCCGCGCCCGTCGTGGTCAGGTCACGGGGGAGCGGCGCGGGCCAACGAAGCCACCGCATGACATTGCCCCTTCCTCCGCGCGACATCCCGGCCGTCCCCCGCGCCGACCGTTCCTCCGCCTCAGCCCGTAGCCGCGTGCTGCTGCCCTCGCGCGCGCGGGTCGCGGTCGATGCGGGCGCGCTGGCGCGCAGGCGCCTGCTGGTGCAGCTGGCCAAGTGGCTGCTGCCGGTGGTGGCGCTCGGCCTGCTCGCCCTGATCGCGCTGTGGCCGGAATTCGACCGGGCGGAGGATCGCGGCCGTCTTGCCTTCCGGCGGGTGACGCAGGCGACCACGGAGGCGATGCGGATCTCCAGCGCCCGCTACCAGGGCGTGGACGAGCAGAGCCGCCCCTTCTCGATCACCGCCACCTCGGCCGTGCAACAAGAGCAGAAGAACGTCGTGGACCTGGCCCGGCCGCGCGCTGACATGGTGATGGGCAACGGCGCCTGGGTTCTGCTGGAAGCGGACCAGGGACAATACGCCCGGGACCGCAACATGCTCGACCTCAGCGGCACGGTGACGCTGTGGCACGACAACGGCAGCATGCTGCGCACCCCCTCGGCGCAGATCGACCTCGCTGCTGGCAGCGCTCAGGGGGATGATCCGGTGGCCGCCCAGGGTCCCTTCGGCACCATCACCGGCGACGGCTTCCGCCTGAAGGACCGTGGCCAGGTGGTGGTGTTTACCGGCAATGCCAAGGCGGTGCTGGAGGGCGGGCAATGAGCCGCCGCGTGCTTGACCCTGGCGGGCCGGCCCTCGCACTACTCGCCGTGCTGGCGCTGCCGGCCGCCGCCGCCGCCCAGGCTCTCGACCTGACCGAGGGTGGCCCGATCGAGGTGACGGCCAGCAACGGCATCGAATGGCGCCAGCAGGAGCAGGTGGTGATCGCCCGCGGAAATGCCCGCGCGGTGCGGGATGGCGTGACGCTCACTGCCGACCGGCTGATCGCCCGCTACCGTCCGCGCGCCGGCCAGCCGGCCGCCCCCGCGCCCGCCCCGGCCGAGGCGCCGATGTCGGGCGGCGAGATCTGGCGGCTGGAGGCCGAGGGCAATGTGAAGATCGACAGTGCCACCGACCATGCGGAGGGCGACCGCGCCATCTACGACATGGACCAGGCGGTGCTGGTGATGACCGGACGCGCGTTGAAGCTGACCACCCCGCAGGAGGTGCTGACGGCGCGCGACAGCCTGGAGTACTGGCCGCAGAAGCGCATGGCCGTGGCACGCGGCGCCGCCCATGTGGTCACGCAGGATCAGCGGCAGATCTCCGCCGACACGCTGGTCGGCTATTTCCAGGACAGCGACAAGCCGGCTCCCCGCGCGGCGCAGTCCACCGCCTCCGGCCCTGCGCAGGGCAGCCAGCTCGAGCGGGTGGAGGCCTTCGGCAATGTCGAGATCCGCACGCCCTCCGAGGTGGTGCGCGGCGATCGCGGTGTCTATTCCGAGGTGACCGGCATGGCCCGCCTGCTCGGCGGCGTCCGCATCACCCGGGGCGACAATCAGTTGAACGGCCAGGAGGCCATCGTGAACATGCGCAGCGGCGTGGCGCGCCTGGTTTCCACGCCCGGCCAGCGGGTACAGGGCCTGATCATCCCGCAGCAGGGCCAGCAGGCCCTGCAGCCGCAGTCCGGGCAGCCGCAGTCCGGGCAGCCACAGTCCGGCCAGCCACAGTCCGGCCAGCCACAGTCCGGCCAGGGGCGCCCGCAGTGAGCGCCGCGCTGAAGGTCATTCCCGGCGAGGGCGGTCTGGTCGCGACGGGCCTCGGCAAGCGCTACAAGAAGCGCCCCGTGGTGCGCAACGTCTCGCTCAGCGTGCGTCGCGGCGAGGCGGTGGGACTGTTCGGCCCCAATGGCGCCGGCAAGACCACCACCTTCTACATGATGACCGGGCTGGTCCGCCCCGACCAGGGCGAGGTCTCGATGGACGGGCAGGACATCACCTCCCTGCCGATGTACCGCCGCGCCCGCATGGGCCTCGGCTACCTGCCGCAGGAAGCCTCAATCTTCCGGGGCCTCTCGCTGGAGGACAATATCCGTGCCGCGCTGGAGGTGGTCGAGCCGGACCGCAGCCGCCGCGAGCAGATGCTGGACGGATTGCTGGCCGAGTTCGGCCTGACGCATCTGCGCCGCTCCCCTTCCCTCGCGCTCTCGGGCGGCGAGCGGCGGCGCTGCGAGATTGCCCGCGCGCTGGCCACCCACCCCGCCTATATCCTACTGGACGAGCCACTGGCGGGCATCGACCCGATCGCCGTGGGCGAGATCCGCGATCTGGTGAAGCATCTGAAGAACCGCGGTATCGGTGTGCTGATCACCGACCACAATGTGCGCGAGACGCTGGAGATCATCGATCGCGCCTACATCCTGCACGACGGGCAGGTCCTGATGGAAGGCACCCCGGAGGATATCGTGGCGCATGAGGGCGTGCGGCGCGTCTATCTCGGTGAGAGCTTCAGCCTGTAACACCCCCGCGCCAGGGCGGTGGCCTGGGGCGGAGGCGGCGTAGCGGATGGCCATCGGCCCACGGCTTGAGCTGCGCTTCACCCAGACGCTGGTGATGACGCCGCAGCTGCGGCAGGCCATCAAGCTGCTGCAGTCCTCGAATCTGGAGGTCAGCGCCTTCGTTGAGGAGGAGCTGGAGCGCAACCCGTTGCTGGAGCGCGATGAGCGGCCGGAGGGCGGCGAGCCCGAGGCGGCGGCCGGGCGGGAGGCCGCGCCCGCCGATCACGCCGCCATCCCGGACAGCTTCGACGGCGTCCACGCTGCCGGCCTGCCCGCTGAGACGGATGCGCCACTCGACATCGGCGACTGGTCGAATGTCTATGACAGCGACTTCGCGGGGCGTGGCGGCCGGGCCGATTTCGAGGATCCGCGCAGCATCGAGGAACTGGCCGCTGCGCGCCCGCGCAGCCTGCGCGACGAGCTGGCCGAACAGGTCCGCCTTACCTTCCCCGACGCCTCCGACCGGCTGATCGCCGCACAGCTCATCGCGCTGCTCGATCCCTCCGGCCGGCTATCCGTCGAGGATGCGGCGATCGCCGCCGCGCTGGGCTGCGCCGAGGCGCGGGTCGCCACCATCCGCGCCCGCATGCAGCGCTTCGAGCCGGTCGGCCTGTTCTGCCGCAGCCTGCGGGAGTGCCTGGCCGTGCAGCTCGCCGAGCGCAACCGGTTGGACCCGGCCATGGCGGCACTGTTGGACCATCTCGACCTGCTGGCGCGGCGCGACATGCGCGGGCTGATGCAGGTCTGCGGCATCGATGCCGAGGATCTCGCCGACATGGTCGCCGAGCTGCGCCGGCTGGACCCCAAGCCGGGGGCCGGCCATGACCATGGCCCCGCGCCCTGGCTGGTGCCCGACGTGCTGATGCGCCGCGCCCCGGCCGGCGCGCCGGAGGGCGAGTGGAGCCTGGAGCTGAACCCGGACACCCTGCCCCGCCTGCTGGTGAACCGCGACTTCCATGCGCAGGCCCAGCGCCGCGCCACGCGGGAGGAGCGCGCCTTCCTCTCCGAGAAATATCAGGCCGCCAACTGGCTGGTGAAAAGCCTGGAGCAGCGCGCCAGCACCATCCTGAAGGTTGCGGCCGAGATCGTGCGGCGGCAAGAGGGCTTCTTCCGCCACGGCGTCGCGCATCTGCGGCCGCTGATCTTGCGCGACGTGGCCGAGGCGGTGGAAATGCATGAATCCACCGTCAGCCGCGTCACCGCCAACAAGTTTATCGCCACGCCGCGCGGTAACTTCGAGTTGAAATACTTCTTCACCACCGCCATCGGTGGCACCGATGGGGAGACCTTCAGCGCCGAGGCCATCCGCCACCGCATCCGCAGCATGGTGGCTGCCGAAACCCCGGAGAGCATCCTCAGCGACGACGCGATTGTTGCTGCTTTGCGACAGGAGGGGGTGGACATCGCCCGGCGGACGGTGGCCAAATACAGGGAAGCGTTGCGCATCCCGTCATCGGTGCAGCGCAAACGGGAGAAGGCCGTCCCGGCCTGACCCGGAGCGGGCATGACCCGCCCGCCCCGCCGTCCTTCGGGACGGCCCCTCCCTCAACAAGGAGGGGTTAGCCCGCCATGCACATCGTCGTCTCAGGGAAGCAGGTCGAAACCGGGGAGGCCCTCAAGGTCCATGTGGCCGAGGGGCTGAAGGCGGTCACCAAAAAATATTTCGACCACGCCCTGGAAGCCTATGTCACCTTCTTCAGGAACCGCGCCTTCTTTTCCTGCACCATCGACATTCATGCTGGGCGCGGCCTCAGCTTGCGCGGTGAGGGTGAAGGGAACGAGGCGCAGCGCGCCTTTGACGAGGCGGCCTCCCATATCGCCAAACGGCTGCGTCGCTACCGGCGGCGGATGAACGAGCACTCCCGCAATCTGGCCGATACGCGGCTGCCGCCGACGGCCGAAACCGCGCGCGAGGTGGTATTGGCACGGCCCCTGGACGAGCCGGAGGAGACGATCGACCGCGAGGTGCTGCTGGATGGGCTGGCCGAGGATGGCGCGGCTGAGGAGGCCACGCCCGACGGGCATGATGGCGCGCATCACGGCGCCATCGTCGCCGAAACC
The DNA here is from genome assembly GCA_035565935.1 of Roseomonas sp. Taxonomy (GTDB): domain Bacteria; phylum Pseudomonadota; class Alphaproteobacteria; order Acetobacterales; family Acetobacteraceae; genus Pseudoroseomonas. The sequence goes on from DATMRU010000037.1 coordinate 11,934, forward strand.
CCGACCGAGATCGCCCATCTCACCGTCAGCGAGGCGGTGATGCGGCTGGACCTGAGCCAGGCCTCGGTGATGATGTTCCGCAACCAGGCCAGCGGGCAACTGAACGTCGTCTATCGCCGGCCGGATGGGCATGTCGGCTGGATCGATCCGGCGAGCTGAGTCGCCCTGACGCCGGAGGCCCTCCGCCCGCAGCGGCGGAGGGGCCCGGCACCTCGCTTTCCCGAATTTGGGAGCTTAGAGCAGATCCCGATCAGGCGGATCGCCTGACCGGGTGGAGATGCTCGTAGAAACACTATCCCAGAGCGTTATCCGTGAGCCAATGCGAATGGAAACGCTCTAGTCGGCCAGCGCGGACACGACTGTCCTGGGCACGTCCTTCAGCGCCTCGGCGAAACTTGCCTCGGTATCGGTCCAGCCCGTCTGGATGTCGTCCGCGGCCAGGGTCAGCGCCTCGGCCGAGAAGACCACGCGCAGCTGCCCCTCGTTCCACTCGCGCGGTCGGCCGCGCTTGGCCAGGCAGTGGGTCAGGGCACGCGCCACACGGCTGACCATGGCCCGCTCGGCGGTGAGCTGCGCGGCCGCCTGCACGGCCTCGATGTCGCGATCGTCCGGCGCGCCGGCGGCGAGGGTCTGCGCCACCTCGGACACCACGGCATATCGCAGGTTCACGTGGAGCTGGTGCGTCTCGGGGTAGTAGGCGGCGGCACGATGCGCCAAGCCGCGGCCGGCGATGTCTTCCGGGTCGCGCAGCAGGATGATCGCCGGCGGCTTCTCGCCGCGGAAGGGCGCCGGCTCCGCGGGCTGCTGCGGCGCAGAGCCCTGCAGGGCACGGGGCCGGAAGTTCGGCGCCTGGCTCGGGCGGCGCAGGGCGACACCGAGCTGGTCCAGCAGCGCCTGCATCTCGGCGACGATGTCCTCGACATAGTCGGCGCGGGGCACCGCCTCAGCCAGCAGACGGGTCAGCCAGAGCGGCTGGTGCCGCACCACCAGGCCGGAATAGTCATGCACCCGTACCTGCTCCTGCCGGTCGGTGCGGTAGCGCAGGAACTCGCGATAGGCTTCCGGCAGCACGGGGTAGTCGTTCGGCAGTTCCACCAGCACAGTGACGGCACGGGCCAGGAAGGGAATGCCGAAGCTCGGCGCTTCCTTCAGCCAGGTCGCGCCACGCAGGATGCTGTAGATCTCGTCCTGATAGACCAGTGCGCCCATGCCCTCGCCCGTATCCCAGATGGCCGCGTGACCCTGCCGCGCGCCGGCCAGCAGCTCGGGATTGAAGGCGTAATGGATGGTGATGCCCTCGGGCGTCCGCACCGCCTCATACTGCTTCAGCGCCTGCAGGCGGCTGGCGAGGCTGACTAGGCGGTGCGGCTCCTTCAGGTTCGCCACGCCCTCCCGGAAGAGGATCTCGACATCGGCGGGGAAGCGGAAGAAGCGGCTGCGCACCGCCTCGACGAGCCAGGTCCAGTGGCTGCGCGGACTGCCGGCATAGGGGTCCGCGACGGTGTTCTGCTCCGGCGCGTTGCCGAGGAGCACCACCTCGGTCCAGTCGGATGAGGGATCGCGCCCTTCGGCCCGGGCGGCCTCCGTCACCGCGATAACCTCAGTGAGGGCGCCATCCGGGCCGGGGCGCAGCAGGCGGCCATAGACGCCGCCGAACTTGCCGATCACCACCTCCTGCACCGTGCCCTCATGCGCCGAGCGATAGCGCATGCCGCACTGGTTGGACGGCAGGGAGGCGACCTTGGCGCCCATGCCGAAATTGCGGTCGAGGCCGCTTTCCTTGCGGATCGAGGCGGCGATGTCGCACATCCGGTAGAGTTCCGCGCCGGTGAGGCCGCGACCGGAATTCCACAGCGCCAGTTTCGGGGCGCCCTCGACGGACAGCGCGGAGAACTCGACGCGGCGCCGGCCTTCCGGCGCGGTTGCCGCAGCCTCCAGCGCGTTCTTGAACAATTCCCGGATCATCATCGTCTTCGGGCAGCGCTCGATCATCGCTGCGACAAGAAAATCCTCGTCCTGGACGCGAAGACGGGTCGCGGTGGTGCTCAAGATGGCAGTCTCCCTCAGGATGCGCGCAAAAAAGCACATCCCGGCAAGCGGCCGAAAGCATTTTCCGCGAGGAAGGCAAAGAGAACTTCGTGGACTGGTTGGGGCGCGCCGGAAGTCATATCCTGCGGCGGGCAATTCCCCGCCGGCGAGCAAGGCCCTGCCTCGGCCAGGCTTTCAGGGCACGCGGGCGGTTTTTGAGGCAGGACGGCCAGCGGCTTCAGTCACCCTGCGGCGCGGGGATGAAGCCCAGCCCATGGCCAACGCGGTTGTACTGGTCCTGCAGCGAGCGATAGTAGCCCATCTCCACCTCAAGCTGCGCCTGCGGATAGCGGGCGCGGTACCATGCCGCATCCACCTGATGCCGGCGGGAGGCGGCGCAACCTTCGAAGAAGCCCTTCCGGCGGAAGTGCTCGCGGGCATCGCTGAACTGCCCGGCAGCAATCTCCGCCGCCGCTGCCGGATGGGCCTGCATATACCAGGGCTCATCCACCGGCATGGGCGCACCCATGCGGCCGCAGAGGATGCCCTGCTCGCGGAAATGCTGGTGCAGATCGGCAAAAACGCCGGCCTCCACGGCGGCCACCGCGTCGGGATAGGCGAGGGCATACCATTCGGCATCGAAGGGAAGGCTTCCGGCGCGCTGCTGCAGCAGTTCGGCGACCTTGCGGAAGCGTGTCGCAAAAGCCGCGGGATTTTCAGCCAGCATCAATAACAGGCCATCCCTCAGCGACCGGAGCACGCAGCATCCTCCCCCATCAGCAGGCCCTGGCCACGACCCAGCCAGCGCTTGATTTCCCGGCGCAGCCGCGCGATCTCGGTCTTCACCTCCGGCAGGAAGCGGAGGATGGTGTGGTCCTCGATGTCGTTGCGGTCGTGCGCGGTGAAGACCGAGTCATCGCGGATGCGCCGCGGGTCGGAAACAATCATCGGTGCGCGCCCCCGACGGCGCTTCCGCTCCCATTCGACGCGGCTCTTGATGAAGTAGTGGTTGATGCGCAGCGCGCCCCTGGCCACGCGCGTGTGCACACCGCGCCCCTGCCGGTCGATCTCCTGCCCTTCCGTGTCCAGCATGGGACCGTCGAGCGTCGAGGGCACATGGATTCCCGGATTGATGAGCTTCGGCACCCGCGCGAAGGTCTTGACGTGCTTGTTGGGGCCGAAGTCATCCGGGCCACGGCGGGTGAAGTTCTCCATGACGAGTCCGGCAGGCTGCGCCTCATGACCGTTGGAGCCGAAGACGCGCCAGTTCAGCCCGATCGCCGCGGCGTCCGGAAAGCGGTCGAGCAGAGCGCCGATGCTGTTGCCCTCCAGAGGGAGGACGAATTCATCGAGATCGATGAAGCCGATCCAGCCCGCCCGCCCGAGACGGCGCTCGGCACGCAGGGCGAAGTCATAGGCAGGAACCTGCGCGCCGGTCTTCCGGTTCTCGAAATGGCGGTAGGCCAGGCGGGTGGGCCAGGGAATGTAGTTGATGACGCCAGCACCATCGAGGGCCTGCAGCAGGAATTGGCTGCCGTCGGTGCTGTCATTGTCCATGACGATGATCCGGTCGGCGCCGACAACCCGGTGGTAGGCGATCCACTCCAGGAGGTAGGGCCCCTCGTTCTTCGCGATGGCGGCGATCGTGATCACGGTGCTTTCGTTCCACCACGGGACAGCCAGAAAGGAAAGCGGCATCTGAAGGCCGGCTTCCCGCGCGGGAATGTCCTCCGAACCGCATCCTGGCGCAAGGGTGGCACCATGCGCCGCTGCCGACCATTTACGGGCGCGGGGATATATCCGACAGCGCGGCGGCCATGTGCGGTTCTCGGGTGGCGGCGCCGGGGAAGAATGTGCCCGCCGCCGCGCGATCAGCGGGCGGCCGGTGTCAGGCCGCCGCCTTCTGCCTTTGCCTGTTCCAACGCTGGCCATAGGTCCAGGCATTCACCAGCGTCAGGTTCATGCGCCAGCGGCTCGCCTGGTTGCCCTGCGACTGCCGTTCCAGGTGGTACAGCACCGCCCGCTCGTCCACGACGCAGCGCAGGCCGGTCGTCTTGATGCGCTGGCAGAGATCGGCATCCTCGAAGTCGCCGATGATGAAGTCGCGATCGAAGCCGCCCAGCTTCTCCACCAGTTCCCGGCGCATGACCATGCAGGCGCCGGTGACACCCTCGACCTCACGGACTGGATCGGCATGCGGCTCCGGCCGGAAGCCCTTGCCGGGATGCAGCGGGAAGAGCCAATCGCCGAATTGCTTCACCGGCTCATAGACGAGACCCGAATGCTGCACGCTGCCATCGGCGAAGAGCAGCAGCGCACCGGCGATGCCGATGGTCGGATCCTCTCGCAGGTCAGCCACCAGATGGTTCAGCCAGCTCCGTTCCCGCGGGAAGATGTCGGAGTTCAGGAAACAGACGAATTCGCCCTTCGCGTGCTGCAGGCCAAGGTTGCAGGCCGGGCCGAAGCCCCGGTTCTCGGCTGGAAAGACGAGGCGGAAGGGGACCTGGAAGCGCTCATAGGCGGAATGGGCCAGTTCGAAGAGCGCCTGCTTCTTCTCCGGCTCGTCCAGCACATAGATCAGCTCATCCTGCTCGAGGCCGCCGGCCGAGAAGAGCGCCGTCTGATAGGTGACGAAATCGAGCCTGCCATAGAGCGGCACCACCACGCTGCAGCGCGGCTTGCGCGGCGGCGTGCCGAACACCGCCTCCGTCACCGGCAGGGGCCGGTTCAGGCGCTGCCGGTTCAGCAGCACGAGCGGGCGCGCCAGGATCTCACCGAAGACATGATCCAGTTCGTCGAAGGCAACATCGGCCAGGGAAAGCACGCGGCGGATGGCCGGCACCCCGGTGATGCGCCGGGATGGCAGCGGCTTGAAGCCGACATCGCCATTCCTCAGCGTCACCTCGAGATAGGCGTCGGACAGCGGCGCCTCCGGCAGGTTCGCATAGGCCAGGAAGCCGAGGCGGTTTCCTGGAAGGTCGTAGCGCGATTGGAAGGCCTCCTTCACGTCCTGCCGGGCGATCGAGACCCAGCGGTCGCGCAGGTTGCTCGAACGGGTGCGGCCGGCGCAAAGACGGATGCTGACCACCGCCTCACCCGGATCGACCAGCCAGCCGGCCAGGAAGGCGCCATCGTCCTCGACCGGGCAGACATCATCCACCTCAAGGTGGATCGGCAGCTGCGAGATAGTTTCGGCGCCGGAGTAGATGCGGCGGAGATGCCGGCGCGCCGTGGTGACCTCACCGCGCGCCTTGCTCAGCACGTCGTTTGTCCACTGCTGCAGCTGCGGGATCGGCGGTGAGCTGGTTACGGCGCTGGCGACGACCCGCAGCGGTGAGCCGGAATCCCGCATGATTTCGGCATAGCTGAACTTGCCGGCGGGCGTGGCGCTCTCCTCCGGCATGGCCGAGACGACCAGGAAGCCAACGCCAGCGCCCTTGAGGTCAGGCCGCTCGTGCCAGCAGACCACAGCCGGGCCGACCAGTTCGCCATCGGCGAAGGCCATGCGCAGCTGCGTCATCCGGCCGATATCGCTCTCGGCCGTGAAGTCCTTGGTCCAGCCGGCCGCCACCCAGATGCCGGCATCGCCCAGGCAGCCCTGGAAATCGACGAAGCCATGCGACTCCACAGGGGCCGGCGGTGAGGCCTCGGCAACCGGTGCGGCCGCCGACGGCGCGGGCTTGGGCTTCGGCTCCGCCTTCTTCGCCTCCGCCTTCTCCGGCAGCTTGGGCTTGGAGGCATCCTTGGCCTTGATGGCCTCCGCCTCGCCTACAGGAGCATTCTCGTGGAGCTGAATGGAGGAGGGAAAGATGAGTTTCATGCTCCCTGGCAGCTGGCGGTCCGGCCGGAAGATCACCGGCTCGCCTCCTTCCTGCTGCACCTTCACGGCGCCACCCTCGAAGAGCAACCTGATCCGCGCATCCGGGGCGGCCGGATCGGCGATGGGCAGGATCAGCTCCTCGCCCCAATGCCCTTCCGACTTGCTGTTGACGACGAAGCTGCGCCGCCCCCCCCGCGAGCGGATGAAGATGTTGATCAGGACGTCCTTGTCGAACGTGTAGTTGACGACACTGGCGTGACGGATGGCGCTTTCCGCGAAGACAAAGCTATGGGCCAACCCGTCGTGGAGGATGATCTGCCGTTCGTTCATCGCGTGGATCCCTGGCGCGCCGTTATGCCACCGGCTCGGCCGGCGTCGCAGCCTTGCCGGCCGCCGGTTTCGCCGGCGGGCGGAGAGCGGCGAGCAGCTTCCTGTAGACCGCCATCGTCATGCCGGTGGTCTCCACGAGGGTCGGCGGGACGGCGAGCGTTTCCTGCAGGGCCAGCACACGCTCCGGGTTGCGCGCGAGGCGCATGAGGAGGTCGGCCAGTTCCATGCTGCTGCCGGCGCGGAAATGGAAGCCATCGAGGCCGTTCCGCACCTTCTCGGCCATGCCGCCGATGTCGGAGCAGATGACCGGGCGGCGGTTCAGGAAAGCCTCCTGGATGACCAGCGGCGAGTTCTCCCACCAGACACTCGGCACAATGACGACGTGGCAGGCCTGCATAAGCCGGTGCACGTTGCTGTGCTGGTAGGGGCCGCACATCGTGATGATCGACCGCTGGCTGCCCTCAGGCGCTTCCAGCTCGGCCTTGATCTCGGCCGGCTGGTTGGAGGCATCGCCATGGATCTCGATGCGCAGCGGCTGATCGAAGCGCGCGTCCATCGCGATCTGCTGCGCAGCACGGGCCAGCACCGGCACGCCCTTGAGCCGCGAGATCTGGCCGAAGAAGCCGATGACCAGGCCACTCTCCACAGGGGGCATCGGGCGCGCTGGCTGCGGCAGCGGCTGCATGCCGTTCTCAATCACCTCCATCCGGTCGGCGGGCAGGCCCCAGGCGATGTAGCGATTGGCGAGGAAATGGCTCGGCGAGATGAATTGGTCCACGTCCTCCAGGAAGCGGCGGAGGAACAACTCGCGCATGAAGAAGTCGTTCTCGGTCTTCTCGGGGAAGCAGCGGGCGCAGTCGCGCGCGGAGGCAGCCTCGCAGAGCGCGAAGCTCGGCCGCTTCACCATCTGCCCGAAGTGATTGCAGATCAGGAGGTACTCATGCAGCGTAACGACGATGCGGACCTGCGGCAGCAGGCGCCGGACATGCGCGAAGACCTCGACGCCGAAGTTCACGTAGTGATGGAAGTGGATGACGTCGGGCCGGATGCGCAGCAGCAGGTCGGCGAAATGCTTGGGGAAGCTCGGATTCGGGTTGCTGTGGTTGAAGTAGTCGTAGCCGTCGCTCGAGGCGACGAACTCATCCTCGGTGAAGGGCTGGAAGATGGGCGCGCCAAGCGGCGCGAAGAGCTTGCCGCCCGAAGCTGCCAGGAAGAAAGCCTTCACGCCGGAGGTTTCGCGCAGCGTCTCGTACATCTGATAGGCAGCGATCTCGCCACCGCCGCGGGAAACCCGGGGATGCATGTGGGAAACGATGAGCACGCGCATCTCGCCACCCGTCGATTTCTGTCGCCTGCCCTGCGATCCAGTATTCACGTCACGACCCTTATAGCCCGAACTGTGCCCGCCGGTGAGCCGGGCCAGCCCCATGTCGGCCCGACAATCCGCCATACCAAGGCCATTTGATGGCCGAGTTGGCTGAAATCCTCCCCAAGCGGCCGTGGGAGAAGTGCCGCGCTGCGCAGAACGCATCAGCGGACGGTCACTTCACCCCAGCTCGAACACTTCTTGCTCCGCCATCAGAGACGGCGGCCCGATATCCTTGTCAGGATTCCGGGCCGGCAGCGGCGGAGAGCTTCTCCAGGCACTCCTGCAGGGAAAGGCGCCAGTCCCGCGGCGCGATCCCATGCACTTTCTCGATACGGCTGCAGTTCATGCGGCCATCGGCCGGGCGCTTTGCCCGCGTCGGATACTCGTTGGTGGTGATGGCGCGCAACTCCGGCACCTTTCTCCCCATGGCGGCGGCCTGGCGGAAGATCTCCGCCGCGAAGCCGTGCCAGGTGGTCCAGGGCTGGCCCGTGAGATGGAAGATGCCGAAGGCTTCGCTTCCCGCCGCCTCGGCCTGGAGGCGGGGCAGCATACGGGCGATGGCATCGGCAAGATCCGCCGCGAAGGTGGGTGCGCCATGCTGGTCCGCGACGACGGAAAGACTTTCCCGCTCCGCGCCGAGCCGCAGCATCGTCTTGACGAAGTTGTTGCCATGCGGGCTGCACACCCAGGCGGTCCGCAGTACCACCGAACGGGGATTGGCGGCCATCACCGCCTGCTCGCCGGCCAGCTTCGATGCACCATAGACCCCAACCGGGTTCGGCGCATCCGTCTCCGTATAGGGGCTGCCCTTGGCTCCATCGAAGACATAGTCGGTGGATACGTGCACGAAGGGGACGCTGCGCCCGGCCGCTGCCGCCGCGAGTTGCCCGGCCCCCGTCGCGTTGATCGCATAGGCCAGGTCCGCCTGATCCTCCGCGCGGTCCACCGCCGTATAGGCGGCGGCGTTGATGATAGCGTCCGGTGCCGTCTCGCGAACCACCCGAGCGATGCTCTCGGAGCTGGTCAGGTCGAGCTCCGGCGCCTCCAGTGCTATCACTTCATGGCCGTCGCGCGGAAGTCTGTCGGCCAACTCAACAGCAAGCTGGCCCGTGCGGCCGGCAACCAGGATGCGCATCGTACTCTCTCCCGCCAATGAATTCCTGTTCTGGTGCTGCATTCGGCTCCCCCTCAGGTGTGTTGGTTAGCGAGGCGGAGGAGGTGCTGTCCGTAGGCGGTTTTGGCGAAGAGCTGGCCGCGGGCGCGCAGCTGGTCGGTGTCGATGAAGCCGTTGAGGAAGGCGATCTCTTCCAGGCAGGCGATCGGC
>DATMRU010000038.1:0-86522 GCA_035565935.1 Roseomonas sp.
CCACTTCACCGATGGTACGGCTTTCCGCCCGGGCACGGGCCTCGAGCATGGCGTCCACTTTCTCCGTGCGGGTCAGGCCGGGGTGTACGGTGGTGACCGCGATGCCGGTGCCCGCCAGCTCGTCGGCCAGGTTCTTCGCCAAGGCGACCACGGCGACATTGCGGATGGTGCCAACCACGTCGCCGGTCCGTCGCGCCCCCAGCCCGCTGACGTTGATGATGCGGCCCCATCCGGCCCGGCGCATCAACGGCAGCAGCGCGCGGGCACATCGCAGGTAGCCCATGACCTTGGTGTCCATGTGCGACGCCATGGAAGCCCACTCTGCCTCGGAGGGCGGGGGCACCGCTTTCTGCCCGGCGGGCTCGGCGGCACAGTTGACCAGGATGTGGGCGCCGCCCATGTCGCGCTCCACGACAGCCGCCATGGTGGCCACGGCAGCCTCGTCCGTGGTGTTCGCGGCCAGACCCAGAATGCGACGGCCGGTCGTGCGGGCCATGTCATCCGCCGCCCGGGCGGCTTCGTCAGCATGGCGCGACACCAGGACCACGTCGGCCCCCTCTTTCGCGAGCAACCGCGCGGCCGCCAGTCCGATGCCGCGCGTCCCTCCGGTGATCACCGCCACCTTGCCTTCGAGTTCGAGATCCATGCGTCGCACTCCCGACTGTTCCCGCAGGGAAGCTTACCACCACCGAGGAGGCGGTGGGCTTCCGTCTCCGCGGGCGAGCGTCGCGCAGCCCCGCAGCCGGCCTGCCTGCTCCGGCTGTCACCCCTCTTCTGGCCTGACTGGCGCCGCTCTCACGCACGTTAATCCCGACTTATCGTGCCTTGGGCCTTCAGCTGCCATCAACGCCGTGTCTTGTCTGGTAAAAGGCCGGCTTACCGAATTCTATTAATTCGCGCCAAATTCAGAGTGTAGATGCGCGAGAAGGGAAACTGACCCCGCATGAAATATGCCCCGCCCTGGCCGACTGGCTTCAACTGAAGAACAGAAGATCATGATCCGGCAGAGCCGGCATCCCGTTCTGGCATGGGCGGGAAGGTCGGCCTGAACGGAGGGGGCGGAGGTGGTGGGCGCGATGGCAGTGCAGAGGGTGGAGGGGGCGGGATCGGCTGGGCCGCAACTGGTGGCCTTGGTGCCTGCTGCCGGCGATCGGATCGGTACGGTCGGTAGGATTGATAGAAGGGATCATCATAGGGCCCATATCTGTACCCGTATCCGGGATACCCGTAGCCATAGGCGGGAGGGCCCATCCTTCCGTGGTTCTCCGAAAGGCTGGAGGCGCATGCCCCGAGACTCAGGAGGGGCAGAAGCAATGGGAGGCACCATCCTCTCATCAGAGCTCTCCTTGGCGTCCGCCGGATCTATTCGGCTGGCCGGCTCATCACACCGCCGATGTTCTGCTCGCGGCCTTCAGCCAAAGTAGCCGGCCTGATGGGCACCGCCGTAGCCGAAATCATCCCAGGATACCCCGTTCCAGGCATAATCGTATTCCTGACCCAGCCCCGAAATGGAGCTCGGCGCCGCGTAGTAGGGGTAGTTGCCCGTCTGAAGTGGTCCCTGCACAGCGTCTAAGTAGGACGTGATGTAAACGGTCCCCTCTTCGATCCCGTAAATCGGGGCAAGGTCGTACCCGTAAGGGAGTTCGGTGTTGATCTCGTAGTGGCCAAGAGGCATGACCAAAACCTGCCCAGGCGTATAGGCACCGGTGTCGCTGAACATGAAGCCCCCGTAGCGATCGCCGCTGTGGGCCACGAAGGTCCAGTCATAGTAGCTGTCCGGAAGCCAATCGTTCATCGCCTCCTCCGGTGCTTTCGGCGACTGCGTTAGTATCTAAACGCCGCAGACCGCCGGACGTAACCTGTCCGGAACCGAGTCGTACTCTTCGAGCAGCCTCCCTACCGGAGGTTACCGTCAATATAGTTCCCTAGCTTAAGCCTGCCAGGAGGCGCTTGAAGAACCCCTTGGCCGCACTCCCGTTCCGCTGATTCTGAGGGAGGATGTCCAGCACCACGCCGTGCTGGTCCACCGCTCGCCAGAAATACTGCAGAATGCCATTGATGCGCAGAAGCACCTCATCGAGGTGCCAAGTGTCGCCTGGCTTCGGTCGGCGCCGCCGCAGCTTGCGGGCGAACTCCGAACCGAACTTTCGGCACCAGCTCCGAACGCTTTCATGGGTAACGGTGAGGCCTCGCTCCGTCAGGATCAGTTCCACATCCCACAAGCTCAGGCCGAATAGGTGATACAGCCAGACCGCGTGGCTGATGATCTCCATCGGAAAGCGGTACCCAGGGTAGGTGGCGGGATCTGGCGCCATCCCGCCAAACTGCCCCAGCTCGGTCGTTGCGACCACCGACCATCAACTTGCCAATACCGAAGAGGCCCGTATTCCCAGCGGGCTCGGAACCATCCACACACGCTAACCTGTGGGTCCCGTGCAAAGCGGGTGACCGGCGGTGGGATGCCACAATGTCCCTTGAGCCGCTGCCGAGCCTTCTCGGGCCTTCGTGCCCGGCCTGACGGGGTCCGCTTCAAAGGCGAAGCGGTCCTATACTCGCAGAGCATAGGACCGGCAGCTTAGCGCCCCAAAGCAGCCGCCCATCCAGTGACGGTGAAAGCCTGGAAGCGGACATTGAATGTAGGATGCAGAAGCGGCGCCTGCTGTGGAGGAACGCGGGTCACCAACGCCAGCAGGCCACCTGCCCATCTACTTCGGCCGACGGATAGGACCGTAGGCACTGGAGGCCATGGCCTGCTCGACAGGTATGCCGACGTGAGGGGTTCCTGACGCTCCAGGCGGGAAGGAGGAGCTCAAGCAGCTAGGGCACTTGGGTGTTTAGACCCCTGCCATTAAAGGTTTCGGGCCGGTCCATCCACCCACTGTGCCAACACCTGCTCCTGGATTACGATCCCTGAGTTGCACTCTGTGGAAAGGCTGGAATGTCGCGCGAGTACATCAGCGACCTGATGGCCTTTGTGGTCGTCGCTCAAGAGCTGAGTTTCACGAAGGCCGCCGTCAAGCTGGGTGTGTCGCAGTCCGCGCTCAGCCACACCATGCGGAACCTGGAGGCAAAGCTTGGCGTCAGACTCCTGGCCCGCACCACCCGGGCCGTCTCCCTCACCGAGGCTGGCGAGCGGCTGCTGAGAGGCATCAGTTCGCATCTCGACGAGATCGACGCGCAAGTGGAGGCACTCAGCGAGCTCAGGGACAAGCCAGCCGGAACCATTCGCATCGTGGCCGCGGATTACGCGATCAAGCATGTCCTTTGGCCGAAGCTCAGGCAGTTTCTCCCCAAGTACCCCGACATCAAAGTCGAGCTCATCCTCGACAATGGGCTCACGGACATTGTTACGGAGCGATACGACGCCGGAGTGCGGATGGGCGAGCATCTCGCGAAGGACATGATCTCGGCCAGGATTGGGCCCGACTTCTGCCTCGCCGTGGTAGGAGCTCCCTCGTATTTTGAGGGGCGCTCCAGGCCGGATCACCCGAAGGACCTGATCGGGCACAGGTGCATTAACTTCCGCCTTCCCAGTTCGGGTGGGCTTTACGCCTGGGAATTCGAGGAGAACGGGCGCGAGCTGAAGGTCCGCGTCGAAGGCCAGCTCGCCTTCAACAACATCTTTGACGCGCTGGATGCGACCCTGGACGGCTTCGGCCTCGCCTACATCCCGGAAGAGATCATTCTGCCCTACGTTCAGCAGGGACGCTTGGTTCGCGTGTTGCAGAAGTGGTCGCCCTACTGGGACGGCTACCATCTCTATTACCCGAGCCGGCGTCAGTCGTCCCCTGCCTTCGTTGCGCTCGTCGATGCACTACGGCACCGTGAGTAGGCCGCACTCCATTGTCGCCCGGGCTCCAGTGGTCCCCTCCGGAGTGCGGGAGGGAGGAGGATCGCTCCTCTGGCAGGCGACCACCGGGCCTAGGGATAGCGGTTTACGAGAGGGACCCAGGATGACCGGCAAGCCACGGCGGGGGAGCCGTGGCCGTCCGGTTCATCGCCCGGAATGAGTCTCTGGCGAGTTCAGGCGGTGAGGTGCTGGTCAAAGAAGGAGCCGAGCTTGTCCCAGGGGATCAAGTTGACACAGTCGTAGAGGTCAACGTGCCCGGCGCCGGGAACGATGAACAGCTCCTTCGGCTCTGCCGCGAGGCGGAACGCGTCCTCGCTGAACTCCTTGGAATGCGCGACATCGCCCGTGATGAAAAGCATCGGACGAGGGGAGATCGTCTCGATGTCGGAGAACGGGTAGAAGTTCATAAACTTGATGTTGCTGGTGAGCGTCGGGTGCGTGGTCAGGCGCGGCGACCCGCCCGCAGGGGTGAACTCGCCGCGCGGGGTACGATAGAAGTCGTAGAATTCACGCTCGATGGGAGTCGAGTTAGCGGTCAACTCGTGGACGGTGCCGCTGGTGTACTGGGTCTCGCCGCCAGCGGCCTCGGCCCAGCGCTGCTGCGCGGCGGCCTCGATGAACTGCTTCCGCTGCTCGACACTCACGCCCTTCCTCAGGCCCTGGCGGTTGGCGGCGCCCATATCATACATGCTGACCGTTGCGACCGCCTTCATGCGAGGATCGATCTTGGCCGCGCTGATGACGAAGCTGCCGCTGCCGCAGATCCCCAGGACGCCGATGCGCTCGCGGTCCACTTGCGGCTGCGCGCCAAGGAAGTCCACCGCGGCGCTGAACGCCTCGGCGTAGAAGTCCGGCGAGACGACGTTACGGGGCTGGCCCTCGCTCGCGCCCCAGAACGGCAGATCCAGGGACACGGTGACGTACCCACGGTCGGCCATCTTCTGCGCGTAGAGGTTGGCGCTCTGCTCCTTCACGGCACCCATGGGATGCCCGACGATGATCGCCGGACGCCGGGCGTTCTGGGCGAGATTCCTGGGAACGTACAGGTTCGCCGCAACATTGGTCTTGTACTGGGTCGGGAAGGTGACCGACCGCGCGATGACGTTCTCGCTCTTGTAGAAGTTGTCCGCGCCGTTCGACATGTCCTGGGCCCGTGCCGACGGAGCCGCCACGGCCGACATCATGCCGAACGCCGCGGCACCCGCTCCCGCCATTCTCAGGACGTCGCGTCGCGCGACGTCGCGGGCCGGTCGAGGAGTGTTGCTCTCAGGCTTGTTCTCTGTGCTCATCTCTTTGCCTTTCGAGGGTTCTGGCGCAGTCTGCACCCGCAGGTTCGTGCTTCCGGTATCCCGGTGCGTGGTACGCGGGGACGGTCCTCTCGGCTGCGGCTCCCCGCGCGGCCTCAGACGGTCTGGGCGCCGTCGACGACGACGTTGGCGCCGACCGTGAAGGCCGCGAGGTCCGAGCACAGCCAGAGAACCGTTCCGGCGATTTCCTCGGGACGCCCGACGCGGCCCACCGGCTCCTGGGCGATCGCGCCCTTCCGGCCTTCCTCAGTCCCGCCGGTGAAGCGGTCCATCATCGGCGTGGCGATGATCCCCGGGCTGACGGCGTTCATGCGGATGTTGGCGCTGGCGTAATCGAGCGCTGCCGCCTTGGTCAGGCCGATCACGCCGAACTTGGCGGCGCAGTAGGCAGCTTGACCGGGGAAGCCCTTCACACCAGCGCCCGACGAGGTGTTGACGATGGCCCCGCCCCCCTGGCTGAGCATCTGTGGAATCTGGTGCTTCATGCCATGGAACACGCCGGTCAGGTTGATCGTGAGCTGATGCTCCCATTCCAAGGAGGAGATGTCCGCCGCGGCTGTGGCGGCCTGCTCGACGCCAGCGTTGTTGAACGCAAAGTCCAGCCGACCGAAGGCCTCGACCGTGCGGGCAACCGCCGCCTGCACCTGGCTCTCCTCCGCAACGTCGCAGCGGATGGCGACGGCGCTCCCCCCGGCCTCAGCGATCATGGCCGCCGTATCCTGGATGCTTTCGTCCGAGCGTCCGATCACAGCCACACTGGCGCCCGCCTTCGCGAACGCGACTGCGGTGGCGCGGCCGATACCGGTGCCCGCGCCGGTCACAAAGGCGACCTTCCCGGTGAAATCGAACTGAGTTGCCATGGCAAGCTTCCCTCATTGCGGTGGCCCGGACTGGCCCGACGCAGCCACGTCGCACGGTCCTCGACCAACATTGTGCCTCCCGCTGTCCACCCGAACCGGCGACGACGGCCAAGGCCGATCTCCCCACGCGTTCCAGTGCAGCGCGGCGGTTGTTGCCCAGAAGGTAGGAGCGAGTGGCCCAGCGATTAATCCGGCAGAATTGGCATGCAGTTATGAATTCTGCTCACCAATCCCGGACGGCTGCTGTTAAGTATCTCGGTAGAGCAGGCATCTCATTTATGAGGTCTGCTCCTCACTTCATGCCGCTTTAAGCGGCTACAAGCACCAATGCACGGAGACTAGGTTCTCACCGATCAGAGCCTCGTGGCTGTCCCCGGTGGGGCAAGCCCTGCGGGCTCAACAGCGCGGTCCGGAAGAACGCGGTCACACCTGACCGGCACGCACGCCGCGTCCGATGAGGGCGCAGCGCAAGTGCCGCTGCAATTTGAGGTTATGAGAGTGCTGGTTCAAAGTCCCTCAGCCACTGAGGATCTCGTCACACGTCCTGCGTCGTGGGGTGCCGTTCTGGCGCTGTCGCTGGCGGCCTTCGCCCTGGTGGCGTCAGAATTCATGCCGGTCAGCCTGCTGACCCCCATCGCCGCCGATCTTCAGGTTACCGAAGGTCAGGCCGGGCAGGCGATCTCCATTTCCGGACTGTTCGCCGTCCTGACGAGCCTTCTCATCTCGTCGGTGGCGGGGAAGCTCGACCGCAAGATCCTGCTGCTCGCGACGACCGGCCTGATGATCGCTTCCGGGACGGTGGTGTCGCTCGCGCCGAACTACCTGATCTTCATGGTCGGCCGCGCGCTCATTGGCGTCGCCATCGGCGGCTTCTGGTCCATGTCCGCCGCGACGGCCATGCGTCTGGTGCCGGATGAGGCCGTGCCGCGGGCTCTCGCCATCCTGAACGGCGGCAACGCGCTGGCCATGGTCGTCGCGGCACCGCTGGGCAGCTTCCTCGGAGATCTGGCTGGCGCATCGCATTCTTCTGCTCCGTTCCCCTGGCCATGCTCGCCCTCGCGTGGCAGTTGCTGAGCCTGCCCGCCATGGAAGCAGAGGGGCAGCAGCCAAGTGCAGGCGCCGCTTTCAGGCTGCTCGGCCGTCCTATCGTTGCGCTGGGTATGGCGGCGGCCAGCCTGTTCTTCATGGGACAATTCTCACTGTTCACCTATCTCCGGCCGTTCCTGGAAACGGTGACCCGGGTCGATGTCTCCGTCCTTTCCCTTTTTCTGCTAATGATGAGAGTCACTGGCTTCATCGGAACCAGCCTAATTGGAGGAGTGCTCAACGCCAGCCTCTATAGGACCCTGATTGTTCTGCCGCTGGCCATGGCGGGCATTCCGGTGGCACTGATCGTGCTGGGTGGTACGTTTGCCGCCGTTGCGGTTCTGCTGGGGCTCTGGGGCCTCCTTGCCACCTCGGCGCCGGTCGGTTGGTGGACGTGGCTGGCGCACGCTGCCGAAGGACGCGGAAGCCGGCGGCGGCCTCATGGTGGCGATTGTTCAACTCGCGATCACGCTTGGCGCGACACTTGGAGGCCTGCTCTTCGATTTCGCGGGACACCAAGCCACCTTCGCCATGAGCGCGGGTCTCCTTGTCCTGGCGTCGCTGGTGGCCGGCAGGACGGCCGCTTTGTCGCGGCGGTAGTCCGCTCAGATCGGAATGACACTTAGATTGATGTCCGCGGACAAACGCTGATCCGCCATTTCGACCGCAGTGCCCTGCTTCAGTTGCCATGTCCGCTTTCAATGGCGTCGCTTCCCAAAAGCGGACCGACAGCATGGTAGATATTAGTTTGTTGCATTGGCGGATGTAGGACTTGGCGCCCAATGCCGCCTCCATGCTGTCAGCCAGCTCGGAGGAGGGATAGATCAAGGCAAAGCTGACGAGCTTCGTGCGCTTCCCGATACATTCCAGCTTCGCCTATACTATTGCTACCATGGAAGACCCGATGCTGTTCGTCCTGACCGTGCTGTTCATTCTCGGCACCCCAGGACCCACCAACACGCTCCTCGCGACCTCAGGCGCGGCCGTAGGCCTGCGCCGGTCTCTGCCGCTGCTACCCGCGGAGGCAGGTGGGTACTTCATCTCCATCATGGTCATCGGGCTGGCACTAGGGCCCGTCGTGGCGCAGTCCCCGCAACTGGCGATAGGCCTGCGGCTGGCGGTGGGGGCCTATCTCTGCTGGCTGGCGGTAAAGCTTTGGCGACAGGGGGGTGTGGTAGCAGGGCCTGTGGCCAGCGTGCGGCCGCACCAGGTCTTTATAACGACGCTGTTGAACCCCAAGGCCATCATCTTCGCGCTGGGGGTGGTGCCCTTCGCGTCGCTCCATGTTTGGGCCTACCTGCTGGGCTTTATGGCCACCCTGGCGCTGGTGAGCTTCTGCTGGATCCTAGCGGGCACGGGGCTGGGCCGCATGACGCGTGGTGGCGGACATGCCCGGCTGGTGCCGCGCGTAGGCGCCACTGCCATCGGCGTCTTTGCCTTCGTTATCGTCATCCTGCCGCTACTGCGGTAACGCTTTTCCAATACTCCGGAGACATGGCCGATGAGCCAGACCCATGTGAACGCCGGTGAGCCCGATGTGCTGGTAGTCGGGGGCGGCCCAGCCGGTTCCACCGCCGCGGCCTTCCTGGCGAAGGCCGGACGCAACGTGGTGCTGCTGGAGAAGGAGGCGCATCCGCGCTTCCATATCGGCGAGAGCCTGCTGCCGCGGAACCTCGACATCTTCGAGCGCCTGGGCGTGCTGGAGCAGGTGCGGGCCATCGGCGTGCACAAGCCAGGAGCCGAGTTTATCTCGGACCGCACCGGCCGCTGTTGCGCCTTTCCCTTCGCGCAAGCACTGAACCGCGACCGCACCCACGCCTGGCAGGTGAAGCGGGCGGAGCTGGACAAGATCCTGTTCGACAATGCCGTAGCCTGCGGGGCGGACGGGCGGCAGCTGACCAAGGTCGTCGATATCCGTCCCGGCGGCACCAGCACCCGTGCCACGGTGTTGGCGCGCAACGAGGCGGGGGAGACGCTGGAATGGCGGCCCCGCTATGTGCTGGATGCCTCCGGCCGTGACACCTTCATGGCCGCGCGGATGAAGGTGAAGGATTCCAACAAGTATAACAACACCGCCGCCATCTATGCGCATTTCAAGGGCGCACAGCGGCGGCCGGGCGAGACAGAGGGCTATATCAGCATCAATCTGGCGGAGGATGGCTGGTTCTGGCTGATCCCGTTGCGGGGCGACGTGATGAGCGTAGGCTTTGTGGGCAATCAGGCGGCCTGGAAGAACCGCAAAGGCACGCCGAAGGAGATGTTCCTGGAACGCATTGCCACTAGCCCTATGGTCTCCGCCCGCATGGTGGGGGCGGAGATGATCTCCGAGGTCTTTAGCACGGCGAATTATAGCTATCGTGCGCGTCAGGGGTATGGGGAAGGCTTCCTCATGATCGGGGATGCCTATGGCTTTGTGGACCCGATGTTCTCGACCGGCGTGCTGATGGCCATGACGGCGGGCGAGCTAGGGGCGGAGACGGCCGATGTGTGGCTGGACGACCCGGTACGCGGGCAGAAGCTGGCCGCTCGCACCAACAAGGAGCTGGCGCGGGCGATGGATCGCATCAGCTGGCTGATCTACCACGTGAACGACCCGGTGATGCGCTCGCTCTTCATGGCGCCGCACAACACACTGTGGATGCGCGACGGCATTATCAACCTGCTGGCGGGCAATCTCCGGAGCAACCTGCGTTCCCTCGTGCCGGTGCTGTCCTTCAAGGCGCTGTTCCATATTCTCTCGGCGCTGCACCGGCGCGGGTGGGGACCGGAGATGCCGGAGAAGGCGCCGGAGCCTTCGCGAGCCTGACCCTACGGGCTTCTGTCTCGCTGCCACCTTCAACGATACCCGCTTATCCGGTGTTCCTGCCCGAAGCGGACAGTCCGCTTCGGGCTAAAATTTGCCGGCGAGCTTGTCCTCTCGTCCCGCAGTGCATGGCATCCTCGGGACAAAGCGGCGGTAATCAGCACTTGAGGCTTTGCTACCGGAGATCGGATGGCGGCGGGCTGCTGCTATAGTGCACCCCAGCGGCGCCAAGGCCTGGCTCTGCCGCCTGACGGTAGCGGGCAAGCGCCGCGACATGGGCCTGGGCGGCTATCCGACCGTCAGCCTCAAAGCCCCCACCAGGGTGGACCCGATCGAGAAGAAGCAGGGCAAGGCGAAGGCGCTCTTGGCAGAGCGGCACGCCAAAGCGGAGGCCGATGCCCGAACCTTACGGGCGGTGGCGCTGGCCTACATTCGGGAGGAGGCGCCGGGCTGGAAACACGAGCGCACGGCCGATTTCTGGCAGGCTTCGCTGGGGCGGTACACCTTTCCGGTGCTGGACGAGATGGCGGTGACGGAGATCAGCCGGGATGACGTGCTTGGCATGATCGAGGATATGTGGTGTGACCGCCCGACCGTGGGGAAGAAGGTACTGCAGCGAACCAGCGCCATACTCCGCTATGCTGCGGCGCGCGGCTGGCGCAGCGGCGAGAACCGCTAATCCTCCTCGTAGCGGAGGGAACGAAACGGCAGCCGTGCACCCGGCCCACCGCCGGCCTCCTGCGCGATGACCGGTGGCCCGGACAACGCGAGCAAGACGATCAGCAGGCCACGGAGGCGAATGACGTCGCGGAGGCATCGATCAGGCGTGATCCGTCTCTTGACCATCATCCCGTCTCCCCTTCGGGTTCACCGGTCCCCCTTGCCTGCCACGGTCCTGGATGCCGGATGCAGCGCGTAAGCAGCCGTGGCGATGAGGACGAACAGGCCGGTGATCGCCAGCGGCAGGCTGAGCCCCGTCCTGATCACGAGCACGGTTCCGATGCTGGCTCCGGCGAAGATCGACAGCACGGCGGCAAGACGGCGTCCCCAGAGGGTATTGCCGCCTCCGGCGATCGAGGAGTCGGCAGCCAGGCCGGTCAGGGTGAGAGTGAGCACGGTGGTCGTGAGATCGGGAACACGAAGCTGCCGCACCGTCGCGTTGCGCAGGCCCATCGCCAGCGCCGTCAGGAGGATCAGGGCATAGAGCCTGGTCGTGGGTACCAGGCTCTCGATGTCATACCCGATGGCCACGAGCGCCGCGGCGCCGAGCAGACTGCATTCCACGACAGCGACCGTGAGCAGCCAGCGCCGGCGGGTGGCACCGGACAGCGCCTTGCCCAACATCCCACCCAGCGCCGCACCGGCGAGGAATGCCGCCAGCGCCACGATGTAGCGCGGCGCCTCGAAGCCCTCTGCGCCGCCGACGGCAAATCCGAAGAAGACGACATTCCCCGTCATATTGGCGGTGAACACCCGACCGAGCCCGAGGACGCTGATGGCGTCGACGAGCCCGGTGGTGACTGTCAGGGCCACGAGGAGCAGCGGGAGTGGATCTCTGCTGCCATCGTCCGTCGATGCTGCCATGTCGGTGCTCCCGTTCAGCCTGGCCTCGATGTCGGACCGGGCCGCAGCACAGCGAGCTGCGTTGCTGTCATCGCGGACACCACGTCAGCTCTACCGCGCATGAGCGCCGATGTCGGCGCGATCCAATCCGATCAGGTGCGTCACGCGCGGCGGCGCGGGACCTTCGTGCAGCGCGTTCACCGCCTCCTGCATCGCCCGGTCGGCGACCGTCACGCGGCCATGCTGGCGCAGATGCTCGGCCCAGCTCGCCAGGACGAACCATTCGACGACGCGCGACGGATCCTCGGCATCGGCGAAGACGCCCCAGGCCACGGCGCCATCGCGGCGGCGGATGCCGCCGAGCGGGGCGATTTCGGCGCGGAAGGCCGCCTGCCGCTCCGGCCTGACGCGGTACTCCACCTGCACCGCCACCGGGCCCCGCTCGGGCTCAACCGGCACCGTGGCCTGCGGATCCGGCCAGTGGTGTGAAGGATCGAGCACTTCCTCGCCCGAGGGCAGCGGCAGGGCCCGCCCCAGCAGCGCCGCGGCGACGCCGCCGCCGGCGGCAACCAGCAGCGCGCCGGGAATGCCGAGCCATGCCGCGACCTGACCCCAGCCCATGCTGCCGAAGGTCATGCCGCCGGAGAAGACGGTAAGGTAGAGCGCCAGGCCACGTCCCCGCACCCAGTTGGGCAGCACCGCCTGCGCCGTGGCATTCAGCGTTGTGAGCACGGCGATCCAGGCGATGCCAGCCAGGACGCAGAAGGCGATCGCCGCCCCGCCCGAGGCAATAAGGGCAAGGCCCGCCTGCGCCGCCGCGCTGCCCAGCGCCCCGAGGAGCATCAGCCCTTCCGGCCCACCCAGCCGCTGGCGCAGCCAGGGCAAGGCCAACGCGCCGGCGACCGCGCCAGCGCCGATACCCGCCAGCATGAAGCCATAGAGGCCAGCGCCCCCGCCGAGCGTTTGGCGGGCCAGCAGCGGCAGCAGCGCCCAATGGGCCGAGCCGAAGGCAAAGAACAGTGCGGCACGCAGCAGCGCGCGGCCGAGAGGCGGCGCGTGGAGGGCGTAGCGCAGCCCTGCCCGCATCGCGCCCGGAAGCGTCTCCCGCGGCCCTTCCGCAGCGGGCGCCGTCCGCCGCCACCAGAACAGCGCACCGATCACGAGAACATAGCTCAGCGCGTTGGCCAGATAGGCCGCGGCGATGCCGAGTGTCGCCACCATGAGGCCGCCGAGCGCCGGCCCGATGGCCCGGCTGATGTTCACGCCCAGGGAGTTCAGTGCCACGGCGGCACGCAGATCCGGGCGCGGCACCATCTCCGGCACCGAGGACTGCCAGGCCGGCATCGCCAGCGCAAACCCGACGCCGCCGACGAGGACCAGCGCCAGCAGCAACCAGGACGTCATGAGGTCAGCAGCCGTGAGGGCGGCCATGGCGAGAGCAGTGACCCCGAGGAGCGCCTGCATGCCGATCAGCAGCCAGCGCCGGTCGAGCAGGTCCGCCAGGGCGCCCGCTGGCAGGGCCAGCACGAAGCCAGGCAGCGTCGTGGCCGCCTGCACCAGCGCCACCATCTGCGGCGAGGGGGAGAGCGAGGTCATTTGCCAGCCGGAGCCGACACTGCTCAGCCAGGTCCCGATATTGCCAAGAACGGTCGCGGTCCAGAGCACGGCGAATACCCGATGCCGCAGCGGCGCCAGCGCGCCGCCGCCACTGTCCGGCGCCTTGCGTGCCGCCGTGGCACTCATCGCCGCCCCTCCCGCGCCGCCAGCCAGGCGACCAGCAGGAAACCGCCGACGAGGCCGAGGTGCTCGAAAAAGGCATTCGCGGTCATGAACCGCTCATGCCCAGGCGGAAGCTCCCAGAAGCGATTGGCAACGAAGGTTGCAACCAGGGTGAAAGCCGCCAGCCCGAGAGCGCCCAGCCAGCGCAAACGGCCAGAGAGCACCAGGGCGGAGCCGATCAGTTCCACGGCAATAGTGGCGGCGGCAGTGACAGGCGGCAGCGGCAGCCCGAAATGCGCCGCCTCCGCCACCGCCCCCGGCCAGTCGAGCAGCTTGTTCAGCCCGCCCTGGATATAGGCCGCGCACAGCCCGAGCAGCGCGAGGCCATAGACGAGGCGGGAGCCGAGCAGGCCGCGCCATCCCTGCAGGCTGCCCGCCTCGCTGGGCCGGGAGGGCCTGGCCATATCCGGCCCGGCAGGGGTCCCCGAAGCCGGCGTCATGGCCGCTGGCTCCCGGATGCCGGCCCGCCCTGCACAGCCACCGCCTCGCGGTGCGAGGCCGATGGGGCAAGGCCGCTGGGGCCGCCGCAGTCCGCCTTGTGCTGCGCCGGATGGGCCGCGACGTAGCGGTCCACCAGCACGTAGCCGATGGTCATGGCCATCACCAGCAGCGCGCCCATGATCACCGGCGGTGCCGGCGATGGGATGCCGAAGGCACGGCAGGCAAACCCCAGGGCAAATGCCAGGACCAGGCCAATCACCGCCTTCATGGCGAGCCCCCTGCGTCCAGCCGGGCCAGGGTGGCGCCGGGGCCCAGGACGTGGTCCGCGGCGACGAAGCCCAGCGTCATGGCCAGCAGCAGCCCGGCCCCGATCAGGCGGGGCGGTGCCGGCGAGGGAATGTCGAACCAGCGGCATCCCGCGCCGACCAGGAGGCCAAGGCAGAGACCAACCGCAGCGGAGACCATTGCGCGCCCTCCTCCCGTCTCAGAACGCCCAGCAGGAGCAGCCCAGCGCGCCCCAGAAGGCGCCCTGGTCGCGCACCGGGGCATCCCGCCGCGCCCAGGCATGGGCGTGGCCGTGCACGCCGCAGGCGGTGCCGCAGCCGCAGGCTGTGGCCAGCCGCGCCAGGCTGCCCTGGTCCGGTACTGCCTCGGCGCGCAGCCGCGACGGGTAGCCGCCATAATGGCGCACCGGCGACCAGTCCGGCATGGCCGGGGGCAGCGGCGGCGCGAGGTTGGCAAACTCCTCCGCGCCGTGCACGATCCGGCCGCCGAGCACCGTGAGGACGGCGGTGATGTCCTGGATGGAATCCTCCGGCACGCCGAAATAGTCGGCGCTGAGCACCGCGACGTCGCCCAGCATGCCGGGTGCGAGGCGGCCCTTGCGCTCCTGCTCGCCGGAGAACCAAGCCGAGCCCTCGGTCCACAGCCGGAGCGCCGTCTCGCGGTCCAGCCGCCGGTGCGGCGGCGTCATCCGCAGCCCGCCCAGCGTGCTGCCGGTGACGAGCCACCACAGCGAGACCCAGGGATTGTAGCTTGCCACCCGGGTCGCATCGGTGCCGCCGCCGACCGGCAGCCCGGCCTCCAGCATCCGCGCGATCGGCGGCGCCTCCTCGACCGCGCGCGGGCCGTAGCGCTCGGCGAAGTACTCGCCCTGGTAGGCCATGCGGTGCTGCACCGCGATGCCGCCGCCGAGCCGCTTCACCCGCTCGATGTTGCGCGGCGTGATGGTCTCCGCGTGGTCGAAGAACCAGCGCAGGCCGGAGAAGCCGACCTCGCGGTCCACCTTCTCGAACACGTCGAGGGCGCGGGAGATGGTCTCGTCATAGGTGGCGTGCATGCGGAAGGGCCAGCGGCTCTCGGCGAGGAACCGCACTACCTGCTCCAGCTCGGGCTCCATGGCTTGTGGCATGTCCGGCCGCGGCTGGCGGAAGTCCTCGAAATCGGCGCCCGAGAAGACCAGCATCTCGCCGCCGCCATTGTGGCGGTACATGTCCGAGCCCTGGCCGGGCCGGACCATGCCCGCCCACTTCCTGAAGTCGTTCAGCTCCTCCCTCGCCTTCTGCGGGAAGAGGTTGTAGGCGAAGCGCAGCGTCAGCCGGTTCTCGCGCGCCAGCTTCTCGATGATCGCGTAGTCGTCGGGGTAGGACTGGAAGCCGCCGCCCGCGTCGATCACCGAGGTGACGCCGAGCCGGTTCAGCTCCCGCATGAAGTGGAGCGTCGAGTTCTCCTGGTAATCGGGCGGCAGCTTCGGGCCCTGCGCCAGCGTGTAGTAGAGGATGAACGCGTTCGGCTGCGCCACCGCCAGCCCTGTCGGGTTCCCCTGCGGGTCGCGCTCGATGCTGGCGCCGGGCGGCTCCGGCGTGTCCCGGGTGTAGCCGACGGCCCGCAGCGCGGCGCGGTTGAGCAGCGCGCGATCGTAGAGATGCAGCAGGAAGATCGGCGTGTCGGGCGCTGCGGCATTCAGCTCATCGAGCGTTGGCAGACGTTTCTCGGCGAACTGCTGGTCGGTGAAGCCGCCGACCACGCGCACCCATTGCGGCGGCGGCGTGCGCGCGACCTGCTCCTTCAACATCCGCATGCCGTCGGCCAGGCTGCGCACGCCGTCCCAGCGGAGTTCCATGTTGTAGCTCAGCCCGCCGCGAATAGGGTGGGTGTGGCTGTCGTTCAACCCAGGGATGGCGGTCCGGCCACGCAGGTCGACCACGCGGGTGCCGGGGCCGGCCAGCGGCAGCACCTCGCGGTCCCCACCGACTGCGACAACCTCGCCGTCCCGGATCGCCAAGGCCTGCGCCTGCGGCTGGGTACGGTCGAGCGTCGTGATCCGTCCGTTGTGCAGGATGAGGTCGGGGGGTGGCGCCCCGCCTTGGGCAGCTGCCCGCTGCGTGCCGCTCATGGCCGCCGCCACGGCGAGCGCCGCCACGCCTCCGAGGGTGCTGCGCCGGCGGAGCCAGTTCGTGGCGTGCATCGCCTGTTCACCCGGTCGCCCATGGTCGTCGCTCCCGTTCTTCATGATGCTGATCCTCGTTCGCCGCGCCCCCGGTCAGCCGTCTCGGAGCCTGCGTGCTCCGTCGGCGAGCCGGCAGACCGAGTGCCGGATGCAACGCGGGACATCGGCCGGGCCTCCCGCCGGCCGGCCCCTCGGTCGGGGTGGCTGCGCCACCCCGCCGACGGTCTGCTACGACGCCCGCGCGCGGGCCAGGTCCACAGCCGCGGTACCCTGCGTCGCCTCGGCCTCGGTGCCGCCGAACATGCTCTTGGCGTAGATGATGCCGAGCCCGTAACTGCCGCCGTATTCCTTGGCGATGCCGGTGGTCAGGTCATAGGTGTCGGTCCGCGCCCAGTCGCGCTGCAGTTCCAGCAGGTATTGCAAGCTGCTCAGCGGCCGCACCCCGGCATGGACCATGCGATCCATCGCACGCTCGTGCGCCTCCTCGGAAACATCGCCGCAGGCATCGGCGATGACATAGACCTCAAAGTCCTGATCGAGAGCGGACAGCGCCGGGCCGACGATGCAGACCGAGGTCCAGAGGCCGGCAAGAACGATCCTCGGCTTGCCAATCTGGTTCACCCGGTCGATGACGTTCTTGTCTTCCCAGGTGTTCATGCTGGTCCGGTCGAGCATGGCCTCGCCCGGAAAAGTCCCGGCGATCTCGGCAAACATCGGGCCGGAGAAGGTTTTCTCCGCCACCGTGGTCAGGATGGTGGAGACGCCGAAGCCCTTCGCGGCCTTGGCAACCAAAGCGGCGTTATTGCGCAGTGTCACGGCATCGATGGATTTCGTGGCGAAGGCCATCTGCGACTGAAAGTCGATCATGATCAGCGTGTGGTCGGCAGGCGTCAGCAGCATCTTGCCTGCTTTGGGGCTGGCTTGGGGCATGACCTTTTCTCCTCGATTATCGAATGGATCCACGATCAGCGCTGCCATCTGCTCAAGCACAGGTGGATTATTGAGGAATCCCCAGACAAATTTTCAGCTCGCGGCAACGCATCTCGCAAGCGCAAACAAACGCCTCCACGAGATGTTGCAAATCCGAATCTGCTGGAAAGACTGTCCAGCATCATTGGCGTATCGGCTGCTGAACCGCTGGATGCACGCGGGAAGCGCGGCCGGCGTCCGGTACCGAATGAGAGAGTCGCCTGCATGAGGGAGCCACCTGCACGCCGCTCCTGCTGTCTTGCCGGTCAGGCTTTGGTTTCCGGGATGCAGGCGGCCACGAGCGCCTTGCGACCTGGGTGACGCGACGCCCCTGGAAGCGGGCCACCTCGAGGTCATCCGCGCTGGGCAGCGCACTGTTCTGGACAGAGACACTGGATGCACCGTACGGCGTTCCCGCTCGGAATAGCACCGGGTCGGCATAGCCAAGGGGCACAATGATGAAGTCAAAATGCGCCATCGGGTTGTAGAGGGAGAGCAAGGTCAACTCGTTGCCGCCATGCGTCGTGGAGATCGAGGTGAAGACCGAGCCGACTTTCCCGACAAGCTTACCCTGAAACCACAGTCCTCCGAGGCTGTCGATGTGGGCCTCGAGGTCCGCGGCCGCGGCGACGAAGCGCGTTGGCGTGCCGAAGACAATGGCGTCGGCCCACTCGGCGTCCGCCTCGGTAGGCGGCTCGTAGGCTTGGTTCATGCGGGCGGCATTCTCGGCCCAGCCTTGAGCCTTGGCCATCGCCTCCGGGCCGACAACCTCGCAAGCGCGGCGCAGACGCATCTCGGCTCCCGCGGCCCGTGCTCCGTCGGCAACCGCGTTAGCTAGCGCCTCGGTGAAGCCATTGCGCGAGTAGAAGGCGATCAGGACTTTGGTGGGCATGAGCATCCTCTGTGCCGGGTGAAGGGGCTGCTCGGCTGCTTCAGATAGGGCAAGTGCCGGCGAGGCAGCGAGTAGGCGAGGCAGGGGCGTGGCACGAAGCGCTGACGCATGTGGCGCTGCGCTCCGACAGTCGAAGCGGGGAAGGAGAAACTCGTGCCGGACAAGAAGACATGGCGACGATGCTGGAGCAGTAATCCTCCGCCCAGGCCGACCCCGAAGTCCCTCAGCAGAAGCACCATGCCGCCCCCTTCGGATCCGAGGCCATCTCTGCCCGCTGGCACGTCTGTCGCGCATGACTGCATCTGCACGGGCAGTAACGCTAAACTGCGACAACGCGCATGGTTATCCAAACGAGTCTTGGCTACAAGAAGGAACTAAGTTGTTCCTAAGGCACAAGGAGGGAACCATGACCCAGGGCAAAACGACTGAAGCAGCTTCGGCGGCAACGACGACGTCTGACGGGAAGTGTCCAATCCGGGATCTGCTGCACCGACTTGGCGATGCTTGGAGCGTGCTGGTCATCGAGCGGCTTGACCAAAGCCCCCGTCCAGTGCGCTTCAACGAACTTCGCCGTCGTGTTGGTGAGATTTCTCAGCGCATGCTAACCGTTACGTTGCGCAATCTAGAACGCGATGGTCTGGTTACGCGCCGGGTGATTCCAGGATCGCCGCCCGCGGTCGAGTATACCTTGAGCGAACTAGGGCGCTCTCTCGCGGTTCCGACCAGCGCGCTGGTGCGCTGGTCCTTCGCCCATTACGAAGCGGTGGAGACGGCGCGGCGAATCTACGATGCTCAGGCCGCCCTTGGCGCCGAGGAGAGACAATAGGATACTCGCCGCTCTAGCGGCTGCCATTGTTCCGATTTCGTTTTGAAATTCAGCACGCAGCAGCGCATCGGGTTGCCCTCATGATCCGGCACTCCTCTCCCTTCTGGACGCTTATACGACCGCGCTGAAAGCGCGCGTCTTCAACCACGTCCACATTCATCGGAGGTGCCACCTCCATGATCCCTCGCCATCGCTGGGCCACGCCTGGTCCGACCGCTACGCGCCTCACCCGCCTCTAGTCATGGCGCACCGTGCACGCCGCGCCCAGGAGGAGTGGGCCATAGCCGCCGTCCGCCTATCGGGATAGGTGCGCTGACGCATGGCCCCCCAGCACTTCCTCAAGTCCGCCACCGCGTGCGACCTTCCGCTGGGCGCTGTGCTCTCCATGCGGGAGGAGCAAGCTTGCCGCTGGTTCTACCGCGCCCGCTGGGGTGGCGGACCGTCCTGGTGCCCGCACTGCGGCGCCGAGGGTGCCTACGCACTCAGCCACGACGGCAAGCGGCGCAACCGCTTCAAGTGTCGCCAACGGCGGTGCCGGCGCGAGTTCACCGCCACCTCCGGCACGGTCTTCGCCAGCGCGTCCGCTGGTGCCCGGAATCTCCCTGCGCCTCAGATCCTTTCGGGCTTGCCGACTACGGCTCACACTGAGGCTTCCTTCCTCAGCCGCCTCCCCTTCTTCAGTACGCCCGACCGCCTGCCCCAGTGTCTTCTACGGTCGGAACTCACAACCAGTGGCTGGCCATAGCGGCGAGCTGGACAGCAGCCAGGAAGTTGGTGGCCAGCTTGTCGTAGCGAGTGGCGATGCGGCGGAAGTCCGTGAGGCGGCAGAACATGCGCTCGATAGCGTTATTGCGGAGTGTCTTGCGCAGGCCGTAACTGACAGGGGCATCAACCCAGCGGCCGCCCGGTCGCAACACATGGATGATGCCGCTGATCACCCGCCGCTCATCGGCCCGCGGCACACCGCGCGGCTTGTCCGGCAGCAGTGGAGCCAGGTGCCTCCACTGCCGGTCCAGCAACCAGAACTCCCCAGCCGTTGCCGCTCATTCCCCCAACAAATCCGTCGGGGCGAATCACGTCAATGCTCCAAGGGGAATCCCGTTTATGGGCCCCAACTGGCACCTAAAGTCGGGCATCGCTAGATGCGCACTTTGACAGAAGCTCCGTGCACCCGCTGGGCAGCATCTTCCAGCATCTCACGCAGCCACTTGTGCCCGGGATCGTGGGTATGCCGCTCATGCCACACCATCTGAACGGCGCACGGAGGCATCGTCCAAGGCACCTCTGACATCGCCACGGAACCGGACCGCCGGAAGATCTTCGCCAAATGGGCGGGAGCGATGGCCGCCGCCGAGGTGCCAGCCAACAGGCTCGGGACTGCCAAGAAATGGGGCTGAACGACCTTCAGGTCTGGCGTTCTGCCGATCTTTTCGAAGGCTTGCTCAAGCGCGACACGGTCAAACATCTCGATACGCCGAGTCAACCCACGTTCGGAGATCAGGCCGTCCTCCAAGCCGCCCGCGGACACGACGAAGATGGGGAGAGTGGACACTTGGTCGAGTGTGATTGTGCCGCCGGCGAGGGGATGGTCTGGGGCGACCATCAGCACATCCCGTTCTTCGAAGAGCATCTCCGCGCGAAGCCGATGGGGGATGTTCGAAAATGAACCTAGCGCCACCTCAATCCTTCCCACGTCAATCTGAGCGGTCAGATCGATCCGGGTCGCCGGCAAAATCGTGACGCTCGCATGCGGTGCGAGGGCAGAGAGCGCCCTGAGAAAGTGCGGAAGCACCACCGCCGTCATATAGTCCGTCGCCGCGATGCAGAACTGGCGGGTCGAGATCTCGGGCATGAAGATCTGAGGCCCGACCGCCCGCTCGATAGAGACCAGTGCATCACGCACCAGCGGTGCCATGGTCAGCGCGCGGGCAGTCGGCTCCATTCCCACTGCGGTGCGCACAAAAAGCTCATCGCCTAGCAAGGCGCGTAGCCGCGAAAGGGCGTGGCTGACCGCCGACGAGCTGAGGCCGACCGCCTGCCCAGCCCGAAGCACATTTCGCTCACGCATGACCGCGTCGAAGACCCGTAGCAGGTTCAGATCCAGGTTATTCATCTCGTCGCCACTGGCTCCTCTCCGCGCCTTCGCCGACAGCCTCCGCCCTCAAAATGCATGGCGTGCATTTTCATTTTGTCAACATTGCACTTCCTGGGCCGGTTCGAGCAGCAGTAAAAGCATCTAGAACCTGAAGACACCCAGTGATCGGACGCAAGCTATGGCTGGCGAAGATGCCCAATCCTCCCAAGTACTCTCCGCGGTCGAGCAAGTCATGGCGGCCAGATTTGCCAACCGTTTCTACCTGAGCCGTGACGTGGATCTTAGAGCCGTTACCGGCATCCTCAATGCCGCTCGCCATGCGGGGACGGGAGCGAATGTGCAACCCTGGCGGGTCTATGTCGCGACGGGGGCAGCGAAAACCACGCTGGCAGAGGCGATCGAGGCTGCCCACGAAACCGCTCCCGGTGCGCATTCGTCCGAGTACCGCTATTTCCCAGATGCGTTACCGGAGCCGTTCGCTCCGCGCCGGCGAAAGTTCGGCTCGGTCTTCTACGGCTCGCTGGGCATCGCACAGGACGACCACGCCGCCCGGGCGGCGCAGACGGCCCGCAACTGCCGGTTCTTCGACGCTCCGGTTGGCCTGATCTTCACGATCGACCGGCGCCTGGAGAAGGGAAGCTGGCTCGACCTCGGCATGTTCATCCAGAACGTCATGCTCGCGGCCAAGGCGAGGGGTCTTGATACCTGCACCCAGGAATTCCTCTCCCGCTACCACGCCGTCGTCCGCGCCCACCTGCCTCTTGCCCCCGAGGAACTGGTGGTTTGTGGCATGTCCATGGGGTTCGGTGATCCCGAATGGGCAAAACGGCGCCACCCAATGCCCAAGGCTTCGCTCGGCGAGTTCGCCTCGTTCCACGGCTTCTAATCTTCCAGTTTGAAGGAGTTTCCTCGATGGACGCGCGTGAAGAGTTGATCGAGAAGACCGTCGCCTTCCTCAGTGAGATTAAGGACAAGACGCCCAACGCCGAGATGGAGCAGTGGCTCAATGCCAATCACGGCCCCGGCAGCGCGCTTTACGAAGACCTTGCGGGGCTCATCAAGCAGGGCGTCGAAGAAGGTTGGGCGGCCAACGTCGAGATCAGCGGCCCATACTACCGTCGCAGCCGCCTTCTCGAGCCGAGCGCAGAGACGTACTATTTCAGCCTGACGACCGTCTATATGGACAGTCGGGAAGGCCGCGTTCCACCGGATCAAAAGCCGGACCCGGACCGTGTCTTCCGCGGCGACTATCATCTCCATCCCTATGGGGAGTTCAATCTCGTTGTGCCGCTGGAGCCAGAGGCCGAGCTGAAAGGGCCCCTGGGGTGGCGGCATGCCGGGTGGACCGCTCCGCCGCCAGGCAGCCATCACTATCCCGAAGTCAGGGGTGGCACGCTGGTCGCGTTCTTCTTCCTGCCCTCAGGCCGCATTTCTTATGACATCGAAGCGCCGAAGGGCAGCTGACCCGCCTCGATCATGTGCTCGAACGGGATCCGGAATCTACTCAGATGAGGATATGGCCAAGCGGTGTGGCTCGGCTGACGGTGTGGCCTGCACTGCCCCTTGGTTGAGTGCTCGATATTGCCCAGGAGGTTTCAGATGACACAACGCATGGACTACAACGCAGCGACTCCAGCCGGCATGAAGGCGCTCGGCGGCGTCCACGGCCACATCAGGCAGAGCGACCTGTCGAAGACACTGGTCAATCTCGTCTATCTTCGTGTCTCACAGATCAACGGCTGCGCCTACTGCATCGACATGCATTCGCGCGACTTGCTGAAGGAGGGCGTGCCGGTCGAGAAGCTTGTACTGGTTCCGATCTGGCGCGAGGCAGGCACGCTGTTCGATGACACCGAACGCGCGGCGCTTGCCTGGGCGGAGACGGTGACGCGCGTCGCCGAAACGGGCGTGCCCGATGCCGAATATGAAGCAGTCGCGGCCGCGTTCGGCCAGAAGCAGCTCGCCGACCTCACGATCGCGATCGGTCTGATGAACGCCTATAACCGGATGGCGATCAGCTTCCGCGCCCCGCCCGCTGCGGTCAAGCAGTAGCCGCCCATCGTTGCTTGAAACGGAGTCTTCAAGATGAGGTATGCACTTCTTGCCGCCGGTGTCGTTATCATCGCCGCTGCCACGGCCCCGGCCGATGCGCACGGACCGGCGCAGGGGACAGCGCAAGGCGGAACGACGCTGGAGGAAACAATCACGCCGCTGTTTAGCCGCGATTTGCCGAACGCTCTCGGCAAGGCACTGCTCGCTGTCGAGGTACAGTTTCCGCCCGGTGCCGCCTCGCCGCCGCACACGCATCCGGCCTCAGCATTCGTCTATGCCTATGTCCTGTCGGGCGAGATCATCAGTGCCGTTGGCGACGAGCAGGCTCGCGCCTACCGAACAGGTGAGAGCTGGCACGAGGCACCAGGCGCGCACCACCGGGTCACGCGCAATGCCAGCATGACTGAGCCGGCAAGGCTCCTTGCAATCTTCGTCGTGGATCCCGGCGAACCGCAGCTGGTGTTTCCCGACCCGAAGTGAGCCGTACCGCACCTGGCGGAGGGACCGGAATTCAGTAGCACGTATCGGACACTCTTTGGCGGAGGACGGAGTCATGGCAACCAATGACATTCTCGGTGTAAAGATTCCTGACAGTAAATTGGCACGCGAGGTAACGCAGCTCATCCGCGACACCGAGAGCGACTTGCTGTTTTACCACTCCACTCGGGTCTATTTTTGGGGCGCGCTGACCGGAAAGCGGAAGGGCCTGACGTTTAATCCGGAACTGCTTTACACCGCAGCCATGTTCCACGACATCGGTCTTACGCAAGGCTACCGGGAGAGCCATCTTCGCTTCGAAGTGGATGGTGCGAATGCCACGCGCGATTTCCTGCGAAGCCGCCACATCTCTGAAAGAGATATCGAGAAAGCTTGGATGGCCGTCGCACTCCATACAACCCCCGGCATTCCGGAACACATGCATTCAGAGATCGCTTTGGTGCAAGCGGGAGCGGGAATGGATGTAGCAGGCCGCGGTTATGACCAATTTACGGCTGAACAACGTGAGGCGGTGATTGCTGCCTATCCCCGCGGCAACGACTTCAAGCATGAAATCATCGAGGCATTCTATCAGGGAATGAAGCATCGGCCCGACAGCACATTTGGCACTTTCAACGATGACATTCTTGCGTTCAAGGATCCAAGATTTCGGCGCGGGAATCTCTGCAGCGTCATCTTGAACTCACATTGGGAGCACTGAATCATCCATTCGGTTGGTCAGCTGAGCCCAGAAGTCGCTAACGCAAGCAGTCAGTGTCGGCCACAGTGATGCAAATGGCTGAAGGGCAGGTCTGGGCACAGCCGCCTAGCGCATATCGATGCGGCCCCGCTCCTTGAGGCGGCCGACCATGATCTCGGTGCGGCAACGCTGGTGGAGGCAGGCATTCACAGGAGGTTTGGCCTTCCAGCTCCGGGTCGTGGGGGTACAGAGTTCGTGGAGTTACCCCGGCTACGTGGGCAGCGCTCGACGAGATCGCCAACCGGATAATGTCGGCTCGCGCGGACCAACTCGACCGTCTCCCGCCGGAACTCCGGCGGGTAGAGAACCCTGAACCCCTCCCTCCTGGACACCTCCATCTGAAGCCTCGGGGCGTCCACAAAACCGCGTCAACTCCAACTCCATACATCTGCCAACTCTGCAGCGCCCTGTGGCGCACGCGAGTGCGACGTCCCGAGGCTAATTGGTGGCTTGCTAAGTTCAGCAAGAGTATCTCTTTGCCTTTCGGGAGGCAGGCAGCTCCTCACGCAATGAATTTGAGTCGCTACCCGCGTATTCGGAGCCGAGTAGGGGCCGCTGGCGTCAGTTCGAACGGCCACGGTCGAGCAGTTTGCGGAAGCAAGTTGGTTTACAGGAACAGCAGCTCGGCCAGAAACCCGTCGAGCTCGGCCTCACTTCCAGCGTCGCTCAGAGCGTGGCCCAGCGCCATAACGGGCGCCACCGCTGCATTGATCTTCTGCTCCGGCTGCGCCTTGCACGGGTAGACGTTGCGCGGGTGTCGTAGTGCCCCGCCGCATCGCCATCGCTGAGGCACTCGGCGGCAGGACCATCGACTGGATAGAGAAGGTCACCGACGAGCAGTGCGGGGTCTGAGGGGGCGCGAATTGCGCGCGTGTAGCACTGGGCTCTTTCGTGGCATAATGCTCGCATGAGCAAGACCAGCCAAGGCGACCTGTTGCGCTCCATCCGGGTTCGCATCTACAGTGGAACCGTCCATGATGTCGGTCGGGTCTTCCGACTTGCTGTTGGCACGGACCTACGGGCCGCGTTGAAGCGCGCAGCCCTTGCGGCTGTTCCCAAGCACCCTGGCTGGACCATGCGCGTGTTCTCCCTCGAACAGACAGCGCCCAGCGAGCGTCTGGCCTTCGTGCTCGACGGGCTCGCGCGGCGTGAGGTGGGCGGGAGCGGCTTTGCCGCCGCCGTGGCCGCGACCGAGGACGGGTCGCTGGCCGTTCTGGCTGCTGCGGCCGAGGACGCCCGACGCATTGACCGTTTAGGCGGCGCACTCGGCATCCAAGCGCGGTGAGGCGACCTCGGAGGTGACGGCGCCGCGATTGGCTTTCCGCCCTCCCTGCCGTGCCGCTCCGAGGATGTCCGACTGGCGCTCGGCCCTATCCCGGGCTGGGTCGTGCTCATTGCGGTGGGCGCGTTCTACTGCTGGCTCGACTATGCCACCTTCCGCCCCCCCCCCAAAAGGTCGGGCGAGTTGGCCCGCGGCGACGTCCATGTCGGAACCGGCACAAGGAGGGATACAACCTGTTGCGAAAGCCTTATCAGGAACCGCCGGGTAGGAGTTCAGCGGCAAGCTCTGGTCGGAAGCGCCTTGTCCGCTTCAAGCGCACAAGGATGTCAAAGCGAACGCTGCTCTTCCCGCCGATACCAGCCCAGGCAAGACGTTCCAGCTATCAATTCCAATGATGGACGTCCGGGCCACCATCCGTCAGCAGCTTCTAGACCAGTTGCAGCGGCGCGACCTGCGAAGAACCGGCATGGTTCAGACGGCTCCCTGGAAGCCAGCCCCATCTGCGCGCCGTAGGCTTTTGAAAAAGGATGTGGGGAAGAGAGCCGGGAGCGAACATTCTATGGGCCTGCATAGAAGGCAGGTCGCTCAGAGATAGCCTAGGGCCGGCAGCATTGGTGAAAGCGGGTGGAGGGCTCATGCAAGCAGGTCCTTTCCTGTGTCGCCTGAGCCTGCGCGGCGACAGTAGCGCCCCTACCGCTTGAGGCTCCAGGAGCGGATCCGCCATGGATCGTCACAGGCCGTCGGAGCAGCCGCGAGAGCCGGCTGCAGAGGCTCTCACCCCGGCGCCAGATTCCCACCTATACTTCCAGCATGATTGGAGTGCCATCCCAGGGCTATGCAGTGCCCTTCACTTCATCGCTCCTGGCGCTAGCAGCGTTTCGGTTTCGTGTTTATAGTTCTGGGCCTGCAGATTGCGGCCTTCCGGCGGCGGAGGAGCGCATGGCTCGCGAGCTACGCTGTCCACCGGCTGAGTTGACGGTCCAGCCTGGGCCGCCGAACGCCAAACTGTACTGCCGGTTCCGGTGCATGCTTCCAAGCAGCGCTGCTGATGGCAGCAGCGTGTGCGCGCCCTCGCCATGATCGACGTAAGCGCATGGCTGCGCGGCCTCGGCCTCGAGCAGTACGAGGGGGTGTTCCGTGGCAACGACGTTGACGCAACTATACTCCTTTCACTCACGGCCGAGGATCTGAAGGAGATCGGCGTCGTCTCTGTCGGCCACCGTCGGAGGCTCCTCGAGGGCATAGCGGACCTGCGGTACGCGGCTGAGCAGGAGAAGGGATCTGCTCCTTTGGCCTTCCCGGCGGCCGCAGTCTCCCCGCCACCGGAACCTGCGGACACTGACATCTCCACCAGCCCAGCAGCCGAGCGCCGGCGAGTCACCGTGCTGTTCTGCGATCTCGTAAACTCGACGGCGCTCTCTGCCCGCCTCGACCCCGAGGATCTGCGCGGGGCCATAGGGGCCTACCACCGCATCACGTCCGCCGTGGTTGAAGCGCATGGCGGCTACGTGGCACAATTCCTGGGCGATGGCGTGCTCGCCTATTTCGGCTGGCCGAAGGCGCAGGAGGACGATGTCGAGCGCGCGGTGCGCGCCGGGCTTGCTGTCGCGGGCGCCGTCTCTACGCTCAAGCTTCCAGAGGCAGGACCACTCGCCTCGCGGGTGGGACTGGCCACGGGTGAAGTCGTCGTCGGTGACGTGCTTGGCGAGGCGGCGGCGCGCCAATGCGCCGTGGTAGGCGCCACACCGAATCTCGCCGCGCGCTTGCAGGCCATTGCGGCGCCCGGCGCCGTTCTGGCCTGCTCCATGACGCGCTGTCTCACAGGGGCCCTCTTCGCCTGGGAGGCGCTTGAGCCGCTGACGCTTAAAGGGCTAGGCCAAGGCATAGTACCTTTCCGCGCTCTTGGTGAGAGCGGGGTCGAGAGCCGCTTCGAGGCGTTGCGCCGAGATAATGCAGCCCCACTGGTCGGGCGCGATGAGGAACTCGAGCTACTCCTTCGCCGCTGGCGCCGGGCTCGCGCCGGCGTGGGCCAAGTCGTCCTGCTCCGCGGCGAGGCCGGTATCGGCAAGTCTCGCCTCGCAGCGGCGTTGCGGGATGCTCTGGTGGCCAGCGGCGAAGCACACCAGGAGCTGGCCCTTTACTGCTCACCTCAGCACACGGACAGCGCGCTGCAGCCCGTGGTCGCACGGTTGGAACGCGCAGCGGGCTTGGCGCCCTCGGACACGCCCGAAGCACGATTGGCTAAGCTGGAGGCACTGCTACTGCCGCTCAACCCACCACCTGAGGATGTCGCACTGGTGGCCGAGCTGCTGTCAGTGCCCACCTTGGGCCGGTGGCCGTCACCCAGTCTCTTGCCTCAGCACCGGCGAGAGAAGCTGCTTGCTGCGCTGCTTCACCGTCTCCGCGGATTGGCCTCACGCGAGCCGGTACTCGTGCTGGTGGAGGACGCCCACTGGCTCGACCCGACCACATACGAGTTCCTTAACCTGCTGGTGGCGGAAGTGCCGGCAATGTCGATGCTGGTCGTGATTACGCATCGACCCGATTTCGGCACAGAAGCCTGGCTTGGGCAGTCCCACGTTACGCCGGTTCAGCTCAACCGCTTGCCGCACGCCGAGCACCTGACATTGCTGCGGCGGATCGCCCACGGCAAGGCCCTCCCAACAGAGGTGGAAACGGAGATCCTGGCGCGGACGGACGGTGTGCCCCTGTTCGTAGAGGAAGTCGGGCGGGCTGTGCTGGAGGGCGGCCTGCTGCGCGAGGAGGCGGATCGCTGGGTGCTGGAGGGTCCGCTTCCGCAATTCGCGGTGCCGAGCAGCCTGCAAGCGTCTCTGGTCGCGCGGCTGGACCGCTCGGCCTCAGTCAGAGAGGTGGCACAGGCAGGAGCCGTGCTGGGGCGCGAGTTCGCACACGATCTGGTGGCGGCGGTCGCCGCGCTGCCGGCAGCGCGGCTAGCTGAGGGGCTGGCGCAGCTGGAGGCAACGGGGCTCTTGCGCCGGATCGGGACGCCACCAGAGGCACGCTACGCCTTCAAACACGCCCTGGTGCAGGATGCCGCCTACGGGATCCTTGTGCGCGAGCGTCGGCGCGACCTGCACCGCCGCGCGGCCGAGGTCATCGAGCAGCTGCGGCCTGAGATCGCGGAGCGCGATCCTCAGATGCTGGCGCATCATCGCGCCGAGGCAGGGAATGCGCACGCGGCCATCGAACTCTACCGGCGCGCGGGCGAGCGTTCGGCCGCTCGCTCTTCCCTCCATGAGGCCCGCGCGCACTTCATGGCTGCGCTCGATCTGCTCACCGGCCTACCGCAGGACGAGTGGCGCGACCGCATGGAACTCGAGTTGCAGGTTCCCTTGGCCAGCGCCACGACCTGGGTGGAAGGCCAAGCCTCGACAGCCGCCGGGCAGGTCTATGCGCGGGCGCGCCAACTCTGCCATCAGCTCGCCGATGTGGAACGGCTTATTCCCGTCCTGGCCGGCCTTGCCGTTCATCACACCAATCGTGGCGAACCGGAGACCGCATGCGCGGCTGCCGAGGAGATGCTTCGCCTGGCGCGCGCGCAGGGAGATACCGCCGCCGAACTATCCGCCCGACGCCTTATCGGCTACGCTTCAGTCAAGAGAGGCCAACCGGCTGCGGCGCGCCAGCACCTCGAGCGTGTGCTTGGCCTCTTCGACCCCGGGCAGCATCGTGTTCTGGGCAGCAGCTTTCCGATGGACACCCGCATAGGGGCGCTCTCCTGGCTGGCGAACACGCTCTTCATCCTTGGATTCCCTGACCAGGCCCTGGCACGGAGCGGCGAGGCGCTGACCGAGGCTCGTCGGCTCCAGCACATTCAGTCCCATACCACCGCACTGGTGGCCGGCGGATGTTCGCTTCATTGCCTCATGCACGATCCAGCAGCAACGCGCGCGCATGCGGAAGAACTCGAGGCGCTGAGCACCAAGGCGCCTGCCTTCCGCGACGTCGCGCGTGTCTATCGCAGCTGGGCGCTGGCTATGCTCTCGAACAGCGGCCCAGAAGAAGGGATCGCGCGGATGCAGGAGGCCCTCACCAACTACCGCGCCAGCGGCGCTGGCACAGTCGTGCCGCAGGCTCTCAGCTTGCTTGCGGATATGCACCGGCTGGCAGGCTACCCCGAACGTGGGTTAATCCTTCTGGACGAGGCGCTTGCATTTGTGGAGCGCGGCGGCGAGCGGATCTGCGAGGCCGAGTTGCACCGGACCCGAGGTGAGCTTCTTCTGGCCTTACCGGGCGGTGACGCCGAACCTTGCTTCTTGCGGGCTATCGAGCTGGCGCGCCTGCAGAAGGCAAAAATGTGGGAGCTGCGCGCCAGCATTGCCTTGGCACAGCTATGGCGCGACCGCGGCAGGCGCCGAGAGGCGCGCAACCTCCTCGCACCGGTCTATGAATGGTTTACAGAGGGCTTCATGCTCCCCGACCTGGTTGAGGCGCGCGCGCTACTGGACGAACTCGGTGTGGCACCGGAAACCGCTCGGGAGCGCTTATCGAGAAGCTCCGCAACCGGCACCCCCGGCATACGGCATGCAGTTGCAGTCAGGCGATCTGCCCTTCGCCACGACGACCGATAGCATACGACCCGCGCGAAGCGTGCAAAGCTCTGGCCGGTTGGGCGCGCCGCTCCTCGCTGCAGAGGCTACTGCCAGCCTGGCCGGCGAGTGCTAAGCTGGGTTGCGGCGCGCGCCCTCCGCCGGAGCCGACCGGCGCCGCGCCTCGGAGGAGCCATGCAGGATAGCGCTCCCTCTGCCGAGCCTAGCCAAGAACGCGTCCTGCGGCGTGTGACGCTCCTGCGCGACGCCACGTCGGCAGAACTTACTGCACTGCTGCGGAATGCCCGCTGGCGGGATGCTGCGCCGGGTGAGCTGATTCTCGACTTCGGCGACCCGTCTGGCGAAGTCTTCTTCGTTGTCGCCGGCGGCGTTCAGGTCCTGCTCCGCACGACGGAGGGCAAGGAGTTCCTATTCGGGGAGATCCGCGAGGGCGGCTGTTTCGGCGAGATCGCCGCGATCGACGGCCAAACCCGCTCGGCCAATGTGACGGCCCGCGCGGCGACGCGTCTCTGCATCGTCCCCGGCGCCACCTTCCTACCGGTGGTGCTGGCCTCTCCCGCACTCTGCCTAGCGCTGCTGCGGATGATGTCGGCGCGCCTGCGGGAGAATGGTGAGCGGCTGCTGGAGATCGCCACCCTGCCGGTCCGGCAACGGCTTGCGGCGACGCTCCTGCGCCTCGCGCGGCCGCGCGCCGGCGGCACGGGAGAGATGGTCCTGAGCCCGCCGCCGACGCACCAGACGCTTGCCGTGCTGATCGGCGCGCGGCGCGAGGCCGTCACGCGCGAGATGGCAGGAATGGCGGAAGCCGGCCTGATTGAGACGACGCGCCGTGCCATCATCATCCGGCGCACCGATCTGCTCCGCCAGCGCCCAAGCAGCCACCGGATACGAAGAGACCCTGTCTTACCTTGAGAAGTCCCGGAGCACTGGGCCGCGAGACTTGGCTTGCGTGCCGGAATCGTGGCCCGCCGGCCTGTGCGATATCGCACCGATCCTGTCGCGCCGACACGGCACCTTCCCACCCGGCAGACGGCTCCGTCTGCAGAAAATGAGGGAAGGAACATCGTCATGATGAAGTACGGTTTCAAAGTGGCCATCCTCGGCTTGGCGGGCATGGCCCTGTTCACCAGCGCACCCGGCGCGAAGGCGCAGGAGCTGGACATCCGTGTCCTGTCCGACGGCGAGAACTTCGCCGTGCAGTACGGCCCCGCGCACCGAGGCAACATCGTCGGCGGCGGCGGTGTCCGCTCACTGGGCGGCGGCGAGAATGGCAGCACCGTCTATTCCGGCGCCATGACACACCAGTCGCCGATGCTGCCTCAGCTGATCGGCGGCGGCGAGGACCAGCAGATCACCTATTCCGCGCCAAAGGCCAGCGGGAACCTGCTGGCAGCATCCGGGGCCGAGGAAGTCGCGCTCGCACGCTGAAACGGGGAGGCGCAGACGCCGGCAGGCTGCATCCCGGAGGGCCGGCGGACACTATTCCATGCGAGGGAGAAGGCGCATGCAGGCCCCGCCCGCCTGCGCTATCCCCGCGCCGCCGGCAGGATCCGCGGGCGACCACCCCCCGCGCCCAGCCCATCATTGCCGCCCTATCTGACCTCCGGGAGACCACCGATGATCCGGTCGGCCCTGTCGTCATGCCAGCCGCCGCTGGCCAACACGTTCGGGCCTAGGACGCCGGCGCGATCTACGGGGCTATGCTGACAGTCTGGACGCCGGGGCCGCAGCCAGCTCGATGTTGGTTGCAAGTGTCTCTTAGGAGGACAACTCAATCAAGCCAGCCAGAAACAAGTGGTGCGGCGCGGGCAACGGCGGAAAGGAAGTTCCTGGCGAGGCGGTCGCCGCGGGTGGTGATGCGGCGCCAGTCTTTCAGGTGGCCGAACATGACCTCGATACGGTGTCGCTGCCGGTGCCGATCTTTGTCCTGGCGGTGGCCGGCCATGAGCCGATCCGGCCGCCCGCTCCTGTGGAAGCTCAAGCGGCAGAAAGTATATCATGCCCAACAGCAAGACGAGGTCCGATCCCAACCCAGCCACCCAGGCGAGAACTGGAGAGGAGGTGGCTTACCTCACGAGGCGCCACCGCGTGTCGCCTGTGATCGTGCAGGAGATCATCGCCATATCGGCTCGAGCGAGCGGGCAGCGGTCCAACGCGAGACCCACAAGAGCATGATGCGCCGCTGATCCAGCCGGTGCGACGCAGACTTAGCTGGCCGTTCCAACAAGGTGGAATACGACTACATAGTGGCACGCTGCCGCGGCCACCACCAGGGCGTGCCAGAGGGCAGTATGATAGGGCAGGCGCGAGGACAGGTGAATGACGACGCCTCCGCTGTAGAGCAGACCACCCGCGAGAAGCAGGCCCAGGTCGCGCGCCGGCAACGCGGCGAGGAGCGGGTCCAAAGCAAACAGTATGGCCCATCCGAGCAGCAGATAGGCAGCAATGGCGGCGCGCTCGAAGCGATGGGGAGCCAAAAGCTTGAGAGCCACCCCGCTAGCCGCCCCCACCCAAACCGCAACCAACAGCTGCCGGCCCCAGGTACCGCCGATCGCCAGCAGGATGACGGGCGTATAGGTGCCGGCGATCATGACGAAGATTGCTGCATGGTCGAGGCGGCGCAGGAGCGCTTTGCGCGGCCCGGTGCTGGTCAGGTTGTAGAGCGCAGAGCAGCCGAGCATAGCGATCAGCCCTGCCACGTAGGGAACGAGCGCCCATGCGGGACGAGTACCATCCAATCGCGAGGCCAACACCATCAACACAGCACAGCCAGCAAGCGCGGCCAAAAGCCCGGCGACGTGAATAAGCGCATCGGCCAGCCGCTCGCCAGAAGTGTATCGACGAAGCTCGCGCATGTTTTGCCGCAGCGCCGAACCTGTCAGGCGAACCGAGGCAGGAGATTGCGGGACAGCAACACTGTCCGGTCGAGTGCCTCCCGGGAGAAGTGCCCGCGCCGTGCCGCACTCGGGTGAGAACCATGGGCGAAGAGATTGCCGGAAGCTTCGTTGCGGAACCACCAAGGGCCGGCCGCCTCACCCTGCTCTCTGCCATGCCAGGTTGGAGCGCCACCGAGCGCCTCGCCCAGAATGCCGAAATCGCCGAGAGAGCCTATGAAGACAAGGCTGTTCCGCAGCTGCCCGAACTCTTCACGCAGAGCCAGGGCACAGGCTCGCTGCTGACGCTCGACGAGTTCAGCTGACCAGCCTTCTGGCTCTCCTGCGCTCCAACCGATCTTGAGCAGGTTTGACCAGCCCCACCACATGGTAGTGGTATCGTAAGGACCACCGAGCAGTTCCCGCGTCAGCCCATCAAGGAACAGCCAAAGCGGCGTGTGCGCGCGGGCATGCGGGCCACGATCACAGAGCCGTGCGCCCCTCTCGTGGCAAGTCTCGAAACTCTGCTCATCATCCGCACCGTACGCCCCCTCGGTGGCGGCTCCGACCCAGTAAATGCCTCCAGCTTCAGCGAGGTTCTGGCCAACCCAGGGAAGGAAGAGGCCAGCCACGCCCGGCCGGTCTGCTGAGGCAGGAACGAAGCCCTGCCGGATCAACTCGTTGCGAACTCGCGCCAGGTTCTCAAAGGTGGAGCGGGTCAGAAGAGTCGGCATCGGTCGGGCCTCAGCACCATAGCTTGTTGCGGACCGCTCGGGTCTCCGGCTGCATGCTTGTGTGGCTGCACTATGGGCCAAGCAGAGGAGAGCAGGAAAAGGATTTCGAGTACCTGCTAGCATAACGCATAGGATCTTGCCTCGTCATCCGCCTGAGCTTGCCGAAGGATGGGAAGGGAGTGCCCGGCTCCCGCGGCCGATGCAGCGCGAGCTTCAGTGAAGGTGCCCAACCAGGCCCACACGCGCGCAAATCATTGCGCCCGCGCTTCGGCTGCCGCTCGCTCCGAACCTCTCAGAAGACGCGCAAGCTGTTGGCTCCCGTGATAAGGACCAGATCGGGATGACCGCGCAACATTCCGGCCAGCAGGCGTGCATCTTGGCCAGCAGGCCTATCTCGGTCCAACGTGCGAGGCAGCGTCGCCACGACCTGGATAGTTTCGATGGGCGGGCGGGCGGCCAGCCTCACGGCTTGGCTGATGGTCGCAGGCATCAATCACCATAGCAACGAGATGCAAGAGATTGAGGTCCGATATGAATATCCCTGTCTGGTACCACAGGTATGGGCAGCTTCGGATTGAGGCAGGCGACCAAACCTCTGGATCGCCAGCACCAGCCCCTTCATGGACGCTCGCACTGGCTCTCTGTACCTGCCATAGTTTCAGCCGGTGAGGGGATTGCGGCGACGCAAGAGGCGAAGGAGGCTGTCGACGTGGAAAACGATCGGGTCTTCCGGGGCTCCATCCCCGCCTTGTACGACCAATATCTAGGGCCGATGATCTTCGCGCCGTACGCGGATGATCTGGCGGCAAGGCTGGCAGACCTGCGGGACGGAAGCGTGCTCGAAACCGCTGCTGGAACTGGTGTGGTCACGCGCGCTCTGGTGTCCACCCTGCCGCGGAGCGTCTTCATCGTCGCGACCGACCTCAATCGGCCGATGCTCGACCATGCATCGAGCCAGTTCGCGTCTGACCGGGTCACCTGGCAGCAAGCGGAT
This sequence comes from Roseomonas sp., assembly GCA_035565935.1. Classification (GTDB taxonomy): domain Bacteria; phylum Pseudomonadota; class Alphaproteobacteria; order Acetobacterales; family Acetobacteraceae; genus Pseudoroseomonas. The sequence goes on from DATMRU010000038.1 coordinate 34,664, forward strand.
GCTCAGATGCTACCGTTCCCCGATGGCATGTTCGACGTGGTGGTGTGCCAGTTTGGGGTAATGTTCTTCCCAGACAAACCGCGCGCCTTCGCCGAGGCCGCGCGCGTCCTCAAGCCGGGCGGGCGCTTCCTGTTCAGCGTCTGGGACCGCATCGAGGAGAATGAGTTCGCGGATGTTGTAGTGAAGGCAGTCGCGGTGCTGTATCCGCACGACCCACCGATGTTTCTGGCGCGCACGCCGCACGGACACTACGACGCGGCGGCCCTGGAGACGCAACTCCGAACCGCAGGCTTCGGCACAACGAGCGTCGAAAGCCTCACGCGAAAGAGCATGGCCCCCGACGCGCTCTCGGTGGCCATCGGATATTGCCAGGGCACGCCGATGCGCAACGAGATCGAAGCCCACGGTGCGGAGGCCCTGGCTGCGGCGACCCAGGCCGCGGCCAGTGCGATCGCTGCGCAATACGGCTCCGGTCCAGTCACCGGCCGGATCAGGGCCCACGTGATCACGGCCATGCGGTAGTTCCGCGCAGGCTGCTGTCGCCGAGCCCGCCAAATTCCTTCTGCAGCAGGATCTCGCCATGATCCCGGCATCTTCCAGCATCAGTTTTGGAGCGGTGCCGGCCGAGGTTCAGCGGGCCGTTGGCGCAGTGAAGGAGTGATGGACGTGACCGAGGCCAGGGAACTCTATGCCAGTGCCAACGGGGATCAGTAGTCCCTCGTCCGTGACCCCGCTTCCGGGCGGGCGCTGGTCCGACACGAACCCAACGCCGCATCGGGAGGACAGAGGGCCGAGTTCGGGATCGGCGAATTCCTAACTCGGGGTGATCATGATCCTGAGCATCAGGCTCGCTTCACCTGATCCGGGCATTGATCGGAGGTCGCGCGAGCGGCTGAGGAACGCGTGACGTGATTTGTCGCCGCAGCGAAGGCCGGCCCGGCGGGGTCAGCCAACCGGTGCCGTCGGTTGTTCTGCCGTCCTGCTTCTCTGGGCTGCCACCAACTGCACCGCACAAAGCAGCCGATTAGGCGGATCGCAGGGCACATCACGGGACGGCGGCGCCGTGCGGATGTTCCAGGAAGAAGCGGAGCATCTCGCGCGAGGCGTCGGACCCATGTGGGTCGGTTTATGAGCCTGCGGGGCTGCCGCCGGACTACGCATGGCCGCCGCCGTGGATGAGCCGCTGCTCGAGCAGGCCTTGCCCTTCAGCATCGGCGTGAATGGTCCGGGTATAGGCGTGCCCCCCGCACCTAGCTGCGCTGGATCTCCGTCTGGAGACCAGCTGCCATGGCGGCACTTGGCTGCGCAATAACCTGGTCGGCGTTGCGGAGATGCAGGCTGGTGTCGCGCTCGGCATGGAAGACGATGGTCGGGACCACCCGCTGCGCATCACCCAACCGAAGAAGCGTGCCGGGCGCGCCTTGTCGCGTGGCGAAGGCGGCGAAGGCGGCGAAGGCGGAAGGAAGATCGCGCGCCGCCCCGCAGGCCAAGCCAGACTGCACTCCGACCGCCGCATAGAGATCGGGGTGGGCCTGCCCCAGGAGGGCGACAGCCGCTCCGCCGGCCAGGAGGACCGCCGCGCCCTTGCGCCCGAGTTGCCGGGCGCGGACGATCTGATGATGCGGGTCTACGCCGCCATGGCACGGAAGGAGCGCGAGCTGATCGCGGAGAGGACCCGGTCAGCGCTCGCGGCGGTACGGGCCCGGGGAGCCCGGCTCGGTGGCGACCGGGAATATCGGCCGGTGGGAGGACCTCCTCAGTCGGACCCGCATCCACGGATTGTGCAGGCTGCCCCACACGGAATCGAGGATAGTCGGGGCCTTCTGACCCCGCCGGATCATGCTGCAGATTCATCTGACCGGGCTGCTTCCGGCACACGGCGCCCAGATTGTCAGTCTGTTCTCTGGCGGGCAGCAGTGGCGCTGCGCCGCAGGTGGTCCACGAAGCTGCGCGCGACCCGCGGCAGACTATCCAGGTCGCGTAGCATGATACAGATCTTCGGATGCGCCCAGGGCTCCTCCAGCGGGATGAAGCGCAGGCCATAGAGCCGGCCCACTGATTCCCGCATAAAAGAGGGAACCACACCGATCCCCATGCCGCTGCCGATCATCCGGCAGACAGCCTCAAAGCCGCGCACCCGAATGCGCGTGCGCTTGGGGATCCCACTCTGCCGTGCGGCATAGTCCAACAACTGGGAGAGAGCGCTGCTGTAGCCCTGCTCCACCTGCTCGTATTGCAACAGCGCGGAATAGGAGACCTTCCGACGGCGCGCCAGAATATGGTTATTCGGCACCACTGCAGCCAAGTCGTAATGCCGCCATGGGAAGAGCAGCAGGGATTCCGGCTGGAAGATGTCCGGCCCGATGCCAACATCGGCGCGGCCTTCTCGGATGTCCTGCACGATGGCTGGCGTCTCGTACTCCTCCAACTCAATTTTTACCTGTCGGTGCGTGCGGGAGAAGCTCTGAATCTCCACCGGCAGCCCGGCGGACAGCGCGGAGGCGCTGGCGCGCACACGGATATGCCCGCGCACGCCCTCCCCATACTCCGCCATCTCCAGCCCCATCCGCTCCACCGCCCGCAGCAGCAACCGGGCATGGTGGAGGAAGGCCTCGCCGGCCGGCGTCGGTGTCACCCCCTGTGTGCCACGCTCCAGCAGCGGTACACCCAGCAGCGCCTCCAGATCTGACACCCGCTTGCTGATAGCGGAGGGTACAATGTTCTCCCGCAATGCGGCGCGGGCGATGCTGCCCTCCTCCACCACCGAGACGAAGAACTGAACCGAGGCCGGATCGAGCCGGCGCGACAGGCGGCCATCTCGATCGGAGATGGCGGGGCTCGTCACTCGTTGCTTGCCCGGTTCGGACGACAATGGTGATCCTTTCCTGAAGACAGGGAGCCGGGGCCCACTCGCCAACCCCTGCAGAAAACAGTCGAGTATAATCGGGAGGAACAGGATCTGTGAAACGCCGTACCCTCTTGGCATCAATCGTCTTAGCGCCTGTCTTCCCGGCCATGGCCTCGGCCCAGGCCGCCTATCCGGCCCGGCCGATCCGCATGATCTCACCCTTCCCGCCCGGCGGCGGCACCGATCTGCTGGCGCGCGCGCTCTGCACGCGGCTGGCCGAGGCCCATGGCTGGGCCGTAGTGGTGGAGAACCGGGCCGGAGCCAATGGCACCATCGGCTTGGCCGAGGCCGCGCGTGCCGATGCCGCCGGTCATGACCTCGTCCTCGGCCAGCAGGACAACATGATCTTGGCGCCGCTGCTGACCAAAGTAGCCTTCAATCCACTGCGCGATTTCACGCCCATCGCCTTCTCGGCTACCACGCCGCTGCTGATCCTCACCTCCGCCGCCGCGCCTTACCGGAGCTTCGAGGATCTGGCCAAGGCTGCACGGGCGGCACCGGACAGCCTGACCTTTGGCAGCTCGGGCAGCGGCAGCAATTCTCATGTGGTCAGCGAGTTGCTCGCGCGCCGGGCCAATGTGCGCCTGCAGCACGTACCCTATCGTGGCTCCAACCCGGCGCTGATGGACCTGATGGGCGGGCATGTCACGGCCGTCGGCTCTTCGATCGCCTCGGCCATGAGCTCGATCCAGTCCGGCGCCACGCGGCCGCTGGCGGTAACGGGCGCCCGCCGCAACCCCTCCCTGCCGGAGGTTCCGACCTTGGTCGAGCTGGGCCACAACGTACAGGTCACGAGCTGGTGGGGTGTGCTGGGCCCCGCCGGCGTACCGCAGTCGGTGGTCGACCGGCTCAACCGCAATTTCAATGACCTGCTCGGGCAGGCTGATCTGGTCAAGACACTCAACGACCAGGGGATCGAGCCGGCACCCACCAGCTCCGCCGTCTTCACTGCCATGCTGCGGCAGGAGGTGGAGAACTGGAAGGGTATCGTCGCCGAGACTGGCCTTCGACTTGATTGACCCTGGCGACGAAGGATCACGCCATGACCGCTGACACTGCTGCGAACTTTGTCGAGGTTGTCGAGGTCGGCACCCGCGACGGGCTGCAGATCGAGCCCACTCTTGTGCCAACCGCGGAGAAGATCGCGCTCGTCAACAGCATGATCGACAGCGGCATCCGGCATATCGAGGTGACATCCTTCGTCTCGCCCAAGGCGGTCCCCCAGCTTGCGGATGCCGAACAAGTGCTGGCCGGCATCCGCAAGCTGTCGGATACCAACTTGATGGCGCTGGTGCCGAACCTGCGGGCGGCCGAACGGGCCTGCAGCACGCCCCTGGATGGCGGCGTGCTGCTGATCTCGGCCTCGGAGACGCATAATCGAAAGAACCTCAACCGCAGCATCGATGCCTCGCTGGAGGGCTTCCCGGCGGTGGCAGCGATTCTGCGCCAGGGCGGCATCGAGGTGCTGGGGGCGATGGCCGTGGCCTTCGGCTGCCCCTTCGAGGGCGACGTGCCGCTGGCGAACGTGCTGCGCATCGCCCGCACCTATGCCGATCTGGGGGTCACGCACGTCACGCTGGGCGACACCACGGGCATGGCGACGCCACGCAACATCCGCGCCACCCTGCGCGCCCTGCGGGCGGAGCTGCCAGGGATGGAGTTCACGCTGCACCTGCACAATACGCGCGGCGTCGGGCTGGCCAATGTGCTGGTGGGACTGGAGGAAGGGGTGCGCCGCTTCGACTCCGCCGCCGGCGGCCTGGGTGGCTGCCCCTTCGCCGCCGGTGCCACCGGCAATATCTGCACGGAGGACCTGATCTACCTGCTGCACGAAAGCGGCTGGGAGACCGGTATCGACTTGGAGAAGATCATCGCCATCGCGCACCGCATGGAGCGGCTGCTGGGCAAGCCGCTGGCGGGGCAGGTGATGCGGGCAGGGCCAAGGCTGCGCCTGCATGCGGCCGATGCCGTGCCAACGGCGGCGGGTTGAGCCGCCATGCCGACGCCTCTCGACGGTGTCCGCGTGGTGGACCTTACGCGTATCCTCTCCGGCCCCTTCTGCACCATGCTGCTGGGCGACATGGGTGCCGATGTCGTCAAGATCGAGGCGCCGGGAGAGGGAGACCCGATCCGCCACGCCGGCGCGGGGGTGGCAGGGCTGAGCTGGTATTTCGCTGCCTTCAACCGCAACAAGCGCTCCGTGGTGCTCGACCTGCGCACGCCGCAGGAGCGGGAGATACTGGCGCATCTGCTGGAGCGGGCCGATGTGCTGGTGGAGAACTTCCGCCCGGGCGTGCTGGCCGGCATGGGCTTCGACGACGCGCGGCTGCACGCCCTGAACCCCCGGCTGGTGGTGGCCAGCATCAACGGCTATGGCGCCAGCGGCCCCTATGCCGACCGCCCGGCCTTCGACTTCGTCATCCAGGCGATGAGCGGCTTCATGAGCGTCAATGGCGAGCCGGATGGCCCGCCGCTGCGTAGCGGCCTGCCCATCACCGATCTGGTGGCGGGGCTCTATGCGGCCTTCGGCATCGTCAATGCCCTGCACGCCCGCACCCGCACCGGCCGCGGGCAGCGGGTGGAGGCGGCGATGATGAACGGCATCATCAGCATGTTCGCCTATCTGGCCTCCGACTATCTGGCGACCGGCGTGCCGCCGGCGCGCTGCGGCAATGACCATCCCATCACCGCGCCCTACGGCCTGTTCCGCACCGCTGACGGTGCCATCGCGGTGGCACCAAGCACCGAGGCCATCCTGCGGCGCTTCCTGCGGGAACTGGGGCTGGAGCATGTGCTGGAGGACCCACGCTTCCACACCAACGGCCTGCGCATGCGCAACCGGGCTGAACTGGACGCGCTGATCAACGTGCAACTGCAGCAGGACGGCCAGGAGAACTGGGTGCGGCGCCTGAACGCGGCGGGCGTGCCCTGCGGGCTGGTGCAGGATATCGGGCAGGTGCTGTCAGACCCGCAGGTCTTGCAGCAGGAGATGGTGATGGAAGTGGAGCATCCGGGGCATGGCCCGGTGCGGATGCTGGGCTTCCCGGTGAAGCTCTCGGGCACGCCTTGCCGGTTGCGCCATCCCGCGCCGCCGCATGGGGGGCATACAGGGCAGGTGCTGCGGGAATGGGGCGTTCCGGCCGAGACGGCCCTGCAGCCCCGGCCCGTCCCCACCGACTGATCACCGCCGCGCAAGAAGATCGGGCCACGAGCCATGTGCTGCCACGAGGCAGCTCTTCAGATCGCCGGAAAGGGCGGTCCTCGAATGGCAGAGAACAGGAAAGGGAAGGACGCGCATCCAATGAAAAGACTGGACCTCGGTGATATCGAGTTTATTGGCAGCGAGCTTGACCGTCCTGAATGTGTCATGGCGACCCGTTCCGGCGATCTGTTCGTCCCTTACAAGGGCGGGGGCGTGAGCATCGTCCATGCCAACGGCCGTACGGAGACGATCCATGCGAAGGGCGCGCCGGAGGGCTTCCTGCCCAATGGCATCGCGCTGCTTCCAGACCGTAGCTTCCTGATCGCCAATCTCGGTCCCACCGGGGGCGTCTATCACATGGCTCAGGACGGCACGCTGCGGCCGAAGCTCCTGGAGATCGAGGGCAGACAGCTCGAGCCGACCAACTTCGTCGGCATCGACCGGCAGTCCCGCATCTGGGTCACGGTCAGCACGCGGCTGATCCCCCGCGAGCAGGCCATGCGCAAGGGCTATGGCGATGGCTATATCATCCTGATCGACGAGCGCGGTGCACGCATCGTCGCTGAGAATATTGGCTTCACAAACGAGGCCCTGGTGGATCCCACGGGCCAGTGGCTCTACGTCGCCGAGACGATCGCGCGGCGCACCAGCCGCTTCCCGATCCGGAGCGACGGCTCCCTCGGGCCGAAGGAAGTCTTCGCCGAGTACGGCGCCTGCACCTTCCCCGACGGCTTCGCCTTCGACTCCGAGGGCGCGGTCTGGATCGTCAGCGTCGTGTCGAACCGGGTCATCCGGGCCACGCCCGACGGCAGGCACGAGATCCTGCTGGAGGATGCCGACGCGGCGCAGATCCAGGAGGCGGAGGAGGCTTTCCAGAACGACCGCTACACCCGGAAGCACCTGGATTCCGGCGGAAAGCGGCTGATGGGGAATCTGTCGGGCATCGCCTTCGGCGGACCGGATCTCAGGACGGTCTTCCTGGGATCGCTGTTCGGAACACGCCTGGCGACGTTCCGCTCGCCGGTCGCGGGGGCCGAGCCCGCGCACTGGAACTTCTGAGCAGCGGGCGGGGTGCCGCACATCAGTCAGGATCTCATAAAAAACGCCAGGAGCCGACAAGAAAATCCTGGAAGGGAGGAAATCATGAAGCGGATCATCCATATCCTTGCCGCGCTCGCGATCCTTGCATTCTGCACGGCCACGCCCTCCGAGGCGGCCGGGCAGAACGTCAAGATGGCCACGATCGCGCTGAACAACAGCCCCTGGCACAAGGCGCTCCTCCGCTTCAAGGAGGTCGTCGAGAGCGAGAGCAACGGCCGCTATACCGTCGATGTCTACACGGACGGCCAGCTGGGCGACATCGCGCAGCTGATCTCGGCGATGCAGCTCGGAACCATCCAGTTCTCCTATTTCGGCCTTTCCTCGCTTTCGTTCATCCGTGGCGGCGAAACCCTGAGTGTCTGCTACGTGCCCTATCTCTTCCGGAGCGGCGAGCAGGCCGAGCGGATCATCAACACCGATCCGGAGTTCCAGGGTGTCTTCGAGAAGGTCGCGAAAACGGCCGGCGTCCGGGTCTTCGGCGCCTGGGGGCAACGCTCGCCGCGTGCCATTCAGTCCACCCGTGGCCCCATCATGAATCCGGAGGATGTCAAAGGGCTCCGGCTTCGCATCCCTCCCATCCCCGTGCTGAAGGCCATGTTCGAGAAGCTCGGCGCGCAGGTCACCCCGATGGGCATGATGGAAATCTACAACGCGCTCTCGCGCGGGACCATCGACGGGCAGGACAACGGCTTCGACCTGTCCATTCCGCCGAAGTACCACGAGGCGGCGAAGTACTGGTCGGCCACGGATCACGTCATCGAGCTGGTCGGCTTCTTTGCCTCGGAGCGCTTCTGGAAGGGCCTGCCCGACGCGGACAAGGTGCTGTTCGCCAAGGCCGCCAGGGAAGCCGGCACCGTGACGACGAAGCTAACGCAGGAACTCGACGAGCAGGCGATCGAAATTCTGAAGGAGGCTGGAGCCACCTACGTCGTTCCGAACCGCGACGCCTTCCGCAAGGCCGTGGAGGGCGTCGAGATCCAGTTCGACGGCAAGCTCTGGCCCGCCGGCCTCGTGGACCGGATCCGCAAGATGCAAGATACCCCGTGATGGAAAGCAAACTCGCCCAAGGTCACGCCGGTGCCGCGCACCCCCTGGAGGGGGGCGTGGTGGGTCCGGGCCTGGCCAGGCGCCTCATCGGGGGCATCGCCATCCTGGTCCGGGCAGGCGTGGTTCTTGCACTCGCTGCGGTCCTGATCCTGACAGTGCTGCAGGTACTCGACCGCCACGTCTTCAAGAGCGGCGGCCTCGCCTTCGACCAGTACGCCCGGGTCGGACTGGTCTGGCTGACATTCCTGGGGGTCGCGATCGGCTTCCGGGACCGCGCCAATATCCGCATCGACCTTCTCGACCGCTTTCTCCCCGCGAAATTTCTGGACGGCCTGCGGCTGGCCCTCGATCTGGTTGTCCTCGCCGTAGCGCTCGTTCTGCTCTGGGCAGGCTGGCCGCTTCTTGAGATCGGCGCCTTCCAGGTGCTGATGGATACGCCGCTCACCTACGAGGTCATGTACGGCGCCCTGCTGGTCGGGCTGGCCCTCCTGTGCCTGTTCCTGGTCCTGCGCCTGGTCGATGCGCTGACCGGTCGGCGCTTCGGCCTCGATACGAAGGCGACGCATCATGATCATCCTTAGTGTCGTCATTTTCTTCGGCCTGCTTCTGGTTGGCCTGGATGTCGGCTTCTCGATGATCCTGGCGGCACTGATCGGGATGGTGCTGCGGAGCGGTGCCGGCATCGATCCCGTCATGGCGCCCATGACCTTGGTCTCCAGCGTCGATTCCGTCGCGCTGATCACGGTCCCGATGTTCGTGCTGGCCGGCGAGATCATGAATCGGGGCGGCGTCACCCAGCGCCTGATCAGTTGGTCGGCTGCCATGGTAGGCCACCTCCGGGGAAGCCTTTCCCAGGTTGCGCTCATCACCAACCTGATCATGGCGGGCATCAGCGGCTCCGCTGTGGCCGATGCCACGGCCACCGGCGCCATCCTGATTCCCGAGATGAGAAAGGAGGGCTACAAGCCCGGCTACTCCGCCGCCGTGATCGCCGCGGGCGCGATGCTCGGGCCGATCCTGCCGCCCTCCATTCCAATGATCATGTACGCCGTCATGGCGAATCTTTCGGTGCTTCGCCTCTTCCTGGCCGGTGTGGTGCCGGCGCTCCTGTTGTGCGCAGGCTATATGGTGATCTGCGGGATCATCGCACGGCGCCGGAACTACATGGCGCGCGAGCACGCAACGTGGCGGGAGCGTGCCCGGGCCACGCGGACCTCCATCTGGGCCCTGGCAATGCCGATCCTCATCCTCGGTGGCATCCGCTCGGGCCTTATTACCGACACCGAGGCGGCGGGCATGATTTGCCTCTATGCGCTGGCTATTGGCCTCTTCGTTTATGAGGACCTCAAAGTTGGGGAGTTGGGGTCTGTCTTCTTTGAGGCTGGCCGTACTTCGGCTGTCATTCTGTTCCTGCTGGCCGCTGCCGGGCCATTTGCCTGGCTTCTGAGCGAGTCACATGTCGCGACGATGATATCGCAAGCCATCCTCGGCATCTCCAGCGATCACTTCACCGTCTTGCTTGTGGTGAACCTTCTCCTGTTTGCAGTTGGAATGATCCTGGAGCCATTGCCTGCGTTGGTGATGTTTGTTCCGACTCTGTTGCCCATCCAGGCGCAACTGGGCATCGACCCTGTCCACTTTGCTGCCGTGGTGATTGTCAACCTGATGATTGGCATGCTGCATCCGCCCGTGGGTCTGTTGGTCTTCGTGACCAGCGCGATCGGACGTGTCCAGATCTGGTCAGTGGCTGTCGAGATCCTCCCCTTCCTCGGCTGGTCTATCGCCGTTCTGGTGCTGATCTCCGCATTTCCTGGACTCGTGATCTGGCTCCCCAACATGCTGATGTGAGAAGGGCCCACACTACCTTCCTACCCTATCGCTCACAGGTGCGGCAGTGGCGTTCATCGGCCACCATGACTCGGCCGGGTATTGGATGCACGCCAGCGGCGCAAGGCCGGGCTCGTCGGTGGTAGCTCATGGGCGAAGAAGCCGCAGAACCGCCGGAACGATCCCTGTCGTCGGGCGTCTCTGCGCCGCCGTCGCGGTACACAGGGCGGCGGATCGAACTGCCATCCGGGAGGGGAATGCGGTCATTCCTCCTGAGAGGGACGATGCCTGTGGAGGAAAGGTTTTGCTGTTCGGACTGAGAATTCACCTCTTCCTGCTCCAGCACTCCCAAGATTGCAGCCCGAAACCGGGCGGCATCTGGGTTTCAGCGCGGTTGGCAGCCAACCGGAGGGCGGGTCAGGACGACCCTATGAAAGGAAATCCTGTTGGTCCTGCGCGTGCTGGCCCCACCTTCCCACCACCAGCCATGCACAACGGCCAATCTCCAAGGGACCGCGCCATCAAAGGCCGGACGGCGTCAACTCCGCCAGAATACGTGGCACCTCGGCCGGCAACTCGCGCGCCAGGAAACCCACCGCCCCCTGCGCGACAGCCAGGCGGCGCCCAGCCTCGCCATGGGTATAAACTCCCCAGAGCGCGGCATTCAGCGGCGGCGCCCCCCGCGCCAGCAACCCGGCAATAATTCCAGCGAGCACATCGCCTGAGCCAGAAGTGGCAAGCCCGACATCGCCCTGATCGCAGGACCATGCTGCCCCTTCCGGGGTGACGATATGGCTGCAGCCCCCCTTCATCACTACGACGACCTGCAGCAACGCGGCCGCCTCCCGGGCGGCGGCGAGTGGGTCCGCCATCACAGCCTCCCGCGAGGTGCCGAGCAGGATGGCCATCTCGCCGTCATGGGGGGTAATGACGACGCGGCCAGCATGGCGGCGCAGCGCGGTCCGTTGATCACGCAGGCTGGCCAGAGCCGCGGCATCGAGCACCAGAGAAGGGCCGGAGAGCTGCTCCAGCAAAGTGCTGGTCAGGGTCTCGGCGTCCGAGCCGGGCATCATGCCGGGGCCGAAGACGAAAGCCCCTGCGCGGCCGGCAAGCTTCATCAGGAGAGGCGCCGCTGCGCCGGCAATCAGCCCCTCCTCCGTTTCGGGCAAGCCGAAGACACGCGCCTCAGGCACGGCAATACCAAGGCCGGGAGCGATGCTGCGCACGCTGGCCAGTTGAAGCCGACCGGCTCCAGCACGGAGGGTCGAGATTCCGGCCAGTAGCACGGCTCCCGGTACTTCGGCGCAGCTTCCCGCGACCAGTACGGCGCCCCGCGCATTCTTGTCGTCACCCTCCTGGTGCCGCGGCAGGGGCATGCTGCGCAGCAGCGCTGCGGTGACGGGCACCTCTCCACTCATCGGGGCGCTCCGCCCGGCGGTTCGGCAGTAGTTACCGTTCCCTGCAGTTCTAGTGGAGCGGTGAAGTTATACCGCCGCAGCACCAGCCCGCCTCCCGGACCGAGGCTGCCATCAAAGGCGTATTCCGTGATGCCGCAATTGGCGACATCGGCCTCCCGGTCGATGGCCAGGATCTCTTCCTCGGTCAGACCCTCCAGCAGGTAGCGCAGGCATAGGACCACGACCTGATGCCCGACGATCAGCACGCGCCGTCCACCATGATGCAGGCTGATGGTGTCGAAGGCGCTCCGCAGCCGAAGGATGACGTCGCACCAGCTCTCGCCCCCTGGCGGCCGGTGGTAGAATTTGCCCAGAAACCGGCGAAACTCCACCTGCTCCGGATAGTGCTCGGCAATGCCCTGGTGGGTCAGCCGGTCAAGAACGCCGAATTCCTTCTCCCGCAGCCGCTCATCCACGATGAAGCGCCCCGACCAATCGCCGAGGCCGCCCTCCGCCTGGATGAGTTCTGCCGTCCGACGGGCCCGGCGATAGGGCGAGGTGAGCAGCACATCGGGCCGCTCATCGCCTGGCAAGGCGGCGAACCAACGACCCAGGGCCCGCGACTGCTGCTCGCCCAAGGCACTGAGCGGCACATCCACATCCCGCTCGGCGATGTCAATCCGCGCCTGGCGTGCCGCTTGTGCGGCGGCCCGCGCCAGATTGCCGGCGCTCTCGCCATGCCGGACGACCCACAGCCGGTCTGGCCATCGCTGTTGCATCGCTGCTCCTTCCACGCGTGCCAAAGGCACAACGCAAAGGCGACGGCAGCGTTCCGCCCACCCAAACGGGATACGAACGCCTCGATCGTTCGCGTCCAGTAAGTTGTTGTTTCTGCTGGAGGCCAAAGCTTGGGACTAAACGGGCCAAATCCCAAGCTCCGGAGAGATTCCGCCGCTTGGAGAGAGAATTCCGGCCCTCCCCGGCCCCGGCACTGCCAAGGTCACCGTGCCAACCCTGGCGGAATCTGGGCTTCCAGACGCCTTCACCCAGACCGGAGAGCGAGTTCTCAAGAAGGGAATGGAACTGGGGGCGAACTCTCTCTGGATCTGAGCCAAGGCCAGCCCGAATTGTTCGCGCCACCTCGCCCTTCCAGGCAGGGCCGTAGAAGGGAAAGCCGGGGTTGCGACCGGCCCGCAGCAACCACAAACCACCCGGCGGCAGAAAGCGGCCGGGCAGGTTTGCGGCGTGGCGGCCTGCAGCCTCTCGGCCGCCAGCGGAAGTCGACGTCGTGATGGAAGGCGCCGAAGGTCACCTGCAGACAGGCGATGTCTGCCTGCCAATCCGAGAGCGCCTTGGTGAGGTTGGCCGCCCGGGGTCGGGCCATGGCGATGCAGAACGCGGCTGCTCTACAGAATGACCGAACTGCATAGCAGTGAGCAGACCCCCAATGGCTGCCTTGAACTCAACGGCGCGCTGGCATGTTCCGCGGCCACCGAGCCAATTAGGCAGGAGCTCGTACACAACCGCGAGCGCTTCAAAGTGCAGCTACGCGACCGGTTTGAAGAGGCGGTGGCAACGGCTCCGCTGCTTCCAGGCATGACCAGCGACGATGCTGCCTCGCTCTTAATCTCGCTAATCCCGGGCCTGGTCGTCCGGGCGAAAGCCGGCTTCTCGCGGGAGGCTTCCCGCCGGGTTGTGCATGCCGGGCTACTGCCTTGGCCTGAATCCTGACAGCATTTTAGCATAGGATTTCGCCCCCTCCCGACGCCCACAAGTCTTGTGCGGTGGAGGCCTTCAATGCCGGCTGGTTTCGAGCACGATCCCGGCCGGCGGGAAGGTCGCGACGGCCCATGTGGGAGAGCAGAATCGCTCGCCCTCCCGGAGTCCTCACGGACGAACGCGGATGACCGTTTTCCCCGCGCGCCGCTCGGTCGAGTTGAAGGCGGCGACCGCTTCGTCGAGAGTCGCGACGGTTCCGATGTTCGTCCGCAGTCGTCCGTCCCGCACCCGCTGGGCGATTTCACTCAGTTGGGCGCGATCGGACTCGACCACGAAGTCGACCGCCAGGCCGTCGGCGGGCCGGGCCTCGGACGGCCCGACGATGGACACCAGCGTTCCTCCGGCTCGAACCAGGCGCGCGGATCGCTTCCCGATGTCGCCGCCGATGAGATCGAACACCAGATCGACGCTGCCGACGTCTTCGAAGGCGTCATTCTCGAGGTCAACGAATTCCTGCGCGCCGAAGTCAAGTGCCTTCTGACGGTCGGCGGCGCGTCCGGTGCCAATGACGTAGGCGCCAGCCAATCGTGCGAGTTGCGTCACCATCGACCCGACTGCGCCGGCCGCGCCGTGTGCGATTACGCTCTGCCCCGCCCGAAGGCGGCCGTGCACGAACAGTCCCTGCCACGCAGTCAGGCCCGAGATCGGCAGGCTCGCTCCCACCGTGAAGTCGATGTCGCCCGGCAGCGGCGCGAGGTTGCGTGCCTCGATCGCCACATACTCGGCGAGGGTGCCGTCGCGATACCAGTCCGCGAGGCCGAATACTCGCTGTCCTACCGACAGTCCCGTCGTGCCGTAGCCGAGGGCGGTGACCACTCCGGCCAGTTCGTGGCCGGGGATCGACGGTGTTCGGTCACGGTCGCGGCGATCGGTCCAGGTCGAGGGCCACGCCAACTCAGTCCCGACGAATCCCGACGCATGGACGCGAACAACGACGTCGTTTATCGCGGCCCGCGGCTCGGGCCGCTCCACCAGCGTCATCCCGGCCATTCCCGCCGCCTGGTCCACCACCACGATTGCCTTCATGATAATTTTCTCCTCGGCCATTTGTCTCTTTGGCAGACATGTTGCGGGGATGGAAAGCCCGTTCGACATCTAATGCGACGGGCCATGGCTAGCTTCCGAGAGCGAAGGTGGAACAGCACTTCGCCAGTGGCCGACGTGACCTCGCTTCCTCGGCGTTAGTCGATGAGGTCGCGACGGTGGTACTCAGTAGTCGCACCGCGGGGCAAAGTTTTCCAATAGCTAATATGTTCCGAGACAGCCTCTTAGTGAAGCGCGGGCGGGGTGTGTATCTGCTTCAGCCCCTCAGCACGATGATCATGAAGCGTTGTCCCTGCAGCAAATGACAGATTGCGGTCTACGACCGCCTTTCTGGCCAAGGCACCCACCTTGGATGCAAACTGGCGCGTCGTCGTCCTGCTCGGCCTGAACGCCGCCTCCTACAAATTTGCCTTGGCCAAGACCCTTCTCGGCCTCGCGGATCGAGCGGACGGCCGCGTCTCCCTGGAGGAGCTCGCTGCTCCCTTTGCCCGGCACCTCTGCGAGCACCTGGCCCGGGTGGAGCTGACCTTCGTCGAGCGGGGATATTCAGTGGTGGCCTTCGACGCCTCGGCCGAGATGGTGCGACTGGCACGGGAACGGATCGCCGGCCGGGCCGAGGTCCTGCAGATGCGCTTCGAGGACGTGGCCTGGCGAGGGGAGCTCGGCGGCATCTGGGCCTGCGCGTCACTGCTGCACGTCCGCTCGGCTGCGTTCCCCGACGTTGCGGCGCGCCTCGCCGGCGCGCTGCAACCTGGCGGAGCCTGGTATGTGTCTTTCAAGCTCGGGGCGGGGGAGCGCATGGCCGAGGGACGCTTGTTTGTAGACCATACCGAGGAAACGCTGCGCTGCGCGCTCGCGGGTGTGCCGGTGGAGATAGTGGAGGCCTGGACGACCGAAGACGTGCAGCCCGGTCGGCGCGGGGAGCGCTGGCTCAACGCCGTCGCGCAGAGGCGCTAGCCGGGCAGCCCGCCGTAAGTTGATTGTGCCTGTGTTCGACCGCAGCCGTCAGGCGGACGTGGTCGCTACTGGTTCTATGTGCTACGCGTTCGCAAAACTTGCGAGGGCCATGCGGTGTTCGCTGCAACCGACCCCATAGACAATGACAATCAGGAGTGGGGCCTTCTCAGCGTAATCGCCGCTGCAGCCCAGAACATTGGCTACCCGCTTGGCATCCGTCCGGTGCCGCACGAGATCGACGGCCCAGCGTTCTTCCCGGGCGGCCGCGGGCTCGTTTCCAACGACATGTCCAAAGGCCGCGCGCTGCCGGTCGGCGGCGGCTCCGCCAGGGGCGCGGCAGCAAGCAGCACAGGAGAGGGCACAAAGCGCTTGGCTTCTGGCCACCGTTACGCGAAGCGTAGCGCCACGTCCTGCCCCGCTTCAGATCGGCAGGGCTCGCCGCGGTAGCGGCGGCCAGCCTCGGCAGCCGCACTGGAGGCTGACCATGGACACACCCGACACCCTCTCCACCTCCGCTCGCGCGGTGCTGACCGCAGCCGCCGGCCGGGAGGACCGCCGCGCCCTCGCGCCCGACCTACCCGCGGCTGCTCAGCGCGCTGTGCTCCGCTCCCTGCTCCAGCGCGGGCTGCTGCAAGAGGACAAGAGCGATCTCCGCATCACCCCGGCCGGCTTGGCCGCGATCGGAGCGTCGACGCCGGCCTCAGCACCTGCTGCCCGCACCGGCCTGCGCAGCGCCGCCCAAACGGTGGTGGCGGCCTGGGAGGCAGGCACCGGCCTGGAGGAGGCCCTGGTTGCCCTGCAGACCGCCCTGAGCACGCCGCGCAGCCCCCCGAACCCCCACCAAGCGCGCCCAGGTCCTGGCGCTGCTCCGTCGCCCTGAAGGCGCCAGCGGACCGCAGATCGCCGAGGCCACCGGCTGGGCGCCGCACACCGTGCGCGGCTTCCTGGCCAGCCTGCAGCGGCAAGGCAGTAAGTTCGAAGTCCTGGAACGCGTCCGGCAGATCGGCGGACCCGGCAAGGCCGGCGCCCGAGGCAGCTACAGCATCTACCGCTTGGTGGAGGAGCTCTGATGCGCCGCCCCTCCCCTGCCCCGCGCTACGCAGTCGGCCTCTACCACGTCTCCACCCCCGAGCAGGGTCAGAGGGAGTTCGGTCTTGAGGCGCAGCGGGCCAGCGTCCGCGCCTTTGGCGGGACGCAGGGATGGACAATAGTGGCCGAGTATTCCGACGTAGTCAGCGGCAAGGCCGACCGGCGCTCCCGCTTTTAGGCGGCGCTGACCCGCTGTCGGCAGCTGGACGCCGTGCTGATGACGAGGGGCAGACGGTCGGATCCACCACTTGTCGGACCGACCCTGCTGCCGCCCGCAGTTCCGATTCTGGCCGTTAGCAGCCTGTCTGCTCTCGGGTACAAGGCGGGGACTAACGGACCTTGCTGGGACGTTCCGCGCCAGCAGCAGGCCGTCATGGTGCAGGTCAGGGCGGAAGGTCTCCGGCCCGCGATGCCGCGAGGGCGCCACGATCTGGTCCACGTCCGCGCATGTAGGTCTGCGGGCCGCATCCCATGTCGATGCGGAAGGCGTAGATGAAGGCGGAGGTGGAGCCGTAGCCGAGTTCCATCGCAGTTTGCGTCACCCCCAGGCCGCCGCCCAGCAGCTCAATGGCCTTGAACAGCCGCAAGCGCCGTCGCCAGGAGCGCAGGCTCATGCCCAGCTCCGCCTCGAAGCGTCGGGCCAGGGTCCGGCCTGACATGCCCAACTCCCTCCCCCACTCTTCCAGACCGCGCGGATCGGCCGGGTCCGCATAGATGGCCTCGCACACCGTCAGGACAAGGCCTCCACGCGGCCAGGGAAGCGCGCCTGGCAGGGACTTCGCGCGCCGGAGCTGGTCGAGGATGAGGTGGGTCACACGGCCCGCATAGCCGTCGGGATCATCCTGCCCCTCGATGTCGGCGGCCTCAACAATGAGGGCCTGGAGCAGGGACGACACGCTGAACACCGTTGGGCTTTCCGGCAGCCCCCCACCGGCCTCCTCGGCGATCCAGAGACTGCGGAACTCCGCGCCGAGTAGGGACCCGACCCGGTGCGCTAGGCCGGCCGGAAGCCAAACCGCCTGCTCCGGCGAGATCACGAAGGAACGCCCCTCCACGGCGACCGTCAGCACGCCGGAGATGGCGTAGGCCACTTGGTGCCAGCGGTGGGCGTGCTCCGGGAAGTAGTGCCGCGCAGGGATAGACTGCGCCCGGACCGTCATTGGCCTGGGGGCAGCCAAGCCGGGCGGCGCCGCGATCGTCTCCCACAGCATGGGCACCCTCCATTTTGTCCGGTGTTCTATATCGATTGTCAGGCCGCAGAGATACAGACAAGGCCGGATCAGGTATCCGTTCGCGAGATGGCGCCCTGACCGGCCTCCTTGGCCGCTGCGACGGGGCGTCGCCGGACGCCGATGTCCGCTCGATCTCAGGATGAGGAACCCGCCATGGCTCGCATCGACAGCCGCGGCCTGCCGATCTCGACCAGCTCCGACCTCGCGGCCGAGCGCTACCGGGAGGGCGTCGACCTGATGCTCTCGACCTGGCCCGGCGCGGCCGAGGTGCTGGACGAGGTGATCGCGGCCGACCCGAACTTCGCCCTGGCCCATGCGGCGCGCGCGCGCCAGCATGCCATGCGTGCTGAACCGGAAAAGGCCAAGGCCCGCATCGCGGCCGCCACCGAGATCGTCGCCCGGCGGGGCGATGAGCGCGAGCGCAGCCATGTCGAGGTGCTCTCCCTGGCGATCCATGGACAATCCGCCAGGGCATTGGAGCGCGCGCTCGCGCACGCCGACACCTGGCCGCGGGATGTGGTCATCCTCTCGCTGCCGCTGGGCGCCTTCGGCTTGTTCGCCTTCTCCGGCATGGCGAACCACGACCAGGCGCGGGTGGACCTGTGCGAGCGCCATGCCCGGCACTACGAGGCCGACGACTGGTGGTTCCTCACCTACCGGGGCTGGTCGCACGCGGAGAACGGCAACGTGGCCCACGGCCGTGACCTCACCCAGCGCGGCTTTGACCTCCGCCCGCAGAACGCCAACGCGGCGCACGCCCTGTCGCACGCCATGTACGAGGGCGGCGCCAACGATGAGGCCGACCGGCTGATCCAGGCCTGGCTGCCGACCTACGACCGCTCCGGCATCCTGCACGGCCACATCGCCTGGCACGCCGCCCTGGCGGCGCTGGAGCACGGGGACACGGAGCGGGCCCTCGCCATCTACGGCGAGCACGTCCAGCCCTCCGTGTCGTCCGGCAACGCCGTGAACGTCGTCAGCGACACCGCGTCCTTCCTGTGGCGGCTGCAGGCCTACGGCCATCAGGTGCCGGAGGGGCTGTGGCAGGCGGCGGCGGCCTACTCGGCCCCGTACTTCCGCAGCGCGGGCTTCGCCTTCGCGGACGTCCACATGGCGCTGCTGGCGGCGGCGACGGGGGACAAGGAGGGGCTGGAGCGGCGCGTCTCCGCGTTGATGGGGATGATCGAGGCCGGGACGCTGGCGGCCGGGCCGGTAGTGCCCGCCATCTGCCGCGCCGCCCTGGCCTTCGCGGATGGGGACTATGCGGGCTGCGCCCGCTTCCTGGAGCCGGTCGCGGCCGAGGTGGTGCGCATCGGCGGCAGCGGCGCCCAGCGCGAGCTGGTGGAGGACATGCTGCTGCTCGCCCTGATGCGGAGCGGCGAAGCCGCCAAGGCTGGCGCGCTCCTGGACCGTCGCCTCCACCGCCGCCCGTCGCCGCGAGACAAGGCCTGGCACGGCCTGCTGGCAGCCTGAGGAACACCATGTCACACGCCACCATCACCGCCGGGTCCGTTCCCGCCGAGCACTACCGCCACGAGCGGGGCAACGTCCTGCGGCTGGCCGTCGTGCAGGCGCTGGCCGGGGCAAACTCCACCGTCGTCTATGCGACGGGCGCCATCGTCGGCAACATGCTGGCGCCCGACAAGGCGCTCGCCACCCTGCCCATCTCCATCTTCGTGGTGGGCATGGCCGCCTGCACCCTGCCCGCTGGCACCATCGCCCAGCACCATGGCCGCCGTGCCGCCTTTCTGACGGGAACGGGCTGCGGCGTGCTGGTGGGTCTCCTCTCGGCACTGGCGATGGTGCTGGGTTCCTTCTGGCTGTTCTGCCTCGCGACCTTCTTCGGCGGGGCCTATGCGGCCGTGGTGCTGTCCTTCCGCTTCGCCGCCGCCGATTGCGCCCCGCCGGAGCGGCGCCCGCGCGCGCTGTCCGCCGTCATGGCGGGGGGCGTCTTCGCCGGGGTCATCGGCCCGCAGCTCGTCACCTACACCATGGACCTGTGGATGCCCCACGTCTTCGCCGCCACCTTCCTGGCGCAGGCCGGCGTGGCCGCGGTGTCCGCCCTCATCCTGCTCGGTGTGCGGCTGCCCATGCCCGCGGCGGCGAGGGGCGCTGCCCGTGGCCGTCCGCTCGGGGTCATCGTGCGGCAGCCGCGCCTCATCACTGCCGTGATCTGCGGCGTGGTCTCCTACCTGCTCATGAACTTCCTCATGACGGCCGCGCCGCTCGCCATGCACCTGTGCGGGCTGTCGCAGGAATCGTCCAACCTCGGACTCCAGTGGCACGTCATCGCCATGTACGGCCCGAGCTTCTTCACCGGGCGGCTGATCACGCGCTTTGGGGCACCCAAGGTGGTGATGACCGGGCTGGCCCTGATTGCCGCCTCCGCCATGGTCGGGCTGACCGGCGTGGATGTAGCGCATTTCTGGCTGACCCTCATCCTGCTCGGGCTGGGCTGGAACTTCGGCTTCGTCGGTGCCTCGGCCCTGGTGCTGGAATGTCACCGGCCCGAGGAGAAGACACGGGTCCAGTCCTTCAACGACTTCGCCGTGTTTGGGACCATGGCCTTCGGGTCCTTCCTGTCCGGCAGCCTGCTGACCGCCTATGGGTGGAACACGGTCCTCTGGCTGTCCTTCGCGCCCCTCGTGCTCGCCATCGCCGCCCTAGCCGCCACGTCGGTCTCCCGGCCCAGCCGGGCCGTCGGGTAAGGCCGGCATTCATCGTGCTGTGCCGCCGCCCTTCCTGGGTGGCGGCGCCCGCCTCCCGCTCCAGCATCATTGCTGCGCTCCTAGCGCCCCGGGACGCCGCCAGAGGGATGTGCACCCATGCGAACCACCGTTGCCATCATTGGGGGCGGCCTCGCTGGCCTCTATGCCGGACGACTGCTGCACGCGGCCGGAGTCGAATTCCAGCTTCTCGAAGCACGCGACCGGCTCGGCGGCCGTATCCTGTCGGTCGATGCGACCGGACATGGCTCCGATGACGGGTTTGATCTCGGCCCTTCCTGGTTCTGGCCCGACATGCAGCCTGCGCTGGGCACCCTGGTCGAGGAACTGCGCCTCGCCAGCTTCGCTCAGAAAATCGAGGGCGATATCCTCCTTGAGCGCACTCCAACCGGACGGCCCCAACGCTATCCCGGGATGCGGCAGGAGCCGCAATCCATGCGTCTGGTCGGCGGCACAGGCACACTCGTGCGCGCCCTGGCGCAGGGCCTTCCGCCACAGGCGCTGCAACTCGGAGCGCAGGTGACGCGCATGGCGCTCGGCGAGGCGGACGTCACCCTCCACATTGTGCGGAATGGCGGTGAGGAATTCCTTCTGAAGGCGGAGCAGGTCATCGCCGCGATGCCGCCGCGGCTGTTGCAGGCGACGGTGGACCTCGCGCCCAGCTTGCCCCCGGCTGCCGCGCGGCGCTGGCGCGACGCAGCCACGTGGATGGCACCACATGCGAAGTTCTTCGCCCTTTATGACCAGCCGTTCTGGCGCGATGCCGGGCTGTCCGGCACGGCACAGAGCATGGTGGGCCCACTGGTGGAGATCCATGACGCGACGACGGCGTCGGGAACGGCCGCCCTGTTTGGCTTCTGCGGCATCGGAGCGGACCGGCGCGCGGCCATGGGCGAGGCTACGCTGGCACAGGCTTGCCTGGAACAACTCGCGCGGCTGTTTGGTCCCGAGGCCGCACGCCCCTCTGGGACCCTCTTCAAGGACTGGGCTGCGGATGCGTGGACGGCGACGGCCGATGATCGCAACCCCACCGGCCATCCCCTGCCCGGCGCCGCCGCCTGGGTGACAGGCTCGTGGCAGGAACGCCTGTCGCTCGGCGGCAGCGAGGCCAGCACGACGGCGCCCGGCTACCTGGCGGGTGCCGTGGACGCGGCAGAGCGAGCTGTCGCCGAGACGATGAAAAGGCTCGTGGCCACGGAAACGCTCGGACGACCTACTTCTCGCCGCACCCTGCCATGATGAAATCGCCAGCCTACCTCAACGCGCTGCGGGCTTTTGAGGCCAGCGCCAGACACGGCAGCTTCTCAGGAGCCGCCGGCGAGCTCAATGTGACGGCTGCGGCAGTAGGCCAGCTCGTGCGTGGACTTGAGGAATGGCTGGGCGCTCCGCTGTTTCATCGCAGTTCCTCCGGAAAGTCGCGGCTGGTTCCTACGGAGGCGGCGGAGCGTGCGCTGCCTGATATCCGGGCCGGGTTTGACCGCTTGACCCTGGGGCTGGAACGCCTGAAGGAAGCGACGGCGAGCGGAGTGCTCACGGTGACGGTGAGCCCCGCCTTTGCGGCCAAATGGCTGCTGCCGCGCATTGATCGCTTCCAGGCGAAATGGCCGGACACTGATGTTCGCCTCGACACCAGCCTCAAGCTGGTCGACTACGTCGCGCATGGTATCGATGTCGGGGTGCGCTATGGCACCGGCAACTGGCCTGGCCTGGCCGCCGAAAAGCTGATGGAGGAGGAAATCTTCCCCGTCTGCTCCCCGGCGCTGCGCAATCGGCTCGAGCTTGGCACTCCTGCCGATCTAACGCATCAAACGCTTATTCACGACCTATCGGTTGACCCTGGCACCGGCTTCATGACCTGGGATACGTGGCTGCGCAAAGCCGGGGCGACGGAGGTGACGGCACATCGGGGCATGAGAATCAACAATTCTGCTGCTGTGCTCCAGGCCGCCATCGAGGGACAGGGCGTGGCCCTCGCGCGCGGCATCATGGCACGCGACGACATGGCCGCCGGCCGGCTACTACGTCTGTTCCCGGAGATCAGCGTGCCATCGGCGCTCGCCTATTACGTCGTCTACCGCCCGGAGTGCTCCTCGCTTCCCAGATCCGAGGCTTTTCGGCGTTGGCTTTTCGAGGAAGCGGCGCGAGGCTGATCCGGCCGCAAGAGGCTCGGTTGTGACGGAGCAGATTGCCTGGCACTCACTTCGCGAGTCAGTCGTGAGGCCGTCGCCTGACCCGTGGCGACGACGAAGATTTTCTTTCTCTCTGGCCAAGAACTTCTCGTTTGCGAGCGGTGCAAGCCGGCGCCATTTCTGGTTGGTGTAAGTCGATCCAAGACCCTGTGTCTGGGCCAACCATCCCAGCTCACAAATCGGCTCGACGGGTGACGATAGTTTTTCTTCCGCACGGGCGGCAGGCGCCCTGCGGCTCCAACCGGAAAGGACGACCGCCATGGCCTACCTGCAGATCACGCTCCGGATCGCCGCCGAGAACCGCGCGGCCGCCGCCGGCATCTACAGCAAGTACAAGGCCCCATTCCTCGAAGAGATCCAGGGCGCACGATCCAAGGAGCTCCTCGTCCGCGACGAAGACGTTCAGGTGCTGCACGGCTTTGACAGCGTCGCGAACGCCAAGGCGTATCTGGAAAGCAGCCTGTTCAATGAGGACGTCGTCACCGGCCTGAAGCCCCTGCTGGCCGCCGCCCCCGAGATCCGCATCTACGACGCCGCCTGAGTCCCGGCGACGGAGATCGACGATGCCCGGAGGGCCCAGCGGCAACGAATCATATGTAGGCTCTTCTGGGATGCGGAAGCACCGGCGTCTGTTAGGGGCCGGACTTCCAGGACTCGCCAAATCCGTCCAGTTGAGAAAGGGAAAGGCATGACTGCAAGTAGAAAATTAACAGCCACCGGGGGCGTTGCTCTGCTTCTCGGCCTCATCCTGATGATCGTCCTGCACCAGTTCGGTACCGGTCACTTCGCCACGGTTTCAAGGGACATGCCCTGGACTCATCCCATGTTGCCTGTGAGCGAAATGGGCTGTGCCATGGCACTGGGACCAGTTGCGATGGCGCTGTGGTTGGGCGGCATCATAAGCCTCGTCGTGGCCCTCGTTCGTTCGGTTGGCAAGAGGTCCTGATACCTGCCAAAGCGGGGGTAGTCCGGAGCTTCCTCGTCCACGGAGCGGCCGGCGTCTGACGCCCCTTGGGCGGCGAGGTTGTTCTTTGTTGAGGAAGGAAATTCCCGATTGTCCCCGGCGTGCCCCGCCCATGAGGAGGCTTCCGATGGACGGTGACCAACACGGCGTCGGCGGCGCAGCGGCCGAGCGCGCGCCTACGCTTCCGGGTGGCATTTTCGGATAGAAAGACACGTGATGGACGAAGCAGAGATTATTGTCAGGGCCATACTGGTCGGGATCGGGGGCACCATCGTGCTCGACCTCTATGCCCTTCTCCTGCAACGCTTTTTCAATGTGCCGGCGACCAACTGGGCCATGGTCGGCCGCTGGGTGGGGCACATGCCGAAAGGCCGCTTCGTCCAATCCAATCTCGGTCGAGCGGACCCCGTGCCGGGTGAACATGCGCTCGGCTGGGTTGTCCACTATGTCATCGGCAGCGCCTATGGCTTGCTGCTCGTCGCGATCTGGGGCGCCGGGTGGCTACGAGAACCCGGCATCGGCGCGCCGCTGATCCTCGCGCTTGCGCTGCTGGTCCTGCCCTACTTCGTGATGATGCCAGGCATGGGCATGGGGGTCGCAGCGTCGCGGACGCCCAAGCCGAATGTGACGCGGCTGAAGAGCGTGGCGGGGCATTCCGTGTTCGGCATCGGCATGTATCTGACCGCGCGGCTGATGGAATTCGCCGCCTGACCCATGCGGACCGACGTCGCCATCGCTGGTGGAGGGCTGGCCGGGCTTGCCGCGGCCCGGTCGCCCGGCAGGAAAGAACAGAGTTCCTCCTGCCGGAAGCGCGTGATCGGCTGCGCGGTAGGACGTGCCGTCGCGGAGCTCACGAGCAGAGTGAGTGCGGCCAGGACGAGGATGGGCAGATGAAAAAGACCTACCGAGCCATGCAGGTGACGACGCCTGGCACCCTGGAACTGGTGGAGCGCGAGACGCCCACGCCGGGAGCCGGCGAGGTGCTGATTGCGGTTGAGGCGTGCGGCATCTGCGGCGCCGACGCTGGGGCCATTGAAGGCGCCGACCCGCCGCAGAAGCCACCCCGCGTGCCGGGCCACGAGGTTATCGGCCGCATTGTCGCCATCGGCGATGGCGTGCCGTCCATCTGGAAACTGGGCCAGCGTGTCGGCGTCGGGCGTCTCGGCGGCCATTGCAACGAATGCGCACAGTGCCGCCAGGGACAATTCAACCTTTGCCGAAACCAGCCCGTTATGGGTGCCTCGTGCGACGGCGGCTACGCCGAAATGATGGTTGCGCGCGGCACGGGGCTCGTGTCGATCCCCGACGAGCTGAATTCCGACGAGGCAGCACCCATCCTGTGCGCCGGCATCGCGACCTTCAACGCGCTGAAGAAATCCGGCGCGGAAGCTGGCGATCTGGTGGCTGTGCTCGGTATCGGCGGACTCGGCCATATGGCGCTGCAGTATGCCCGCAGGATGGGCTTCAAGGTCGTGGCCGTCGGACGCGGTCGGGACATCGCCAAGGACGCGCTCGACCTGGGAGCGCATGTCTATATCGACACCGACCAGGAGGACGCCGCTGACAGGCTCAAGGGCATGGGCGGCGCCAAGGCCATCATCACCACCATCGGCGATCCTGCCGCCATGTCGTCGCTGACCGGCGCGCTCGCTCCGCAGGGACGGCTGGTGCTGCTGGGCGCGGGGAAGGATCCGCTGCCTGTGTCGGCAGGTTTCCTCGTCGGCGGCGAGCGCAGCGTGGTGGGGTCGATCACCGGCTCACCCTTTGAGAACGAGAAGGCACTGGACTTCAGCGTGCTGACCGGCGTGCGCCCGCTGATCGAGACCATGCCACTCGAACGGGCCTCCGAGGCTTACCAGCGGATGAAGTCCGGCGAAGTGAAGTTCCGGATGGTTCTGGCCATAGGAGGTGCGAACGATGCGTCTCAACGATGATCTGACCAGGCCGGTGTTCGTGCACGCGGCGGAACTTGACTGGGTGCCCAGCCCGGCCGCTGGTATCGACCGGCGCATGCTGTTCCGCGTCGGCGGTGAGGTCGCCCGCGCAACGTCCATCGTGCGCTACGCCCCGGGCAGCGCCTTCCCCCAGCACACCCATGCCGGCGGGGAAGAGATCCTGGTGCTGGATGGCACCTTCCAGGACGAGCACGGCGACTATCCCGCGGGAAGCTACTTCCGTAATCCGCCTGGGACGTCCCATGTCCCTGCATCAAGAGACGGCTGCGTGATCTTCGTCCGGCTGTGGCAGTACCGCCAGGGCGACCAGGCGCAGGTGGTACGCCAGCCGGGTCAGGGGCAGCAGGTCGAACCCCGCCCGGGAGCCGCCTCGACGACGGTCCTGTTCAACGACCGCAACGAGGAAGTGCGGCTGGAAACCTGGAGCGCAGGGGAACGGGTCGTCGTCGCGAACCCGCGCGGCCTGGAGCTCCTGGTCCTCTCAGGCGCGCTGACTGCCGACGGCGAGGCCATGAGAAGCCAAAGCTGGGGCAGGCTCCCCGCCGGGATCGACCTGAATGCCGAGATTGGCCCCACTGACGCGACAGTGTGGCTGAAGGACGCCCCTTTGCTGCATCCGGACGTCATTAAGCTGTCCGGCTAACCCCGAGGCCACAGATCATTCCTCGCCATTGAGTGGAACCCCATAGGATCCGCATCAGTGCCGTCGCATCGACGGCCATCGAGACGCTGGTCTACAATACCTCGATGAGGGACGAGCAGGTCAGGGGGGTGATACATGGGCGCCAAGCGGACCTGATGCTGGCCACGGGTGCCATTCTCCTAAGATCAGCGAGGGCGGAACTCAAGTTACGGCCCCAGGATCCATCCCTCCCAAGCAGCGGTGCCGTCGTGCCGCTCCGTCGCCTCCGCCCGGCGTCCCTCAGCAACCTCGATCATCTTCAGCAGTCCCAGCAGGGCGTCGAACTGATCCTCACCGCTAGCTGAGGCTTCGAAGCCGGCAGCCAGGGCGCCGGCTGCTGGTGGAGCGGGTGGAGGTCAGCCCGACCGGCGCGGATGTGCGGCTGCGGGTCGAGGGGCTCGCCAGCCTGGTGCGGGATCTTGGCGGCGTGCCCACTGCGGCGCAGAGGGCAGCGTGACCACGGCCAGCAACATCACCGTCCGCGTGCCGCTGGCCATCCGCCACCGCGGGGGGCGGAAGCGGGTGGTCGCGCCAGACGGCAACGCGCCGGGTGCCACGCCGGTGCGCACCCGCGCCGATCCCGCTCTGGTCAAGGCGCTGGCCCGGGCGCATCGCTGGAAGCGGCTGTTGGAGGAGGGGCAGTGCGGCTCTCTCGGCGAGTTGGCCGCGGCCGAGAAGATCGACCGCTCCTATCTCGGCCAGATGCTGCGGCTGATGCTGCTGGCGCCGAATATCGTCGAGGCGATCCTGGATGGACGGCAGCCGCCGGAAATGGGACTGCCAAAGCTGCTTGAGGCGATGTCCAGCAGATGGGACGAGCAGCGCTCCATGGTCAGCAGGGCGGCGGTCGCACCTCATTGAGCGCGCGGCTGCCGTTTGGGCTCTTTGACGAGGTGCCCGAAGCGCAGGAAGCGTCTCCGGCGTCATTGGCGCGCTCTCTCCGGCTGGCCCTGTTGCACCTGCCGGATAGGGCGTCAGCCTGATGTCTGTAGGCCCGGATCAGGAGTGGCATCGCGGATCAGACACCAGCCGCCTTCATCCGCAACGGGCATGCAGCCGGGCCAGAAGGTCTCGCTGCAGAAGCGGTTATCCCGCGTCAGCCAGCGTTCGGCCGACAGACAGCGTTGCCAGTTCTCCGGTGTCGCGGCGGGGCCTTCCAAATACAGCGTTTTGAGCCACGCCATGCCAACGGGGTCAGTTGCGGGCAGGAGGTCGATCACCCATGGCCATTTTGCAGGCAATGCCGGACGTGCGACAGCGGTCGCTCCTCTTGAGACGGCCCGACGGTAGCCTTTCAGGAAGTGGGACTCCAGCCTTACGCCGAAGCTGCCGCCATCGGTGCCGATCAAAGTCGCCAGCACGGTCAGATCGCATTGGCCGGGCAGGATGAGTTCCGTCGGGAAGGCCATGGCTGTGCCCAGAAAGGTTCCGGCCCGCGCGAAGAGGTCGATCTCGAAGAAGTAGCCGAGCACGCGCATCCGGCTCGCCGTGGCGCGGATGCTGGCGGCTTCATCGCCAGGGCGGATCGCGCGCCACTGCCGGAGCAGGACTGACCAGACCGCCGCCGCGTCGCCGTAGCCTGGCTCCGATGCCGCCCAATGGCGCTCCAGGTCCAGCGGGATGCCCCGCCCGCCCGTATCCCTGGCCTCGGCGATCATGCGCTGGATGACCTCCTGCGCCCCGGTTCCGCCCCAAGATACGACCTGGACGAGGTGCTGCATGCCTGGCGAGGCATCCAGGTAGGCTTGCAGCATGTAGCCCACGCCCTGTGCGACCAAGCCGCCTTGGCTCTGGCCGGTCAGCACGACCTCCCCTCCGCCCCGCATGTCCCGCGCGTAGGCGGCGGCGTCACGGATCATCTCCAGCGCTGCCGTGGAGGTGAACTGCGCACGGCCAAAGGTCAGCCCAGACGCCCAGCTGCGGAAGTCACGATGCTCGAAGACGTGGGTTCCCGCGATGGCATAGATCCGGTGCGGCGCACTGCCGCTTCCTGCCCGGCGTTCCAGGGCCACCGCTGCGAAGCCGCTGAACATGTCGCCGTAGAGCTTCACCGGGCGGTAGTCCGGCAACTGGCCGAGATCGGTCTGCAGCACCGGCTGCGCGCTCGGCCGGTCGCCTCCGGGGAGGCGGATGTCGTAGGCCATGTCTGCGGCCACGACTGTGGCATCGTCGAGGCGCCAGAGCCGCGTTAGGCGGGACCTGGGGTCCTGCATGACATCGGGGCTGCTGCCGCGAGGCAGGTAGAGGGTCGCGGCACTTCCCTCCGGAAGCCGCAGGTTCTGGACAGCATCGAGGTGGAGTTCCAGCCGCAACTGCCGCCCGGAACCGATCCAGGTCGCGCGGATGCCGTGATGCGAGAGGATGTCCCGCGCGACGGGCGCGAGATCCGTCAGTGTGAGCGTCAGCGGACGCAGTCTACCGCCGGGCTCGCCGGGCGGTTCGCCGCACCGGCCTGCTTGCGATTGCACTTGCCCGGGTTCCACATCCTGCAGCGCCTGCGCCTGCGCCTGAAATGGCAGGAGCATCGAGAGCAGAGCGAACACAAGCCGCTGAGCTTGGCGACGAGACGTGATGGCAGACGAAAGCATGTCGACGCCTCGTACACCGTGAGAAGCGTGAATGACAGGGATGCGGGACCGAACGGGGCGAATCGGTCATGGGCTCGCGGCCCCGAAGGCAGAGGGTGAGCAGGCCGAGAGCAGCCAGGATGGCGGGGACGCCTTCGGCTGCCCTTGACAGAAGCAGAACAGATGTCTCCGCTGTGCTTTCCTAGCGATGCCCCGCCCCAGTTCCTCGATCAGCACTGGTAGGAGATGCCGATCAGCCCGAAGGGCTGGGTGGCCTCTTGCGTGGCCGGGCTTTCCTGGGCGCCGTCCAGCAGGCGCCGCACGCCACCCGAGCCGTTCAGCGTCCAGGACGGCGAGAGGAGGTAGACGCCCGCACGCTGGCATTGACGTCCTGCCACCCTGCGCCGGGACACTAGGCCGGAAGAGCCGACGCCCAGGACTGCCGGTACGTCATCATAGACCGCTTTGGATCGAGCCCGACGCCAGACACTTGGAATATGGCAACTGCCGATCAGCAGTACGGCGAGCACGGCACCCCGGCGTCAGCGGGTCTTGGCGCAGCGCTGAGCAGGCTGGAATGGGTGGTTTGCAGAAGTTATCGATTGGTCCGCCTTAGTCCGCTGAACATCCAATAGTAGACCTACGCGACGGCAATCCTTTCTGGACAAACCGGCGCTAACCGTCCTGCCTGAGAGGCGTTCGTCAGACCTCTATCTGTTCGCGCAGTTTGTGGGGCACCCGGGCACGAGTCGGACGTGTCATAGCCTCGAGCCGAAGCAGCTCAGCGAGGTCTGTTTTGGTCAGAAGCCCTTCCTCGGTCACGACATCCTCGACCGAGCGTTTCTCGGCCAGCGCACGACGGGCGACACGTGAGGACGTTTCTTAGCCGAGAGCAGGTACGAGCGCGGTGACCAAGCCTATGCTGCCGCGCACGAGGGCCTCACAATGTTCGCGGTCCACCTCGATCCCCTCGACGCAGCGCTTGGTCAGCGTGTCGACGGCCGCAGTAAGCATCCGGAGTGAACTCAGCACGCAATAGCCGATCGTCGGCTCGAAGGCGTTGAGCTGGAGTTGCCCACCCTCAGCACAGAGGGTCACCGTCAGGTCGTGCCCGATCACCAGGAAGGAGACTTGGTTCACCACCTCGGGGGTCGCTGGATTCACCTTGCCCGGCATATGGAGGATCCTGCCTGAACCGCCGGCAGACGGATCTCCCCGAAGCCGGTGCGCGGCCCACTGGAGAGCAGCCGCAGGTCGTTGCAGATCTTTGAGAGCTTGACCGCCACCCGCTTGAGCAGACCCGAGAATAGCACGAAGGCCTCCATGTCGGAGGCCGCCTCGATCAGGTTGGAGGCAAGCACCAGCGGCTGGCGGGATGCCCGCGCCAGCTCCTCTACGGCCAGCATGGTGTAGCGCGGGTCGGCGTTGATGCCGGTGCCGATTGCGGTGGCGCCGAGGCTGACCTCACGGAATAGGCCGACGATCTCGCGCAGCCGCGCCACATCCTCCTTCAAGGTCGCGTGGTAGGCGTCGAACTCCTGCCCCAGCGTCATCGGCACTGCATCCTGGAGCTGCGTGCGACCCATCTTGAGCACGTCGGCAAGCTCCACCGCCTTGGCATTGAAGGCGAAGGCGAGGTCGTCCAGCGCCCGCACCAGCGGGCCGGTGCCAAAGATCACCGACAGGCGCAGCGCGGTCGGATAGGCGTCGTTGGTGGACTGCGCCATGTTGACGTCGTCGTTGGGGTGCAGCGCCGCGTAGTCGCCGCGCCTCCTGCCCATCGCCTCCAGCCCCACATTCGCGATCACTTCGTCCGCGTTCATGTTGGTCGAGGTACCGGCGCCGCCCTGCACAGCGTCCACCACGAACTGGTCGTGGAAGCGGCCTTCTTCAGCGATCAGCAGGCAGGCGCGCTCAATCGCCTCTGCCTTGGCGGGGGCGAGATCACCCAAGCGCCGGTTGGCCCGGGCGGCGGCCAGCTTCACCAGGGCCAGGGCGCGCACGAGTTCCGGGAAATGCCCGACCGGCACGCTGGTGATCGGGAAGTTCTCCACCGCCCGCATGGTGTGGACGCCCCACTAGGCATCCACCGGCACCTCTGCATCGCCCAGAAGGTCATGCCCCGTGCGCATCCAGCGGTGGTAAGCTCGATGGTCCAGGTCGTTGCAACCTCGATCGTCTCCGTCGCTGCAGGGGAGAGGAGCAACTCTGTGGGGGCTTCGCCGGTCATGTTTCGGTTTTCCTTGTTCGTTCTCACGGCGGCGGCTCCATCGGCGCCCGGCGGCCGCCGTGATCCGCGGACCAGCCGGCGGGATCGCGCAGGAAGCGCTCGACATGGGCCGGCCCGCTGTTGCCCTCCGTGTCAGTCGCGGTCAGCACGGTGGCACCGCGCGAGCGGAACAGCTCGTCCGACACCACGAGGTCCGGGCGGCGGGCGGACAGGACGGCGGTGACGCCGATCCCTGCCGCCTGGGCTGCCTGGGCCATCGGGCCGAGGGTCGCGAGGCCGGCGCCGCGTCCCACCGCGACGATATTCCGCCACGCCGGGTCCAGCGTGTAGCCCCGACCCAGCGGACCGAGCAGCTGCAGGCCGTCGCCAGGCGACAGGGTGGCCAGGCCGCGGGTGCCGGCGCCGGCGACCTTGTAAAGGAACTCCACTCGTCGGGCCGCACGATCGGCACCGTAGAGGCTCATCGGCCGCCGGAGGAAGGGTGCCTCGCCGGCGGCGCCGGGCAGAGGAGCTGGTAGAACTGCCCCGGGGCGGCGGTCGCGGCCAGTTCGCTGCAGGCCACGACCAAGTGGCGGTACTCGCCGTTGACAAGGGCGTTGGAGACGACCTCCACCCGCTCCTCTGCCGCGCGGGGGCGGAACGCGCCGCAGCCGACAGGGGCGAAGTCCATGGCGGTGCTCACGACAGCGCCTCCCCCTTGCGCTCGGGGATCAGCAGCCACATCGCCGCGAGGTCGAGCAGGTAGAGCAGGGCGAGCAGGGCGATAGCCGTGTCGAAGCCCCAGGCCGTGGCCACCGCGCCGACCACCACCGGGCCGAAGCCGCCGATGGCGCGGCCGATGTTGAACAGCACGTTCTGCGCCGTCGCCCGCGCCGCCGTGGGGTACAGCTCGCTCATCAGCGCGCCGTAGCCGCCGAGCATGCCGTTGACGAAGAAGCCCATCACCGCGCCGGCAATCAGCAGGGCGAAGGGATCGGTGAGCTTCGAGTAGACGACCACCATGGCGGCCGCACCGAGCATCCAGCCGAAGAAGGCCGGCTTGCGCCCGACGCGGTCGGCGACCTGGCCGAAGGCGTAGATGCCCACCGCCATGCCCAGAATGGTAACGGCGGTCCAGGTGGCGGACTGGGTGAGACCGAAGCCGAACCTCGTGGAGAGGTAGTTCGGCAGCCAGATCATCACGCCGTAGTAGCCGAAGTTCTGCACTGCGCAGAGGATGACGAGCCCGATGCTGGTGCGTGTCGTCTGACGGTCGGCCGCCAGCAGGCGCAGCGAGGACTTGGCCGGAGGGTTGGCGGCCTTCTCCACGAAGACGTCGGGCTCGTGCAGGCCTCGCCGGATGAAGTAGGCCGCGACGGCCGGGAACAGGCCGATGGCGAACATGCCGCGCCAGCCGATCGCCGGCAGCAGCAGCGGCGTAAGCAGGGCCGCGGCGAGCACGCCGAGTTGCCAGCCCAGGCCGACATAGGAGGACGCGCGGGCACGCTTGGAGGCCGGCCAAGCCTCGGCGACCAGCGCCATGCCGATGCCGAACTCGCCGCCCAGGCCGATGCCGGCGATGGTGCGGTAGATCAGCAGATCCCAGTAACCCTGGGCTAAGGCGCAGAGGCCGGTGAACACGGCAAACAGGATGATGGTCCAGGTCAGCACCCGGACCCTGCCCAGCCGGTCCGACAGCATTCCAAAGCCGACGCCGCCGATCACGGCGCCGATCAGCGTGGCCGTGACCAGCGAGGCGCTCTCTGCCTGAGTCAGGTTGAGGTCGGCCGAGATGGCCCGCAGCATGAAGCCGAGGATCAGCAGGTCGAAGCCGTCCATGGCGTAGCCGAGGGTGGAGCCCGCCAGGGCCTTCCAGCCATCGCGCGAGACAACGTCGCTTCCCGGTGGTGCGGTTCCTGAGAGCGGCGCCGCCGAATCATCCGCGAGTATAGCCATCGAAGGTCTTCCTATCCTGAACGAGCCCAAAGCCGCCGAGACCCATGCCGCAGCGCAGCCGGTGCGGCGCATGAGCGACAGGTCCTCGCGTTCCTCATGGGTGACCCGCCGGTTCGGAGCAAACTCTTTGTCCCGCGCCGAAAGGCGCGGACCGGGCTACCCGGCCACAGCTTTTCCAGAACGGTCCTGCTCGAACAAGAACAAGATTTAGGACAAGGTGATGCCGTTTCGGCATCAGGCAGAGGAGCAGCCATGAAGCGGCCGCGCTATCGCATCCATGCGGCGTCGCTGGTGTACTTTGATGCCGTCCGGCGGGCCGGCAGCATCCGCGAAGCGGCCCGTCGCCTCAACGTCGCGTCCTCCGCGGTGAACCGACAGGTCCTCGCGCTTGAAGCGGAGTTGCAGATGCTGCTGTTCGAGCGGCTGCCCGGCGGTCTGAAGCTGACCCCGGCGGGCGAAATCCTTGCCCAACACGTCATCAGCGTGCTGCGTGACGCAGAGGGGGTGCAATCCAGGCTGGACGCCTTGAAAGGGCTTGAGGCTGGCCACGTCGAACTCGTGACGCTGGAAGGCCTCTGTCACGATGTCGTTCCGACAGCCATAGCTGCCATGAGCACCCGCCACCCGCGGGTTAGCATCGGGGTCGGCATCCTCAACACCGAGGACATTCCAACCGCGATCGCCAACGGGGATGCCGATCTCGGCCTGGCCTTCGAGGTTAGACCACGGCCGGAACTACGGAGGATCGCCTCTGTGCCGTTTCGCCTCGGTGTCGGGTCGCCGTCAGCCTCACCGCTGGCGACATTGCCGCACGCGTCCCTAAACGATCTATGGGATCATCCCCTCATCCTGCCGAAGGGGAATTTCGCCAACCGAGAGCAACTTCACCCTCTGCTATTCCAGGCAGGCCTAATGGATCGAGGACGGTACGAGGCAGGGTCCATCGACCTGATGAAGCAACTCGTCCTCAAAAAGCTTGGAGTAGATCTGATGACCCGCATCGGCTTGGAGAAGGAAATTGCGGCCGGTCTCCTCGTCCATGCGCCGTTGCGCCACGGCCGCGGCTACATCCAAAGCAGTCTGGGCCTGCGCACCGGCAGTCGCGCGAAGGTGGAGGACGTGCCTCGCCTCGCCCGCCTGATGGCGGATGCCCTGGTCCTCCCTAACGCCAGCGGCAAGGCGCCGTTCAGTGACATGGCCCTTTCCGCGGTCATGCGCCGGATGAACGCTGATCGCCCCGAGGGCGCTCCGCCACCCTGGCGCGACGCCGATGGGCAGGAAGCGGTGCCGCACGGCTTCCGCGCCAGCTTCCGCACCTGGGTTGACGATACCCGACCCAGCGACGCCGCGGCGGCGGAGAAGGCCCTGGCCCATGAGGACGAGAGCACGGTGGCGGCTCGCTACCGGCGGTCCGACCTCTTCGATCTGCGGGTACCGTTGATGGCTGCCTGGGTGGAGTGGTGCTGCGGTCAAGCCGGGCAAAAGGAAGAAAAAAGAAGGCAGCACCGAGCGGCACCTCAGCGGGCCGGGAGCGGCTTGCTGAACGCCAAACCCAAAAGTAGGCCAAAACAGCGTTCCGAGCGTTCCAGCGTTCCAAATCTGGCAAGTTCAGCTGCTTACGCGGAACGCTGGGGATATGCGGGAGCGTTCCAGGAAGGCTCATCAGCGTTCCGGCATCCCGAGGGACTTCGGCCGCTGGTGGAGGCTCAGTGTTGGTGGGCACGCGGACTTCGCTACCCGCGAGCAAGATCGGCGGCTACTCGCCCGAACCGGATGGCCGAGACTGTTCTGCACCTTCTCGACAGCGGACTCTGCCACCCTGTTCCGTTGTTGCGGGTAGTGTCGATCCCGGCATCAGGGTGGTGATCTGACGGGCGACGCGGCGCTACCGTGCGGTCGCCGCGTCGTCGCAGGTGACCGCGCAGGTGTCGACCACGAAGGCGAAGCCCTTCTGCACGTCCAGCAGCAGCTCCCGGCCGGTGGCCGTGATGCCGTCCAGGCCGTTGAAGGACAGCTCGGCCAGGGTGGTCGAGGCGGCGACCGCGGCCAGCCCCTCCACCCCGGACTCGGTGGCGCTGTGGCGAAAGGCGGCGGCGCGCAGGTTCGGCACCGCCCCAAGCAGCCGCAGGTGGCGCGAGGCCGGGGCGCGGTGGCGGTTGAGGACGGCGTTGCCGCAGCGGGTGCCAATATCGGCCTCGCTGCCCCAGTCCGACTGGATCTGCCGCACGACCTGCAGGTTGGCGTAGAGCTTCTCGCCGTTGCGGACCGTCCCACCATCACCGAGGGTCAGCACCGTCGCGGGGGCCGTGTCGGTGTAGCGGAGCACCCCGCGCATGATCAGGCCGCGGGCACCGCCTCCCAGTACCACGCCCGCGGAGACGTTCCAGGTGACGGGCGGGATCACCGCCATCTTGCCGTCCGCCGCGGCACGGTCGTCGGCCACCGTCCCCGAGCCCGCCGAAGTCAGCGGGCAGCACCGCCTCGCGGTCGCGCAGGTACTTGGCGAAGTCGGTCTTGCTGAGGTTGGCGTTGAGGACCAGCAGGTCATCGATGCGGGCGGGCATGGCGCCTCCGGATCAGAGGGCGGTGGCGGAGAGACGGCACTCTTTCGCTCTCGCCAAACGGGTCGAGGCAGGTTGGCAGCGTAATCTGGATATGATACGTCCAATTTCTCGACCAAGGGGGGATGGGCGGTGCGGATGGGCGAAGGGGTGGAATGGGCTCTCCATTGCTGCCTGACCTTGGCATGGCTGGGCGACTCGGAGGCAGTGCCTGCCTCTAAGCTGGCTGCAGCGTTCGACCTGCCGCCCGCCTACCTCAACAAGTGCCTTCAGTCCCTCGTTCGGGCCGGCATCCTGACCTCGACCGCCGGCGCCAAGGGCGGCTTCCGCCTCGCCAAGCCTGCCGAGGTGATCACCCTCCTCGATGTCGTCACGGCCATCGAGGGACCAGGCGCAGCCTTCCGCTGCACCGAGATCCGGCGTAGGGGGGCCGGCGCAGGGGTCCCGCCGCGGGAGTACCTCCGCCCCTGCGGCATCGCGGCCGCGATGCACCGGGCCGAAGCAGCCTGGCGGCGCGAGTTGGCCAGCCAGACCATCGCCGACATGTCGGCTACCACGCCGGCTTCAGCCGCCGACCGCATGCGCTGCTGGCACGCGGCCAAAACGCCCTGATTCCGGAGTTCCTAATGCCCTCCCCTTCGCGAGAGGATAATCTGGATGTCGAGTGTCCAATATAGGGCGCCACTGCCTGATGCCCATCGATCTGTCGCCCCCCTCCCGCCCGTTCGGCCTTGCCTCCACGCTAGTGCTGGCCCTGGGCACGTTCGCGGTGGGTACAGACGCCTTCGTCGTGGCGGCCTTCCTGCCCGCCATGGCCCAGGGCCTGGCGGTCACGCCCGCCGCGGCGGGGCAGTCCGTCACCGCGTTCGCCCTGGCCTACGCCCTCCTCGCCCCCGTAATCGCGACGGCAACGGCGTCGCTGCCCCGCCGCGCACTCATGATCGGCGCCCTCGTCTCGCTCGGTATGGCCAACCTCGGTTCCGCCGTGGCGCCAACGCTTGGCGTCCTGATCGCCACGCGGATCGCTGCCGCGGCCGCCGCGGCCGCCTACACCCCGAACGCCGGCGCTGTCGCGGCCGCTCTGGTGCGCCCCGACCTCCGGGCCCGCGCGCTCGCCGTCGTCATCGGCGGGCTCACCATCGCCACGGCGCTCGGCGTCCCGCTCGGGCGCGTTGCCAGCGCCGCACTGAGCTGGCGTGCCGCCCTCGGCCTCGTGGGGGCGATCTCCTTCGCCGCTGCCCTCGGCGTCCTCGCCATTATGCCACGCGTGCCCGGCAATCCGCGGGTGCCGCTGGGTGAGCGTCTGGCGCTCCTGCGCCGGCCGGGAGTTATGGCCGTGCTGCCGCTGACCGTGTTGGGCATGGCGGCCTGCTACATGCCTTATGCGTTCACGGTCCAGGTGCTGCAGGCCGTTGCGGTCCCGGACGGCGCCGTCACCGCCATGCTGTTCTGCTACGACCGGCCTGCGCAGCGTCGCCCAAGCGGCGGTGGCGGCCTGGGAGGCAGGTATGGGCCTGGAGGAGGCCCTGGTTGCCCTGCAGACCGCCCTGAGTACGCCGCGCAGCCCCCGGGCCAACACCAAGCGCGCCCAGGTGTTGGCGCTGCTCCGTCGCCCCGAAGGCGCTAGCGGACCGCAGATCACCGAGGTCACCGGCTGGGCTCCCCACACCGTCCGCGGTTTCCTGGCCGGCCTGCAGCGGCGGGGCAGCAAGGTCGCGGTACTGGAACGCGTCCGGCAGATCGGGCCCGGCAAGGCCGGCGCCCGAGGCAGCTACTCTATCTACCGCTTGGCGGAGGCTTGATCCCCAGACCCGACTATCTGGACTGATGGTCTCGCTTACGTATTTCTGACCCTTCAGCCTAACTGAGATGCCCGCTCCAGTGGGGCAGACCCAGAGGCTCCGTTCCATCTGCCTCTTCTCCCAGCTATTCGCGGTGGACAGTGATCTTTGCAACGGAACCCTCACCAGTAATCATTGAAATACGGTGATAGCTGGCGCACCATCAGCATAGCCGGACGAAAATCGCAGTCGATAGTGCCGACCGATGTATGAAAGGGGACCGCCAATGCGTCGCCGCACGTTGCTCGGGACCGCCGCCTCAGTCCTCGCTGCTCCTGCCATCGCACAGCCAGCGCGCATCAGCACGCTGCGATTCATTCCGCAATCCAACCTGGTGTCGCTCGATCCGATCTGGACGACGGCGACCGTCACCGCGAACCACGGCTATTACGTCTACGATACCCTCTACGCCGTGAACGGGAAGATGCAGCCCCAACCGCAGATGGCGGCCGGGCATGAGGTCTCCGCCGGCGGGCGCGTCTGGCGCATCCGGCTGCGCGACGGTCTCAAGTTCCACGACGGCACGCCGGTACGCGCAATTGATTGCATTGCGAGCCTGCAACGCTTCGCGCTTGCTGACGAGTTCGGCAAGCTGCTCGGACGCGTCGTGGAGGCCTGGCAGGCGGTAGACGACCGCACGCTGGAGATCCGGCTCACCAAGCCGTTTCCGCTGTTGCTGGATGTGCTTGCAAAGACGGACAGCCGCGTTCCGTTCATCATGCCGGAGCGGCTCGCCAGAACGGCTCCGACGACCGCGATCAGCGAGGTGATCGGCTCCGGGCCCTACCGCTTTGTGCCCGACGAATACAATTCCGGCAGCCGTGTCGCCTACGCGAAGTTCACGGACTACGTCTCCCGCACCGAGCCGCCCGACTGGGCTTCGGGCGCCAAGATCGCCCATTACGACCGCATTGAGTGGAACATCATCCCCGATGCCGCGACGGCCGCCGCGGCACTGCGCAGTGGCGAGGTCGACTGGTGGGAGAACCCCACATCCGACCTCATCCCGATGCTGCAGCGCGACAAGCACATCAAGATGATGATCCAGAACCCGGCTGGCAACTGCGCCGTCATGCGCCTCAATAACCTGCAGGCTCCGTTCAACAACGAGGCCATCCGCCGCGCGGTGATGATGGCGGTCGATCAGGAAGCCTACATGAGCGCGGTCTACGGGAGCGACGATAAAACCGTCTGGCGCACGTGCTTCAGCCTGTTTCCCTGCAATACGCCCTATGAATCCGAGGACGGCGCGGACTTGCTGAAGGGCAAGCGCGATCCGGACGCAGTGAAGAGGGCACTCGATGCCGCCGGCTACAAGGGCGAGCGCGTCGTCATCCTGAACCCGACCGACTTCCCCACGATCGGTCCGCTTGGCCAGGTGACCTACGCGGCACTCAAGAGGGTCGGCATGAACGTTGAGCTGGCCGAGAGCGACTGGGGCACGGTCGTCCAGCGCCGCACCTCCCGCGAGCCGGTCGAGAAGGGCGGCTGGAGCATCTTTCACACCTGGGGCGCGGGGACCGCCTGGGCCAATCCTGCCACGGCGAGCACGGTCCGCGGCCTTGGCAAGGACGGCTGGTTCGGCTGGTGGACGAACCCCGCGGTCGAAACGATGGTCGCCGAGTGGCTGGAAGCACCCGACGACGCAAGCCGCAAGCGCCTCGCCGACGCCATCAATAAGGCGGCACTGGAAGGCGTCGCCTCGATCCCACTCGGCCAGGCCTTCATCCGGACCATGTTCCGTGACAGCATCACGGGCATCGCCGAAGGCGGGGCGCCTTACCCGTGGGGGGTCAGGCCCGCCTGATCACAACACCAACCCCGGCGACGTCTCTGCATCAAGCGGCCATATCGGGCGTTGCACCTGCGTATAGGGTATCCTCGTGTAATCCCGAGACAACGGCCCGTCGCTGTCGACATAGAGCACCTTCTTCGCGATCGGGCCGAACGCCGCATGGAAATGATTCGTCGACTTCACGACGAGAATCTTCCGTTCGGTCGGCTCCACGCCAACATTGCGGAA
Organism: Roseomonas sp.; assembly: GCA_035565935.1. Classification (GTDB taxonomy): domain Bacteria; phylum Pseudomonadota; class Alphaproteobacteria; order Acetobacterales; family Acetobacteraceae; genus Pseudoroseomonas. The sequence goes on from DATMRU010000038.1 coordinate 73,920, forward strand.
TAGTTCGAGCCCCAGCGCCTGTGTACGGTTGCTGATCAGCACCACCTCCACGCCGCCGATCTTCACACAGGCACAATCCCCAAGCTTCACCTGCGTCGGTCCGAAGCTCTGGTAGCAGTCCCGCATAAGTCCGGTGACGGTCACCTCGGCATCCACGGGAGTGCCCGACGTCGGCCCCGTTTTGCCGCCGAAGCGCAGCGGGAACACCGCTCCAAGCCCCGCATCAAAGCACAGCCGCACCGCGACCGGATCCCAGATCGGCCCCAACGCCGCCTCCTGAACGCCGCGCTCGATCAGCCGTCGCAGCACCGTCGTGTTGTCCGTAGGCGCACCGCCGCCGGCGTTATCGGCCGGGTCGGCTATAACAACCGGCATGCCGTCGATCTCCAAGGCCGTCGTGATCGCGCTCTCCACGTCGAGGTAATCAGGCGCGGTCTGCCCGCGCATCGCCACAAACTCCGTGCCGATTTCGGTCGCCAGCCGATCCGCCTGCGCCTTGTCGCCATCCACAACGACGAGAATGCGCCCTGTCATCTCCGGTACGTCGGCATACGGGAAGCAGTGTCCGATCGAAACCGACAGCACGCCGCCCTTGCCCTCCATCGCACTCGCTCGATCGACAAAGCTCCGCATGAGCGGCAGCGTCGTCGGATACGAGCCGATCTGCCGGCAGTCGTACATCGACATGACTGGACGGATCTCCTTTCGGATCGTCCGCAGCACCAGCGTCAACAGATCCTCGGCGCGCTCCACCACATCCGTATGCGGAAATTCTTTGTAAAGCACGATGATATCCGAATGACGCACGCGCTCCAGCGTCAGGTGGCAATGCGGATCGAGTTCGACGCCGACTACCACATCGGGCCCGACGATTGCTCGGACCCGCCTGATCACGTCGCCTTCCACGTCGTCATACCCATGCGCCACCATTGCACCGTGCAACCCCAGCAGCACGCCGTCGAGTGGCAACGCAGCCTTCACCTGCGCCAGGATCTCATCGCGCATCGCCTCGTAATCGGCACGGTTTGTGAGCCCAGCCGGGCTTGCCGCGAAACAGCTTCCCTCGATTAGCGTGAACCCATCCAACGCCGCTCGCCGGCGCGCGACGAACAGCGGCGCGGTGCACATCAACGCGGTGTCGTCCGGGTGTTCGCCGGGCCGCAGGAACACGCCCTCCCGATACGCTTCCATGGACGTCGGCAGCGGCGAGAACGTGTTTGTTTCAGTGGCGATCGTGGCTGCAAACAGGCGCATCCGTTGGTCCCCGTGGAAGGTCCCCAGATCACCGCGCCGGCGGGCACGGCGAGTCAAGCACATTATTACGATTAGGCTCGCCTCGAACGGGGCCTGCTCGGCCCAGATCCGCCAGGGGGTCTGGCGCGCCCCCTGCAGCAGCTGCGCCAGCGCGGTCACCCCGGACTTGGGCAGCGGCCGGGCCAGGATCTCCAGGGTGGCCTGGCAGTCGTGATGGGCACGGTGCCCGTCGAAGAACAGCCCATGCCGCATGGCGAGATAGCCTAGCCGGCTGCCCTCGAACCCCTCCCCCAGCCCAGTCGGTCCCCGACAGCGAGCAGGCCCAGAGCTTGCTGACGAACGCCTCGCAAAAGCGCTCGGGAAAGCGGCGGTCAAAGGATGCGTTGTGCGCCACGACAACATCGCGGACCTAGTCGACGAAAGCCGGATCCCGGGAGAGCTTGGAGTTCTCGCTCCGGTGCGGTTGCAGCCCGAAGGCCCGCCAGACGCGCGAGACCATGGTCTGGCTCATACCTACCCGTCGGGCCATGGCGCGGGTCGACCAATGCGTCGCCCCTGCGGGCTGCTCCTCCAGGGTCAGCGCGATCATCCGACCGACCGCCTCGTCGTCCACCTGCCGCGGTGCCCCGCTCCGGGGGCGCATCCACCAGCCCCTCCAGCCGGTGCGCTAGGAAGCGCTGCCGCCAGGTGATCACGCTCTGGCGGCTGATGCCCAGCCGCGCCGCAATCGCGCTGTTGGTCGCCTCCGGCTCGGCATCGGCCGCCAGCACGATGCGAGCCCGCATCACCGCAGCCTGCCCGGCGCCCTGGCGCCGGACCAGGCGCTGCAACGCCGCGCGCTCCTCGGCCGTATCCGCCTGGCACAACAGGCCAATGATCTGCTCCGCAGTGTGCCGCTTCTTCATACCCGCAGCCTCCCTCTCAGAAGGCCAACTCTCTCACTCCATGTGGTCCGAGTTCACGGGGGAAGGTCAAGCCTTCGATCGCCTGTGCATTTGAGGGTGCTGCTCCTTTCTGGGTGCGCTCCAGCCGAAGGCACCGGCCTGGCGCAGCGCCTTGATGTCGTCCGGGCCGAAGCCCGCCTGGGCCAGAACGGCCTCAGTGTCGGCACCCAGGGCCGGAGGGGCCGCCCCCGTCCGCATCGGGGCGGCCTGGAGGACGAAGGGCGCCGCCACAGTACGCACAGTCCTGCCCTCCCGCTCCAACTCCAGCACGCCGCCGATCGCCTGGAGCTGCGGGTCCTGCGCTGCCTGCCCGACTGTGTTGACCTTGGCGACGTTCACCTTGGCGGGAGCCAGCGCGGCCACCACCTCGTCGCTGGTGTGCCGCCGGGTGGCCGCGGAGAGCGCCGCGATCAGCTCCTCGCGCCGCAGGCGGCGGTCCATGGCGGTGGCGAATTCCGGGCGGTCCAGGCTCTCGGGGTCGAGCGCGCGGGCACAGCGGCGCCACATCTCGTCACTGGGCGCGATGATGACGACACTGCCATCGGCGGTCGGCACCACCTGGTTGGGGACGCTGAGATGGTTGGCGGTGCCCATCGGCTTCCGCTCCGTGCCGTCCAGCCAGTACTCCGTGTACATGTAGCTCATCAGATGCGCCGAGGCGCGCAGCAGCGAGGTTTCCACCGCCTGCCCCTCGCCCGTCCGCTCGCGCTGCAGCAGCGCGGCCAGGATGGCGCCGACCATGGCCAGACTGCCATGCAGGTCGATCACCGCGCTGCCGCAGCGTACCGGCGGGCGGTCCGGCTCGCCGGTGATGCTCATCAGCCCGCTATGCGCCTGCAAGGCGAGGTCATTGGCGCCCACGTCGCGCAGCGGCCCGGTCTCGCCATAGGCGGAGAAGGAACAATGGACCAGCCGGGGATTGGCGGCGCGCAGGCTCTCCCAGTCCAGGCCCCAGCGCGCCATGGCGCCAGGGCGGAAGTTGTGCACGAGCACATCGGCCTGGGCGGCGAGGCGGCGCGCCACCGCGAGGCCCTCCGGCTTGCGCAGGTCCAGCACGACGCTGCGCTTGTTGCGGTTGAAGGCGAGGTAGGAGGCGCTGGCGCCGTGCTCCGCCAGGCTGGCGGGCGTGGTGCCGAGGGTGCGGGCCTCATCACCGCGCCCGGGCTCCTCCACCTTGATCACCTCCGCGCCCAAGTCGCCCAGAAGCTGGGTGGCGGCGGGGCCGGCGAAGACGCGCGTGAAGTCCAGCACGCGGATGCCGTCGAGCGGGTTCATGGCGTCCCCGCGTCAGGCGCCGAGCGTGAAGCGCGGCGCGACGGCGCGCGCGGCGGGGGAGCCGGTGGCGCGGACGCTCGCCTTGCCGACCGTCAGCTTGCGGCCGCCTGCCTCCTCGCACCAGACATCCAGCCCGTAGCGCAGCGTGCCGTCCGCCTCTTCCCCGACCGAGGTGACGGTCGCGGCGGTGGTGACCATCACGTCCTCGAAGACCGGCGCGATGTAGCGCGTGGAGAGCGCACCGGGACACAGCGCATCCTCGCCGAAGGCGTCCAGCAACAGCGACAGGATCCAGTTGGTGGAGAGCATCCCGTCGGCGATGATGCCGGGCAGCCCCTGGGAGCGGGCGAATTCGTCGTCGTCATGGATGGTGGGCTCGGCCTGGTGGACGCGGCCGTCATCGGCCTCCACCGTCGGCAGCAGGTCCACATACCAGCGCATCCGCTCGCGGGTCATGCGGCGCGCCGGGGCGCGCAGGGTGGTGCCGATCTCCAGGCGGACGTCGTTCATGCTCAGGCCTCCACTTTGCCGGGCGCATAGGCGACGATGACGGTGTCGCGATAGGTGATCAGCGGCCGGTCGTCCTCCACCGCCCGCAGGTCGATCTCGATCTGCACATAGGTCCGCCCGCGCTTGACGTAGCGCTGCGCCACGCGGCCGGTGGCACGCAGCTTCTCTCCGGCGCGCACCACGTCATGGCAGGTGGCGTCGAACTCCACATGCACGCGCGCATTCGGCCCGGTGCCGGCGGGGCAGGAATGGCTGTAGAGCCGCAGCTTCTGCAGGTGCACCATAGTCGGCGGCACCATCGGGCGGTCCACATCCTGGAAGAAGGGCTGGTGCATCTCGTTGCCGTGGCAGTATTCGCGCACGACGAAGGGGCTCAGCGTGAACTCGACGGGACCGAGCACGTCGCCCGTCTCCAGGTCGCTGGTGTATCGGCCGGTGGCCATGGTGTTCCTCCTGTTATGGTCTAGCGGCCGCGGAAGACCGGCTTGCGCTTCTCGACGAAGGCGCGCTGGGCCTCGCGCGCATCCTCGCTGTGCGACAGCTCGATTGTCACGCCCTGCTCGAAGCGGTAGGCGTCACGGAAGGGCATCGTCTCGACGGTGCTGAAGGCGTGCTTCGCCTTGGTCACCGCCAGAGGACTCTTGGCGGCGATCTCGCGCGCCATTTCCTGTGCGGCCGCCAGCAACTCGACGCGCGGCAGGCGGGCCTCGACGATGCCGCGCCGGTACAGCTCGGCGGCGGCGACGCGGCGGCCGGTGAAGAACAGCATCCGCGCCGTCGAGGGCGAAAAGTGCCGCCGCAGGAAGGCGGCGCCGCCGGCTAGCCCGACATCCAGCTCCGGCATCTGTACCCAGGCCTCTTCGGCCATTAGCAGGATGTCGCAGCAGCTCATCAGCGCGAAGCCGGCACCGATGGCCGGGCCGTTCACCGCTGCGATGACCGGCTTGGCGCAGTCGGCCACCACATGGAAGAACTCGCGCGTCAGCCGGTTGTGCCGGAGGTAGTCGCCGGGCTCCTGTACCAGGCCGACACGCTCCTTGATGTCGGCACCCGCCGAGAAGCTGTTGCCGGCGCCGGTCAGGACGATGGCGCGCACGTCCGCGCGGTCGCTCAGTGTGTCGAAGAGCCAAAGCAGCTCCTCGCGCAGCGCGCGGTTCTGCGCGTTCACCGGCGGCCGGTCCAGGGTGACGGTGGCGACGCCGTCCGTCACATCGAGGCGCAAGGTCGTCAGGTCCATGCTGTTCACTCCACCCGCGCGCCGGAAATCTCGATGACGCGCTTCCACTTCGCCGTTTGCATGGTGATGATCTCCTGCAGCGCTTCCGGCGTGCCGCCGGTCGGCACCATGCCGAGCTGCCGGAAGCGCTCGCTGATGCGCGGTGTGCGCAGCGCTTCGTTGAAGGCCGCGTTCAGCCGCTGCACCACGGATTCCGGCGTGTGGGCGGGGCCGGCGATGTAGAGCAGGGTTGAGGCCTCGTAGCCCGGCAGCGTCTCGGCGATGGCGGGAATGTCCGGATGGTCCGGCAGGCGGCGCTCGGTGGAGATGCCCAGCGCCCGCAGGGACTTCTCATGCACCGGCTGGATCATCGCGGTGAAGCTGTCGATGGCGAGTTGCACCCGGCCGGCGACGAGGTCGATCAGCGCCGGGCCCGAGCCGCGATAGGGGACATGGGTCATCTCCACGCCCGCCATCGTCTTGAACAGCTCCGCCGCCAGGTGGCTGGAGGAGCCGGGGCCGGTGGAGGAGAAGTTCAGCCGGCCCGGATGGGCCTTCAGATAGGCCACCAGCTCCGCGACGCTCGTGGCCGGCACGGAGGGATGCACCACCAGCAGATTGGGCAACTCGGCCAGGTGGATGATCGGCGTGAAGTCGGTCTCGGCGTTGTAGGGCAGCGAGGGATAAAGGAAGGGGTTGGTCATCTGGATGCCCGGCGTGCAGATGACGATGCTGGTGCCGTCCGGCGGTGCCTTCGCCACCGAGTCCGCGCCGAGCGAGCCGGCCATGCCGGGCCGGTTGTCGATCACCACCGGGGCGCCGAGCGCGCGGCTGAGGTCCTCGGTGAAGAGGCGGGCCACGATGTCAGAGCCGCCGCCCGCCGCGAAGGGCACCACGAAGCGGATGGGCCGCCCCGCGGGCTGCGCGCGCAGCCGGCCGGTGGCCAGGGCGGGCGCCGCCAGCGCGGCGGTGCCCAGCAGGGAGCGGCGGGTGGGCATGGCGTCGTCCTCGCGGGCTGCGGGGCATCATCGCGCGCCCCGTTCCGCCGGAATCGCTATCACCCGCGCTCCCCGCGCAAAATGCGCCGCCGCCGAGCGGCATCTTTGCGGAAAACGGAAAGATCAGGGCATGAAGGAGCCGCCGGTCACGTCCAGGATGGCACCCGTCATGAAAGCGGCGTCGTCGGAGAGCAGGAAGGCGACGCTGCCGGCGATATCCTCCGGCTGGCCGACCCGGCGCAGCGGCGTGGCGGCGATGGTGCGCTGGTCGCGCGCCTCGGTGTCGGCGGCGCCGCGCGTCATGGGCGTGGCGATCCGCGCCGGGGCAATGACGTTCACGGTGATGCCCGCTGGCCCCACCTCCCCCGCCAGGCTGCGCGAAAAGCCGACCAGCCCCGCCTTGGAAGCCGCATAGGCGCCGCCCACCGTGGGCGAATGGGTGCGGGCGGCGCGCGAGGCGATGTTGACGATGCGCCCCGCCCCGTTTGCCCGCAGCAAGGGCACGGCGGCCCGGCAGACCAGGAAGGCGCCGGTGAGATTGACCGCCAGCACGCGCGACCAGTGCTCCAGCGGCATGGCCTCCACCTCCGGCGGAGCGGCGGGGGCGATGCCGGCATTGTTCACCACGCCGTAGAGGCGCCCGCCGCACCAGTCAGCGAGACGGGCGAAGAGCGTGGCCACCGAAGCCTCGTCGCTGACATCGGCCTCGAAGCCCGCCGCCGCCGCGCCCAGCCCTGCCGCCGCCGTGGCGGCCGCGCCGGGCGCGACGTCGCAGAGCGCCACGCGGTAGCCGCCCCGCACCAGGCGCGCGGCGACGGCATGGCCGACACCCCGCGCCGCACCGGTCACCAGCACGGCCTTTTCCGGCTGTTGAGGGTTCATCGCCTGCTTCCTCCTGCTTGCGGGCATCACGCTAGGCAGCGGGGCCATGCTTGCAAACCGCCGGCCGGCGCGTAGTCTCTTTGCACAAAGTGAAAAGACCGGAGGAAGCGGCGTGGAATCCTTGCGTGCGATGCGCGTCTTCGTCAGCGTCGTGCAGACGGGGAGCCTGTCCTCGGCGGGGCGGCTGTTGGGATTGTCGCCGGCCTCCGTCTCCCGCCAGTTGCAGGGCCTGGAGGAGGAGCTGGGCACACGGCTCGTCCACCGCACCAGCCGCCGCCTGACACTCACCGAGGCCGGCGAGCTCTATGCCCGGCAGGCCGAGCAGATCCTGCACCAGGTGGAGGAGGCGAATGCCAGCGTCTCCAGCCTGGAGATGAAGCCGCGCGGCACGCTGCGGGTGCATTCGCGCATGCTGGTGGGCCAGCAGTACATCGTGCCCGCCCTGCCGCGCTTCCTCGCCGCCTATCCGGAGGTGCGGGTGGACCTCGCCCTCTCCAACTTCCCGGTGGACCTGATCGAGCGCAACATCGACGTCGACATCCGCATCGGCAAGCTTGTGGATTCCGCGCTGATGGTGCGCAAGCTGGCCAGCAGCGAGCGCATCGTCTGCGCCACGCCCGGCTATCTGGCCGCCCACCCGCCGATCCGCGCGCCGTTCGACCTGATGCGGCACAACTGCCTGACCTACCGCGTCAACATGGGGCGCACCGTCTGGCGCTTCCTGGATGCCGGCGGCGCGCTGACCGAGGTGCCGGTGGATGGCAGCTTCCGCTCGGACAACGGCCCCGCCGTGGTGGCCGCCGCGCAGGCCGGCATCGGCATCGCCCTGCTGCCGGACTGGTCGATCCACGCGGAGCTGCGCGCGGGCCGGCTGGTGCGCCTCTTCCCCGACCACACCGTCAGCCATCTGGAGTTCGAGAACGGCATCTACGCCGTCTATCTGCAGACCCGGCACATGTCCGCCAAGCTGCGGGTCTTCCTGGATTTCCTGGTGGCGCTGTTCCGCGAGGCCCTCGCCGACCACGCCTGACCGTGGGCGATCTTTTCGCTTTCTGCAAGGATGATGTTCATCCGGCGCCGTTTCCGCACAGTACCGAGGGGGGCTAGCCTGCGCCGGTGGCGCCATGGCGTCCCGCCGGACCGAAGCAAAAACCCTGGCCGGTGCAGAGAGGAAGGAACGATCCATGCGGATGACACGCCGCGGGCTGACGCTCGCGCTGATGCTCGGCCTCGCCATGCCGCTGCTGCCGGCGGCCGCCCGGGCGGAGACCTTCCCCGACCGGCCCATCCGTCTCGTCGTGCCCTATCCGCCGGGCGGCTCCACCGACCCGGTGGCGCGCCTGCTGGCGGCGGAGATGCAGAACCGGCTGGGCCAGCCGATGATCGTCGAGAACCGCTCCGGCGCCGCCGGCTCCATCGGCACGGAAGCCGTGGCCCGCGCCGCGCCGGATGGCTACACGCTGCTGCTGCACACCACCGCCATCGCCACCGAGCCTTCCCTCAAGACCAACCTGCCCTACAGCCTGGAAAAGGACCTCCAGCCCGTCACCGAGGCGGTGCGCGGCTCGTATCTGCTGGTCAGCAACCCGAAGCTGCCGGTGCGGGACATCCGCGGCCTCATCGAATACGCCCGTGCACATCCCGGCGCGCTGATGTACGGCTCCGCCGGCACCGGCTCCTCCGGCCACCTGATCGGCGCGATGTTCGCCCAGCGCGCGGGGATCGAGGTGACGCATGTGCCCTATCGCGGAGGCGGCCCCTCCATCACCGCGCTGCTGGCCAACGAGATCCAGTATGTCTTCGACACCGTGCAGACCTCCCGTCCCCTGGTGCTGGAGGGGCAGTTGCGCGGCCTCGCGGTGACGGGGAGCGAGCGCTCGCCGCTGCTGCCCGACGTGCCCACGGCGGAGGAAAGCGGCCTGAAGGACTTCGATGTCGGCTACTGGCTCGGCATCTTCGCCCCGGCCGGCACGCCGGCGCCGGTGGTCCAGAAGCTCAGCGCTGCCTTCCGGGAGGTGCTCGGCCAAGCGAATGTGCGGGAGCGGCTGGCGGCGATGGGCCTGACACCGGTCGGCAGTACGCCCGAGGCCTTTGCTGAGACGGTGAAGCAGGACATGGAGTCCTGGCGCGACGTCATCCGGCGGGCCAACATCCGGCTGGACTGACGCCGGAGGAAACATGACCCGCATCGCCGTCCTCGACGACTACCAGCAGGTGGGGCGCAGCCTCGCCGACTGGGCCAGCCTGGGCCCGGATTGCCAGGTCGACTTCCTGGACCGGCCGCTACCCGATATCGACACCGCGGCCGCCGCCCTGGCGGATTACGACGTGATCGGCCTGATGCGGGAGCGGATGCCCGTGCCGGCGGCGCTGATCGAGCGCCTGCCACGGCTGAAGCTGATCGTCGTCACCGGCGCGCACAACCGCACGCTGGACCTGGAGGCGGCGCGGGCGCGGGGCATCCGCGTCTGCCATACCGGTGGCGGCGAGTCCTTCTATGCGACGACGGAACTGGCCTGGGCGCTAATTCTCGCCGCGCTGCGCCACCTGCCGCAGGAGGACCGACGCATGCGGCAAGGGCTCTGGCAAGGTACGGTGGGGCGCACGCTGCATGGCCGCACCCTCGGCCTGCTGGGCCTCGGGCGACTGGGCGGGCGCATGGCGGAGGTGGCGCGCGCCTTCGGCCTGAACGTCATCGCCTGGAGCCAGAACCTGACGGAAGAGCGCTGCGCCGAACTCGGCGTCCGCCGGGTGGAGCGGGAGTCGCTGTTCCGCGAGTCCGAGATCCTCAGCCTGCATCTGGTGCTCTCGGCGCGCACGCGCGGCATCGTCGGCGCGGCGGAGCTGGCGCTGATGCGGCCGGACGCCATCCTCATCAACACCTCCCGCGGGCCGCTGGTGGACGAGGGCGCGCTGCTGGCGGCGCTGCAGGAGAAGCGCATCGCCGCCGCCGGGTTGGACGTCTATGACATCGAGCCGCTGCCGGAAGACCATCCGCTGCGCGGCCTCGACAATGTCGTGCTGAGCCCGCATCTCGGCTACGTCACCGAGGGAACCTACCGCGTCTTCTTCACCGACATGGTGGAGGACATCGCCGCCTGGAGGAAGGGCGCGCCGGTCCGTGTGCTGGCCTAACAGCGCAGAAGCGACGGACGCTGACCGGCCTCGTGCTGCCCTGGGCGGCGCGTCCGCCCGTCGGCGGCGGTGCAGGAGGGGGAGGAGTTAGTGGCTGAGGAAAACGCCGCCCAAGCGGTGGTAGCGACGTGGGAGGTGGGTATTATGGGATTGGATGAGGCCCTGACCACCCTGGGGGCTGCTCTGAGCGCGCAGCGCAGCCCCCAGGCCAACACCAAGCGGGCCCAGGTGCTCGCGCTGCTCCGCCGCCCCGAAGGTGCCCGCGGACCGCAGATCGCCGAGGCCACCGGCTGGGCGCCGCACACCGTGCGCGGCTTCCTGGCCAGCCTGCAGCGGCAAGGCAGCAAGGTCGCGGTACTGGAGCGGGTGCGGCAGGTGAGAACGGGCCGGGGAGGAGCTCGCGGCAGCTACACCGTCTACCGCCTGGTGGAGGAGGCCTGATACGCCGCCCCTCCCCTGCCCCCGATATGCTGCCGGGCTGTACTGCGTTTACACCGCCGAGCAGGGCCAGAGCGGCCCTGGCCTAGAGGCGCAGCAGGCCAGCGTCCGGGCATTTGTCGCGGCCCAGGCGTAGCGTCTGGCGGCGAAGAGGGCCGCGCACCGGCTGGCGCTGGAGGTCGAGGAGTTGCGGGCCGAGGGCGTCGGCAGCCGGGCAGCTATGGCCTGGGCGCCCACCCACAGAGGGGCGCCGACACCGAGAGGCGGAGCCGCGTGGACGCACACGATAGTGACACGTGTGCTCGAACAACTGCGAGCTTAACTCTGCTCGTTGCGCCGCCTGGCAGTTTCCTCCCGCGCCGAGCTGATCGTCTCGTATTGACCGGACAACAAGGTATCAATGGCGCAAGAGACCCGAGCGGCCCGGAAGATATTTCCCGTTCCGACCTCTCGGGCGGGCCTCATCGGGCGGCCAAGCCGGTACAGGATGTGGGTACCCTCGACCGCTGCCCAGCGCGGGTCAGCGCTACCCAGGGCCTGCATGACCTCATGGCTATCAACATGCCGGACGGTCTGCAGCTGACCATCATACCGAAAGCCGAGATAGTTCGGCGGCGTTACTGGCCACCCCGTACCTGCCCCATAGGGGTGGAAGTAACTGTCGGTCTGCTCAACGACGTCGATCCAGCTATATCCTGGCACCAACTCATTGCGTGAAAGCGAGACAACATAAACGAGATTACTGTCGGTCCGCTGGTCAGCCACGTATCCCCCCAAGTGTTGATTGAGCTCGTTCAGCCAGAGGCGTTCGCGCCAGCCGCTAGCTGCCGCGCCGGCCTGCTGAACGAGCCGACGCAACTCCCCCCACGAGAGGTGGGACACAGGGACGCCGGCAACAGCTGACGGTAGCAGAAGCGAAGCATAGGAGGCAGCCGCTGCAGACAACGATACGAGCCGCCGCTCGGCGCTTCCCTGCAGGCGACCGGCATACCGCGTGAGTTGCTCCTGCGATGGCGGGTCCCAGCCATGCTTCGCTTCGATCACGATGTGGAACCGGGTCGACGATCGCAGCTCAATGTCTGTGTAACCGCGGTCGCGCTCGCCATGCCGCTGAAGCTCGACCAGTATGTCATCAGAGCCGACCTTTAGGCCGAGGTGGCTGAACAGGCTTTCGGCGAGCGTTTGGCTGTTCGCCAGTGCCCAACCCAAAGCAAAAGTGGCCGCGTTTTCATCAGCGCCAAGAAGGCCAAACACGCTGGCCGGCTCGGATCCACGTGATACGAGTCTGGTTGTCATCAGAGCAGACTGGGCGATCTCCCTGGCAATGCCAAGACGTCGGGCCGTCGCCAAGCGATACTCGCCCCGTCCGGCGGATGTTCACCACCGAGCAACGGTCGCTGTTCGGTGGTGAACATGGGGACAGCCGGCGCTGTTAGCATCGATCTGGTCGTCGTGCTTGCCGGCCGGAGAGCTCAGCAGCGCCTGATCCGCCGGCCGCCAGGGCCGACTCGCCTTCTACAGAGGCAATGGGTGGGGCCAACCTCAAGAGCAACGACACCGCGCAGCGGCAGCCTGCCCCTCAGAGCCAGCCACGCTCGCGGAACGCAGCCAGGTCAATGCCAGGCGGCGCGTACCAGCCGTCCGCACGATAGCGGGCACCCAACTGCCGCGCCGCATCCTTGTTCCCGAAAGGGATGTTCAGCGGCGTCTCGCCGTCCGCGGCCTCCAGTTGCGTCAGCGCCGCGCGCTTCGTGCGAGATGCCGCACGGGCAGGCTTGCCGCCTCTAGGGTTCGCCTTTCGCCGCTTGGGAGTTCCAGCGTCTTTGGAAGGTGCGTCGGTCCGCGCTGGACGTAGCCGCTCGAGCCCACCCTGCTGTCCATTGCCCCCCCTCTTGCTTGGGGGCGTGCTGATTGAGAAAGGCGCGGCAGACCGCGCCGGAGGTCGTGTAGC